>NZ_JBEZGC010000020.1:0-174272 GCF_040649795.1 Nonomuraea sp. NPDC048881
TGGGTCAGTAAATCGGCTTGCGGCGCTGGAGGGTGCGCTGTCGCAAGGGGCAGGTGGCGCCTTCGGTGGATTCCAGTCGGTTCCGCCTCTGGTCAATCCGAGCCGGCCCGTTTTGGAGACTTAGGGTCTGCACGCTTGTCCGTACTCAGGTCTGCACACCAATGAGTACGCTGACACTTCGGCGTCACTCTGCGGGGGAGGAGACACTGTCAGGGTGTTGCGCGCCCCTACGAGCGGCTCCTGGCAGCTGCAACAGCCAATAGCGAGCCGTGGGGGCCGCGCCATAGAGGCAGACCTGCCTTCGGCGGTGACCGGGACTGCGCGATGACCGGAACGAGGTGCTGTCGCCGAAGTCCTGCTCATGCCTGGGGCTTTGTCTCTGTCGGCCACGCCCATCAGTGCTGTTGCCGGCCTGTCGGATGTCCCCACTCAACTGTCCGGACTGGTGGCGTAGCTGTGCACTCCAGGAGCCGGGCTGGTGTTGGCATGGGACCTGGGCTGGGTGTCAGCGCGAGCTTGCTGAGGCTCGGCAGACTGGCCGTTCTGAGGCCATGGCAGTTGGCTGGATGTCAGGGGTGGGCGAAGAGGGTCAGTGTGCAGCTGGAGGCGATGGCCAGTGTGCGGCCCGTGGGGGAGAAGCCGGCTGTGCGGAGCTCGCAGCCCTCTTCGCGGTGGATGTGCCACCAGGTTGATCCGGGTTCGTCGCGGTAGGGGTCACCGCCACTGGACAGCAGGACGCTTTCGATGGGCCAGTCGGGGGTGACCACATCGATGGACCATCCATTCGTGGTGGTCGTGTGCAGTCCGCCGCCCAGGAGGCCGGAGATCTTGATGGGGGTGCCTGTCAGAGGTCCTATGCCTTGGCAGGTGAGGGTGTAGTCGTCCGGCCAGGCTGGTTCTGGGTCGGGGTCGCGTGCTGTGCGCTGGCCGGTGACGCAGTTGAGGACGCCGCGTCCCTGGTGAGAGGTCACGAGGATGAGGTCCTCGCCCGATTCGGGGTGTACGGCGAAGCCGACGCCGGTCAAGCCTCCGACTGCTACTGGCGGCAGGGGGCGCCAGGGTGGGGGCGGGGGTTGGAGCGGAGCGGTTCGGAACCGGGTGCGAAGGTGTTCGTGGTGGGGGTTCATGGCGGGCGAGTCCTGTCGGGGTCCGGCGGCGGTGCGGTAAGGGCGCATCCTATGCCCGACAAGACGGGGTGGCGTTTGTGCCTGGGGCGACCCGGTGGCGGGGGGCTGGGGGCGATGCTTGACCCGGTAGCCGGTAGCCGGTAGCCGGTAGCCGGTGGGCGGTAGCCGGTGGGCGGGGGTCGTGACTACCTGCGGTGATGCGGCAGGCGGTGGGGATGGTGGAGGGCGGGCAGCTCGGCGCTGGCGGTCTGGGCAGGCTCTGGAGGGCTGGTGTTCGTCGTCGCGATCGCCCAGGGGGTCCGCTGGCCTTGTGGAGGAGAGGAGAGGAAGCGCACCTCGCTCAGGGGCGCCGCATGCTAGGCGGGGTCGCCGAGGCGGGCGCGGGCTTCTTTGAGTTGCCGGCGGACGTCGGCGAGTTCGCGTTCGAGTTCCAGGATGCGGCGGATGGCGATCAGGGTCATGCCCTGGTCGGCGAGGTCGGTCACGTGCTGGACGATCAGGATGTCGCTGCGGGAGTAGCGGCGTTGGCCGCCGGACGAGCGGCTCGGGCTGATGACGTCGTGTTCGTCCAGGCGGCGGAGGTAGGCCTGGCGGACCTGGAGCATCTCGGCGACCTGGCCCAGGGAGTAGAGCGGGGCGTGTTCGTCGTCGAAGGGCAGCGCGGGCATCGTGGCCTCCTCGGGGTTCGGGGGCGGGGCCGGGATGCCCGCCCCCGGTGCCGGGTCAGGCCCGGATGGCCTTCGTGTCGTTGCGCCGGATCTCCACCTTGCGCGGTTTGGCGCGTTCGAGGACCGGGATGCGCACGGTGAGCACGCCGTTGGCGTAGCCGGCGTCGATGCGGTCGCTGTCAAGGTGCTCCGAGAGGTAGACGCGCCTGGTGAACGTGCCCATCGGGCGCTCGCGAACGAACAGCCGTTCGTTCTCGGCGATCTCTTCCTCGCGACGGGCGCTGACGGTGAGGACGCCCCGGTCGACGGTCACCTCGATGGAGTCCGGGTCGATGCCGGGCAGGTCGAAGCGCAGGACGACGTCGTCGTCGCGGCGCAGGCCGTCCATCGGCATCGTGGCGGCGCCGCCGTTGTCGAAGGTCTGGCGGGCCAGCCGGTTGAACTGGCGCTCGAACTCCTGGAAGAACGGGTCGATCGTAGTCAGCAGCATGGTTCCGAACCTCCTGCTTCTGTCGTGGTAGCTAACCTCCAACTCGATTTGTAGGTTAGACAGCCGAGTGGAGGGAAGCAAGGAGGGTAAGGAAGTTTTTACCTGGGCGTGAGGAGTGTGCCGGTGAGGATGGTCACGGCATGGCCGGCGAGGTGGACGCGGTCGCCGTCGAGGCGGGTGTGGACCAGGCCGCCTCTGGCGGAGAGCTGCGCACCGGTCAGAGCCGTGCGGCCGAGCCGCGCGGACCAGTACGGCGACAGGGCGCAGTGGGCCGAACCCGTCACCGGATCCTCGGCGACGCCCACTTGGGGAGCGAAGAATCGTGAGACGAAATCCGTGCCGGTGCCGCGGGCGGTGACGATGACGCCGCGCGCCTCCACTGCCGACAGGGCCGGGATGTCGGGGCGCAGGGTGCGTACCGTCTCCTCTGAATCGACCTCGACCAGCAGGTCCAGGTCGCTTTTCCCGACCCGGACCGGGGTGGCTCCGAGCGCTTTCTCCAGGCCGTCGGGAACCGTGACGGGCGTCACCTCCTTGGCCGGGAAATCCATCGTGATGAGGTCTCCGGCGGCGCGATTCACCGTTAGCGTTCCGCCGGCTGTGCGGAATTCGACAGGGCCGGTCGCGGCGCCGGTCGAATACAGAACGTGAGCGGTCGCCAGCGTGGCATGACCGCAGAGAGTGACCTCGACCACAGGGGTGAACCACCGCAGGGAATCGCCGAGCAGGAAGGCGGTCTCGGAGAGGTTCATCTCGGCGGCTACGCTCTGCATCCACCCATCAGTAACCGGAGAGTCCAGCAGGCAGACACCTGCGGGATTACCCTTGAAAGCTGTGTCGGTGAAGGCGTCTACAGTGAACAGGCGCATGTGGCCGATGCTATACGGGGGGACGGATATCCAGATGCAAGCGGGTTGCAAGCCGTACAAAATGGAATTAGGGCTGGGCGTGTCGCGTGGCGAATGCGGAATCGTCGGTTACCGTCCAATGTGTAGGGACGTGCCGATTACGGTGAGTTCCTGAGGAAAGGACAAGCCGATGGGGGCAGTGCGCAAGGTGGTGAACTACCTTGGCCTGAGCGGGGTCGATCACTACGACGACGGCTATGACGACGACGAGCACTACGAGGACGAGTACGTTCCGGCGACGGAGCGGGCCGCCCGGCGGTGGCGCGCGAACGTCGACGCGTCGCGAATCGTCATGGTCCAGCCGCTCAAGTACAACGACGCACCGTTGATCGGTCAGCACTTCCGTGACGGGCAGACGGTGATCATGGACGTCACGGGCATGGCGATGCCCGAGGCGACGAGGATGGTCGACTTCGCCGCCGGGCTCGCGTTCGGTTGCGAGGGTCGGATCGAGCGCATCGCCGATCGCGTGTTCCTGCTCGCGCCGGCGCACGTGGAGATCGAGACGACCTGATCGGGTCTAAGCAGCGCGCGGGCCGCGACGAATCAGCCGGGTGAGCTCGGCTGCATCGTCAGCGGCCTGTTTCGCGCGTGCGTCCGCTTCTCTGGCGTAGGCGTGCAGGGCCCAGACGGCGCCCTCGGCCAGCTCCTTCAGCTCGTTGACCTGGCCGGCCACGTAACGAGCGTCGGCGACGATGGTCTTGTGGCGCTGCCAGAGCTGCCAGCCGCCCAGCCCGAGCATGGCCACCCCGGCGGCGGCCAGCAGGAGCGAGGCGCTGAACGCCGCTCCGGCCAGGCACGCGACACCCGCCACGATCAGCACGAACGCGGCCCACGGCCGGCCGCGCGGCACGACGCCCTCGGTGAGGATGGCGTGCTCCGCCGTGGCGATCGAGGTCTCGTCGGGGCCTTCGGGGCGCAGGTGGATGCGGTGGCCGAGCAGCGGGACGGTCAGCGTGGCCGGCGGCGTCAGCCGGCTGTCGGCTTCGAGCTCCTCGGCCAGGCCGCGCAGGATAGGCGCGGCGACGTGCAGGGCGATGGCGGCCAGGTGCGGGTCGGCGCCGGGACGCAGGTCGTCGAGCAGGTGGGAGATGAGCGAGGCCATCGGGCCGGCCGGGCCGCCCTGCCCGATCTGGGCGCGCAGGACCGCCAGCGGCTCGTCCTCGGCCCAGGACGCGGCCGGGCTGGCCGAGCTGTTGCTGAGCGGGGCGGCGGAGTCGTGGTCGGCCTGCCGGGCCGAAGTGATCTCGGCGCAGCGGCCGCGCAGCCTGGCCAGGCGGGCGGCCGCGACCGCCGGACGGGCCAGGTCGGGGATTTCGGCCATCTCGGGGAAGTCGGCCAGCGACGGCGGGACGACGACCGCGGGCTCGCCGGGCACCAGCGCCTGCACCCACTCCTCGACGTCGGCGTGCTCCTGCACGGCCAGCGCGTCGAGCTTGCGCAGCACGAAGATCTTGCCGGCCGGGCCGTAGGCGCCGCGGGCGGCGGCCAGCCAGAGCGAGCGCTGGCCGTGGGTGACGGGACGGTCGAGCGACAGCTCGCCGAAGGCCGTGCCGAGCCAGGAGGCGTGGATCCGGCTGCCCTGCCCGGACACCGCCAGGGCCAGGCACAGGAAGAGCGCGGTCTGCTGCTGGTCGCGGCCGGCGGCCCTGCTCAGCGGTTCGAGCGGGTCGTCGCCGGCGAGGATGGCGACCAGCGCTTCGACGGCAGGGGGCAGCCAGTGGCCGGGTATGTCGCGAAAGCCCGGAGCGGCGGGAGGAGCGGTGCCATTGGCGGCGAGGTGCGCCAGCAGCGCCTCGGCGTAGCGTTGCAACTCCGTCGCTGCTTGGGGGCTCGCAGTCAGGTCCGTGCTCAAGGCAGAGAACTCCCCCATTTCGGCCTCAGTTCATGACCGCGTAAAGCCTAGCCGTTAGGGCGCGCCAACCCGGTGGAGGCGCGCCCATGACGGAACGGGAGACTTTGAGCCAACTGCCTGTTACATACGGTCGGGGACGGGGACGCCCAGAAGGTCGAGGCCGGTTTCGAGCACGCGCAGCGTCAGCGCGCACAGGGCCAGCCGCGAGGCGCGGGTCTCGGGCTCGACGTCGGACCGCAGCACCGGGCACTGCTCGTAGAAGGTGCTGAACAGGCTCGACGTCTCGAAGAGGAAGTTGCACAGCCGGTGGGGCTCGGAGCGGGCGGTGACCTCTTCGATGAGCGTGCCGAAGCCGAGCAGGTGCAGGGCCAGGGCGCGCTCGGCGGGCTCGGCCAGCAGGATCGGGGACGTGGCGGCCGCCGGCTCCATGTCCGCCTTGCGGAAGATGGATCGGATGCGGGCGGTGGCGTACTGCATGTAGGGGCCGGTGTTTCCGGTGAAGCCCAGCATGCGGTCGTAGTCGAAGACGTATTCGCTGTCGTGGCTGACCGACAGGTCGGCGTACTTCACCGCGCCCATGCCGACGGCGAGGGCGATCTCGTTGCGGGTGGCCTCGTCGTAGCCGCGTTCGGCGATGGCCGCCGAGGCCCGCTCGACGCCCTCCTGGAGCAGGTCCATCAGCTTGATGGACTCGCCCGACCTGGTCTTGAAGCGGCGGCCGTCCTTGCCGAGCATCATGCCGATCTGGACGTGTTCGGCCGAGACGGTGTCGGGCAGCCAGCCGGCCATCTGCGCGGAGGCGAACACCATGCGGAAGTGCAGCGCCTGGTCGGCGCCCACCACGTAGAGGATGCGGTCGGCCTTCAGGTCGTGGACGCGGTAGCGGATCGCCGCCATGTCGGTGGAGGCGTAGCCGTAGCCGCCGTCGCTCTTCCTGATGATGAGCGGCAGGGGCTTGTCGTCGGAGCCGGTGAAGCCGGGCGGGAACAGGCAGAGCGCGCCCTCGCTGTGGACGGCGACGCCCGACGACTCGAGGTCGGCGCAGGTCTTCTCCAGCATGGGGTTGTACATGCTCTCGCCGGCGAGGTCGGCGTCGGTCAGCGTGACGCCGAGCAGGGAGTAGACCTTGTTGAAGTAGCGGACGGTGGCGTCCATGAAGACGTGCCACAGGCGCATGGTGGCCGGGTCGCCCGACTGGAGGGTGGTGACCCGGACCCGGGCGCGCTGCTTGAACCCCTCGTCGGCGTCGAACTTGGCCCGCGCCGCCTGGTAGAACTCGGTGCCCATGCCCGCTTCGAGCTGGGCGACCGCGGCCGGCTCGCCGATGTCGAGCAGGTGCTCGATGAGCATGCCGAACGGGGTGCCCCAGTCGCCGAGGTGGTTCTGCCTGATCACCTTGTTGCCGAGGTGTTCGTGCAGGCGGGCCAGGGAGTCGCCGACGATGGTGGTGCGCAGGTGGCCGACGTGCATCTCCTTGGCCGCGTTGGGCGCGGAGTAGTCGATCACAATGGTCTGCGCGGGCGTGCTGGTGCCGACGCCGAGGCGCTGGTCGTCGCGCATGCCCGCGGCCTGGGACTCGATCCAGGAGTCGGCGAGCGTGATGTTGAGGAAGCCGGGGCCGCTGACCTCGACCGTGCCGGGGAAGTCGGACAGCTCGGCCTTGATCGCCTCGGCGACCTCCCGCGGGGACCGTCGCAGGCGCTTGGCCAGGCTCATCGCGACGTTCGCCTGGAAGTCGGCGAACTGGGAGGGCCGGATCAGCGGGTCTGCGTCGGCGTGCTCGGCGCCGAACGCGTTGGCCAGCGCCTGCTGGACGCGCTCGGTGAGCACTATCTGCGGGTCGGTCATGTTCTAAGGGTACCGGCGACCTTGACCGCGATGCTGATCGCAACAGCGGCCACCAGGGAGATGCCGACGGCCGTCAGGTCGTTGCTGAGGTCGCCGGGGGCGAGGGCGAAGAAGCGCCGGACGGGCGGCAGCGACAGTGCGAGCGCGAAGAGCCCCGCCATGGACGCCAGCAGCGTGATCCGCCACCAGTTGAGCGGCCTGGTGATCAGCACGAGCACCCACCACGTGGTGAGGAAGAGAGTGATCACCGCGGACGTCTGGTCCTCGGTCAGGGTGGAGGTGCCGCTGTGCGCCGCCCAGAACGACAGCAGCACCGCGACCGCGCACAACACCCCCGCCGGCACGGCGAAGCGCAGCACCCGCCGGACGAACCCCGGCCGCGCCCGTTCGACAGTGGGCGCGAGCGCCAGGAAGAACGCCGGGATGCCGATGGTCAGCGCGTTGGTGAGGGTGGAGTGGCGGGGCGCGAACGGGAACATCACCCCGGCCACGCCGACGGCCAGCGACAACACGATCGCGTAGAAGGTCTTGGTGAGGAAGAGGTTGGAGACGCGTTCGATGTTGGCCAGCACCCGGCGGCCCTCGCCGACGACGTGCGGCAGCGTGGCGAACTTGTCGTCCAGCAGCACCACCTGGGCCACCGCCTTGGTGGCCGGGCTGCCCGCGCCCATGGCGATGCCGAGGTCGGCGTCCTTGAGGGCGAGGACGTCGTTGACGCCGTCGCCGGTCATGGCCACGGTGTGCCCGCGGGCCTGCAGCGCGCCGACGAACTGCCGCTTCTGCTGCGGGCTGACCCGGCCGAACACGGTGTGGGAGTCGAGCAGCTCGCCGAGCTTGACGGGGTCGTCGTGGGGGAGCGTCCTGGCGTCGATGGAACGGTCGCCGCCGGGGATCTTCAGGCTCATGGCGATGGCGGAGACCGCCTCCGGGTTGTCGCCGGAGATCACCTTGACCGTGACGCCCTGCTGGGCGAAGTAGCCGAGGGTCTTGAGCGCGTCGGGCCTGATCCGCTGCCTGAGGGTGACCAGCGCGACGGCCTCGACGGGCCCGCCGTCCTGGGCGGCTCGCAAATCGGGCGTGCGGCACAGGACGAGCACGCGGGTGCCGGTGGCGGCCAGCTCGGCGGCCCTGTCGTAGCCGTCGCCGTCGTGCAGCAGCACGTCGGGGGCGCCCAGCAGCCAGGCGCCGTGCCCGCCGAAGTCGGCGCCGCTCCACTTGCGGGCCGAGGAGAAGGGCACGGACGAGGTCGCCGACCAGCCGTCGGCGGGGGCGGGGTAGCGGGCCCTGATGGCCTGGGCGGTGGCGTTCGGACGGGCGTCGAGGTGGGCCAGGGCGGCCAGCGCGGGCTCGACCGGCTGGCCGTCGCGCAGCGGGAGCACCTGGTCGAGGTCCATGCCGCCGGCGGTGAGGGTGCCGGTCTTGTCCAGGCAGAGCACGTCGACCCTGGCCAGGCCCTCGATCGCGGGCAGCTCCTGGACCAGGCACTTGCGCCGGCCGAGGCGGATGACGCCGACGGCGAACGCGATCGAGGTCATCAGCACCAGGCCCTCGGGGATCATGGTGACGATGCCGGCGACCGCGCCGGTGATGGCGGTGGAGAAGTCGGCGGAGTTGTGCAGCTGGCTGTAGATCAGCAGGGCGCCGATCGGCACGACCAGCCAGGTGATGTACTTGATGAAGTTCGCCACGCCCTCGCGCAGCTCGGAGTGGGCGAGGTGGAACTTGCTGGCCTCCTCCGCCAGCCGTACGGCGTAGGCGTCGGTGCCGACGCGGGTGGCGACGTACGCGCCGGCGCCGGCGACCGCGAAGCTGCCCGACAACACCTGGTCGCCGGGCTTCTTGTGCACCGGGTCGGCCTCGCCGGTCAGCAGCGACTCGTCGACCTCCAGGCCGTCGGAGCCGACGACCTCGCCGTCGACCAGCAGGCGGTCGCCGGAGCCGAGCAGCACCAGGTCGCCGAGGACGACCCGGTGCGGCTCGACCTGTTGCTCACGGCCGTCGCGGCGGACGCGGACCGGAGCCTCGTTGATCACGGCGAGCTTGTCGAGGGTGCGCTTGGCGCGCAGCTCCTGGACGATGCCGATCAGCGCGTTGGCCACGATCACCAGGCCGAACAGGCCGTCCTGCCACTCGCCGAAGATCAGGATCAGCGCCCAGAGCACGCCGATGACCAGGTTGAACAGGGTGAACACGTTCGCCCTGATGATCGCGCTGAGCGATCTGCTCGACCGCCGCGGCACCTCGTTGGTCTTCGCCCCCGCGACCTGTGCTGAGGTGAGGCCGTCCACATTTCCCCCGTTCCTGTGGATCGGTCTCACACACTACGGCGTCACCAGAGTCTGTGTGAGCGATGCGTGGCGGCGATCCGGTCGCCGATCCTGGCGACGACGCCGCCCGCGGAGAGGTCGGCGGCGACCTGGCAGGCGGCGCTGATCGCGGGCGCCCTGGAGGAGCCGTGGGCGATCACCACCGTCCCGTTCAGCCCGAGCAGGACGGCGCCGCCGTGGGCCTCGGCGTCGAGGCGCCGGCGCAGCTCGCGCAGGCGGCCGCGTTGCATGAGCGCGCCGAACTTGGCGATCCTGCTCTCGCCGATGGTCTCGGCCAGCTCGCCGAAGGCGTACCGGACCGCGCCTTCCATGGTCTTGAGGGCGACGTTGCCGGTGAAGCCGTCCGTGGTGACGACGTCGACCTTGCCGGTGAGCAGGTCGTGGCCCTCGACGTTGCCGGTGAAGCGGATGCCGGGGGAGGACTGCAGCAGTTCGTGGGCGCGTTTGACGAGCTTGTTGCCCTTCTCCGCCTCGCTGCCGATGGTGAGCAGGCCGATCCGGGGCTCGGGGATGTCGTAGGCCAGCTCGGCGTAGGCCGCGCCGAGGTGGGCGAACTGCACCAGCATCTCCGGTTTGACCTCGGCGTTGGCGCCGGCGTCCACCAGGAGGGTGGGGGTGGGGAGCGTCGGGAGCGCCACGGCGATGGCCGGTCGCAGGACGCCCTGCTGGGCCTTGAGCCGGAGGCGGCCGGTGGCGACGATGCCCGCGGTCGAGCCGGCCGACACCACGGCCGAGGCGTCGCCGCGGCGGACGAGGTGGCAGGCGATGGCGATGCTGGAGCGCGGGCGGCGCAGGCTGGCCAGGGCGCCTTCGTCCATGGCCAGGGCCTCTTCAGCCCGGACGATGGGGACCTCTTTGGTGGCGTCGTGGTCGGCCAGGGCCTCGTACAGGATGCGGGGTGAGCCGACGAGCACGATGGGCAGCTTGCGCTCCCGTACGGCGTGGACCGCGCCGGCCACGATCTCGTGGGGAGCGTGGTCGCCGCCCATGGCGTCGAGCGCGACGGGCCTGCTGTCGGACAATGGTCACCTCGTGGGACAGACGAGCCCGCCGTCGCCCGGCCGGGCCGGTACGCGGGCTCGTGTATGTCCGCATCGTAGGCAGGCCGGATGTCAGGTCGACCGGCGGGTGGACCTCCCTGCTTCCCCGGCGCGGCGGTTCCAGTCGCGGGGGCCCGTCAGTGGAGGTTCCAGTCGTCGAGGCCGCGGGTCACGACGACCTTGGAGAACTTCGACGAGCCGGTGACCCGGATCAGCGGGCCGTCGCCCGCCGAGCCGCCGCTGACGTTCCGCTTGCCGAAGATCGAGCTGCCCTCGTCGATCACGTGGGCGTTCTCCGGCACCCGGACGATCATCTTGCTGAACTTCGCGTCGGTCTCGATGGTGATCTCCCGGCCGGGGAGCACGGCGTCGGACAGGTCGATGACGAGGGCGCCGAAGCGGGCCGACAGCTTGGTGCGCCGGGAGGCGACCCAGCGCCCCTTGCGCACGATCTTGCTGAACTTCGAGCTGATCACCTGGTGCTCGATGGCCTCGGGCAGGGCGGACGGGGCGGACACCTGGGGCAGGTCCCGGGTGAGGGGGACGAGCTCGCCGATCGTCTTCGCCGTGTAGGCGATCTCCAGACGGTCGGCGTGCTCGACGCTGGTGAGTCTTCCGGTGGCGAGCGCGTCGCCCAGCAGGGCCGCGACGCGGTCGCGGTCGGCGTCGGAGGCGCGCAGGTCGAGATCCTCGGTCACGATGAATCAGTGTATGTCGAATCGCGATATGTCGCGAGTGTCAAACCTGCAAGGAAACTTGGAGCCCAGTGGAACCGGGGACGCGGCGCGTCGCGTCCGGATATTAAGAACCGTAGACGCGCGACTGGGTCGTGAGGTTTACACGCGATCGAACAAAAAAGATGGGAAAGGCCTAGTGATCTTGAACCAGGCAGGTACCCGACGCTTCAAGGCGTACACGTCCAAGCACCTCGACGAGCTCCTGCGACGGGCGGGGCTGGACGACGAGGAGCGGCTGAGGGTCCGCGCCGTGGCCACGGTGCTGCCCTTCCGGACGAACGCCTATGTCGTGGATGAACTCATAGATTGGTCGGCGGCGCCCGACGATCCCATCTACCGCCTCGTCTTCCCACAGGAGGACATGCTTCCCGCCGCGGACGTGGCCAGGCTGGCCGATCTGCTCAAGGCCGAGGCGCCCAACAGCGAGGTCCAGGCCGAGGCCAACCGCGTACGCGCGCAGCTCAACCCGCATCCCGCCGGGCAGAAGGAGCTCAACGTCCCGCGGATGGGCGACGAGCCGGTGCCCGGCATGCAGCACAAATATCCAGAGACAGTGCTGATCTTCCCTAAACAGGGGCAGACCTGTCATGCCTACTGCACCTACTGCTTCCGGTGGGCGCAGTTCATCGGGGACGCCGACCTGAAGTTCGCCTCCGACGACATCGACCGGATGGTGTCCTACATCCGCCACCACCCCGAGGTCACCAGCGTCCTGATCACCGGCGGCGACGCCATGATCATGGGTGAGCCGGTCATCAGGCGCTACATCGAGCCGCTGCTCGGCCTCGACCAGCTCGAATCGATCCGCATCGGCACCAAGGCGCTGGCCTACTGGCCGCAGCGCTTCACCACCGATCCCGACGCCGACGCCACGCTCGGCCTGTTCCAGGAGGTGGTGAAGGCCGGCAAGAACCTGGCGTTCATGGCCCACTTCTCGCATCCGCGGGAGCTGGAGTCGCCGCTGGTGGAGTCGGCGGTCGAACGCATCCTCGGCAGCGGGGCCACCATCAGGACCCAGGCGCCGCTGATCAGGTCCATCAACGACGATCCAGCCGTGTGGTCGTCGATGTGGCGGCGGCAGCTTCGGATGGGGCTGATTCCCTATTACATGTTCGTCGAGCGCGACACCGGGCCGCAGGACTACTTCGCGGTCCCGCTGGCCCGCGCGTACGAGATCTTCAGGGACGCCTACTCGACCGTCTCCGGGCTCTGCCGTACGGTCCGGGGGCCGTCCATGTCGGCCACGCCGGGCAAGGTGTGCGTGGACGGCGTGACCGAGATCGCCGGTGAGCGCGTCTTCGTGCTGCATCTCATCCAGGCCCGCGACCCGGAGCTGGTCGGGCGGCCGTTCTTCGCCCGGTACGACCCGTCGGCGGTCTGGCTGACGGATCTGCGGCCGGCGTTCGCCGAGCGTTTTCCGTTCGAGCCGGCCGACGCCTTGCTGCCCATCTGAGTGGTCGCGTTCTCGCGCCACCGTCCCTGAATTGTGCGCCCCCGGCCCGTGACATTTGTTAATGCGACCACTTGTTCGCGGGCCGTGCGGGCGCACGTCGGTGTCGCGGTCCCGATGGCGATCGGGTCCGCGCGGAATCGAAATCAAAACCGGGGTATTTCCCGTTTTGTCTCTCCGCTCAACGCTCCCCCTTTACTCGGTAACCGGGCTGCAAACCCTGCTACATGGGCTTTCCGGCCGCCTGCGGGCGATCACCGTCAGTGATACAACTGCTTCCGTAGCTCAGCCGTGACAGCACGCTTCGTGTGGTGCCCATAGCGTGTGCGCCACGGCATTCGGGGGTTATCGATTCGCATTTCCACCGCATTCGAGAGCGATCGATCACGAGCCGGGAAGGCAATCATGAATCGAGTAGTCAAGGCGGCCGTTGCCGTCACAGCATTCGGCTTGGCGGCGGCTTTGGCCGTGCCAGCTCAAGCAGAAGTTCAATTCACTCACACCGCCAAGATCGTCCCGCTGGACGGCCTGGGCGGGGGCACCAGCGGAGGCCCGCTCGACCTGCTCGGCGGGCTGCTCGGCGGCGGGCTGCTCAGCAGCCTGGGCGGCGGCCTCGGCGGCCTGACCGGGGCCGCCAAGGCCAAGTCGGCGGACGCCGCGGGCGAGGCCAGGGCGCGCGACATCGCCGACGAGAACCGGCGCGCCAGCCTGGCGATGACGCCGAACGCGGCCGAGGACGTCACCCAGCAGAGCGGCCCGCTGCCCGAGCTGTCGCCCATCCTCGGCAGCGGCGCGATCGGCGGCGGCGGCCGGGGCCTGGCCAAGTCGCTGCCGCTGCTCGGCGGCGCCCGCATGGCGCAGCCGCTGGTCAAGGGCGCGCCCCAGAGCAACGGCGGGCTCACCGGCACGAGCGCCCCGCTGCGCGGCGCCATGGACACGATGACCGCCCTGGCCGGGGCCTCGGTCGGCGGCGCGATGGGCAAGGTGGGCGGCGGCGCGCTGCTGCCCGGCACGGGCTCCGGCACGGCCGGCACCGCCACCACGAGCATGACGGGCGCCACCAAGGGCCTGCGCGACCTGTCCATGGAGTCCGGGATGGGCGGGCTCACCCGCGCCGCCAGGATGGCCCTGCCGCACGCGTCCGGCGGCGAGCTGGCGCCGATGGTCGGGCAGGTCGCCCCCGTCGAGGCCGC
Organism: Nonomuraea sp. NPDC048881; assembly: GCF_040649795.1. Lineage (NCBI taxonomy): Bacteria > Bacillati > Actinomycetota > Actinomycetes > Streptosporangiales > Streptosporangiaceae > Nonomuraea > Nonomuraea sp. NPDC048881. The sequence goes on from NZ_JBEZGC010000020.1 coordinate 13,644, forward strand.
GCCGGTCGTCGAGGCGCTGCCGGGCACCACCCGGACCGCCTCCGTCGACGAGATCACCCCGCTCATGCAGGACACCGCGGGCTTCGTCTCGGCCAACGGCTCCAAGGCCGCCGGCTCCTACAGCGACATGGTCTCCGCCCTCGGCTGGAGCAGCGACGCGCTGACGAGCTCGGTGCGGGGCTCCTGGGTGCGCGACTGAGGCGAGCGCGGCGCGTCCCGGACGTGTCGCGGACGTGACCCGCGCGGGCGCGTCCCGGACATGACGTGACGACGCGCGCACGCGGCCCCGCCGAGGGCCGTGCGACGGTTCGCCGGCGTCCAAGGTGCCGACGCTCGCGAACCGGCCGTGACGGCCGTGAGGTGGCCCGCGTTCAGGTGCCAGGTTGTTCCCGCGACGGCGGGTTCCCGCTCTCCCCGGCGTCGGTGGACGCCCGCGGAACCACGGGGGCGTCGTCGCACCGACAGGACAGGCCGATGGGGTGCGCTCACAAGGTGCCGAGCGCCCCGACGGCACTGCCGCGCGTCGGTCGCGGGTCCGCCGCTCGGGCGGACGGGCCCGCCACGGGTCTGGGCGGATGCGCTCCAGCCCGGAGGTTCACGCGCGCGAGCCGCCGCTGACTGCAGGGCAGCGGCGCCGCGCCGAGCCCGCCGCCGGCCCCGCCACGGGGTCGGCGGCCTTCTCTTGTCCCCCCTTGTCCGGCGCGGGCCGTTAGGGCAGCCGGACGCCGGTGCGCCGGGCTATCTGGGCCTGCAACCGGGCCATCTGCCAGTGAAGCTCAAGCAGCTGCTCGGCGAGCTGCATCCTGGGGATCTCGGCCACGTCTTCGATGGCCAGGTGGTCGATCGCGGCCGAAAGCTCTCCCATCGCGCGCCCCCACTCCATCAGCGTTCCTTGGATCGAATTCGCGTTCGAATACTATCGGAACGGCAGTCACGCTGTCAGTGTTTCGGCGCGCGAGTCACCCACGTTTCGCGCAGGTGATCGAAAAGCGGGCGGGCTCAGCCCTTGTTGTAGGCGGCGATGACTTCCTTGGGGTCGCCGTCCATCCGGATCTTGCCCTTGTGCAGCCAGATGACCCGGTTGCAGGTCTCCTCGATGACCTTGAGGTCGTGGGCGACCAGGAAGACCGTGCCGGCCGACTCGCGGATCTGCCGGATGCGGGCCTCGCTCTTCTTGCGGAACTCGCGGTCGCCCGTGGCCAGGGCCTCGTCGATGAGCAGGACGTCGTGGGTCTTGGCCGAGGAGATGGCGAAGCGCAGCCGCGCGCCCATGCCCGACGAGTACGTGGACATGGGCAGCTGGACGAACTCGTCGATGCCGGAGAAGTCGACGATCTCCTGGTACTTCTCCTTGACCTCCGCCGGCGTCATGCCCATGGCGTAACAGCCGAGGACGATGTTGCGCTCACCGGTCAGCTCGCGCATGAGCGCGGCGTTGACGCCGAGCAGCGAGGGCTGGCCGTCGGTGTAGACGGCGCCCTCGTGCGGCGGGAGCAGGCCGGCGATGGCGCGCAGCAACGTGGACTTGCCCGACCCGTTGCGGCCCACGATGCCGATGGCGTCGCCGTGGTAGGCCACGAAGGTCACGCCCTTGACGGCGTGGACCTCCTTCATCTGCGGGCGGCCCTGGCGCTTCAGCAGGCGCGTGAGGGCGTTGACCGCGTTGCCCTTCTCGTTGTCGGTGGCCGTGCCGTAGACGCGGTAGACGATGTGCAGGTCGTCGACGATGACGGTCGGGGTGCCCGTGGGAACGTCGAGCGGACTCTTGCCCCGGGGCTCCGGGTTGGGGTGCACCCTCACGTCCTTGCCGGGGACGCCGGGCTCCTCGCCCTTCACCTGTGACAGCTCCTCGGTCAGTTCAGCCACGCCCGTACCTCTCCTCGGACCGCCAGAAGTACCAGAAGCCGAAGCCGAGTGAGAACACTGCCCAGAATACGCAAGACACCCACACCATGGTCGGCGGGTAGTGCCCGTTCTGCGGGTGGTAGCTCTTGATCAGGATGTCGCGCATCCACTCGATGTAGGAAGCCGTCGGGTTCAGGTACATCACGTCGGCGACCCACTGGGGCAGCTTCGCGGACCCGACCACCTTGTCCTGGATCGAGAAGAAGACACCCGAGGCGTAGAGCCAGGTGCGGGTGATGAACGGCAGCAACTGGTTGAGGTCGCGCATCTGGGCGCCCATCCGGGCGATCACCAGGCTGGCCCCGATGTTGAACATCGTCTGGAGCGCCAGCACCACCGGGATCATGAGCCAGAACCAGGTGGGCCACTCGCCGGTGGCCGTCACGATGACGAGGAGCACGCCCATGGAGATGGCGAGCTGCTGCAGCTCCTGGATCGTGTACGCCAGCGGCAGCGACGCGCGCGGGAAGTGCAGGGCGCGGATCATCGACAGGTTGCCGGAGATCGACTTGGCGCCCGCCGTGACCACGCGCTGGGTGTAGGTGAAGACGAACATCCCGGTCAGCAGGAAGGCCGGGTAGTTCTCGATGCCGCCCCGGCCGCCCAGGATGACGCCGAACATCACGTAGTAGATGCCGGCGTTCAGGAGGGGGGTCAGCACCTGCCACAGCTGGCCCAGGGCCGAGCTGGAGTACTTCGAGACGTTGCGGGACGTCGCGTACGTCAGGATGAAGTGTCGCCGCTCCCAGAGCTGGCGCAGATAGACAGGGAACCTCGGCCGCGCGATGGCACGGCGAAGTCCGTATCTCTCGGCGAGCTTGGCCAGCGGCTCCTGCCCGCTTCGGCCGCCCGCCTGGGCGTCCGCGACAGCGGATTCCGGCTGGCTCATGGCTAGGACTCTATTGGATCCAGGTCGGTGGGGTGCCTGCCGCGAGGGACGCGGCAGATGCTTGGACGGAGTCTTGGGGCGCCAGGTTCCAAGGTGCCGTCAAGACTCGCTCAACCGTAGCCCAGCGAGGCGGGCCATGGCGGGAAGGGCGCGACCACGGTCCTGTAGGGGGTAATTTTCATCCGCTGTTCACGTCGAGGCTTGACCTGTTTGAGCATCCCTGGGGTGTTTGTAGTCTTATAGGAAGAATGTCTGTGACGCTGGATTGGCGCACGTGTGACCGAACTGCAACGCGCCAGAGACTCGCTGGTGGCAAGTAGTAAGGGATAGTCGCGATCGACTGGCAGGGCGTCGGCTGGTTTGACCATGTCAGCCAAATCCGGGGGATACCAGGAACCCCCCGTCAGGCTGCTTACCATCACCGCAGCTCAGCGCTGTCGCCCACCTGTAGAGGGAGGATTTTTTTCACCATGCGTGTTACTAAGGGCGCACAGATCGTCGCCGGTACCGCGCTGCTCGCCCTCGCGGTTGCCGCGTGTGGCGGCGGTGCCTCGGACGGCGGCACTGCCGCGGGCGGCGGCGAAACGCCGGTCCGCATGGAGATCGGTGAGCCTCAGGAGCTCCTCAACCCGCTGAACACCACCGAGACCGAGGGCTCCGAAGTCCTCGCCGCGGTGTTCTCGCCGCTCGTCAAGTACGACGAGAACAAGCAGCCGGTTGAAGAGGCCGCTGAGTCGATCACCACCCAGGACAGCAAGGTCTGGACGATCAAGCTCAAGTCCGGCTACACCTGGCACGACGGCAAGCCGGTCACCGCGGCTGACTACGCGCGGGCCTGGAACTATGGCGCCAACCAGGACAACGCCATGAGCTCCTCCGCCTTCTTCTCCCGCATCGACGGCTTCGCCGACGTCCACCCGGGCGAGGGCAAGACGCCGACGGCCAAGGAGATGAAGGGCCTCAAGGCTGTCGACGACAGCACCCTTGAGGTGACGCTGTCCGCACCGTTCTCGCAGTTCAAGACGATGCTCGGGTACACCGCCTTCTACCCGCTGCCGGCCTCCGCGCTCGGCGCCGACGGCAAGGTGACCCAGGCCTACGGCGAGCAGCCGATCGGCCAGGGCCTGTTCAAGGTCGACAAGCCCTACAAGAAGGGCGGCGCGCAGACCATCGACATGACGGTCTACGACAAGTTCCCCGGCCAGAAGCCGAAGAACTGGACCAAGCTGCAGTTCAAGATCTACAGCTCGGCCGAGACCGCCTTCCAGGACCTCCAGGCCGAGAACCTGGACGTGGACGACTCGCTGCCCGCCTCGGCGATCGCGACCGCCAAGTCCGTCCTCGGCGACCGTTACTTCGACGAGCCCGACGCCTCTGTCGGTTACATCGGCGTCCCGCTGAAGTACAACCCCGAGTTCAAGAACCCGGACGTGCGCAAGGCCATCTCCATGGCCATCGACCGCAAGACCATCACCGAGACGGTCTTCGCGGGCACCCGCGCCCCGGCCGACGACTTCATCAACCCGGCCATCCCCGGTTACCGTCAGGGCGCCTGCACGGCCTGCACGTACAACCCGGCCGAGGCGAAGAAGCTCTACGCCGACGCCAAGGGCCCGGCCAAGCTGGAGCTCGGCTACAACGGCGACGGCGGCCACAAGGAGTGGATCGAGGCCGTCGCCAACAACCTCCGCGCCAACCTGGGCATCGAGGTCACGCCGAAGCCGTTCGAGAACTTCAAGGCCATCCTGGACGACCTGGACGCCAAGAAGTACAAGGGCCTGTTCCGCATGGGCTGGTCGATCGACTACCCGTCGGCCGAGAACTACCTGACGCCGATCTTCGGCACCCAGGCCATCTCGACCGGCTCGAACTACGGCGGTTACGAGAACAAGGAGTTCGACGACATCGTCGCCAAGGGCGACCAGGCCGCCGACGCCGCCGAGGGCCTCAAGCTCTACCAGCAGGCCGACGACATCCTGATCAAGGACATGCCGTACATCCCGGTGTACTTCTACCGGAGCAACTTCGGCCACTCCACCAAGGTCAAGGGCGTCAAGCTGAACCTGCTCAACCAGGTTCAGTGGTCTGACGTCGAGAAGGCCTGACGTCATTCGCCGGGCGGGCGGCTCTTGCCGTCCGCCCATCGGAGGACTGAGCTTGGAGGCAGTCACTTTGGGGCCGGGCAAACCGCGGCTACGAGGGTGACTGCCTCCACGCATGTACCGGAGGGCTTGAATGGGCCGTTATGTCATCAGGCGACTGCTGCAGGCGATACCCGTCCTGCTCGGCGCCACGCTACTCATCTTCTCGATCGTCTTCGCCCTGCCCGGCGACCCCATCCAGGCACTGGCGGGCGAGAAGCGCCTGGACCCGGCGGTGGCCGAGGTCCTGCGCGACCAATACCACCTGAATGATCCGCTGCTGCTGCAGTACTGGTACTACCTCAGCGGCGTGCTCCTCCACGGGGACTTCGGGACCACCTTCTCCAGGATCCCGGTCTCGCAGCTCATGGCCGGCAAGTTCCAGGTCACGCTGAACCTCGCGCTGACCGCGCTCGTCATGGAGGCCATCATCGGCGTCGGCCTCGGCCTGTGGGCGGCGCTGCGCCGCGGCAGGGCCTCCGACACCGCCATCCTCGCCTCGACGCTGCTGCTGATCTCCGTCCCCACGCTGGTGACGGGCTTCGTGCTGCAGCTCGTGCTCGGAGTCAAGCTCAAGCTGTGGACGGGAAGCGACATCTTCCCCGTGGCCGGCATCTCGGCCGGGTTCCGCAGCTACCTGCTGCCCGGTTTCGTGCTCGCCGGCACGTCGATCGCCTATCTCACCAGGCTGACGCGGACGAGCCTGGTGGAGACGCTGCGCGCGGACTACATCCGCACGGCCACCGCCAAGGGTCTGGCCAAACGCCGCGTCATCGGCAGGCACGGGCTCCGCAACGCCCTGATCCCGCTGGTCACCTACCTCGGCGCCGACCTCGGGAACCTGATGGGCGGCGCGGTCATCACGGAGACGATCTTCAACCTGCCGGGCATCGGCAACCAGCTGTTCAACTCGATCCTGCTGCGAGAACAGCCGGTCGTCGTGGGCATCGTGACCGTGCTGGTGCTGATCTACATCCTGGCCAACCTGGTCGTCGACATGTTGTACGCAGTGCTCGACCCGAGGATCCGCTATGAGTAACGAAGCAAACGTCGGGCCCATGCTGCCGGAAGCGAAGTCGCTGGTCACGGAGGCCCCGGCGCCACCGTCCCCCGACAAGCAGGGCAGGCGCGGCAAGCAGAAGCAGGAGAAGCCCGCCAGCCTGTGGACCGACGCCTGGTACGACCTGCGCCGCCGGCCGATGTTCATCATCTCCGCGGTGCTGATCGCGATCCTGCTCGTCATGGCGTTCTGGCCGTCGTTGTTCACCTCGATCGACCCGACCAACGCCCAGACCTGCGACCTGTCCACCGCCCGGCAGCTCCCCAGCGTGGGGCACCCGTTCGGCAAGGACAGCCAGGGGTGTGACGTGTTCGCCAGGACGATCTACGGCGCCCGCAACTCGATCGTGATCGGCGTGACCACCACGATCATCACGATGATCGTGGGCGGCCTGCTCGGTCTGTTCGCCGGCTTCCGCAGCGGTCTGATCGACTCGGTCTCCTCCCGGGTCACCGAGATCTTCTTCGCCATCCCGCCGATCCTGGGCGCCCTGCTGATCGCCGCCACCTTCCGCGACAGCGGCATCAACAGCATCCTGCTGGTCATCGCGGCGCTGGCGGTGCTCGGCTGGCCGATGGTGTTCCGCATCATGCGGGCCTCGGTGATCACGGCCAAGAGCCAGGACTTCGTGGTCGCCGCACGGTCGGTGGGCGCGGGCCAGTGGCGCATCATGTTCAAGCACCTGCTGCCGAACTCGCTGGCGCCGGTGATCGTGGTCAGCACGATCAACCTGGGCGGCTTCATCGCGGCGGAGGCGGCGCTGTCGTTCCTCGGGGTCGGCGTGCAGTCGCCGGACATCTCGTGGGGCCTCATGATCGCCGACGCCCGGCCGCGGTTCCTCGACGCGTCGCTGCCGCTGTTCTTCCCGGCCCTGTTCCTGAGCATCACGGTGCTCGCGTTCATCATGCTGGGCGACGCCGTGCGCGACGCTCTCGATCCGAAGCTCAGGTAGAAGGGGGGATCAAGTGAAGAAGACGTCGACAGACGTGTTGCCCGCCGAGGGAGGGCTGGGCGACGAACCGCTGCTCGCGGTTGACGATCTGCACGTGGAGTTCCGTACGCGTCAGGGCGTCGTGCGCGCGGTGAACGGCGTGAGCTACACGGTCAACCCCGGTGAGACGCTGGCGGTGCTCGGCGAGTCGGGTTCGGGCAAGTCCGTGACCGCTCAGGCGATCATGGGCATCCTGGACATGCCGCCGGCCGTCATCCCCAAGGGCGAGATCCGCTTCAAGGGCACCGACCTGCTCAAGCTCTCGGAGGACGCGCGCACCCAGGTGCGCGGCCAGCGCATCGCGATGGTCTTCCAGGACGCCCTCTCGGCGCTCAACCCGGTGTTCACCGTGGGCTGGCAGATCAGCGAGATGTTCCGGGTCCACCGCGGCATGTCCAAGCGCGACGGCATGAACAAGGCCGTCGAGCTGATGGACAAGGTCCGCATCCCGGCCGCCCGGCAGCGCGTCAACGACTATCCGCACCAGTTCTCGGGCGGCATGCGGCAGCGCATCATGATCGCGATGTCGATCGCGCTCGACCCCGAGGTGCTGATCGCCGACGAGCCGACCACCGCCCTGGACGTGACCGTCCAGGCGCAGATCATGGAACTGCTGGCCGAGCTGCAGCGCGAGAGCCAGATGGGCATGATCCTGATCACCCACGACCTGGGCGTCGTGGCGGACGTGGCCGACAAGATCTCGGTCATGTACGCCGGCCGGATCGTGGAGAACGCCCCGGTGCACGACATCTACCGGGCGCCGGCGCACCCGTACACGAAGGGCCTGCTGGAGTCCATCCCCCGGGTGGACCTCAAGGGCCAGGAGCTGTACGCGATCAAGGGCCTGCCGCCCAACCTGCTCGACCTGCCGAGCGGGTGCGCGTTCAATCCCCGGTGCCCGTACCGGCAGGACAACTGCGTGACCGCCGCCCCCCAGCTCTACGAGATCAGCGGCACGCGTGGCAGCGCCTGCCACTACTGGAGGGAGGTCCTCGATGGCGAACGGCAGTGAGCGCATCCTTGAGGTTCGCGACCTGGTCAAGCACTTCCCCCTGACCCAGGGCATCGTCCTCAAGAAGCAGATCGGCGCGATCAAGGCCGTGGACGGCGTCTCGTTCGACCTCAACAGGGGCGAGACGCTGGGCATCGTGGGCGAGTCGGGCTGTGGCAAGTCCACGCTGGCCAAGGTGCTGATGGCGCTGGAGCGGCCGACCTCGGGGTCGGTGAAGATCAACGGCAAGGACATCGCCAAGGCCAGGGGCGGCGAGCTCAAGCGCATGCGCCGCAACATCCAGATGGTGATGCAGGACCCGTACACCTCGCTGAACCCCCGGATGACCGTCGGCGACATCATCGGCGAGCCGTACGAGATCCACACGGAGGTGGCGCCCAAGGGCGACCGCCGCCGCAAGGTGCAGGAGCTGCTGGAGGTCGTCGGGCTCAACCCCGACCACATCAACCGCTACCCGCACCAGTTCTCCGGCGGCCAGCGGCAGCGCATCGGCATCGCCCGCGGCCTGGCGCTGCAGCCGGAGATCATCGTCTGCGACGAGCCCGTCTCGGCGCTGGACGTGTCGATCCAGGCCCAGGTGATCAACCTGCTGGAGCGGCTGCAGAACGAGTTCAACCTGGCCTACATCTTCATCGCCCACGACCTGTCGGTGGTCCGCCACATCTCCGACCGGGTGGGCGTGATGTACCTGGGCAAGTTCGTCGAGCTCGGCAAGGACGTCGAGATCTACGACAAGCCCGCTCATCCGTACACGCAGGCGCTGCTGTCGGCGGTGCCGGTTCCCGACCCCGAGGGCCGGGAGCAGCGCGAGCGGATCATCCTGCAGGGCGACCCGCCCTCGCCCGCCAACCCGCCGTCGGGCTGCCGTTTCCGCACCCGCTGCTGGAAGGCGCAGGAGATCTGCGCGGAGGAGGAGCCGTTGCTGCAGATCCGGACGGGGACCGGGCACGAGAGCGCCTGTCACTTCGCCGAGACGCACGACGTGGTGCACGCGGGCTGACCGCGAGCGATCGTGAGGCCCTCCGGGAGACGCTCCCGGAGGGCCTCGTCACGTGGTGGCCACGATCGCCGAGCCGTGGCCGAACAGCCCCTGGTTGACCGCCAGGCCCACGCGCGCGCCCGGCACCTGCCGCCCGCCCGCCGCGCCGCGCAGCTGGTACGTCAGCTCGCACAGCTGCGCGATCGCCTGGGCCGGGATCGCCTCGCCGAAGGAGGCCAGGCCGCCCGACGGGTTGACCGGCACCCGGCCGCCGAGCGCGGTCTCGCCCGCCCGCAGCAGCTTGTCCGCCTCGCCCGGCGGGCACAGGCCGACGTCCTCGACCCAGTCCAGCTCCAGGGCGGTGGACAGGTCGTACACCTCGGCGAAGGAGACGTCCTCGGGGCCCAGGCCGGCCTCCTCGTAGGCCGCGTGCGCGATCGCGGCCCTGAAGGGCCTCTCGGGCGCGGGAACGGCGGCGCAGGACTCGGTGGCGAAGTTCGGCAGCTCCAGGATCGTGTTGGGGAAGGTCGGGGTCACCGTGGAGACGGCGGCCAGGCGCACCGGGGCCGTCGCGCCGAGCCGCCTGGCGTACGCCCGCGAGGCCAGCACGACCGCGGCTCCGCCGTCGGAGGTGGCGCAGATGTCCATCAGGCGCAGCGGGTCTGCCACCATGGGCGAGGCGAGCACCTCCTCCGCCGTGACCGGGCGGCGGTAGCGGGCCATGGGGTTGAGCGAGCCGGCGCGCGCGTTCTTGACCTTGACGGCGGCGAAGTCGTCGGCGGTGGAGCCGTACAGGGCCATGCGCCTGCGGGCGTACAGGCCGAAGTAGGCGGGGTTGGTCGCGCCGAGCAGGCGGAAGCGCAGCCAGTCGGGGTCGTCGTGCCGGTCGCCGCCGACCGGCTTGAAGAAGCCCTTGGGGGTGGAGTCCGCGCCCACCACGAGCGCGACGTCGCACAGCCCGGCCATGATCCTGGTCCGCGCGATGTCCACGGCCTGGGCCCCCGACGCGCAGGCCGCGTAGCAGGAGGCGATCCTGGCGCCCGTCCAGCCGAGCGCCTGGGCGTAGGTGGCGCCGGCGACGAAGCCGGGGTAGCCGTTCCTGATCGTGTCGGCCCCCACCACGTACTGGACGTCGGTCCAGGCCACGCCGGCGTCGCGGAGGGCGGCGCGGGCGGCGGCGACGCCGTACTCGGCGAAGGGGCGTCCCCACTTGCCCCACGGGTGCATGCCCGCGCCGAGCACCACCACCGCGCTCACGAGGTCCGCCCCCACATCCACACCAGCGGCCCGTCGGCCAGCGGCCCGTGCACCAGCTCCAGCTCCATGCCCACCTCCAGGTCACCGGCCGTGAGGTCCCTGACCTGGCCGAGCACCACCAGCCCGGCGTCGTCGAGCTCGACGGCGGCCAGCGTGACCGGCCGGTACGGCTCCGCCGCCACGTACGGCTCCGGCGGCGGGTAACACGCCTCGGTGTAGGACCAGACGCGCCCGCGCCGCGGCAGCCGGACCTCGGCCGTCTCCTCGCCCTCGCAGCGCGGGTTGCGGCACAGGCCGGGCTGCGGCGGGAAGGCGACGGTCCCGCAGGTCAGGCAGGCCGTGCCGATGAGGTGGGTGGCGCCGTCCCCGTCGATGGCGAACCAGCCGTCGATCGCTAAGGTCATAGCCAGGAGTATTACACAAGCGCTTGCTAGGGTGAATCCCTCCGGCGCCGCCGGGTCGCGACCACCCGTGCCGACATGGCCGCCGCCAGCACCACCATCCCGGCCACGACCGGCGCCCTGGAGGCGGGCGGCCGGGCCGGGCCCCGCCCGAAGTACGGGCCGGGCCGGGCGGCCGGTGAGACCCTTCCGTGGGCCAGCCGCCGGGCCTCCCGCAGGGCGAGCGGCGCGTCGGCCACCCCGTGCCCGTAGGCGGGGCTGTGGCCGCCCGCGGGCCGTCTCCTGGTGCCGCGCTCGATGGCCGTGCGCACCTGGTACGGCGACAGCTCCGGGCGGGCCGACCGCACCAGGGCCGCCACGCCCGCGACCATGGCCGCCGCCGAGCTGGTGCCGTCGCCCACCACGTACCCGTCGCCGCCGTCGGCCGTGACGACGTCCTTGCCCGGCGCGACCACCGACAGGTAGTCCTGGCGGTTGGAGAAGGGCGCCACCCTGAGCCGCCGGTCCACCGCGCCCACGGCGATCACGCCCGGGTAGGCGGCGGGGAAGTTCTTCCTGTTGGCCGTGTCGCCGTCGTTGCCCGCCGAGGCCACCAGGACCGCGCCGCGGGCGAGCGCGTACTGCACGGCCTCCTCCTCGGCCGCCGAGCCCTCCCACGCGCCGCTGCCGCCGCCGAGGGACATGCTGATCACGTCCGCGCCGTGGTCGACCGCGTACCTGATGCCGGCGGCCAGGGCGTCGCGGCGGCCGGCGCGCTGCTCGGCGCGCAGCGGGTCGGTGTTCTCCAGTGTGACCCTGATCGACAACACCCGCGCCGCGGGGGCCACGCCGACCACGCCCTCCGCGCGCCCCCGGCCGTGCCCGCGGCCGGCGATCAGGCCGGCCATGGCGGTGCCGTGGTGCCCCCAGAGCCGCGGGGGCGCGCCGGTCAGGTCGGGGCCCTGGGTGACGGCCCCCCGCAGGTCGGGGTGGCGGCCGTTCACGCCGGTGTCCAGCACGGCCACCAGCACGCCCGCGCCCCGGCTCTCCCTCCAGGCCTTGGGCGCGCGCAGCGCTCCGAGCTGCCACTGCCGGGCCCGCGCGGCCGCCCCCACACCGCCGGGGACGCTCGGGGAGGCCGCCGTCCGCACGTCGTCGGTGGCGCTGGACGCCACGCCCGCGACCCCGGCCGCCAGGATCAGAGCCGGCAGCAGGGACGCGAGCACCCTCATCGGGTCAGCGCCCGGTACAACGCCTCGGCGAGTTGCCGCGCGACCGCGCGCAGCCGCGGCGCGGCGCGGTCGCCCGGCCGGTACGCCCGCCCGTCGGCGTACCCCGCGGCCGTCGCCACCAGGTAGGGGTCACCCGTCCCGGCCACCGCCCCGGTGACGTACTGCCGCCGGCCGAACCGCTCGGCAGGCCCGCCGGGGAAGGCGACGGGCCGCACGGTGGCCGGGCGCGCCCCGCGGTACGTCCCGGGGCCCGGCCCGCCGAGCACGGCGATGCCGACGGTGGCCACGTACGTCTGGGTGCTGTCGGCGTACGTGGCCCGCAGGGCGGTCAGGCAGCCGGGCCGCACCGCGGCGGGCTGGAACGCCACCCGGCACGGCGCCTCGGGAGCCACGCCCGCCAGCACGTACGTCACCCTGGCCCCCGACGGGCTGAGGCCCGGCACGACCAGGGGGAAGATCCGCGTCACCGGCCAGGCGTGCCAGCGCTCCGGCACGGGCGCGTCGGCCTGCGGCCAGAACACGGACAGGATGGAGAGCAGCACGACGGACAGTTGGTACACGTCAACCTCGAACGGGAGGGGAGGGACGCCCGATCTGCCGTGCATTCTGGCACGCCGACGATGATTCGTTCCGACGCTTCGGTAAACAGGCCGATACGCGGAGTAATTGACGTTATGCGGCTATTCGCCCTAGGGTGTCGGCGAAAGTCGGACATGCGCCCCAGGTGGGAGCCCCAGCCGCTGCGCCGCGTCGCCGTAGTTGACCGCGATGGCGATCAGCCCCGCCGAGTCCGTGAACGCCACCAGCTCGCCCGGCGGCACCGCCGCGAACGTCGCCCGGAAGGGCATCGCGAGCTGCCGCCGCCCGAGCCACACCCCCAGCGTGTCGCCCACCTGGACGCCCAGCGCCTGCAGGTCGCCGGCCGCGATCGACAGCTGCGTGTTGCCGTAGCGGTCGACCGAGACGACCTCGCCCTCGACCGAGCCCTCCCGCAGCAGCGAGGTCGGCGCGGGCAGCGTGACCAGCCGCTCGACCGGCACCCGGGGGCCCAGCTCGGCCGGGTCCAGGCCGCCGGCCAGCCGCCCGGCGACCGGCGCGAAGACGTCCCGGCCGTGGAAGGTCGGCGACACCGGCCGCAGGAAGAGCTCCTCGTTGCTGAGCGCGTACGCGGCCCGCGCGCCGCCGCTGGCGTGCACCGCCCAGGACAGCAGCCCGTTGTCGGGGCCGACGAACACCCGGCCGCCCGCCTCGACCGCCACCGACCGCCGCGCGCCGCCCACGCCGGGATCGACCGCGCCGATGTGGACGCCCTCAGGCAGGTAGGGGATGGTCTGGGCGAGGATCGCCGCGCCCCGCCGTACGTCGCCGGACGGGACGAGGTGGCACACGTCGATCACCCGCGCCTCGGGCGCGATCCCGGCGATCACTCCGTGGCAGGCGGCCACATAGCCGTCTTCGAGCCCGTAGTCCGTGAGGAGCGTGATGACTGGGGTCACATTTCGTGACTGTACGTCCGGCAATCCGCCGTGAACAGCCGCAGATCGCACATTACGATTGGCCACGGGCCGCGAAGCGTGCGATGTGATCGTCGCACGCCCCTTCCCGAGGAGGACATCATGGGAGCACCGCTCAGCGGTGACAGTGCTGCCCAGGAACCGTCCCGGACATCCCTCAACGACCGCGATCTCGAACTCCTCGCCTTCGAACGCCAATGGTGGCGGCACGCGGGCGCCAAGGAGCAGGCCATCAAGGAGACCTTCGGGTTCTCGGCCACGCGCTACTACCAGTTGCTCGGCGAGTTGATCGACAGACCGGAGGCGCTGGAGCAGGACCCGATGCTGGTCAAACGGTTGCGAAGGTTGCGCTCAACCCGTCAGCGCGACCGTGCGGCGAGACGGCTCGGCATGCGCCCCTGACCGGCTGGGTACGGCAGCCGCGTGAGGAACATCCCTGGTATGGAAGCGATCCTTAAAGATCCGTCCGGCGCCGTGATCGGGCTCGACTTCGACGGAACCCTGTCGCCGATCGTGCCCGATCCCGCCTCCGCCAAGATCCACCCCGAGGCCCCCGCCGTGCTCGCCGACCTGGGCGCGCACGTCGGCGCCGTGGCCATCGTGACCGGCAGGCCGGCGGCCACCGCGCTCGAACTCGGGCCCGGCCTGGCCGACGTGCCCGGCCTCGTGGTGCTCGGCCACTACGGCTTCGAACGGTGGGAGCACGGACGCGTCTCGGCGCCGCCGCCGCCGCCCGGCGTGCCGCGCGTGCGGGCCGAGCTGCCCCTGCTGCTCGACGCGCTCGGCCTGCACGGCGTGGTGATCGAGGACAAGGGCAGGGCGGTGGCCGTGCACACCAGGCGCGCCCCCGACCCCGAGGGCGCGCTCGCCGCGCTGCGCGAGCCGCTGGCCGAGCTGGCCGGGAGACACGGCCTGGTGATCGAGCCGGGACGCATGGTCCTGGAGCTGCGCCCGCCCGGCATGGACAAGGGCCACGCGCTCGGGCTGTTCCTGGCCGAGCGGGACGCCAGGTCCGTCATGTTCGTCGGCGACGACCTCGGCGACCTGGCCGCCTTCGACGCCGTACGCGCCTCGGGGCTGCCCGGCGTGACCGTGTGCAGCGGCTCGGCCGAGGTGACCGCGCTGGCCGAGCGGGCCGACATCGTGGTCGACGGGCCCGACGGCGTGGTGGCGCTGCTGCGGGAGCTGACGACGGCCTTCACCCGTCCCTAGGGTCCAGCCGTTCGTGAGCCGGCTCGCGGCCTTGCGCCGTCTGGGCCGGCTCGCGGCTTTCAGCCGTTCGTGATTGGGCTGCAAGTGGCGGGTCCTACGTTGGTGCGCATGTCACGACGATCTCTCGCCGCCGCCTCGGCCGCGGCTCTCGCCACCCTGGCTGCCGTGCTCGCCGTCCCCGGCGCCGCCTCCGCCGCCCCCGCCCAGCAGCTCAGGCTGCGCGGCGGCCTGACGCTCTACATCCCGATCGAGTGGGTGGTCCACCGCAGGGGCGGCGACGTCGTCCAGGTGGTCACCGGGCGGTGCGCCAAGCCGCAGGGCTGGGGCTCGCCGGAGTGCGACGCGTTCTACGTCCTCGGTCCCGCCGCGATCAAGCGGGGCGCCGAGGGGTTCGGGCCCTACACGGGCAAGGACCCGTACTATCCGGCCAGCGACGTGCAGCCCTGCCCGATCAACCGCAAGTGGGGCGAGGTCGTCGGCCCCAAGGTCACCAGGGGCTACCGGCAGATGGGGGCCGGGCACAAGGCCGCCTACAACGCCTGGCAGGCCACGTGCGTCAGCTACTCGGGCGGCGGCGTCAAGGCCCGCTTCACGCAGCGCGAGTGGTACCTGCCGAAGAGCGGGATCCTCGTCGTCGACCAGTGGGACACCCCCGGCCTGGCCGACACGCTCAAGTACGCCGACTGGAGATGAGCACCCCGGCGACCGCCAGGCCGATGACCACGGGCACCAGCAGGAACGCGTTCCCGGTGCCGTAGCCGTCGGCCAGCGCGCCGAGCAGCAGCGGGCCGATCGCCATGGCGGCGCCCGCCCACACGGGCGAGGCGGCCGCCGCCCGGTCCGCCCGGTCGCCGGAGGCGGCGATCAACGTGCTCAGCGCGAGCGGGAACTGCAGCGACGCGCCCAGCCCGCTCAGCGCCAGCCCCGCGTACGACAGGATCGGCGCGGTGCTCGCCCAGAACAGCACCCAGCCGAAGGCCATCAGCCCCAGAGCGCCGGCCAGCAGCGGCGTGGCCGGCAGCCGCAGCGCGAGCTGCGCGCCCGCGAACCTGCCCGCCGCCATGCCGCAGACGAACGCCGTCAGCCCGGTCGCCGCGACGGCCGCAGGCACGCCCGTCCTGAGGGCGAACAGGTCGGCGGCCCACAGGTTGAACGTGAACTCCAGCGCCACGCAGCAGAACAGCACGCCCCCGGCCAGATGGAAGCGCCACCCGCCGCCCTCCCGCGCCGGGACGACCTCCCCGGCGACCGCGCCGGCCCGCCCTCCGCCGGCCCGCCGGGGCGCGGGCCAGGAGCGGCCCAGCGACAGCGCCAGCAGGGCGCTGACGGCCGGGGTGACCAGCAGGGCGGCCCGCCAGCCGAGCGCGCTCTGCGCCACCTGGCTGAGCACGAACGTGGCCACCATCCCCACCAGCACGCCCACGGCGTTGGCCTCGCTGAGCGCGGCCGGCCCCGCGGCCCCGTGGTGGTCGCTGAGCTCGGCCATCGCCGCGTAGAGCATGACCGAGCCGAAGCCGCCGGCCACGCCGTAGCCGAGCAGCGTCAGGGGCAGCGCGGAGCCGGCCATGACCAGCAGCACGCCGGCGTTCATCCCGGCCAGGCCGAGCCAGCACGTCGAGCGCCGGCCGAGCAGCCTGGTGAGCAGGGGCAGCGCGAGCCCGGCGCCGATCGTCCCGACCGCCATCGCGGTGCCGTGCAGCCCGGCGACGGTGGCCGTGGTGCGCTGGTCGGCGCGCAGCAGCGGGAGGGCGGCGCTCAGGCCGTACACAAACGTGGCGAACGTGCCGAGCAGGAAGTAGATGAGCCAGGTCGGACGGTCCCGGACGAGTCTGATGGGCACTGAGACCGTCGACACCCGGCAGCCTCCGTCATTGGCAGTGAACCCGACTTCTCATGTTAAAGCAGGGCGTCGAGTTGGGATTCCAGCCACTTGTGCGGCGGCAGCGCGGTGGCCGCCTCGTGCAGCCGGTCGCGGCGCCGCCGGCGTTCGTCCTCGGGCATCACCAGCGCCTCGTGCAGCGCGTCCGCCGTGCCGCTCACGTCGTAGGGGTTGACCACCAGCGCGTACGGGCCCAGCTCGGCGGCCGCCCCCGCCTCGCGCGAGAGCACCAGGGCGCAGCGCGGCGACAGGACCGGCCCCTCCTTGGCGACCAGGTTCATGCCGTCGCGGATGGGGTTGACCAGCAGCACGTCGGCCAGCCGGTAGGCGGCCAGCGAGCGCGGGTAGTCGTCGTTGACGTTGAGGATGACCGGGTCCCAGTCCTCGGTGGCGTACTCGTCCTCGATCTCGCGCGCGCAGCGCTGCACCGACGCGGTGTACTCGCGGTATTCGGGCAGGTCGTGCCGGCTGGGGTAGGCGAAGGCCAGGTGGACCACCTTGCCGTGCCACTCCGGATGGGCGGCCAGGAACTCCCGGTAGGCCAGCAGCCCGCGCACGATGTTCTTGGACAGCTCGGTGCGGTCGATGCGGACGATCAGCCGGCGTCCGGCCACCTGCTCGGCCAGCGCGGCCATGTGCGACTCGACGTCGGGCTCGCAGGCCCGCGCCCACAGCGCCGCGCCGTCCACGCCCAGGCTGTGCACGCCGACGCGGGTCGTCCTGCCCTCGTGGGTGACCGTGCCGGCCGCGCGGTCCACCCGCGCGCCCAGCAGCGCCTCGCAGCAGTCCATGAACGCCGCCGCCCACCGGGCGGTGAGGAAGCCCGCGTGGTCGGCCCCCAGGATGCCGTCGAGCACCTCCCTGGTCACCGCGTCGGGCAGCAGGGAGAAGTACTCGGGAGGGGCCCACGGCGTGTGGCTGAAGTGGGCGATGCGCAGGTCGGGCCGCTCGGCGCGGAGCATCGCCGGGGTGAGCGTCAGGTGGTAGTCCTGGACCATCACGCGCGCGCCGTGCCCGGCCTCCTCGGCCAGCGCCAGCGCGAACGCGCCGTTGTAGTCGCGGTAGGACTCCCACTCGCGCCGGAACTTGGTGCCGAAACTGGGGGAGTTGGGGATGTCGTACAGCAGGTGGTTGACGAACCACAGGGTCGAGTTGGCCACGGCGTTGTAGGCGCGGTGGAAGGTGGCCGCGGGGATGTCGAGCATCCGCAGGGCGCCCGTGTCGTAGCCGCAGCGGTCGAGCCGGCCCCCCGGGGCCAGGCGCACGGCGCTGCGGTCGCCGTCGGACAGCGCGGCGCACACCCACAGCACGCCGTGCTCCTTGGCCACCCCCGACAGGCCCGAGACGAGGCCGCCGCCACCGCGTTTCATGGTCAGCTCACCGTCGTCGTCGACGGTGAAGGAGACCGGCCCGCGGTTGGACGCCACGAGAACGCTGTTCATTTGGGCTCCCTTCGCCCATAGGATCCCAGCTATGGCGCTAGATGAGCTAACCGAGGAACTCGCCCGCTCGGCCGCGGCCGGAGACCATCGCGCGCTCGGCGAGCTCCTGGCCAGGATCGAGCCTGACGTGATGCGCCACTGCGCCCGGATCCTGCCCTATCACCAGGACGCGGAAGAAGCCTCGCAGGACACTCTGCTGGCCGTGGCGCGCAACATCGGCCGGTTCGAGGGGCGGGCCAGGTTCAGCACCTGGCTGCACATCGTGACCGCCAACTGCGCGCGCACCACGTACCGCTCGCTGAAGCGCAGGGCCGCCGAGCAGACGTCGGAGGAGCTGCCGATGCAGAAGCCCGACGCGCGGCGGGTCAGCGTGATCGCCGGCTCGCGGCTCGACCTGCTCGACGCGATGGAGGCGCTGGAGGCCGACAAGCCCGACCTGGCCCAGGCGCTGGTGCTGCGCGACATCGTCCAGCTCGACTACAACGAGGTGGCCGAGCAGCTCAACATCCCGCTCGGCACCGCCAAGTCCCGCATCCACCAGGCCCGCAAGTACGTGCAGGGAGTCCTCGGGGAGGACTATCGGTGAGACGTGTCCTCTCGCATGGTGAGACGGGTGGTTGTTTCCGCCACTTGAGAAGGTAGAGTCCTTTTCGACAACTGCATATTGCTCATCCAGAGGGGTGGAGGGACCGGCCCTGCGAAGCCCCGGCAACCCTCCCGGCTTGTGCTCGCGACCTGGCGAGGCCGACCGGGACAAGGTGCCAATTCCGGTTCGCGGTCAAGGTGGCCGCGGGCGAAGATGAGGGAAGGCCTCGCTTCATGTCGCTCGACTTTGGTCCTGCCGTCGCCCTGTCCTGCCGCGAGTGCGGCACGCGCTACCCCCTGGGTCCCAGCTTCGCCTGCCTGGAGTGTTTCGGGCCGCTCGAAGCGGCCTACTCCTTCGGCCAGGTGACCCGCGCGGACATCGAGTCCGGCCCCGCCAACATCTGGCGCTACCGCTCCCTGCTCCCGGTCCCCGCCGACGTGGCGAGCAAGCCCAACATGAACCCGGGCTGGACGAAGCTGGTCAAGGCCGGCAACCTCGGCAAGGCGCTCGGCATCCGGTCCCTGTTCGTGAAGGACGACTCGGGCAACCCCACCCACTCCTTCAAGGACCGGGTGGTCGCCATCGCCGTCGAGGCGGCCAGGAACTTCGGTTTCCACACGCTCTCCTGCTCCTCCACGGGCAACCTCGCCGGCGCGGTCACCGCCGCCGCCGCGCGGGCCGGCCTCGACGCGTGCGTGTTCATCCCGGCCGACCTCGAAGCGGCCAAGATCGCCATGGCCCGGGTGTTCGGCGGCCGGCTGATCGGCATCGACGGCACGTACGACGAGGTCAACCGGTTCTGTTCGGAGCTGATCGGCGACCCGCTGGGCGAGCGGTGGGGGTTCGTCAACGTCAACCTGCGGCCCTACTACGCCGAAGGGTCCAAGACGCTCGCGTACGAGATCGCCGAGCAGCTCGGCTGGCGGCTGCCGGAGCAGATCGTCATCCCCATCGCCTCCGGCTCCCAGCTCACGAAGATCGACAAGGGGTTCAAGGAGCTGATCGCGCTCGGGCTGGTCGAGGACACCCCCTACAAGGTGTTCGGGGCCCAGGCGGCCGGGTGCTCGCCGGTCTCGACGGCGTACAAGGCGGGGCACGACGTCGTCCAGCCGGTCAAGCCGGACACGATCGCCAAGTCGCTGGCCATCGGCAACCCCGCCGACGGGCCGTACGTGCTGGACATCGCCCGGCGCACGGGCGGGGGCGTCGAGGACGTCACCGACCCCGAGATCGTCGCCGCCATCAAGCTCCTGGCCTCCACCGAGGGCATCTTCGCCGAGACCGCGGGCGGCGTCACGGTGGGCGTGCTGAAGAAGCTCGTCGAGACGGGCAGGCTCGACCCCGAGGCCGAGACGGTGGTCCTGAACACCGGCGACGGCCTGAAGACGCTCGACGCGATCAGCGACGACGCGCGGCCCACCGCCGTGATCCGGCCCTCTCTCGACGCGTTCCGCGCGACTGTCTGACAATCCAGGAAAGGCAACAAAAACCATGAGCGTTTCTGTGCGGATTCCCACCATTCTGCGCACTTACACCGGGGGTAACGCCGAGGTGAGTGGCGAAGGGGCGACTCTTCGTGACGTTCTCGCCAGGCTTGACTCCGACTACCCGGGGATCGGCGCGAGAATTCTGGATGAATCGGGCAAGATTCGTCGTTTTGTCAACGTATACGTTGGTGATGAGGATGTCCGTTTCGCCGAGGGCCTGGACACTCCCGCCCCTGAAGGCACTCAGATCTCCATCATCCCCGCCGTCGCGGGCGGCTGACCGCCGGACCACCGACTCTTGAAGGCGCCCCTTGTGGGCGCCTTCTTGTTTTAGAACCAAATTCAACCTCGAACGACTCAGCCTTCGATGAAATTAGCGTTTTGTCGGTTGACTCTGTTGCCAAACCCCGTGCCACAGGTATGGTCGAGGGCGATCGTCTGGCTGATTTTCCCAAAAGTCATGCGATTACGGGTCTCGCGAAGGAATGGGCGAGATCTGCGAGCCCAGTAAGAGGAGTCGGAAGTGGCGCAGGGCACCGTCAAGTGGTTCAACGCGGACAAGGGCTACGGCTTCATCGCGGTAGACGGTGGTAAGGATGTATTCGTCCATTACTCAGCGATCATGATGGACGGGTACCGCTCTCTCGAACAGGGACAGCGCGTCGAGTTCGAGATCACGCAGGGCCAGAAGGGGCCGCAGGCGGAGTCCGTCCGCACGGTCTGATTCACCCTCGCTGGTATGCACCAAGGCGGGACGTGCGGCAGCGCAGTCCGTACGGGCTCGCCACTGTTTCCTCCGTCGGCTTCGCACGGCGGGCCGCGCCTCAGGGGCGGCTCGCCGTGCGAACCGGCGCACCCGATGACCTGCCCGATGAGCTGGGGTGGGGTGCCCGTGGCTTGCACTCGGCAGGGTAGAGTGCTAAACAGTTCGTTGGCACTCTGTGTGGCAGAGTGCCAACAACTCGGATCGAGACGATGGGGTCTGCCGAACGGAGATGCAGGCCTATGCCGTCGCGGGCGTCGGCTCGGTCCAGGACACGCCACCCTGCATCTGGGAGGTCTAGCCTTATGGCAGCCAAGATGATCGCGTTTGACGAGGACGCCCGGCGCGGTCTCGAGCGCGGTATGAACCAGCTCGCCGACGCCGTCAAGGTGACCTTGGGCCCCAAGGGGCGCAACGTCGTGCTGGAGAAGAAGTGGGGCGCTCCCACGATCACCAACGACGGCGTCTCCATCGCCAAGGAGATCGAGCTCGAGGACCCGTGGGAGAAGATCGGCGCCGAGCTGGTCAAGGAAGTCGCCAAGAAGACTGACGACGTCGCCGGCGACGGCACCACCACGGCCACCGTGCTCGCCCAGGCTCTGGTGCGCGAAGGTCTGCGCAACGTGGCCGCCGGCGCCAACCCGATGGCCCTGAAGAAGGGCATCGAGGCCGCCGTCGAGCGGGTCAGCGAGGAGCTCTCCAAGCTGGCCAAGGACGTGGAGACCAAGGAGCAGATCGCCTCCACCGCCTCCATCTCCGCCGCCGACCCCGAGATCGGCTCGCTCATCGCCGAGGCGATGGACAAGGTCGGCAAGGAAGGCGTCATCACCGTCGAGGAGAGCAACACCTTCGGCCTTGAGCTTGAGCTCACCGAGGGCATGCGCTTCGACAAGGGCATGACGTCGATGTACTTCGTGACCGACTCCGACCGCATGGAGGCCGTTCTCGAAGACCCGTACATCCTGATCGTCAACAGCAAGGTCTCGGCCAACAAGGACCTGCTGCCGCTGCTCGACAAGGTCGTGCAGTCCGGCAAGCCGCTGCTGATCATCGCCGAGGACGTCGACGGCGAGGCCCTGGCGACCCTGGTGGTCAACAAGATCCGCGGCCTGTTCCGCTCCGTGGCCGTCAAGGCCCCGGGCTTCGGCGACCGCCGCAAGGCCATGCTGGGCGACATCGCGATCCTGACCGGCGGTCAGGTCATCGCCGAGGAGGTCGGCCTCAAGCTCGAGACCGCCACCCTCGACCTGCTCGGCCGCGCCCGCAAGGTCGTGGTGACCAAGGACGAGACCACCATCGTCGACGGCGCCGGTGACGCCGAGGCGATCTCCGGCCGGGTCAACGAGATCCGCGCCGAGATCGAGCGCACCGACTCCGACTACGACCGTGAGAAGCTGCAGGAGCGCCTGGCCAAGCTGGCCGGTGGCGTGGCGGTCATCAAGGCCGGCGCGGCGACCGAGGTCGAGCTCAAGGAGCGCAAGCACCGCATCGAGGACGCCGTGCGCAACGCCAAGGCGGCCGTCGAGGAGGGCATCGTCCCCGGCGGTGGCGTGGCGCTGCTGCAGGCCGGCGCCAAGGCGTTCGACAAGCTCGAGCTCAACGGCGACGAGGCCACCGGCGCGGCGATCGTGAAGAAGGCTCTTGAGGAGCCCCTCAAGCAGATCGCGGTCAACGCCGGTCTTGAGGGCGGCGTCGTTGTGGAGAAGGTGCGCAACCTGACCCCGGGCGAGGGCCTCAACGCCGCTTCCGGCGAGTACGTCAACATGTTCGAGTCCGGGATCATCGACCCGGCCAAGGTGACGCGCTCCGCGCTGCAGAACGCCGCCTCCATCGCGGCGCTCTTCCTCACCACCGAGGCCGTCATCGCCGAGAAGCCCGAGAAGACCCCTGCTGCTCCGGCCGGCATGCCCGGCGGCGGCGACATGGACTTCTAGGCCTCGCCTGGTCGCTGACGCATCAGAAGGCGGTTCGGATCTCCAAGGATCCGGCCGCCTTTTGTTGTGTCCGGTCCCGTCACGTTTAGTAGTTATTGACTACGGACAGTAACGAAACGAAGTGACGATTCACCGCACAAAGGAGTAGTTACATGAATTCCCGCACCGCGCGCGTTCTCGGGCTCGGAGCCGTCATGCTGGCCGCCGCGGCCGCCATGACGATGCCCGCCCAGGCAGACGACCACGGTTACCTGGACGAGGCCCTGGAGTACGTCGACGTGCCCTACTGCGCGGGCTACCTGGAACTGTACGACCGCGACTACTGCGCCTCGCCGTCCAGGTGGACGTCGCAGGACGAGCGCGGGGAGATGTCGGAGGAGGGCGAGGACAGGTCGTCGGAGGAAGCCGAGGACAGGTCGTCGGACCAGGCCGACGAGCGGTCGTCGGACGAGGCCGATGAGAGGTCCGACGAGCGCGGGGACGCCTCGGAGGAGGGCGTGGACATGTCCGGCGAGCGCGAGGACGTCTCGGAGGAGGGTCAGGACATGTCCGGCGAGCGCGAGGACGTCTCGGAGGAGGGGCAGGACATGTCGGGCGAGCGTGAGGACGTCTCGGACGCCTTCGAGGGCGAGTCGGGCGGCGAGAGCGAGGACCTGTCGTCCAACGCCCCCGGGGACTTCACGTTCGCGGACGAGCTGGTGCAGGGCGACTGAACCCCGTCTGGTGGCGCCGGGCGTACGGAACCCGACGCGGCACCACGGCGAAGGCGCCCCGAACGCGAACGGGGCGCCTTCGCCGCGGTGTTGTGCCGGTCTCAGACGCCGAAGTGCGCGACGATGTGGCCGCGGGCCAGCGTGTTGGCGGTGATGTTGAAGCCGACCACGGCCGGGCTCGCGTCGCCGCCGACGCCCAGCTCGTCGACCCCGAGCGCGTGCACCGTGAAGACGTAGCGGTGAGGGGCGCCGGGCGGGGGAGCGGCGCCGCCGTAGTCCTTGGTGCCGTAGTCGTTGCGGGCGTGGACCGCGCCGGCGGGCAGGCCCTTGAAGTCGGGGCCGGTGCCCGCGCCCCTGGGCAGCTCCGTGGTCTCGCCGGGCAGGTCGAACAGCACCCAGTGCCAGAAGCCGCTGCCGGTGGGGGCGTCGGGGTCGTGGCAGGTGACGGCGTAGCCGCGGGTGCCCTCGGGCGCGCCCGACCAGCGCAGCTGGGGCGAGACGTTCCCGCCGGTCATCCCCCAGTCGTCGAAGACGTGGAGGTCGTTCAGCCGCTCGCCGTCGCGGATGTCGTCGCTCTCCACCACGAGCGCGGGGACCGGGGGCAGGTGTTCATGCGGAAGCGGTGCGGGCACGGCATCCTCCTAGGTTGACAGCTCCTTCAGGCCATCCTAGAAGCGGCCGTGCCCGCCCTCCGTCAGGTTCCGAGCTGCGCCGGGAGCGGCCTGTCGTGCAGCACCGTGAGCGAGGTGACCGCGCGGGTCAGGACCACGTACAGGCGGGCCAGGCCGCGGGGCTCGGCCTCGACGATGGCGGCCGGCTCCACGACGATCACGTGGTCGTACTCCAGGCCCTTGGCGAGCGTGGCGGGCACGATCAGCAGGCGGTGCTCCTGCGTCGCGTCGGGGTCGAGCACCGCGTGCGGCAGGCCGGACAGCGACTCGGAGACCGCCGCCACCATCGCGTCGGGGACGATGACCCCGATCGAGCCCTCCCTGGCCAGGACCTCCCGGGCGGCCTCGGCGACCGTGGCGCCCGGCCGGACCGTGAGCGAGCCGGCGCCCGGACGCAGCGACCGCGGGGCGGCCAGCGCGGGGGCGATCGAGGGCAGCAGGCGGGCCGCGTAGTCGAGCACCTCGCGCGGCACGCGGAAGCCGAGCGTCAGCTCGGTCACCTCGCCCTCGTCCTGGCCGAGGTGCTTCAGCACGGTCTCCCACGAGGTGGTGGACCACGGCGTGGTGCCCTGGGCCAGGTCGCCGAGCACGGTGGCCGAGCCGTTGCGGCAGCGCCGGCCGAGCGCCCGCAGCTGCATCTCGGACAGGTCCTGCGCCTCGTCCACGACGAGGTGGCCGAGGGACGGGGTGCGCTCCATGAGGTCGCGCAGCTCGTCGAGGAGCGCGGCGTCGGCGGCCGACCATTTGGCGGACTTCCAGCTCCGATAAGGCTTCCGCCAAAGCAGCATTTCCTGCTCGTCAGGCGACAAATCAGTTTTGGCAGCTTTTGTGAGGAATTCCGGATCGGACAACAGGCGGTGCAGGACCTGTTCCGGCGTCAGTTTCGGCCACACCGCGTCGACGAGCTGCTTGACCGGCCTCGACCTGGCCACCGCGTCCTGGACCCGGTCGTCGGGCGACTCGCCGCGCTGCTCCATCCGGACGAGCACCTGGTGGGCCAGGCGCTGGGCCAGCGCGGCCCGCCCCGGCGAGTAGCGGGTGGTGCCGCGCAGGGAGGCCACCATCTCGCGCACCTCGTGGTCGGCGACCCGGTAGCGGTAGGCGCCCTTGGTGAACACCAGGCCGTCCTCGGGCTTGACGATGTGCATCCACAGCGCCCGTTCGAGCACCGCGGCCATCCGGGCGTCGCCCTTGACCGCGGAGACCATCGGGTCCTCCTCGGCGGCGTGCTCGCCGAGCAGCCCGGCCACGGTGGTCTGGTCGACCTTGACCTCGCCCAGCGCGGGCAGGACGGAGGAGATGTAGGACAAAAACGCCCGGTTCGGGCCCACGATCATCACGCCCGACCTGGCCAGCCGCTCGCGGTGGGTGAACAGCAGGTACGCGGCCCGGTGGAGGCCCACGGCGGTCTTCCCGGTGCCGGGAGCGCCCTGGACGCACACGGTCTGGGCCAGCGTCGCGCGGACGATCTCGTCCTGGTCGGGCTGGATGGTGGCCACGATGTCGCGCATCGGGCCGGTGCGCGGGCGTTCGATCTCCTCGGTCAGGATCTTCGAGGGGCCGACCTCGCCGCCCTCGCCGAGCGGCTCGTCCTCGAACGCGGTCAGCGCGCCGCCGTGGTAGCCGAAGCGGCGGCGGCGGACGACGCCCATCGGGTCGGCCGGGCTGGCCTGGTAGAACGCGCGGGACACCGGCGCGCGCCAGTCGATGACCAGCGGCCGGCTGGTGCCGTCGTGCACGTGGCGGCGGCCGACGTAGAGGGTGCCCGGCAGGTCGTCGCCGCCCTCGCGGTCGAGGCGGCCGAAGAACAGCGGGGTGTCCGGATGGTCGGCCAGGGCGGCCACGCGCTGGTCCAGCAGCGACTGGAGGATCTGCTGCGAGACCCAGTCGCCGGCCGCGTCGGCCGACAACGACTGGGCGTGGGCCCGCATCGCCTTGAGCGCGGCCCTGGACTCGGCCAGGTGGGCCTGCTCGGCGGCGAGCACGTCGGAGGGTATGTCGGGAGCCAGTTGATGTGTGGGCATGCGAAAGCGCCTCCCATGCTGGAAAACGGAGGTGGTCAAGGCAGCGAATCGACTAGTTTAACGGCGGCCGCGCGGCGCCTCCAAAGCATTTACCGGCGCGCGGCGGGGTACGGAGGGAAGGTGGCGCGGCTTCGCCTGGTCCTCTCGCCGATGATCCCCACGGTCGCGAGCTTCCTGCTGGCGGCGCTCTGGGGGATGTCGGTCTTCGCCGGTTGGGGGCTGGAGGCGTTCTGCGCGGGCGGCGAGTCCCCGGCGGCGTGCTCCCGGCGTCTCGGCGCGGTCTGCGCGGTGTCTGGGGTGTTCGCCGTGCCGGCCGCCGGCGCCACGCTGGCCGCCTGGCTGGTGCCGGCGTCCCGGCAGGACCCGCGCACGTTCGGCCGCCTCATGGGGACGGGGGTCGCCGCGTGGATCGTCGCCGGCGCGGTGCTGTTCCTCGGCGGCCTGCTGGCCGGCTAGCGAACCCGGCAAAGACCGTATCTCTGAGTGAACGTGGGAATACCGAAAAAGTCGGGCATTTCAGGTGCGTTTGTCGGATCATGGGGGTATGTCGCAGGCGGCGTGATAGTACGCAGGTGAGGGGGGTGGTTCGATGTCGACGACCCGTGGAGTCTCGTGGACGTGACATAAACGCCGTGCCTGGCCGCTCAGGCAACGAGCGGCCGGGCATTCAACCGGTCACACCTCGCCGTGCACGTCGTCGGCGTCGATGATCTGGTAGGCGTATCCCTGCTCGGCCAGGAATCGCTGCCGGTGGGCGGCGAACTCCTGGTCGACGGTGTCCCTGCTGACCACCGTGTAGAACCGGGCGCCACCGCCGTCGGCCTTGGGCCGCAGCACCCGCCCGAGCCGCTGGGCCTCCTCCTGCCGCGACCCGAACGTGCCGGACACCTGGATCGCGATGGCCGCCTCGGGCAGGTCGATGGAGAAGTTCGCCACCTTCGACACCACCAGGACCTGGATCTCCTTGTCGCGGAACGCCTGGTAGAGCCGCTCGCGCTCCTTGACCCTGGTCTCGCCCTTGATGACCGGCGCGTTGAGATGCTCGCCGAGCTCGTCGAGCTGGTCGATGTACTGGCCGATGACCAGCACCTGCTCGCCCAGATGCCGCCGGACCAGCGCCTCGGTCACGTACGTCTTGGACGGCGTGGTGGCGCAGTAGCGGTAACGCTCCTCGGCCTCGGCCATCGCGTACGCCAGGCGCTCCTCGTCGGTCAGCGTGACCCGCACCTCGACGCAGTCGGCCGGCGCGATCCAGCCCTGGTTCTCCATCTCCTTCCACGGCGCGTCGTAGCGCTTGGGGCCGATGAGGGAGAACACGTCGCCCTCGCGGCCGTCCTCGCGCACGAGCGTCGCGGTCAGGCCCACCCGCCGGCGGGCCTGGAGGTCGGCGGTCATCCGGAAGATGGGCGCGGGCAGCAGGTGGACCTCGTCGTAGACGATCAGGCCCCAGTCGCGCGCGTCGAACAGCTCCAGGTGGCTGTAGACGCCCTTCCGCCTGGTGGTCATCACCTGGTACGTGGCGATGGTGACCGGGCGGATCTCCTTCTTGTTGCCGGAGTACTCGCCGATCTCGTCCTCGGTCAGCGAGGTGCGCTTGAGCAGCTCGGTCTTCCACTGGTGGGCGCTGACCGTGTTGGTCACCATGATCAGCGTGGTGGCCTGGGCGTGGGCCATGGCCGCCGCGCCCACGATGGTCTTGCCCGCGCCGCAGGGCAGCACGACCACGCCGGAGCCGCCGTGCCAGAAGGCGTCGGCCGCCTCGCGCTGGTAGGGGCGCAGCTCCCAGCCGTCCTGGAGCAGCTTGATGGGGTGGGCCTCGCCGTCGACGTAGCCGGCCAGGTCCTCGGCGGGCCAGCCCAGCTTGAGCAGCGCCTGCTTGACGTTGCCGCGGTCGCTCGGGTGCACGATGACCGAGTCGGCGCCGAGGCGCTCGCCCAGCATCGGCTGGATCTTCTTCGAGCGCAGCACCTCTTCGAGCACCGCGCGGTCGGTCGAGGTCAGGACCAGCCCGTTGGCCGGGTCCTTCTCCAGGCGCAGGCGCCCGTAGCGGGCCATGGTCTCGGCGATGTCGACGAGCAGCGCGTGCGGCACCGGGTAGCGGCTGAAGCCGATCAGCGCGTCGACGACCTGCTCGGCGTCGTGGCCGGCGGCACGCGCGTTCCACAGGGCGAGCGGCGTGACGCGGTAGGTGTGGACGTGTTCAGGCGCTCGTTCGAGCTCGGCGAACGGCGCGATCGCCTTGCGGCACGCGTCGGCCTTCTCGTGGTCGACCTCGAGCAGCAGCGTTTTGTCCGACTGGACGATGAGCGGGCCGTCGTTCACGGACATCCCTTCCTACGGTTGACCCTTATCCAACACACACGACGGCAGGAACAGTCCCGGAACGGGTAATCGATCAGTCGTCCAGGCGGCCGGTGAGGCCCAGGAAGAGGAAGAGCCCGACGTTCAGCACGAAACCGGCGCCGAACAGCACCCAGCTCCAGACCAGCAGCGAACGGGCGCTCCTCGGCTGCTCGCGGACCCGCGTCAGCGCCACGGCGGCCAGGATGCCGCCGGGCAGCCCCAGCACGTTGAGGCAGGAGGCGAGGGACAGGAAGTTGAGCACGACGGCGACGATCGCGGCGGCCTGCGGGCCCTCGTCGCGCCGCGGCGGCACGCCGTAGCCGTAGCCGTACTGCGGAGGCGGCTGCTCGCCGTAGGGCGCCCCGTAAGGCAGCTGCGGGTAGCCGGACGGATCTTCTTGACTCACGTTCACCTCCAGACAGGTCAACGTTTATCACGGAATACGGGCGCGCCCGACCCGGTGTGCGCGGACGGTCACAACCGCTCGCGCAGGGCCTTCCTGTCGAGCTTGAGCACGCTGGTGACCGGGATCGACTCGACGAAACGCACCTCGCGCGGGTACTTCACCCGTCCGACCCGGTCGCGCGCCCACTCGATGAGCTCCTCGGCGTTCTCCTCGGCCCCTAGTCTGAGCTGCACGAACGCCACGACCTCCTCGCCCAGCCGCGGGTCGGGACGGCCGACGACGCCCGACATGACCACGTCGGGGTGCTGGTTGAGCGCGTCCTCGACGTCGCGCGGGAAGACGTTGAAGCCGCCGCGGATGATCAGGTCCTTCTTGCGGTCGACGATGTAGAGGTAGCCGTCGTCGTCCACGCAGCCGATGTCGCCGGTGCGCAGCTCGTCGCCGACCAGCGCGGTGCCCTCGGGGTCGGGTTCGTGCTCGCCCCAGTAGCCGAGCATCAGGGAGTCGCCGCTGACGCAGATCTCGCCGACGTCGCCGCACTCCACCGCCTCGCCCGCGGCGTCGCGGATGGTGATCGTGTAGCCGGCCAGCGGCAGGCCGACGCTGCCCGGCCGGCGCCTGCCCGGCGGGTTGAAGGTGGTGACGGCGCTGGTCTCGGTCAGGCCGTAGCCCTCCAGGATCTGCGTGCCCGGCATCCGGCGTTCGAACTCCTGCAGCGCCTCCCGGCCCAGCGGCGCCGCGCCGCAGGTCAGGTAGGCCAGGTCGGGGAGCGGGTGCGACTCCAGCGGCTGGGCCAGGAGCATGTGGATCATGGCGGGCACCACGGTGCCGTACTGGACGTGCTGCTCGGCGGCCAGTCGCAGGAACGCCTCCGGTTCGAACCAGCGCATGAGCACGGCCTGCTGGGGCTCGGTCGCGTGCAGGCCGGCCACGGTGATGATCAACCCGTACGCGTGCGAGAGCGGCACAGGCACGATCGCACGATTTTTCCCCTCTTGATGGGATATTTCGTACGCGTCCTTGGCCACCTGCCAGAGTCCGCGATGGCTCAGCATGACCCCCTTCGCGACGCCCGTGGTGCCGCCGGTGTACATGAGCGCGGCCAGGTCGCCGGGGTCCCTTCGCACCGGTCCGTGCTCGGTGGCGCTCTCCAGCTCGGCCGTGTCCACATGTATCGGGACGTCCACCGCGGCGGCCCGTACGGTCTCCACCAGCTCGGGCGAGGTGACGACGGCGGCCGCGCCGCTGTCGAGCAGGATGTGCCGCAGCTCCTCGGCCCCCACCAGGAAGACCACGGGCGTCACCGCCGCGCCCGCCGCCCACAACGCCTGGTAGACGATCGGGACCTCGGGGGAGGTCGCCATCATCACGACCACCCGGTCGCCCGGCCGGACCCCGGCCTCGACGAACCCGCCGCACATCCGGCGCGCGCGTCCGGCCAGCGCGTGGCTGCGGTGCCAGACCCCTTCGTAGAACACCGAGTCGTGGTCGTCGAAGCGGTTCCATGACTCCTCGGCCAGCTGGCCCAGCGTTTGCTCGGTCACATGCACAACCTGATCGGAGGCGCCGCGCGCAGTCAACCCTGAACGTTCTCACGTCCACCCTTGACTGACGATTGTGGACGATGCTCTCATGCCGAGTAAATGTCCAATATCGGCCTAGAAGGTCATTCGAGTTTTCGGGTGGCGCTAGATCGTGTATTGGTGGGACAACTAGGGTTCCGTGCTACCAGATGGCCTGTCGCGATTCTTGTCACCGGCCCGTCGCCCAGAGCAATGGAGGACATGATCGACATGCGCGCGCCGGCGGCCGTGGCCGCGAGCTTCGCGAGGAATGCCTGGTCAGAGCGGTGGCTGCCGGGCGGCGCACGGTCAATCCATAAGCCGGGGAAACAAGTCGCCGGACAAAGAAGTTCGCGAAAGACATTTTCCACAGTCAACGTCCCAGTCAGGCCCGAGGTGACTTCGTGATCGACACGCCTGAAGCAGGCGAGAGCGACCTCGACGACAAAACGCTCA
Source organism: Nonomuraea sp. NPDC048881 (assembly GCF_040649795.1). Taxonomy (NCBI): domain Bacteria; kingdom Bacillati; phylum Actinomycetota; class Actinomycetes; order Streptosporangiales; family Streptosporangiaceae; genus Nonomuraea; species Nonomuraea sp. NPDC048881. The sequence continues at coordinate 44,482 of NZ_JBEZGC010000020.1, forward strand.
CCGAGCTTGTCATCGCCGTCAACGAGCAGCTCCGGCCTCTGGTCGTCCCGGTGGCCCGCGACCTCGACCGGCGCGCGGCCGACACCCTGCTGCGCTCCTACCTGGAGCCCGCCGGCTTCGCCGACGCGGTGCGCCGGCTGTCCATGCGGCATCTGCTCGTCCTGGTGGGGGAGGCGGACATGGGCAAGCGGCTCGGCGCCATCGCCCTGCTGTCGCGCATGTCGCTGGCCGAGGGCAGGATCACCATGCTCTCGCCGGCCGGCAGCGCCGCCGACCTGCTCGCCAGGACCGAGTACGGGCCGGGGCGGGCGTACCTGCTGCACGACTGGATCGCCGGGAGCACCGACCCCGGCGAGCTGCTCGACCTGGCCCGCAAGCTCGCCGAGCTGGGGTCGTACCTGGTGATCACCCGGAACGGCGTCCCGTCGCAGGCGGTCGAGGTGGAGCAGCCGTGGTGCGCGCCCGACCCCGGCGAGCTGTTCGACCTGTACCTGAGCGCGTTCGGCGGCCGGAGCGCCCCGGCCGGGGCCGCCACGGCCCGGGTCCGCGCGCTGGCGCTGCGCACGCCCGCCGAGGTCGTCCGCCTGGCCACGCGCCTGGTGCGGGACGACGAGCCCGCGGGCGAGGAGGTGGCCGCCTGGTTCGACACCAAGCCGCCGATGCGCGAGGTGCGGGCGGTGGCGGCGCTCGCGTTCGCGCACGGGCTGCCCGAGCCGGAGTTCGCCCGCCGGCTGGCCGCGTTCGAGCGGAGCCGGGAGACCCACGAGCCGGGGCCGGGGCCGACCGGCGCGCCGCACCCGCTGATCGCCGTGCACGACGGTCTGGTCGTCTTCCGCGTTCCGGACCACCGCGCCCAGGTGCTCGGCGAGCTGGTCGCCCGGTACGGCTACTGGCTGTGGCAGCCGCTGCGCGAGTGGGTGCGCTCGCTGGCCCTCCAGGGGGACGACGTGCGCGCGCGGGCGGCCGAGGGTGTGGCGTTGCTGGCCGCCTGGTCGTTCAGGGAGGCGCGGCAGGAGTTCCTGGAGGTGTGGGCCCGGGGGCGGGCGGGCGAACGGCTGGCGGCGGGCGGTGCGCTGTCGTACATGTGCGCCGACGACGCCCTCGCCCCCGAGGCCCTGCGCCTGGCGCTCACCTGGGCCCGCGACCCGGCCGACCCGCGGGCGGCCGCGGCGGTCGCCGGGCTGTGCGGCGGGCTGTCCCTGCGCTACCCGGCCGACGCGGCGGCCCACCTGCGCCGCCTGGCCGCCGGGGACGGCCCCGCGGCCCGGCTCGCGGCCCACGCGCTCACCCGCCACCCCTGACCCGGGCGCGGGCCGGGAAGGCGGATCAGAGGCCGGCGACGCCGGTGATGCGATGGAGGGCGAAGCGGTGGACGGCCGCCCTGGTCTCGTCGTACGCGGTCAGGTAGCCGCCCTCCATCCGGGCCGGCTCCAGGATGCGCGAGGTGGCGTTGCCCTGCGAGTCGAGGTAACCGATCCACACCCGTACGCCCTGCTTGATGGCGTCCTGGAGGGCCGAGATCGTGGCGGTGGCGGGGCCCCGGGGCACCGCGCCGCCCGGGGCGTCGACCGGCTCGCGCCGCGCCAGGTGAGCCGCGTCGCCCGCGCGCAGCGCGCGGACGGCCGCCGAGGCCACCTCGGGATCGAGCCCGCTGACCGAGGCCACGGCGCGTACGGGCGCCACCCCCTCGGTGCGTCTGCTGTCGAGCTGGGAGATGATCACGTCGCCGTCGAGTGACTCGGCGACCGGCGCGTACCCCATGGCCCGCAGCGAGTCCACCAGCGCAGCCCTGGACGAGCGCGAGGCGATCACCGTGGGGGCCAGCCGGCGCAGGCGCAGCGCGGCGGCGCGGCGGTCGGCGGTGATCTGGTCGAGCAGCGCCGGATCGTCGCACCGGACGTAGGCACTGGCCGTGCCCACCCGGATTCGCCCGTGCCGCCGGGCCACGTCCGTCACCAGGTACGACAGGGCCTGCGGCACCGGCGTGGCCGAATGGCGGGCCAGCATCGCCAGCAGCTCCTCGCCGCCGTGCCCGGCGTCGAGCGCGCGCCGGATCGAGCCCTCGCCGAACCGGTAGACGGTCGCCCCGCCCTTGGACTCGACGTCGGCGGTGAGCGTCATCCAGCGGTTGAGCTCGCTGGTCAGCGGCCCGGGGGCGACGGCGGTGAGGTCGGCCTGCAGCAGCACGTGGTCGACCGGCTCGGGCAGCAGCGGCGCGAGCAGGCCGGCCGCGTCGCCGCCGTCGAGCAGCGCCCGTCCGTGGCCGGACAGCGTGCCGAGCCCGGTCACGCCGATCTGCTCGGCCTCGCGCAGCGCGAACTCGGTGAGCTGCTCGCGCAGCGGCCCGCGCCGGCGCGGCTGCTCCCAGGCCAGGCGTTCGAGCACCGAGTCGCGGTCGGGCGCGAGGCCCGGCGCGGCGGCCAGCACGCCGAGGGCCGCCGTGCGCACCCCCGGCGCGGAGGCCCGGCGCAGGTCGGTGTGCAGGGCGTTGAGCGGCCGGTCGCGGTCGTCGCGCTCGCCGACCAGGCCGGGCACGCGGTCCATGTGCAGCCAGGTCGCGGCGAGCGTCACCCAGCGGTCGGCGGTGGCCCTGACCCGCCACAGGTCGTAGCCGGAGGTCGGCAGCCACTCGCCGTCGACGCCGCCGCCCGCGGCGACCAGCCCCGCCGCGTGCGCCACCTCGACGACCAGCGCCGCCGCCCATTCGGGCAGGTCGAGGTCGGTCGCGGTGCGCTTCATGTCGCGTACGCCGAGCCCGCCGGTGCGCAGCACCCCCGGCGGATCGATGCTCCAGCGCTCGCACAGCTCCTCCACGGACCTGACGAACGAGAACGCCTGGCCCGCCGCCGTACGGTCGGCAAGCTGGCGGTCGCGCGCGGCCCCGCCCAGCGCGGGCGGCACGGCGAGCAGGTCGCGGTGGACGCGCCCGCCGCGCAGGTGCAGGCCCACCTCGCGGGGCAGCGTCACGCTCTCCTCGCCGGTGGCCGCGAGCAGCCCGCGCGCCAGCAGCTCCTCGATGGGCGAACGGGCCGAGGCCACGCGCACCTCGCGCCTGGCATTGGGCACCCGTCCGGTCGGCGGCCCCCACACGAGCTGGTCGAGCGCGCCCCTGGCCTCGGGCGAGACCGCCGCCACCAGGGCCTCGGGCGCGGACAGCGCGGCGGCCAGCCGCTCCTTGCCGGGCCCGTCGGTGCCGGGCGCGACGTCGTCGGCCATCTCGTCGAGCTGCTCGGGCGGGTGGTGCCGGAACACGTCGACGACCCTGGGGCCGAGCCCGGCGGGCTCCTCCAGGACCTTGCGCACGCCCGGCCCGAGGTCGAGCGCGTTGTCGGGGCCGAAGACCAGCGCCAGGTCACGCAGCCGGTCGAGGGCCGCGGTCAGCGCGGGCTCGGGCCTGCCCGCCGCCAGCGCCCGCCCGATCAAGCCGCGCAGCGCCGCCTTCGTCACCGGCCCGTCCTGTACGGCCAGCGTCTCGACGACGGCCAGCGTGAACCGGTCGAGCCGGTCGAGCACCCTGCCGATCGCCGAAGGGCTGGCGGCCCGCGCGGCCAGCCCTTCCAGATGCGCGGGCACCGGAGTGATCAACTCAGGCCGCGCGGAGACAAGCGCCCGAAGCTGTTCGTCGGTGCGCCCCCTGATCCACTCCGTGAACTCCATCGTTGCCATGGTATGTCCCGCCTGATCGGGGCAGCATTGCCAGACGTGATAGAGCGCGCGGACCAAATGGTGCTGAACTACGTCAGCAGGGCGGCCGACGCGGCGCACGGCGTGCTCAGGCCCGACCAGCGGCTCGACTTCGCCCGGCGGCTGCGGGCCAGGATCGAAGCGGAGCGGCGGGGCAGCCAGGACGCCCGGGACGTCGCCAGGGTGCTGACGCGCTTCGGCGACCCGGTGGCCCTGGTGGAACACGAGGCCCGCCGCCTGGCCGCGACCGGTCCGGCGGCGACCGGTCCGGCGGCGACCGGTCCGGCGGCGACCGGCCACAGGGGCGTCGGGAGCGTGGTCAGGGGGCGGCCGCGCGACCTCGCCGCCCTCGTGGTGCTGGCGCTGGCCGCGCTGCTGGTGCCGGTGGGGCTGCCGGCCGTGGCGATCTTCCAGGTGCCGGTGCTGGTGTGGGCGGCGGGGGGCGGCTGCCGTGCTGTTCAGCGACACGTGGACGGCGGGCGACAAGCTGGCCGGGGCCGGGGCGCCGCTGTTCGGCTACACGGTCGGCGGCGTGCTCGTCGGGGGGTTCCAGGCGGCCGAGCCGGGGCCGGCGGCGTTCGTCGTCCGGTTCTTCGAGGTCAGCGGGGTCATGTTCATGATCGGTACGGCCCTGGGCGTCGCCTGGCTGGCCTACCGGCTGCTCGACGTCAGCTGACCGGCGCGGGGCTGGGGAGCAGTCCGACGGCCAGACGTACCCAGGCGGCGACGAACTGGTCCTTCTCCGCGTGGCCCGGCATCTCGCCCACGGTCTCCTGGAACAGCCGGTAGTGGACCACCGAGCCGCCGAGCACCGCGGCGATGCCCGTCCAGTCGACCTTGGCGTCGGCGTACTCGGGCTGGGCGCGGAACCAGGTGGTGATCGCGTCGAACATGGGCTGCAGCAGCCCCTCGCGGACCACCGCGACCAGCTCGGGGAACTGGCTCAGGTCCCGGAAGAACACCCGGGTGAGCTCCGACTCCTCCCGCACCTTGGCCAGGCCCGCCCGGCACAGCAGCGACAGGCGGTCCTCCAGGCCGGCGGCGGCCTCCATGGTGCTCAGCTCGGCCAGGCTCTCGGCGACCTGGCTCCTGGTACGGGCGGCATGCTCGTTGATCGCCGCCGCGAGCACCTCGTACTTGGACTTGAAGTGCCTGTAGAGCCCGCCCGCGCCGGGGGAGAGCCCTGAGGCGGCCTCGATCTCGGCCACGGAGGTGGCGGCGTAGCCACGCTCGGCGAACAGCCGCAGGGCCTCGTCGATGATCCGCTCACGGGTCGATCTGGTCATGTCTGTGCAGATACCTCCGCAACGAGAGTAGTCGTCAGGGCGCGGTGCGCCTGACCAGGCCCGCCAGCGCCGAACCGGCCACGAGCCACACCAGCGCGGCCAGCCCGTCGTTGACGAGCGTGGTCCAGCGCGGGTCGGCGAGCTGGAACAGGTCGGCCAGGCCCAGCGAGAGCCCAGAGGCCAGCGACTCGACGAGCTGGTACCAGCCGTTGGCCGGATTGGCCCGGAACGCCGTGAAGACGCCGTGCAGCGCCAAGGAGAGCGCCGCCAGCCTGGACGCGAGCCGCACCGCGTACGCCACGAGCGACACGACCCGCCGCCGGGCCGTCACCGGCGTGCCGCGCGGCCGGGCGGGCCGATGGGGACGGGGAGCGGCGGCGACGAGCCGGTCTTCCGCGCCGGGCGTGCGGGGGGTCTCTGACACGGTCGCTCCTCTCCGATAAGTAATTCCTTTCTGCCCATTCCCAGAGTCCCACAACAAGGGTCGTTACCGACGTGGATGCGGCGTTTGGCATCCTGCACGGGTGACTACCTCAGTGGGTTTCGACCTGGACATGACATTGGCCGACACGCGATCAGGCATCGCGGCCGTTTACGACGAGCTGTCAAGCCGTTTGGGCGTGCACATCGACAGCGGTGAGATCGTCACCCGGCTGGGGCCGCCGCTGGAGTTCGAGCTGGCCAACTGGATGCCGGCGGAGGCCATTCCCGCGGCCGCCGAGCTGTTCCGGGAGATCTATCCCGCGGTGGGCGTTCCGGTGCACACCGCGATGGCGGGCGCGTACGAGGCCATCGCCGCCGTACGGGCCCGCGGCGGCCGGGTGATCGTGGTGACGGGCAAGAACCCGCGCGACGCCGCCGGCACCGTCGAACTGCTCGGGCTGGCCGTGGACGAAGTGGTCGGATCGGTGTTCGGAGCCGCCAAGGGAACGGCACTCGCGCGCTTCGGCGCGGCGGCTTATGTTGGTGACCATGTCGCCGACATCGAGGCGGCACGCGCGGGCGGCGCCATGAGCGTGACCGTCGCGACGGGCCCTTACACGGTGGGAGAGCTGCGTGAGCACGGAGCCGATGTGGCGCTCGCCGACCTGACCGAATTCGCCGACTGGTTCGCCGGATGGCGTGCGCGCGACGAACTACGGTAATTGCCGGGCATTTTCCCGGTCGCCTCCGCGCGCTTCGGGGCATAACCTACATCCATTCATCCTTTTCGACTGTTTGAACGAGGTCCTCCTGTGCCGAGTGGCAAGGTCAAGTGGTACGACGCCGACAAGGGTTTCGGCTTCCTCACCCGTGACGACGGCGGTGAGGTCTTCGTGCATTCCTCCGCGCTTCCCACAAACGCCGGCCCGCTCAAACCAGGCCAGAAGGTGGAGTTCGGCGTGGCCGAGGGCCGCCGGGGCCAGCAGGCGCTGTCGGTCCGGATCCTGGACCAGCCGCCGACCCTGGCCAAGACGAAGCCCAAGGGCAAGCGGAAGACGCCCGACGAGATGGTCGTCATCGTCGAAGACCTGATCAAGCTGCTCGACGGCGTCTCCACCTCCTACCAGCGGGGCAAGCACCCCGAGGCGGCGCACGCCAAGAAGATCGCCCAGGTGCTCAGGGCCGTCGCGGACGACCTCGACGCCTAACCGCCGCCCGGGTTCGTCAGGGGTTTGGTGCGGTCGAGGGTCTCGGTCCGTTGCTGATCGGGGTCCTCGGCCCGCTGCCTGGCCAGCTTGGCCTCGGCCGCTCGCACCCGTCCCCGCCTGGTGACCAGCAGCCAGCCGAGCGCGCCGGTCAGCGCGACCGCCGGCGCGACGAAGCCGGCCAGGGAGCTGCGGGTCAGCGACAACACCAGCCCGAGCAGGCCGCCGAACACCCAGGCGAACTGCAGCACCGCCTCCACCACCCCGAACGTGGACGAGCGCACCTCCTCGCCGATCTCCCGCTGCACGATCGCGTCGAGCGCGAGCTTGCCCAGCTCCTGGGCGAACGCGGTGACCAGCGAGACCGCCAGCGCGGTCCACAGGCCGAACAGGACGGCCGTGGCGGTCGTGGTCGCGGCCGTCACCGCCAGCGTGACCAGCACGATCACCTGGGGGGAGTGGTTGCGCGTCCAGTTGGCGACCGCGGCCCCGGCCAGGCCGCCCAGCCCGGCGGCCAGGGCGAGCAGCGCGATCGTCCTCGGCACGTCGAAGAACGAGGCGGCCGCCGCCGGCGCGGCCAGCCACGGCACAGCTTTGTCCTGGACCAGGAAGAGCAGGAAGAACACCAGGAAACCGGAGAAGATCCGGAGCGCCACGTTCGCCCAGACCGCCTCGGCCACGGCCGGGCCCACCTTGAGCAGGGTGCGCCAGCGCGGCGCCACGCCCTCCTCCTCCTGATCGGGCGAGTCGACGTGCCGCGGCAGGCGTACGGCGGCGACGCCGAGCAGCAGGAAGGCCGGCATGGCCACGCGCAGCACCACGGCGCTGCCCAGCCACGCGGTCAGGCCCGCCCCGACCGGCACCGCCACCCCGGCCGCCACCAGCGTGAACAGCGCCACCCGCGCGTTGGCCGAGACCAGGGTGATGTCGGCGGGCAGCACGCTCGGCATGATCGCCGCCCTGGACACGTTGTACGCCTTCGACAACACCAGCACGCCCAGCGCGCCGATGAACAGCGTCGGCAGGTCGCCCGCCCCCACGGCGGCGGCCATGGCGAAGCAGAGCAGCCCCCGGCCGAACAGCGTGCCGGCCATCACGTAGCGGCGCCCCGACCTGAACCGGTCGAGGATCGGGCCCACGAACGGCGCGAGCAGCCCGAACGGCAACATCGTGATGACCAGGTAGAGCGCGACCGACCCGCGCGCCTCGCCGACCGGCACGCCGAAGAACACCGTGCTGGCCAGGGCCACCGTGACCAGCGCGTCGGCGGCGCTGTTGCCGGCCGACAGCTCGATCAGCCGGCCGAGCCCGGTACGGCCCGCGCCGCCCGCGTACGTCAGCTTCCTGGTCGCCCTGCCCGCCTTGCGCGCCCCCCTGGCGGTGGCGCGGCCGGCCCGGACGGCGCCGCTCGCGGTGGCCCGGCCCGCGCGCACGCCGGCGCGTCCCGCGCCGCCGATGGCCTGGCCCATCCGCCGCGAGATGTCCCGAGCCTGCTCCCAGCCACCCCCCACGCCTACCAGTCTTACCCGATTCACCCCTCTTCTCAGCTTCGGATCGGCGGTTGTGGGTCTGCCAGGTCCGCCTATGGGTGAGAATGAAGTGTGAGCGAACAGCACCTTCAGGCGGAGGCGGCCCGATGAGCCGCACCCGGGCCCGCGTCCCCGCTCCCGACCAGGCCTGCGTCGCCGCAGTCGATCTGGCGCGCGCCGCGGCGCAGGAGCTGGCGCACCCGGGCGAGGCCGGCGAGCACCTCGGCTTCGAGAGCGAGGGCGACCGGATCGTCACCCACTACTTCGCCTGCCTCGATCGGGCCTATCGCGGCTGGCGGTGGGCCGTCACGGTCACCCGCGCCTCGCGCGCGAAGAACGTCACGGTCAGCGAGGCCGTGCTGCTGCCCGGCTCCGGGGCGCTGCTCGCCCCCGAGTGGCTGCCGTGGAGCGAGCGGCTGCGGCCGGGCGACCTGGGCGTCGGCGACCTGCTGCCGTCCCCCGACGACGACGACAGGCTGGCGCCCGGTTTCACCGAGCTCGACGAAGATGCCGACCGTCAGATGGTTTTCGAGTACGGCCTGGGCCGAGCCCGTGTGCTCTCGGCCATCGGCAGAGACCGGGCTGCCAGACGCTGGCACGCGGGCGAGCACGGGCCGCACACTCCGATCGCACACGCCGCGCCCGCGCAGTGTTCCACCTGCGGGTTCTACTGGCTGCTCTCCGGTGAGCTGCGGCTGTCGTTCGGCGTCTGCGCCAACGAGTACGCCCCCGACGACGGCAAGGTCGTCGCCGCCGACCACGGCTGCGGCGCCCACTCGGAGGCGGCCGTGCTGCCCCCGCCGGTCGAGCAGGCCATCCCGATCCTCGACGACCTGGGTTACGACCTGATCGAGGAGGAAGAGGGCTCGGTGGACGGATCCGCCACCGAGGAGCTCGGCCACTCCTGACGGAGCACGGGCGCGAGCACGGCGGTTTCGTCGGTCAGGGGGGCTAACCTACCCTGGCCCCTCTTCACTCGACCAGGATCGTGATCGATGACCGACACCTTTGGCACTGACCGGATGCGAGCCGCCGTCCTCTCCGCCTGGACGGCCTCGCCCGCCCGCTTCCGCGAGGACGCCAACGCCGAGGAGGACTTCGCGCTCGGCGGCTACCGCGACCGGCTGATCGTCGAGCTCGCCCAGAACGCCGCCGACGCGGCGCTGCGCGCGGGGGTGCCAGGGGTGTTGCGGCTGACGTTGCGCGGCGACGTGCTGACGGCCGCCAACACCGGCGCCCCGCTCGACGCGACCGGCGTGGAGGGCCTGTCCACGTTGCGCGTGTCGGGCAAGCGCGACGAGATCGGCGCGGCCGGCCGGTTCGGCGTGGGCTTCGCGGCCGTCGTCTCCGTCTGCGACGAGCCGGCCATCGGCTCGCGCGGCGGCGGCTCGGTGCGCTGGTCGCGGGCCGGCACGTCCGAGCTGGTCGCGGGCATCCCCGTGCTGGCGGGCGAGCTGGCCGACCGGGCGGGCCACGTGCCGCTGCTCAGGCTGCCGTTCGACGCGCCGCCGCTGGAGGTGCCGGGCGGGTTCGACACGCTCGTCCGGCTGCCGCTGCGCGACGCCGCGGCGGTCGACGCCGTCCGCGTCATGCTGGCCGAGACCAGCCCGGCGCTGCTGCTCGGCCTGCCCGCGCTGGAGGCCATCGAGATCGACCTCGACGGCGCCACCCGCACGGTCGTGGCCGACGGCTGGCACGTCGTGTCGGACTCCGGCGAGTTCACCCCCGACGAGGTCGCCAGGCTGTTCGCCGACCGGCCCACCGAGGAGCGGGCGCGGCCCTTCTGGTCGCTGCGCTGGGCGGTGCCCGTCACCGGCACCGGCGAGCCCGGCCCGCTGCCCGCCGCCGTGCCGCCCGTCGTGCACGCCCCGACGCCGAGCGACGAGCCCATCGACCTGCCCGCGCTGCTGATCGCGTCCTTCCCGATGGCCACCGACCGGCGGCACGTCGCCAAGGGGCCGCTCACCGACTTCCTGGTCGAGCGGGTGGCCGACGCCTACGTCCGGCTGCTGGGCGAGCTGCCTCGCACGTCCAGGCTGCTCGACCTGGTGCCGTCGCTCATGGGCAAGGGCGAGCTCGACGCGCGCGTCCGGCAGGCCGTGCTCGAACGCCTGCCGTCCGCGCCGCTGCTGCCCGCGTTGTCGGCGCCCGCGCCCGCGGTCCAGACGCCGTCCTTCGCCGAGGCCGAGGTCTACGAGCCCGACGCCGAGTGGCGGGTCGAGCATCCGGCGCGCGAGCCCGAGGGCGACGGCTGGGTGGTCGCGGGCCGGGAGGCGGCCGTCGTGGCCGGGGCCACCGCCGAGCTGCTCGACACCGTGGCCGACTTCGTGCCGGGGCTGCTGCCCGCCGGGTGGCCGGCCAGGCATCCGGCCATGGTCGCCCTGGGCGTGCGCCGGGTGGAGCTGGCCGACGTGGTCGACCTGCTGTCCGGGGAGGCCGTGGAGGCGCGTGAGCCGTCCTGGTGGCGTTCCCTGTACGCGGTGCTGCCCGCCGACGACCCCGAGTCGCTGGGCGCGCTGCCGGTGCCGCTGACCGACGGCCGCGTGGTGCGCGGCCCGCGCGGCACGCTGATCCTCACCGACGGCGGCGCCGACCTCGACCTCACCCCGCTCGGGCTGCGCATCGTGCATCCGGAGGCGGCCCATCCGGCGCTGCTGCGGCTGGGCGCCGCCGAGGCCACCCCGCGCACGGTGCTCGAAGACCCGCTGACCAAGGCGGCCGTCGCGCAGTCCCTCGACAGCGCCGACCCCGAGCCGGTCGCGCAGGCGGTGTTGTCGCTGGTGGCGGCGTCCGGGCTGGTTCCCGGCGAGGCGCCGTGGCTGGCCGAGCTGGCGCTGCGCGGCGCCGACGGCGAGCTCTACGCGGCCGGTGAGCTGATGCTCGCCGACGGCGCCCTGGCCGGGCTGCTGGCCCCCGACACCCACCTCGGCGTGGCCGCGCCCGAGCTGGAGGAGACCTACGGGGCGCGGGTGCTGGCGGCGGCGGGCGTGCTCGACGGGTTCGCCGTCGCCCACGACTCCGACGTGCTGCTCGACCCCGACGACTGCGACCACGACCTCGACGGCGAGACCGACTGGCTCGACCACGTGCTCGACCTGCTGCCCGACCTCGCGGTGCCGCCGGTGGTGGCCGAGTTCGCGGCGGTGCGCGACCTTGAGCTGGTGGCCGACTGGGAAGCCGCGCTGCCGCTGCTGACCCGGCCGCCGCTGCGGGCCGCGCTGCACCCGCTGCGCGTCGAGGGCGTGGAGGTGCCCTCCTACACCGCGTGGTGGCTGGCCAACCATCCGGTGCTCGGCGGCCGCAAGCCGCTTGAGCTGCGGCTGCCCGGCGCCGACCCGCTGCTGCAGGGCCTCTACGCCGACGCGCCGGCCGGGCTCGACGCGGCGGCGCTGTCGATGCTCGGCGTGCGCACCACGCTCGCCGAGCTGCTGGCCGCCCACGGCGGCCCCGAGGAGCTGCTGGAGCTGATGGCCGACCCGGCGATCGAGGTCGACCGGGCGCAGCTGCGGGCGTTGTGGATCGCTTTGGCCGCCGTCGATCCGGCCCGGGTCGAGCCGCCCTCGCGGGTGCGCGCGGTGCTCGGCGGCGACATCGTGGTGGCCGCCGCCGAGGACGCCGTGGTGGTCGAGGCCCCCGACCTGCTGCAGCTCGTCACCGACCGGCCGCTGGTGCTGGCCTCCTACGACCTGGCCGAGGCGCTGTCGGAGCTGCTCGACCTGCCGCTGGCCGGTGAGCTGGCCAGCGGTGAGGTGACCTCGCAGGGCGAGGTGCGCGCGGTGCCGCCGCAGGTGCGCTCGCTGCTGCCCACTGCGCCCGAGACGTACGTCGAGCACGAGAAGCTGCTGGTCGACGGCGTCGCCTGCACGTGGCGGTTCTTCGAGGGCGCGGTCCACTGCACCGGCGTCGACGGGCTGGCCCGCGGGCTGGCCTGGGCCACGGGCCAGTGGAACGACCGGCTGGCCGTGGCCGCGCTGCTGCGCGACCCGGAGGCGGTGCCGCTGCTGCTGGCCGAGGCCGACCTGTCCTGAGACCGGCGGGCCGCCTCCCGTCGCGGGGGGCGGCCCGCCGCGGTCAGGCCGCGCAGGTGGCGCCCGCCACCGGTCCCGTCTCCGGTCAGGCCGCACAGGTGGTGCCGGCCGCCGGCACCTTTCCGTTCAGCAGGTACGCGTCCACCGTGCGCGTCACGCACCCGTCGCCGCTCAGGTAGGCGCCGTGGCCCTCGCCCTCGTACGTCATGAGCACGCCGGTCTTGAGCTTGGCGTTGAGCGCGGTGGCCCATTCGTACGGCGTGGCCGGGTCGCCCTTGCCGCCGATGACCACGATGGGCGCCGAGCCGGTGGCGTCGATGCGCTTGGCCGCGTCGTCGCCGGGGGTGGGCCAGTGGCCGCAGGCGGTGGCGGTGCCGTCCGCCGACAGGATGGGGAAGATCTTCTTGATCTTGTCGTCCACCCGGGCCATGTCGGCGGCGGTCGGGCGTTCGGTGGTGTCGGCGCAGGTGATGGCCTGCAGGCTGGTCATCATGGTGGAGTAGGTGCCGTCGGGCCGCCGTCCGGTGTAGGCGTCGGCCAGGGCGAGCAGGGTGGCGCCGTCGCCCTTGATCCCGGCCGCGGCGGCCTGCTCCAGCACCGGCCAGGCGGACTTGGCGTACAGCGGGGTGATCACGGCGAGCTGGGCCAGGCCGTAGGTGAGCTGCCGGTCGCCGACCTTGAGCGGCTTGCTCCTGAGCCCGTCGAGCAGCTTCTCCACGGAGCTCTTCACGGCCGCCGGGTCCTGGCCGAGGTCGCAGGTCTGGGCCACGCAGTCCTTGGCGAACGCCTCGAAGGCGTGGGCGAAGCCGGTGGCCTGGGTGACGGCGCGCTGCTCGAAGGTGACCGTGGGGTCGAAGGCGCCGTCGAGGACGAAACGGCCGACGTTCGCGGGGAAGCGGGTGGCGTAGACGGCGCCGAGGTGGGTGCCGTAGGAGAAGCCGAAGTAGTTGAGCCGCCGGTCGCCGAGCGCGGCCCTGATGCGGTCGAGGTCCTGGGCGGCGTTCACGGTGCCCACGTGGGGCAGGATCTTGCCCGAGTCCTTCTCGCAGGCGGCGGCGAACTTCTTCGACATGGCCTCGCCGTCGGCCCCCGCGGGCGCGGCGAGGAGGGCGTCGAGCTCGCCGCCGCACCTGACGCCCGCGCTGCGGTCGACGCCGCGGGGGTCGAAGCTGACGAGGTCGTAGCGGGTGCCCAGGCTGCCGAACGCCTTCGCGGCCTGGGCCAGCGTGTCGACGCCCGACCCGCCGGGCCCGCCGAAGTTGAAGACCAGCGAGCCGAGCGGGTCGCCGTCGGCCTTGATCCGGATCAGCGCCAGGTCGATCTTCTGGCCGCCGGGGTCGCCGTAGTCGAGCGGCACCGGTACGGTCCCGCACTGGACGGCCTCGTCCTTGGGCAGCGGCTTGCCGTCGGGCCCGGTCAGCCCGGTGCACGGGCTCCAGGCGACGGTGCCCTTGCCGGGCCCGGCCTGCTTCGCGGGCTCACCTGTGGTGCCGCAACCGGCGAGGACGGCGGCACCCAGCAGGATCGTCAACATCGCCTTCTTCATGCTGACCAGCCTGCCGGGACGGTGTCCGCCCAGGTAGTGGAGGGAGACATGGGTTCCTGATGACTTCGGAGATGTCCGGAAGATGATGAATGTCAACCCCGGCGCGGGCGGCTGACGAACCACATGCCGAAGAGGCCGAAGCCGACCCCGGTGGCGCAGGTCCAGATCCACCACGTGTTCTCTGGGGCCGGGCGGAAGATCAGCAGGACGATCAGGGCGACGGCCCACAGGGCGGTGCCGGCCCCGACGGCGGCGGTGTCGTTGGTCTTGATCGGCTCGGGATCGGGGCGCCACTGCTGCTTCACGTGTCCAGCCTAGCTTCCAATCGGGTCTCGATCCGATTGCGGACACTTTTCCCAGCTCACCACTACTGTCACTCTTCGGCGCGTGAGTGACATACGTAATGCAATAGACCGTTTCTTCGCAATCTCTGAACGAGGCTCGACGGTCTCCCGTGAGGTGCGCGGCGGCCTGGCCACGTTCTTCACGATGGCCTACATCGTGGTGCTGAACCCGATCATCCTCGCCTACGGCAAGGACATCGAGGGCCAGGTCATCGGTGACGGCACGACCCCGCAGGTGCCGCTGGTCGCCGCGGGCACGGCGTTCGTGGCCGGCGTCCTGACGATCATCATGGGCCTGGTCGGCCGGGTGCCGTTCGCGATGGCCGCCGGGCTCGGGCTGAACGCCTTCGTGACCTTCAACATCGCCACGATGATGACCTGGGAGGAGGCCATGGGCCTGGTCTTCCTCGAAGGCGTCATCATCGCGATCCTGGTGCTCACCGGCCTGCGGACGGCGGTGTTCCGCGCCATCCCGGCCCAGCTCAAGACCGCCATCAGCGTCGGCATCGGCCTGTTCATCGCGCTGATCGGCTTCGTGGACGCCGGTTTCGTGCGCAAGGCCGCGGGCACGCCGCTGGAACTGGGCATCGGCGGCCAGCTCACCTCCTGGCCGGTGCTCGTGTTCATCGTGGGCCTGCTGGCCACGGCCGCCATGGTGGCGCGGAAGGTCAAGGGCGCGATCCTGATCGGCATCGTCGGCTCGACCGTGCTGGCGATCGTCGTCCAGACGCTGACCAAGCTGGACCGGGCCACGCCGGAGGCCCCCGGCGGCTGGCAGCTCAACGTCCCCGCCCTGCCCTCGGCCGACAAGATCTTCGGTTTCCACAACCCGCTGACGCTGTTCACGGAGTTCGACCCGATCGGCGCCTTCAGCCGGATCTCCGTGCTGCTGGCCGTGCTGTTCGTGTTCACCCTGCTCATCACCGACTTCTTCGACACGATGGGCACGATCGTCGGCGTCGGCCGCCAGGCGGGCCTGGTCCAGGCCGACGGCACGCTGCCGCGGACCAGGGAGATCCTGCTCGTCGACTCGATCGCCGCGGCGGCGGGCGGCGCCGGCTCGGTCTCGTCGAACACCACCTACATCGAGTCGGCCGCCGGCGTCGGGGAGGGCGCGCGGACCGGTCTGGCCAGCGTGGTCACCGGTGCGCTGTTCCTGATCGCCATCTTCTTCGCGCCGCTGGTCGCCGTCGTGCCCTACGAGGCCGCCACGCCCGCGCTGGTCGTCGTCGGCTTCCTCATGATGACCGCCATCCGCGACATCGACTGGGACGACTACGAGATCGCCATCCCGGCCTTCCTCACCATCGTCGTCATGCCGTTCACCTACTCCATCTCGAACGGCATCGGCGCCGGCTTCATCAGCTACGTGCTGGTCAAGGTCGTGCGGGGCAAGGCGCGCGAGGTCCACCCGCTCATGTGGGGCGTCACCGCGCTGTTCGTCCTGTACTTTGCGATCGGCCCGATCCGGGCCGCGATCGGTCTCTGACCTCGACGTCCAGGAGCCGCCCCGCGCATGTGGGGCGGCTTCGGGGTATCAAGGAGTGAGACGAACCTGACCTAGGGAAATATCTTGCCTTCGCATATAGTTAGCAAAGGTAATGAGACGTGCTAATGAACAACCAGCCCAAGATGGACCTGCGCAGCGACGCGGGCCTGGCCTCAGCCCTGCGCGTGTCGATGGCAAGGCTGACCAGGCGACTCCGGCGTCAGGCGGCGGCGCACTCGCTGACGCCCACCCAGTTCGCGACGCTCGCCGCCGTGGAACGGCATTCCGGGATAACCCCCGGCGAATTGGCCGAGCTAGAGAAGGTGCAACCGCCCTCGATGACGCGCGTGATCGCCGCGCTAGAGGAACGCGGCCTGGTCGCACGCACCCCGCACCCGACCGACCGGCGTCAGGTGACCGTGACCGTGACCGAGGCCGCCCAGACGTTGCTGAAGGAGGAACGCCGCCGCAAGGAGGCGTGGCTGACACAGCGGCTGAAGGAGCTCTCGCCGGAGGAGCGGTCGATCCTGCGGCAGGCGGCGCCGATCCTGGAGAAGCTCAGCAAGATATAGAGCCTGAGCAACCCAAGACCGGGATGTTCCGGTCGCTCAAGGTTCGCAACTATCGCATGTTCGCGGCAGGTGGCGCCGTCTCCAACGTCGGCACCTGGCTGCAGCGCACCGCCCAGGACTGGCTGGTGCTCGACCTGACCAAGGGCCCGCACGGCGCGGGCGGCAGCGCGGCGGCCCTCGGCCTGGCGACCGCCCTGCAGTTCCTGCCGATGTTGTTGTTCGGGCTCTTCGGCGGCGTGCTCGCCGACCGGTACCCCAAGCGGCCCATCCTCATCGCCGCCCAGTCGATGATGGCGGTGCTCGCGCTCACCATCGGCGTGCTGACCATGACCGGCGCCGCGCAGGTGTGGCACGTGTTCGTGATGGCGTTCCTGCTCGGCCTGATCTCCTGCGTGGAGGTGCCGACCAGGCAGGCGTTCGTGGTCGAGATGGTCGGACGGCGGGACCTGCCCAACGCCATCGCCCTGAACAGCTCCATCTTCAACCTCGCCCGCGTGGTGGGTCCCGCGCTGGCCGGCATCCTGATCTCCGTGCTGGGCGGCACCGGACCGATCTTCCTGATCAACGCGCTCACCTTCGGCGCGGTGATCTCCAGCCTGGTCTTCATGCGGAAGTCCGAGCTCAACCTGTCCGAGCCGGTGCCCAGGGCCAAGGGCCAGCTCAGGGAGGGCCTGCGGTACGTGCTGCGGCGCGAGGAGCTCCTCATGCCGATCCTGCTGATCGCCTTCGTGTCGATGTTCTCGCAGTCGTTCTCGATGTCGATCGCGCTGATGGCCCGCGAGGTGTTCGGCGCCGGGGCGTCGTCGTTCGGGCTGGCCTCCAGCATGTTCGCGGTGGGCGCGCTGGGCGGCGCGCTGCTGGCGGCGCGGCGGGCCAGACTCTCGCGCAAGGTGCTCTTCTCCGGGGCGATCGGGTTCGGGCTGTTCCAGGTGCTGACCGGGCTGGCCCCCTTCTACCCGGTCTATCTGCTGCTACTCGTCCCGACCGGCATCGCGTTGATCACCATCAACACGGCCGCGAACGCCAGCGTGCAGATCGCCACGTCCCCCGAGATGCGGGGCCGGGTCATGGGCATCTACATGCTGGTCTTCACCGGGGGAGCGCCCATCGGGGCGCCGCTGATCGGGTGGCTGTCGGAAGTGGGCGGGCCGCGTACGGGCGTGCTGCTGTCGGGCGTGCTCGTCCTGGTGGGCACCGGGCTCGCGGTGATGGTGACCAAGCTGATCGGCAACCGGATGGCCAGGCCGGCGCTGGCGATGGCGTGATCCGTCCCCGTCCGGGGACAATCGCATGACATGAGGCTCTTCGCGGCCGTGGTCCCGCCTGAGGAGGCGCTCGACGAGGTCGAGCGGGCCGTGGCGCCGTACGTCGGGCAGGTGCCGGGGCTGCGCTGGGCCGGCCGCCCCACCTGGCACGTCACGCTGGCCTTCTACGGCGAGGTGCCCGAACGGGCGCTGCCCGACCTCCAGGTGCGCCTGGAGCGGGCCGCCCACCGGCACACGGTGCTCCACGTGGCCCTCGCCGGGGCCGGGGCGTTCTCCTCGGCGCGGCGGGCCAGGGTGCTCTGGGCCGGGGTCGCGGGCGACCCCATGACCCGGCTGGCCGACTCGGCCCGCGCGGCCGGCCGCCGCGCGGGGGCCGTGCAGACCGACGAGAAACGGTTCCACGCCCACCTCACCCTGGCCAGGGCCCGGACGGACGTCGACCTCAGAGAGCTGGTGGAGTCGCTGGCCGGGTTCGCCGGGTCGCCGTGGCGGGCCGAGCGGCTGCACCTGTTCCGCAGCCACACCGGGCCTCAGGTGAGGTACGAGTCACTCGGCGATTGGGCGCTCGCACCGGTGAAGCAGGGCTAGGCTCCAGGGCGTGGACCGTCCTCGCCCCTGGCTGCTGCCCCTCGTGCTCGGCCTGCTGTTCCTGATCGTCCTTCTCGGCGCCCTGCTGACCTGAGCCGCCCCGAGCGGCCGGGCCCGCTGGTGGTGCCGGGCCCGGCCGGTCACGCCGTCACCAGGCGTAGTCCTCCGGGGCGGTGCGGTGGCCGGGGAAGATCTCGTCGAGGCGGGCCAGGGTGGCCTCGTCCAGCTCGATCTCCAGCGTGCGCATGCTGCCTTCGAGCTGCTCCAGCGTGCGCGGGCCGATGATCGGGGCGCTCACCGCGCGCTGCCGCAGCAGCCAGGCCAGCGCCACGTACGCCGGGTCCTCGCCCAGCTCGTCGCAGAGCTTCTCGTACGCCTCGATCTTGTCCCGGTGCTTGTCCAGCTCCCGCACCATGGTGTCGGAGGCGGACCGGCCCTTGTCGATCTTGCGCAGGACGCCGCCGAGCAGGCCGCCGGCCAGCGGGCTCCACGGGATCACGCCGATGCCGTAGTCCTCGCAGGCGGGCAGCACCTCCAGCTCCACCGCCCGGGTGAGCAGGTTGTAGTGGCTCTGCTCGCTGGTCAGCCCGAACGTGCCGCGCCGCGCCGCCGTCTCCTGGGCCTTGGCGATGTGCCAGCCCGCGAAGTTGGACGAGCCCACGTAGATGACCTTGCCCTGCTGCCGCAGGACCTCCATGGCCTCCCAGAACTCCTCGAACGGCGTGTTCCGGTCGACGTGGTGGGCCTGGTAGATGTCGATGTAGTCGGTCTGCATGCGCTTCAGCGAGGCGTCGCAGGCCCGGCGGATGTTCAGCGCCGACAGGCGGCGCTCGTTGGGCCAGTCGCCCATGTCGCCGTAGAGCTTGGTCGCGATGACCGTGCGCTCGCGCCGGCCGCCGCCCTGGGCGAACCAGCGGCCCAGGATGTTCTCCGTGATGCCCTCGCCCTTCTTCCAGCCGTAGACGTTCGCGGTGTCGAAGAAGTTGATGCCCAGGTCGTGGGCCTTGTCCATGATCGCGAAGGAGTCTTCCTCCGAGGTCAGCGGGCCGAAGTTCATCGTGCCGAGGCAGAGCGGGCTCACCTGGAGGCCGCTGCGTCCGAGGTTGACATAGTCCATGGGGTCCACACTAAATACCTGGAGTGCGCTCCAGGCCATAGGCTGAGTTCATGATCTGCGCGGGGTCATCGTGATCGTCCTGCTTCGCGCCGCGCTGCCGGTCTTCCTGGCGATGGTCACCGGCATGGTGGGCACGCTGGTGGTCACGTCCGTGCTCGGCAACCACGAGACGGTCGCGCTGGCCGCCTTCGCGGTGATGACCGCGGTGCTCACCCCCGCCACCGCCGCCGTGCAGGGCGCGCTGCGGGGGCTCGGGCCGTTCGTGGCGCCGTACCGGGACGATCCAGGCGCGGCGGTCCCTGTCGTGCGGGACGCGCGCTGGCTGAGCCTGGTCACGGGCACGCTGGGGGCGCTCGCCGTGATCTGCGTGCCCGCGCTCGCGCGGGTGAGCGGGGTGCCCGGCGACGTGGTCGGCGAGCTGGGCCTGCTGCCCTGGTTCCTGGCCGCCTACCTGCTGGTCTTCGCCACGACCGGCGGCGCGAGCACGATCCTGGTGGCCCTCGGGCGCAGCCGCGACGTGTTGTGGCCCAGCCTCACCTTCGGCCTGCTGCTGAGCGGGCTGACCGCGGTGCTGGCGCCGCGGCTCGGCCTCGACGGCGTGGGCGTGGCCTGGGTGGTCGCCGGCGTGGTGGCCGCGGTCGTGGCGAGCCGCTTGCTGCGCCGGGCGCTCGGGCGGCCGATCGGTCAGGGGCGGCCCAGGGTGGCCGAGATCGTCCGGCTGGCCAGGGTCAGCGTGCCGCTGGCGGCGACCGTGCTGATCAAGTTCGGGGTGCTCGGCGTGGTCACGTTCGCCGCGGGCGCGACCGGCGCCCGCGACACCGCGGCGCACGCGGTGCTGACCACGCTCACCGGCCTCATCATGCTGGTCTCGCTGTCCGTCGCGCAGGCGTCGGTGCCCGAGGTGGCCCGCGCCGGCGACCCGGCCGGGGCGCGGCGGGCCAACCGCGCCGCCGCGCTGCTCGCCGTCGCCGGGACGCTGGCCGCGGCCCTGGTGCTGCTGCTGCTCGGCGAGCGGGTGCTCGGGCTGTTCACCGGCGACGCCGCCGTCCGCGAGCGGGCCCTCGCGCTGCTGCCGCTGATGCTGGCGTCGTCGCTGGCCGACGCCGCGCAGGCGGTGCAGGGCATGGGGCTGACCGCGCTCAAGAGGTCCGGCGCGAGCCTGGCCTACTTCGTCCTCGGCTACGGCGTGCTCCTGGCGGTCGCCGTGCCGGTGGCGCGGACGTGGGGCATCACCGGGCTCTGGGTGGCCATGGCGGCGGCCAACGGCCTGCTCCTGGTGCTCCAGGGAGCCGGGTTCCGCCGTCACAGCGCCCGCGTGGGCACGGCCGAGGCAGTGGCCTGAGCGTCCCGGGCGCAGCCGTGGGGCATGATGGCGAGGTGGGGGATGTCGTGTTCCGGGTCCTGGCCGCCGTGGCGGCGACGTTCGCACTGTCGGCGGCTCCGGCGTGGGCCGACGACGACGGGCCGGAGAAGCTGTTCACGTTCAAGGATCGGAACATCACCGAGTCGAGCGGCCTGGCCGTGTCGCCCACGCACGAGAACGTCTTCTACACCCACAACGACAGCTCCGCCGCCCCCGTGTTCTACGCGGTCGGCGCCGACGGGCGGACGAAGGCCACCTTCCACCTGCGTGGCGCCGAGGCCAGGGACTGGGAGGCCATGGCCGCGACCAGGGACCCGGACACCGGGCAGGGCACGCTCTGGTTCGCCGACATCGGCGACAACCTCGACGGCGCCTGGCCCGACGTGTCGATCTACAAGGTCGCCGAGCCGCGCACGCTCCGGGACGCCACGCTGCCGGCCACCCGCTACCGCTTCCGCTACGCCGGCGGCGGCCGCAACGCCGAGGGCATCATGATCAACCCGCGCACCGGCCGCCTGTACGTCGTGTCCAAGGAGTTCTCCGGGTCCGTCTACGCCGCGCCGAAGAAGCTCCGCACCGACAAGGTCAACATCCTGCGCCGGGTCGCCGCGGCCCCGATCATGGCCACGGACGCCGCCTACGCCCCCGACGGCTCCTCCTACGTCATCCGCACGTACTTCTCGGCCACCCTCTACCGTCCGTCGGGGGAGACCCTGGCCAGGGTGCCCATGCCGGAGCTGCGGCAGGCCGAGTCGATCGCCTACACCGCCGACGGCAAGGCCCTGCTGGTCGGCTCGGAGGGCCCGAACAGCCCGGTCTACCGGGTGCCGCTGCCCGAGCGCGCCCAGGCCACGCGCACCCCCACGCCGAAGCCCGTCGCCGCCCAGGAGAGCGCGCGGCCGTCCGACACCGGCGAGCCGAGCGGTCTGACCGCCAAAGACGTGCTGATCTGGCTGGCCGCGGCCGCGGGCGCGACCGGGGTGATCACCTTCATCGCGCGCCGCACCCGGTGAGCCGTCAGGGGTGACGCATGGTCGCGGTGAACATGTCGCCGCGCAGCGCGCGCTCGACCACCTCGATCGAGCGTGACAGGCGCACCAGCCGCGGCCCCTCCTCGCGGTAGGTGTCGAGCACGGCCTCGATGGCGTGCGGCGGCAGGTGGCCCTTGAGATCGACGGCCGCGCCGCGATAGCCCGCGCGGGCGGCCTCGACCGCCGACCGCACGTGATGCCTGGCCATGCTGGCCAGGGCCACCGGGTGCCGCCTCAGCACTTCGTAGGCCCGGTAGTCGGGTGGCACCGCGTCGAGCAGCCAGGCCACCGCCGAGGTCTCCCAGTCGGGGACGCTGGGCGGGCGGACCTCGGCGGGCCACTCTGGCGGGACGTACATGAAGGCCATCGTACTCATGTTCGATTCGCCCAGGTATGGCGGCAGGGCGGCCTTTACCAGGAAAATCAGGTGTGTGACGGAAAAGATCGGTGTCGTCGGCGCCGGGATCGTCGGACTGGCCGTGGCGCGCGAGCTGGCCGCCGCCCGCGGCGCCGAGGTGACCGTGCTGGACAAGGAGCCGCGCGTCGGCGCCCACCAGACCGGGCACAACAGCGGCGTCGTGCACGCCGGGATCTACTACCCGCCGGGGTCGCTCAAGGCCAGGCTGTGCCGGGAGGGCGTGGCGCTGCTCAAGGCGTACTGCGCCGAGCACGAGCTGCCCTACCGGGAGGTCGGCAAGCTGGTCGTGGCGAGCACGCGGGCCGAGCGCGGGCCGCTGCGCGCGCTGGCCGAGCGGGCGCGGGCCAACGGCGTGCCGGGCGTCGCCGAGCTGGACGGCCTCGGCCTGCGCGAGATCGAGCCGCACGCGGTCGGCGTCGCCGCGATCCACTCGCCGCACACCGCCATCGCCGACTTCCCCGCCGTCGCCCGCGCGCTCGCCCTCGACGTGGCCAGGGCGGGCGGCTCGGTCCGCCTGTCGCACCCCGTACGGGCGATCCGCGAGACGTCGAGGGGCGTCGAGGTGCTGGCCGGGGGGCGGCGGTTCACCTTCGACCGGCTGGTGGTCTGCGGCGGCCTCGGCACGGACGCGGTCGCCAGGATGGCAGGGGCGGCGGGGGACGTGCGGATCGTGCCGTTCCGGGGCGAGTACTACGCGCTGGCCGGGGCGGCCAGGGAGCTGGTGCGCGGGCTGATCTACCCGGTGCCCGACCCGCGGTACCCGTTCCTGGGCGTGCATCTGACCAGGCACATCGACGACGAGGTCCTGGTGGGGCCGAACGCGGTGCTGGCCCTGGCCTACGAAGGCTACCGATGGCGAGATGTACGAAATTTCGGTCAAATTGTGCGTTGGCCGGGGACGCTTCGCATGGCTCGCACCCACTGGCGTACCGGGATCAAGGAGGTCTACGGCTCGCTGGTCAAAAGCGCGTTCGTCCGGGCCGCCCGGCGGTACGTGCCCGAGCTCACCGCCGCCGACCTCGTCAGGACCGGCGGCGGCGTACGCGCCCAGGCCGTCGCCAGGGACGGCCGGCTGGTGGACGACTTCGTGGTCGACGTCCACGGGAGCGTGGTGCTGGTCCGCAACGCGCCCTCGCCCGCGGCGACGTCAAGTCTGGCAATTGCCCGGCATATTGCCGGAATTGTTCCAGCACTCTCCCGATGAGGGCATCCTTGGAGGTGATGGAATCACGCCTGCTGATCGTCGAGGACGACCCCAACATCCTCGAACTCCTCGCCGCGAGCCTGAGGTTCGCGGGCTTCGACGTGACCACGGCCAAGAGCGGCCTCGACGCCGTCAACGCCGTGCAACGGCACCGGCCCGACCTCGTCGTGCTCGACGTCATGCTGCCCGACCTGGACGGGTTCGAGATCGTCCGCCGGATGCGGAGCGGCGGGCTGCACACGCCCGTGGTGTTCCTGACCGCCCGCGACGAGACCGAGGACAAGATCCGCGGGCTCACGATCGGCGGCGACGACTACGTCACCAAGCCGTTCAGCCTGGAGGAGGTCGTGGCCAGGATCCACGCGGTGCTCCGGCGCACGAGCGGGGACGCGCAGGCCGCGCCGCCCAGGCTGACCTTCGCCGACATCGAGCTGGACGAGGAGAGCCACGAGGTCTGGCGCGGCGGCAACGCCGTCTCGCTCTCGCCGACCGAGTTCAAGCTGCTGCGCTACTTCATGACCAACGCCGGGCGCGTGCTGTCCAAGCCGCAGATCCTCGACCACGTCTGGGACTACGACTTCAGGGGCGAGGTGGGCATCGTGGAGTCGTACGTGTCCGTCCTGCGCCGGAAGATCGACAACCGTAGCCCCCGGCTCATCCACACCCTGCGGGGCGTCGGATACGTGCTGCGCCTGCCGCCGAGCCCCTGATGAGAGCCCTGCCGCTGAGGGTCAAGCTGATCGCGGCGATGCTGGCCCTGCTGGGCTGCGGCATGACCTTCGTCGGCCTGGTCAGCGTCTCGGTCCTGCACGGTTACCTCATGGACCGGGTGGACAGCCAGCTCAACCTGCTCAGCGTGCGCATGCACAAGAAGGTCGTCAGCGACTGGCGGCGGGACAGGGAGACCCCCGACCGCCCGATCCTCATCGAGTCCGACGCGATCGCGCTGGTCAAGGAGCCGGGTGAGGCGTTCGTCCCGATGCTGCGCGACCGCGACGTGGACGCCAAGCCCAAGCCCGTCCTGCGCGAGTCGCCCGGCGTGGACGCCTACACCGCGCCCGCCGCCGGCGGCGACGGCGAGTGGCGGGTGCTCCAGAGCGAGATCCAGCGGCGCACGCTGGTCGTCGCGGTGGACCTGGAGGAGGTGGACGCCATCACCCGGCGGCTCGTGCTGATCGAGCTGCTCGGCGGTGGCGGCATCCTGCTCATCCTGGCGGTCGCGGGCGTCACGATCGTGCGCCGCAGCATGCGCCCGCTCGGCCAGATCGAGCGCACGGCCGAGGCCATCGCGGGCGGCGAGCTCGGCCGCCGGGTGCCGGACGCCGACCCCCGCACCGAGGTGGGCCGCCTGGCCAGGTCGCTCAACGGCATGCTGGCGCAGATCGAGACCGCCTTCGCCGCGCGCTCGGCGTCGGAGGCGGCGGCCCGCCGCTCCGAGGACCGCATGCGCCAGTTCGTCGGCGACGCCTCCCACGAGCTGCGCACCCCGCTCACCTCCATCCGCGGCTTCGCCGAGTACGCCCGCCAGAACCCCGGCGCCGACCCCGCCGAGCTGATGCAGCGCGTGGAGAAGGCCGCCGGGCGCATGAGCCTGCTGGTGGACGACCTGCTGCTGCTGGCCAGGGTGGACCAGCAGCGCCCGCTCCAGATGCGCCCGGTGGACATGCTGGCCCTGGTCGCCGACGCCGTGCACGACGCCAGGATCCTCGCCCCCGACCGGACGGTGAAGCTGGACGTGGTCGGCGGCGCGGCGCTCATCGTCTCCGGCGACGAGGTGCGCCTGCGGCAGGTCATCAGCAACCTCATGACCAACGCCATCGTGCACACCGAGCCAGGCACGCCCATCGTCGTCCGGGCCGGGGCGACCGACGACACCGTCTTCACCGAGGTCGCCGACAGCGGCCCCGGCCTGCCGCCCGAGCAGGTCGAGCGGGTCTTCGAACGTTTCTACCGCGCCGACTCCGCGCGCAGCCGCCGCCGTTCCTCCGAGGACCGCGGCAGCGGGCTCGGCCTGGCCATCGTGCAGGCGCTCGTCCAGGCCCACGGCGGGACCGTGACGCTGACCAGCTCGCCCGAGGAGGGCTCCACCTTCCGGGTCGAACTCCCACTCGCCTTGGAGTGAGCCTTCAGCTATCCCTCAGGTGCCTGGGTCACCCTGGAATCGTGACGAAACCCGAGCTCCGCGAGGCCCGCGAGGCGTTGATCATGGTGGTGGACGACGAGCCCAGCATCAGGGACCTGCTCTCCGCCAGCCTGCGCTTCTCCGGATTCGAGGTGCTGACCGCCGCCGACGGGCAGGAGGCCGTCGAGGTCGCCGAACGCGCCGCGCCCGACCTGGTGGTGCTCGACGTCATGCTGCCCGACCTGGACGGGTTCGAGGTGGCCAGGCGGATCGACGCGCCCGTGCTGTTCCTCACCGCCCGGGACGCCACCGAGGACAAGATCGCCGGTCTCCGGGTCGGCGACGACTACGTCACCAAGCCGTTCAGCCTGGAGGAGGTGCAGGCCAGGATCCGGGCGGTGCTGCGCCGTACCAGGACGGAGGGGGCGCCGGCCAGCCGGCTGAAGGTGGCCGACCTGGAGCTGGACGAGGACGCCCGCGAGGTCTGGCGGGCCGGCCGCCAGGTGCGGCTGTCCCCGACGGAGTTCAAGCTGCTGCACTACTTCATGGTCAACGCCGGCCGCGTGTTGTCGAAGGCGCAGATCCTCGACCACGTGTGGAACTACGACTTCGGCGGCGACGCCGGCGTCGTCGAGTCGTACGTCTCCTACCTGCGGCGCAAGGTGGACGACGTCGAGCCCCGTCTAATCCACACGCTGCGCAGCGTCGGGTACGTGCTCAGGGAGCCGCCGCCCGCCGGTTGATCCCCGCCGCGCGGCCCCGGCCGGTGGACCGTCCCGAGCGCTCACCGTAGCGTGGACCTGCGGGCGCGAGGTGTCGAGCGGCGTACCGCGGGAAGCGGGGTTGGCACCTATGGATCTGCTGGGGGCGTTGGAGTCGTTGCGCCGCCCGCTCGACCGCGAGCTGTTCCCGCTGGCGATCGGCGAGGCCGCGGCGGACCGGCGTGCCCTGCGCGAGCTGGCCGGGCAGCTCGACGACTACCTGCTGCCGCGGCTGCGGGCGATCGACGCGCCGCTGCTCGCCGTCGTCGGCGGGTCCACCGGGGCGGGCAAATCCACGCTGGTCAACTCGCTGGTGGGGGCCGACGTGGCCGAGCCCGGCGTGCTGCGGCCCACCACGCTGGTGCCCACGCTCGTCGTCAACCCGGCCGACCGCGACTGGTTCACGGGCCAGAACGTGCTGCCCGGCCTGTCCCGCGCCACCGGCGAGTCCGGTGGCGGCGGCGCGGGCGCGCTGCGCGTGGTCGCCTCCGACGCATTGGGCGCCGGGCTGGCGCTGCTCGACGCCCCCGACATCGACTCCGTGGTCACCTCCAACCGGGAGCTGGCCGCACAGCTCCTCGCCGCCGCCGACCTGTGGCTGTTCGTCACCACCGCCGCCCGGTACGCCGACGAGGTGCCCTGGAGCTTCCTGCGCTCGGCCCGCGAACGCAGCACGGCCCTGGCCGTCGTCCTCGACCGGATCGCGCCCGAGGCCGTCGAGCCCGTCTCGCGCGACCTCGACCGGCTCCTGGTGGAGAACGGCCTGCCGGGCACCCGGCTGTTCACCGTGCCCGAGGCCGCGCTGCCCGACGAGAAGGCGCGGCTGCCGGAGGAGTCGGTGCGGCCCATCGTCTCCTGGCTCACGGGGCTGGCCGCCGACGCCGCCGAGCGGTCCCGGGTCGTCCGCCAGACGTTGTCGGGGGCCCTGGACAGCCTGGACACCCGCGTCCCCGCGCTGGCCACGGCCGTCGAACGCCAGCAGGCCGCCTTCGACGGGCTGCGGACGATCGTGACCGCCGCGTACGCGGGCGGCATGGCCGACTTCGACGAGGGCATGCGCGACGGTTCCCTGCTGCGCGGCGAGGTGCTGGCCCGCTGGCAGGACTTCATCGGCACCGGCGACCTCATGCGTTCCTTGGAGAGCCGGGTGGGGTGGCTGCGTGACCGGATCGTCGGCTTCTTCACCGGCCGCGCCCCCGCCGTCGAGCTCAAGGACGCCCTGGAGAGCGGCGTCGAATCGCTGATCAGGGGCGCGGCCGACGGCGCCGCCGAACGCGCGCTCGAAGGGTGGTCGGCCGCGCCGGGCGGCGGCGGGCTGCTCGACCGGCTCGGCGCCATGGAGGCCGCGCGGCTCGGCCGGGCCTCTCCCGACCTGGCCGGACGGGCCGAGGCGGCGGTGCGCGGCTGGCAGGAGTTCGTCCTCGACCTCGTACGCGAGGAGGGGGCGGAGAAACGCACCACCGCCCGGCTGGCCTCGTTCGGGGTCAACGGGGCGGGGCTGCTGCTCATGCTGGCCGTGTTCGCCTCGACCGGTGGGCTCACCGGGATCGAGGTCGGCATCGCGGGCGGCACGAGCGTGTTGTCGCAGAAGCTGCTGGAGGCCGTCTTCGGCGACCAGGCCGTGCGCTCGCTGACCACGCGGGCCCGCGAGGACCTGCGCGAACGGGTGCGGGTGCTGCTGGCGGAGGAGGCCGCCCGCTTCACCGACCGGCTGGAGACCGTCGAACCGCCCAGGGGCACGGCCGACGCCCTGCGCGCGGCGGCCCGCGCCGTCCGCGACCACCGCGCCGAACTCCCCACCGCCTCCGCGCCGACGGCGGAACTCCCCGTTCCCCCGGCTCCCCCCGCTCCCACAGCCGAGTTGCCCGCTCGCGACCGCCCGGAGGGGCCGTGAAGCTGCTGCGCCGCAAGGAGGGGCCCTCGCTCGACTCCCGGCTGGCCGCCCTGCTGGAGGCCGCCGAGCTGGCCGAAGGACGCCTTCCCGAGCAGGACGTGTCCGCCGCGCGGTCCGTCGCCGAACGGGCCGGCGCCCGCCGCAGCCTCTCCGTCGACCACACCGTGGCCGCGCTCGCCGGCGCGACCGGCAGCGGCAAGTCCTCGCTCTACAACGCCCTGGCCGGCGAGGACCTGGCCGCCGTGGGCGTCACCAGGCCGACGACGTCCACCGCCCAGGCCGCCCTGTGGGACGGCGAGGGAGCCGGCCCGCTGCTGGACTGGCTGGACGTCCCGCGCCGCCACTCCGCCGCCGAGGCGCCCGGGATGTCGGGTCTCGTCCTCCTCGACCTTCCCGACCACGACTCCATCCGGCTCTCCCACCGCCTTGAGGTGGACCGCCTGGTGGCGCTGGTGGACCTGCTCGTCTGGGTCGTGGACCCGCAGAAGTACGCCGACGCCGCGCTGCACGAACGCTACCTGCGCCCGCTGGCCGGGCACCGCGACGTGATGCTGGTGGTGCTCAACCAGGTGGACCGCCTGCCTCCACAGGCTGTGGACCGCTGCGTGGCCGACCTGCGCCGCCTCCTGGAGGAGGACGGGCTGGCGGGCGTGCCGGTGCTGCCGGTCTCCGCCAGGACCGGGACGGGCCTGCCGGAGCTGCGCTCGGTGCTCGCCGACCGGGTCGCCGAGCGCGCGTCGTGGGCCGCCCGCCTGGCCGCCGACGTCACCGCCGCCGCCGGTCACCTGGCCGCGGACGGCGCCCGGCCGGACCCCGGCGACCGGCGGGCGGCCGGGCTGGACCGGCGGCTCACGGGCGCGCTCTCCCAGGCCGCCGGGGTGCCGCTGGTCCTGGAGGCCGTGGCCAAGGGGCACCGGCACCGGGCCGTGGTCGCCACCGGCTGGCCGGTCACCCGCTGGTTGCGCAGGTTCCGTCCCGACCCGTTGCGCAGGCTCAGGATCGGGGTGGGGAAACCGGGCAAGGAGATCGTGGGGCGTACGTCGGTGCCGGCGGCGTCGGCCGTACAGCGGGCGCAGGTCGAGACGGCGATCAGGGACGTCGGCGAGGCGGCCGCCGCGGACCTGCCCGGCCCGTGGGCGGCGGCGGTGCGGCAGGCCGCGCGCTCGCGCTCCCCGGAGCTGGCCGACGCGGTGGACCGGGCCGTGGGCCGCACCACCGCGGGCACGACCCGCAGGCCGCGGTGGTGGCGGATGGTGAACGTGCTGCAGTGGCTGGTCTTCGCCGTCATGGTGGCGGGCGCGTTGTGGCTGGGCGTGCTGTTCGGGATGGACTACCTGCGCCTGCCGCAGCCGCCGCTCCCGACCGTGGGCGCGGTGCCGTGGCCGACCGTGCTGCTGGCGGGCGGCGCGCTGGCCGGGGTGGTGATCGCCTTGTCGTCCAGGCTGGCCGCGTGGGCGGGCGGGCGGCGCCGGGCCAGACGTACGGCCCGCGCCCTGCGCGCCGCCATCGGCGAGGTCGCCGGGAACTACGTGCTGGACCCCGTGACGGCCGAGCTCGACCGCTACGCCCGCTTCACCGAGGCCGTCACCACAGCCCGCTCCTGACCGCCGCCGCCCGCCGTCGGGCGCGGCAGGGGCGGTCAGTCGGAGGTGAGGGAGGCGGCGACCGTGCGCAACGTCGACAACAGCGGCCGGAGCAGGGGGTGGGCGTCGGCCCCGCGGCGGATCGCGGCGAAGACGCGGCGGTCGGGCCCCGGCGTCTGGCGCACCACCACCCCGGACAGCGCCATGTCCCGCAGCGCGAGGCGCGGCACGAGCGCCACCCCCGCGCCCGCCCCCACCAGCGCCACCACGGCCCGGAAGTCGTCGGAGCAGTGGACGACGTTGGGCGTGAACCCCACCTGCTGGCACGCGAACGTGATGACGTCGTGCACGGGATTGCCCGGATAGGGGCCGATCCAGGTGTCGGCGGCGAGCGACACCAGCGTGGCCGCCCCCGCATCCGGATGCCCCTCGGGCAGGACCAGGTCGAACGGCTCGGCGTACAGGGGGATGCGCGACAGCCGGCGGTCGGCGGCGTCGGGGCCGCCCCGGTACTCGACCGTCACCGCCAGGTCGGCCCCGCCGTCGAGCAGCATGGCCAGGCTGTGGTCGCCCTCGGCGTCGAGCACCCGGACCTGCAGGCCGGGCGCGGTGGCGCGCAGGGCGGCGATGGCGGGGGAGAGCACGGCGCTGATGGCGGTGGCGAAGCAGGCCACGGCCACCTCGCCGGCCTCGCCGGTGGTGTACGCGGCCACCTCGGCCTCGGCGCGTTCGAGCTGGGCCAGGACCTCGTTGGCGTGCCCCAGCATGATCTTGCCCACGGCGGTGAGGTGCACGCCCCGGCCGTCACGCGTGAACAGCCGGTGGCCCACCTCGTGCTCCAACGCCACGAGCTGCTGGGAGACCGCCGACGGGGTCAGGTGGAGCGCCGCCGCGGCGGCGGTGACCGTGCCGTGGTCGGCCACCGCCCGCAGTGTGCGCAGCCGCCGCGTGTCAATCACGCAGCGAGGATACTCAACCCTGGCGTGCTTGGACGAAAGCCGCCACGGCCCGGTCGACGTCCTCGGCGGAGTGGGCGGCCGAGAGCTGCACCCGGATCCTGGCCTGGCCGTGCGGCACGACCGGATAGGAGAAGCCGATCACGTAGACGCCCAGGTCGAGGAGGCGTTCGGCCATGGCCCCCGCCTCGGCGGCGTCGCCGATCATCACGGGCACGATCGGGTGCTCGCCGGGCAGGATGTCGAACCCGGCCTTGGTCATCTCGCTGCGGAAGCGCGCGGTGTTCGAACGCAGCCGCTCGCGCGCCTCGCCGGAGGTCTCCAGCAGGTCGAGGATGCGCAGCGAGGCCGAGGCGATGACCGGGGCCAGGGAGTTGGAGAACAGGTACGGCCGCGACCGCTGGCGCAGCAGCTCGCAGACCTCCCTGCGGGCCGAGACGTAGCCGCCGCTGGCCCCGCCGAGCGCCTTGCCGAGGGTGCCGGTGATGATGTCGACCCGGTCGGTGACGCCGTGCAGCTCGGGCGTGCCGCGGCCGGTGGGGCCGACGAAGCCGACGGCGTGGGAGTCGTCCACCATGACCATGGCGTCGTAGCGGTCGGCCAGGTCGCAGATCTCGCGCAGCGGGGCGAGGTAGCCGTCCATGGAGAAGACGCCGTCGGTGACGATCAGCCGCCGCCGGGCGTCGGACGCCTCCTTGAGCCTGGCCTCCAGCTCGGCCATGTCGCGGTTGGCGTAGCGGAAGCGCTGGGCCTTGGACAGGCGGATGCCGTCGATGATGCTGGCGTGGTTGAGGGCGTCGGAGATGACCGCGTCCTGGGCGTCGAGCAGGGTCTCGAACACGCCGCCGTTGGCGTCGAAGCACGAGCTGTAGAGGACGGTGTCCTCCATGCCCAGGAAGTCCGACAGGCGGGATTCGAGCTCCTTGTGCACCTCCTGGGTGCCGCAGATGAACCGTACGGAGGCCATGCCGAAGCCCCAGCGGTCGAGCGCCTGCTTGGCCGCCTCGACCACCTCGGGATGGTCGGCCAGGCCCAGGTAGTTGTTGGCGCAGAAGTTCAGCACCTCGCGCCCGGCCACGCCGACCTGGGAGCTCTGCGGGGTGGTGATCACCCGCTCGGGCTTGAGCAGCCCGGCCTCGGTGATCTCGTCGAGCGTCGCACGCAGCTGCTCGCGCACGTTCGTGAACATCAAGCGCTCCAATCGAGGATGACCTTGCCCGTACGGCCGCTCGCGGCCGTGTCGAAGGCGGCGTCGAAGTCGTGGTACGGGAACCGATCGGTGATCACGGGGGAGAGGTCGAGACCCTTTTCCAGCAGGACTGACATGTTGTACCAGGTCTCGTACATCTCCCGGCCGTAAATGCCCTTGATGGTGAGCATCGAGGTCACCACGGTGGCCCAGTCGACGGCGAACTCCTCGGCGGGAAGACCGAGCATCGCGATCTTCCCTCCGTGCGTCATGTTCGCGATCATGTCACGCATGGCCCCAGGGTTACCGGACATCTCAAGCCCGACGTCGAAGCCCTCCCGCAGGTGGAGCTGGCGCATGCCTTCGTCGATCGTCGCCCTGGAGACGTTGAGCGCGAGCGTGACGCCGAGCTTGCCGGCCAGGTCGAGGCGCTCGTCGCTGACGTCGGTGATCATCACGTTGCGCGCGCCGACGTGCGCGGCGACGGCCGCCGCCATCAGCCCGATCGGGCCGGCGCCGGTGATCAGCACGTCCTCGCCGACCAGGGGGAAGGACAGCGCGGTGTGCACGGCGTTGCCGAACGGGTCGAAGATGGCCGCCACGTCGGGATGAACGGGAACCCGGTGCACCCACACGTTCGAGGCGGGCAGCGTGACGAACTCGGCGAACGCGCCGTCCCTGTTGACGCCGAGGCCGACCGTGTTGCGGCACAGGTGACGGCGTCCGGCCATGCAGTTGCGGCACTTGCCGCAGACGATGTGGCCCTCGCCGCTCACCAGGTCGCCGACGGCGATGTCCTCCACGCCGGGCGCGACCTCGACCACGTGGCCGGAGAACTCGTGCCCGACGACGAGCGGGAGCTTCAGCGTGTGCCGCGCCCAGTCGTCATATTTGCGGATGTGCAGGTCGGTGCCACAGATGCCGGTACGCAACACCCGGATCTTCACCTCGCCCGGCCCGACCTCGGGCTCCGGCACGTCCACCAGCCAAAGGCCGGGCTCGGCCTTCTGCTTGACCAGCGCTTTCATCGCTTCACTTCCCCCTGTTCCGAACCTAACGCACTGTGCCCGCTCCCCTCGGAACATGTCCATC
The DNA here is from genome assembly GCF_040649795.1 of Nonomuraea sp. NPDC048881. Classification (NCBI taxonomy): domain Bacteria; kingdom Bacillati; phylum Actinomycetota; class Actinomycetes; order Streptosporangiales; family Streptosporangiaceae; genus Nonomuraea; species Nonomuraea sp. NPDC048881. Next base: position 77,171 of record NZ_JBEZGC010000020.1, read on the forward strand.
GAGGGATTCTTAAGTGCCCCCACAGCTCAGCTTCACGCGGCAGCGGGACCAGGCACAATTACGAAATAAGCTTGAAGATGACCCGCCCGGCGACTCGGAGGTATCGGTGCGACAGCAGAGCGGCGACGCCTCGCTTCTGCGCAAGCTCAACTCGGCGGCCATCCTGCGCGTGCTGCGCGAGGCCGACGTGGCCACGCTGTCGGAGCTGGCCAGGTCCGCCCGGGTGTCCAGGCCGACGGCCGAGGTCATCGTCGACGACCTGGTCGCCGAGGGCTGGGCGGAGGAGTGCGAGGAGGAGGCCGGCGACCGCCAGCGGGGACGTCCGGCCAAACGCTTCCGGTTCCGCGCCTCCGCGGGGCACGTGCTGGGCGTCGGCATCGGCGGTTCCAGCCTGCGCGCCATGCTGGCCGACCTGAACGGCACGATCGCCGTCACCCGCCGCGCGCCCAACCACCGCGACATGCCCGCCGCCGAGCGGCTCGACCAGATCGTCGGGCTGGCCACGGAGACCGCCGCCCAGGCCGGGCTGGCGCTGGCGGACGTCACCGTCGTCGGCGTGGGCACCACCGGCACGGTCGACGGCTCCGGGCGCGTCGTCAAGAGCATCGCCCTGTCCGACTGGACCGGCCTCGACCTGCAGGGCGAGCTGTCGGCCCGGATCCCCGCGCCGGTGCTGGTCGAGAACGACATGCGCCTGGCCGTCCTGGCCGAGCACTGGCGGGGCGCCGCGCAGGGCCGCGACGACGTCGTCTACCTGTTCACCGGCGACCGCATCGGCATGGGGCTGCTCATCGGCGGGCGGCCGTACCGGGGGGCGCACGCGGCGGGCGGCGAGATCGGGGCCCAGCCGAACGACAACTGGACCGCCTTCCGGTACGTCCTCGACTACGCGATGGCCGTCGAGCCGGGCGAGCTGCGCTCCAGCCGGCAGTGCGCCGAGTTCGCGATCGCCCGGGCCCGCGCCGGCGACGAGCGGGCGGGCCAGGCGGTCAGGGAGTTCGCGCGCGGCCTGGCCGCCGGGCTCGTCACGGTGGTCAACCCGCTCGACCCGGACATGGTCGTCATCGGCGGCAGCCTCTCCTCGGCCGGAGACCTGCTGGTCGAGCCGGTTCGCGAGCTGTTCGAGGAGTACTGCCTCTACCCGCCGGAGGTGGTGGCGTCGGGGCTGGGCAGCGAGTGCATCACGCTGGGCGCCGTCCGGTTTGCCCTCGATCAGGCAGATCGCCTGCTCTTTACGTAGCCAACTTGGCTAATTAGATAACCGTTCTGTCACAGGCATGTCGCCGTGTGACATCGATCCAGCAAGCATGCTCAGATCTGATCGCTTTAACCTAGTTATTTGCATAAATCGGTACTAGCCTCCAGCCATCCCGACCCGACTGGAGGTGAGCGTGTGGCCGCTGTCACCCTGCTTGAGCGGCTGAAGCGCGACTGGACGCTGCTGGCCCTGTGCCTGCCCGGCGTCCTGTACTTCGTGGCCTTCTTCTACGTGCCGCTGCTCGGCAACGTCATCGCCTTCAAGGACTACGCGCCGTTCCTCGGCATCGCGGGCAGCCCCTGGGTGGGCCTGGACAACTTCGTGATGCTGCTGGAGGAGCCGGAGTTCTGGAGCGCGGTCGGCAACACCCTGCAGATCACGGCGCTCCAGCTCGTCCTGTACTTCCCGGCCCCGATCGCGCTCGCGCTCCTGCTGAACTCCCTGATCGGCCACCGCGTCAAGCGGTTCATCCAGACCGTCGTCTACCTGCCGCACTTCCTGTCGTGGGTGGTCGTGGTGGCGATGTTCCAGCAGGTCATCGGCGGCGCCGGCACGGTCAGCTCGTTCCTGAACTCGCACGGCATCACCATCGGCAACCTGATGTCGAACGCGGACACGTTCAAGCTGCTCGTGACGGCCCAGGTCATCTGGAAGGACTGCGGCTGGGGCACGATCATCTTCCTGGCCGCGATCACCGCGATCGACATGAGCCAGTACGAGGCCGCCGCCATCGACGGCGCCGACTGGAAGCGCCGCCTGTGGCACGTCACGCTGCCCGGCATCCGCTCGGTCATCCTCATGATGCTCATCCTGCGCCTGGGCGACATCCTGTCCGTCGGCTTCGAGCAGATGGTCCTGCAACGGGAGGCCGTGGGCGCCGGAGCGGCCGAGGTCATCGACACCTACGTCTACTACCACGGCATCCGTGACGGCGACTGGGGCATGAGCACCGCCGCCGGCCTCATGAAGGGCCTCATCGGCGCGGCGCTCATCTACGCGGCCAACAAGCTCGCGCACCGCTTCGGAGAGCAGGGGATCTATCGATGAGGCCGCCGTGGATGGAACGCCCGACCATCGCCGGGCGCACGCTCAAGTTCGTCGTGCTGACCGCGATCACCGTGGCCGTGCTGTACCCGTTCGGGCTGGCCGTCGGCACGAGCCTGATGGGCCGCGCCGAGAGCATCGCCAACGGCGGCAGCTACGTGCTCTGGCCCTCGCACCCGACCTTCGAGGCGTACTCGCTGATCCTGTCCGGCGGCGCGGTCACCCGGTCGGTGCTGATCAGCATCGGCATCACGCTCACCGGCACCGCGCTCAGCCTGATCTGCACGGTCTTCCTCGGCTACGCGCTGTCGCGGCGCGGCATGCTCGGCGGCAAGCCGATCCTGCTCATGGTGCTGGCCACGTTCCTGTTCACGCCGGGCATGATCCCGAGCTACCTCATGGTCAAGGAACTCGGCATGATCGACACCTACCAGTCGCTCATCGTGCCGGTGCTGGTCAACGCGTTCAACGTGGTCGTGGTCAGGTCGTTCTTCCAGAACCTGCCCGAGGAGCTGTTCGAGGCGGCCCGCATGGACGGGTGCGGCGAGTTCCGGATGATGTGGCGGATCGCGATCCCGCTGTCCAAGGCGGTGATCGCCGTCGTCGGCCTGTTCTACGCGGTCTCGTACTGGAACACGTTCTTCACCGCGATCCTCTACATCAACGACCAGACCAAGCATCCCATCCAGGTCGTGCTGCGGCAGTTCATCTTCCGCGGCACCTCGGCCACGGGCTCGGACGTCGCGATCGTGCGTGACCTGCCCGCCTCGTCGGTGCAGATGGCGGTGCTCATCATCGCGCTCGTGCCGATCCTGCTCGCCTACCCCTTCCTCCAGAAGTACTTCACCAAGGGCGTCCTCACCGGCGCCATCAAGGGCTGAGAACCCGGGAGCAACCATGTCATCCATCATGTCCCGTCGTGGATTCCTCGGACTCGCGCTCGCCGGCGCCACGGTCGCCGGGCTCGCGGCCTGCGGCGGCGAGAGCGGCCCCGCAGGCGTGAAGAAGGGCGGCGCGGATCTGTCCAAGAAGCTGACGCTGCCGACGTACACCGCCGCCAAGATCCCCACGCCCGACCTGCCGATCGACGCCGGCCAGGACCCCGCGTACCTGAAGTACCCGAGCGAGCTGGTCAAGTCGGTCGCCACCGCCCCGGGCGACGGCCAGAAGATCACCTCGCTCACCCAGACGTGGGACGTCGCGCCGCCCGCCCCCGGCCAGAACACCTACCTGCAGGAGCTGAGCAAGGCCCTGGGCTCCGAGTGGAGCATGAACATCGTCGTGGGCGACGGCTACCCCGACAAGTTCAACGCCATCATCGCCAGCGACGACCTGCCCGACCTGGTCTGGTTCCCGCCGAACCAGGGCCTGCAGCGGGTGCCCGAGCTGCTGGCGGCCAAGTTCCACGACCTGACGTCGTACCTGAGCGGCGACGCGATCAAGAAGTACCCGAACCTGGCCAACCTGGGCGACGTGACCTGGAAGTCCGCGGTCACCGACGGGAAGCTGTACGGCGTGGCGGTCGCCTACAGCCGCTTCGGCCAGGTGTTCCTGGTCAACCAGGACTACTGGCAGCCGGTCGGCGGCACCGAGTTCACCGGCGCCGACGACTTCCTGGCCAAGGCCAAGCAACTGCTCGACGTGAAGAAGAACAAGTACCCGCTCGAACCGAGCTACTACAACCACGTGCACATGTTCAGCCACTGGTACGGCGCTCCCAACACCTGGAAGCTGACCGGCGGCAAGCTGATCCACCAGTTCGAGACGCCCGAGTACCAGGCGGCGCTGGAGCTGGCGGTCAAGTGCTTCAAGGCCAACCTGTTCTGGCCCGACCCCGCCCTGCCCACCATCAAGGACAAGGTCGCCAACGGCCAGATAGGCGCGTACGTCGAGTCGTTCCCCGGCTTCCTCAACGACGCCAAGACCCAGAAGTACAACCTGGGCGCGATCGTGCCGTTCGCGGCGACGCCGTCGTCCAAGCCGGTCTACAACGCCGGGCTCGGCTCGGTGGGCTTCACCTCGATCAGCAAGAAGGTGGACGCCAAGCGCATCGAGACCCTGCTCGGCGTGCTCAACTACCTGGCCGCCCCGTTCGGCACGGAGGAGTACGAGCGCGTCAACTTCGGCGTCGAGGGCACCCACTTCACCAAGAAGGACGGCGACCTCGCCTTCACCGACAAGGGCAAGGCCGAGGTGCCCACCACGCAGCAGCCGCTCTCGTTCGTGATCGGGTCGCCGTCCGCGCTGTTCCTGCCCGGCCAGCCCGAGCGCACCAAGCTCATCCACGACTTCGAGACCAAGATCGCTCCTATGCTTCAGGAGCGCGTCACCACCGGCCACTTCTCCGACACCTACACCCAGAAGAACGGCGAGCTGAGCACCATGGGCAAGGACATGGTCGACGACATCGTCACCGGGCGTAAGTCGATGTCGGACTGGCCGGCCTTCGTCAAGAAGTGGCTGGGCAGGGGCGGCGAGGCGATGCGGGCCGAGTACGAGGCCTCCATCGCCAAGGGCTGATCGTTCTACCGTTTGAAAGGACACTTGTGGAAGACCTGCGCATCGGAGTCATCGGGCTCGGTCTGCGGACGAGTCTCGCCCTGGCCGCCCACCGGCCGGGCAAGGGCTCGGTCGTGGCGGCGCTGTGCGACTCCGACCCGGCAGTGCTCAAGAAGCAGTCGGAGCGGTTCGAGGCGGAGTTCCTGACCGGGGAGTACCGCGAGCTGCTCGACCGGCCGGATCTCGACGCGATCGTCGTCAACACCCCCGACGACACGCACGAGCGCATCGCCATCGACGCCCTCCAGGCCGGCAAGGCCGTCTACCTGGAGAAGCCGATGGCCATCACCGTCGAGGGCTGCGACAACATCCTGCGGGCCGCCCGCGAGACGGGCAGCCGCCTGTACGTGGGGCACAACATGCGCCACATGGGCGTGGTGCGCCTGATGCGGGACATCATCCGCAAGGGTGTGATCGGTGAGCCCAAGACCGTGTGGGTACGCCACTTCGTGTCCTACGGCGGCGACTACTACTTCAAGGACTGGCACGCCGACCGCACCCGCACCACGGGCCTGCTGCTGCAGAAGGCGGCGCACGACCTCGACGTGATCCACTGGCTGGCCGGCGGCTACACCACCCGCGTGAACGCCCTCGGCGACCTGATGGTCTACGGCGACCTGCCGCGCCGCGAGCCGGGGACGCCCCGGCCGGAGGGCTGGCTGCGGGAGTTCGAGTGGCCGCCCACGCAGCGGCGCGACCTGCACCACGTGATCGACGTCGAGGACGTGTCGGTCATGAACATGCGCCTGGACAACGGCGTCATCGCCGCCTACCAGCAGTGCCACTTCAGCCCCGACTACGTGCGCAACTACACGGTCATCGGGACCGAGGGCCGGCTGGAGAACTTCGGCGACGGCCCGGGGGACACGGTCAAGGTGTGGAACACCGGCCCCACCTCCTACCGGGACGACTGCGACATCGCCTACCGGGTGCCGGCCGCGCAGGGCTCGCACGGCGGGGCCGACCCGCAGATCATGGCCGAGTTCTGCCGGTTCGTCACGGAGGGCGGGGCGACCGACACCTCACCCGTGGCGGCCAGGATGAGCGTCGCCGCCGGGTACATGGCCACGATGTCGCTGCGCGACGGCGGCATGCCGTACGACGTGCCGCCGCTGGACCAGGAGCTGGCCGCGTACTTCGACAACGGCCAGCGCTGAGCGCCGCCGGGGCCGGGCGGGGGAACCCGCGCGGCCCCGGCGGACGTCAGCGGCCGGTGTCCTCGGGGTCGCGCTCGCGCTCCAGGTCGGGGAACGGGGACGGCTCGTTGACGGCCTGGGCGATCTGCCGGGGGCCCTTGGGGCTCTCGGCCTCCTGCGCGTCGGCGACCGCCTCGGCCGCCGCCTCCGAGGCCGCCGCGATCTCCCGGTCCAGCTCCTCCGACGGCCGGGGCTGCTCCTCGCGGGTGGCGGCCGACTTCGGCAGCGCCTCGGTGAACGCCTTCGAGACGCCCTGCAACGCCGAGGTGACCTCGCTCGGGATGACCCAGAACGTGTTGCCGCTGCCCTGGGCGAGCTGCGGCAGCACCTGAAGGTACTGGTAGGCCAGCAGCTTGGGGTCGGGGTCGTTGCGGTGGACGGCCTGGAAGACCTGGTCGATGGCGCGCGACTGGCCCTCGGCCTCCAGGATGGCGGCCGAGCGCTGGCCCTCGGCCCGCAGGATGCGGCTCTGCTTGTCACCCTCGGCCGTGAGGATCTGCGACTGGCGCTGGCCCTCGGCGTTGAGGATCGCGGCCCGCTTGTCGCGCTCGGCCCGCATCTGCTTCTCCATCGCGTCCTTGATGGTCTTGGGCGGGTCGATGGCCTTGACCTCGACGCGGTTGACCCGGATGCCCCACTTGCCGGTGGCCTCGTCGAGCACGCCGCGCAGCTGGCTGTTGATGGTGTCGCGCGAGGTGAGCGTCTTCTCCAGGTCCATCGAGCCGATCACGTTACGCATGGTCGTGACGGTGAGCTGCTCTATGGCCGTGATGTAGTTGGCGATCTCGTACGCCGCCGCCCGCGGGTCGGTGACCTGGAAGTACAGGACGTTGTCGATCTCGACGACCAGGTTGTCCTCGGTGATGACCGGCTGCGGGCGGAAGGTCACCACCTGCTCGCGCAGGTCGATCATCGGATAGACGCGGTCGACGTAGGGGATGACGAAGTTGAGACCCGGCTTGAGCGTGCGGTGGTAGCGGCCGAGCCGCTCCACGTTGCGGGCCCGCGCCTGGGGCACGATCCGCACGGCCTTGAGCACGGTGAACGCGGCGAAAAGGATGATCAGCAGTCCGGCTATCAGCAACGGGTCCATGTGGTCACTCCCGTGGATACACGAGGGCCGTGGCGCCCTCGATCTCGATGATGTCGACGGTCGCCCCGGTGGGGATCACCAGGGTCTCGTCATAAGCGCGTGCGGACCACTCCTCACCCCCGATGCGGACCCGCCCGTCGCGGCCCGTGACCTCGGAGACCACGTACGCGGGCTTGCCGACCAGCGCCTCCACGCCGAAACGCTGCAACGGCGGCTGCTGAAGATGGCGGACGGCGAGCGGCCGGATGACCACCATCCCCGCCGCGGACGACAGGGCGAACACGAGGATCTGCAAGGGGACGGGCAGCCCGACGGCGGCCGTCACGGCGGTCAGGAGAGCGGCCACGCCCAGGAGCCCGAGGGCCGCCGTGAGAGTGAACAGTTCGGCCACACCGAGGACGACTGCGAGGATTATCCAGATGACCCATTCATCCATGCTCCGGCCCTCCTGAACCTATAACGGGCCTGTGTGTGTGACTGGTTCCCCCTTACCACCGTAATCCCCCGTTCGTCCGCAGGGCACCCGTCACCGGCCGGTCGCCGGGGCGGTCAGGGCGCTTCCCAGGGTCCACTTCTCCCACGGAAGTTGCCAGAAGCCCCACCCGTTGTCCCATTCCAGCCGGCGGGCGGTGCCCGTGATCAGCACGGGGTCGCCGCGCAGCGAACCGGCGTAGAACCAGGCCGCCTGGTCGGGGCGGGCGTTGATGCAGCCGTGGCTGACGTTTTCCCTTCCCTGGGCCCAGACGTTGTCCTTCGCGTGCACGTACTCGCCGCTGTTGGAGATGCGCACGGCGTGCTCGATCAGCAGGTCGTAGTAGCCGGGGTCGCCCTTGACGCGGCCGGGGGAGATCATCCGGACCGGGTTGCCCTTGTCCATGGTCAGGTGCATGCCGCTGGTGGTGGTGTATTCCCGCGTGGTGGCCATGCCGGCGCTGATGGCCATCTGCTGCACCACCCGGCCGTCGCGGCGCACGACCATCTGGTGGATGCGGGCGTCGACCGTGCTGGTCTGCCTGCGGCCCACGGTGAAGGCGAAGGTGGAGTCGAGGGTGCCGTAGACGCCGGGGGCCGGGCGCACCCCGGCCAGGTGGGCGCTGACCATCACCTGCTGCCCCGAGGCCCAGAACCGGCGGGTGCGGTAGACCACCTGCGTGTCGCTGGTCCAGCGCCAGGCGCCCTCGGCCGGGGTCTTCGTGGTGACCTCCAGCGACCGCTCGACGGCCGCCTTGTCCTGGATCGGGGTGTCGAAGTCGATGACGACCGGCATGCCCACGCCGACGGTCTCGCCGGGCAGCGGCGCGGTGGCGGCCACCCCGAACGTGTGCTCGGCGGCGCGGGTGCGGAAGCGGCCCATGGACACCGTGGACGGGCCGTTCTCGCCCGCGGCCGTGGCGGTGACGGTGTACTCGGTCGCGGGTTTGAGCGTCCAGTCGGAGCGCCACCTGGTGTGCGAGGCGTCGAGCCGGCCCGGGACGTGCTCGCCTCCCTCGTAGACCAGGACCTGGGTCAGCCGGCCGCCCTGCGCCGTGATGACCAGCCCCTTGTCGGGACGGGCCCGCTTGGCGTCGAAGGCGGGGAAGACGCGCACGACCGCGGGCGCGGCCGGGGAGTCGCCGACGGGACCGCAGCCGCAGCAGGCCAGGAGGAAGGCGACACACAGGATCGCGGCACGCCGCACGTCACTCTCCGAGGGCTTTCCGAGGGAAGGGGACTTCCCAGATTAGCGGTGAGTGACGGTCGAAGCACCTTGAGTTACTTATCCGATGGTTCCGGACACCTCGCCCAATGTCAGGCCGCCCGCGGTGGCCCGGATCGTCACCGTGTCGCCGTCCTGGAGGAAGGTGCGGGTGTCGCCGCCGGACAGCTTGATCGGTTCGGCGGCGTTCCAGGTCAGCTCGATGAGCGAGCCGCGCTGGTCGCGTTCCGGGCCGGAGATCGTGCCGCTGGCGAACAGGTCTCCGGTGCGCAGGGAGGCGCCGTTCACGGTCATGTGGGCGAGCATCTGGTCGGGCGTCCAGTACATGCTCGGGTACGGCGGGCGCGAGATCACGTCGCCGTTGAGCACGACCTCGACGGCGATGTCCAGGCCCCAGTCGCCCTGCCTGCGCAGGTAGTCGAGCGGCTCGGGGTCCTGCGGGCGGCCCGGGACCCGGGGCAGCGCCTCCAGCGGCGTGACCCACGGCGAGACCGAGGTCGCGAACGACTTGCCCAGGAACGGCCCGAGCGGCACGTACTCCCACGCCTGGATGTCGCGCGCGCTCCAGTCGTTGACCAGCGTCACCCCGAACACGTGGTCCTCGAACGCCCCGGCCGGCGAGCCCAGCTCCGACGGCACGCCGACCACGAACCCCAGCTCGGCCTCGATGTCGAGCTTGGCGCACGGCCCGTAGACCCCGGCCCTGAGCTGGCCGTGCGGACGCCGGACCGGCGTGCCGGACACGACGACCGTGCCCGACCTGCCGTGGTAGCCGACGGGCAGGTGACGCCAGTTGGGCAGCAGCGGCTCGGCGTCGGGACGGAAGATCCGGCCGATGTTGCTCGCGTGGTCGAGCGAGCAGTAGAAGTCGACGTAGTCGGCCACCTCGAACGGCATGTGCAGCCGCACCTGGTCGAGCGGGATCAGGTGGCTCTCGGTGACCGAGGAGTCGCCGGTCAGCTTGTTCTGGATGAGGGTCCTGGTGTCGTGCCAGGCCGAGCGGCCCCGCGCCATGAACGGGTTGAGCGAGGGGGCGGCGAACACCTCGTCGTGCAGCGCGGCGGCCAGGTCGAGCACCTTGTCGCCGTACCTGACGCCCACTCTGGGCGATTCGCCCTGACGGGAGAACACGCCGTAGGGCAGGTTGTCCACTCCCCAGCTCACTGAATCACTCCTAGCGTCTGCAGGTCCTCGATGGGCGTGCCGGTGCTGCAGGAGCCGTAGCTGACCAGCAGCCGCCGCGCCCGCTTCGCGGTCTCCTGGGTCACGGCCCCGGCCAGCCGCACGAGGTGGCCGACGTCGGTGGTGCGCAGCACGGGGACGGGGTCGCGGCCCTCCACGGCCTCGCAGACCGACAGCAGCAGGTTGAGGAAGCCGTGCCGGTCGACGCCGAGGCTCGGGTCGAAGTGCCGCACCGCGTGGTGCAGCCCGGCCGTGGCCTTGAACGGGACGTCGGCCTCGACGCAGCCCCGGACGAACGCCGCGAGGTGCTCCACCGACGGGAACGCCTCGGCCTTCAGCCCGCCGCAGCGCACCTTCAGCCCCACCCCGTCGGGCACCCCGGCGACCTTCCGGTCCGGCGGGACCTCGACGAACAGCCGCACGTGCGCCGGCAGGCCGAGGCGCCGGGCCAGCTCGGCGACGGACTCGTCGGCCCCGAGCGGGATCTCGACGAAGTCCACCGGCAGGTCGCCGAAGTCGGGGAGCTCGGGCGTGTCCACGATCAGCCCGATGCGCCGCGGCCGGTAGGCGTGCCCGCGCAGCCGGTCGAGCCGGCTGGCCGGGCAGAGGAAGCGGTGGGTGAGCACGCCGTTGCCGTGCTCCAGGTCGCGCTGGTTGCGGGCCAGCGCCTCGTCCATGTGCAGTGACGTCGGCGGGAACAGGCCCGCGTCGTCGACCAGTTCGCTGAAGAGAGTCATCGTGCCCAGGTCCATGCGTAGCCGGGATCCTCACAGGACAGCGCGCCCGGCCCGAGGTCGAGCGGGCGGAAGGTGTCGACCATCACGGCCATCTCGCTCGTGGTGGTGACGCCGCGGGCGACCGCGTCGATCACCGCCTCGACCGCGCCGGGCTGCGGGCCGTGCGTGAACCCGGCCGGGTGCAGCGAGACCGAGCCGACGTCGATGCCCGAGCCCTTGCGCGCGGTGTAGTCGCCGCCCACGTAGAACATGAACTCGTCGGAGTCCACGTTGTGGTGGTTGTACGGGATCGGGATGGCCTCGGGGTGGTAGTCGAGCGGTCGCGGACAGAACGAGCAGACCACGAACCCGGGCCCCTCGAACGTCTGGTGCACCGGCGGCGGCGCGTGCGTCTTCTTCACGATCGGCTCGAAGTCGTCGATGTTGAAGGCGTACGGATAGAGGTAGCCGTCCCAGCCGACCACGTCGAAGGGGTGGTTGCGGTAGACGAGCCTGGTCAGGCCGCCCCGCGTGCGGACCAGGACGGGCACCTCCTCGCCCTCGGCGAGCAGGGTCTGCGTGGGGGCGCGCAGGTCGCGTTCGCAGTACGGCGCGTGCTCCAGGAACTGCCCGTACTGCGACAGGTAGCGCTTGGGCGGCCTGATGTGCCCGGACGCCTCGATGGCCAGCACGTTGACCTGCCCGTCGGGCACCCAGCGGTGGATCGTGCCGGTCGGGACGACGACGTAGTCGCCCTCGCCGGCCTCGATGACGCCGTAGGTGGACTCGAAGCGGACCGAGCCGCGCTGCACGTAGACGCACTCGTCGCCCATGGAGTTGCGGTACAGCTCGCTGGGGCGGTCGCTGGTGGCGTACGACAACCGGACGTCGGCGTTGCCGGCGAGCAGGATGCGGCCGTCGACCAGGTCACCGGCGCTGGACAGCTCCTGCGTGCGGAAATGGCGCGGGGAGAGCGGCAGGTTGGGCTCCAGCCGCGTCGCGGACGCGGGCGTGACCGCCTCGGCCTTGATGATCGCGGTGGGCAGGTGGCGGTGGTAGAGCAGCGAGGAGTCGGACGAGAAGCCCTCCTCGCCCATCAGCTCCTCGGCGTAGAGGCCGCCGTCCGGCCGCCTGAACTGCGTGTGCCGCTTGCGTGGCACTTCCCCAACGACGCGGTAGTACGGCATCCGCCCTCCATGTTGTCCGCTTACCGGACGCATGTGTCCTCTATGTGTGACTACCGTCCGACATCGGTGTGGAGATGTCAACCCAGCGCGGCGGCCAGCTCGGCGGCCGCCGCCACCACGCGCGGCCCCGTCTCCTCCTCCAGCGGGCCGAACGTCACCACCCCCACCGAAGCCTCCAGCCACGGCAGCCCGGTCACGGGCGCGGCGATGCCCCGCGCCCCCACCTGCAACTGCCCCTCCGTCACGAGGTATTCGTCGCGCCCCTCGCGCAAAGCCAGGATCGCCCGGCCCGCCGCGCCTTTCGCCAGCGGATGGCGCGACCCCTCCCGGTAGGCCACGTGCAGATCGGTCCAGGACGGCTCCACCACCGCCACCGCCAGCCCGTCGTCGCCCTCGGCCACGGTCAGGTGCGCGGTCGCGCCCACCTGCTCGGCCAGCCGCCGCAGCGTCGGCACCGCCGCCGCCCGCAGCAACGGCTGCACGGCCTGGGCCAGCACCAGCACCCCGAACCCGAGATGCACCCGCCCTTCGGCGTCGCGGCGGACGAACCCCTCGTTCAGCAGCGTCGTCAGCAGCCGGTAGACCACCGGCCGGCTCAGCGACAGCTCGGTGCTCAGCTCGGTCGGGGTGCGCCCGCCCTTCCCGTCGGCGAGAAGTCGCAGCAGGCGCAGCCCGCGTTCGAGCGTCTGGGCGGATTCGGCGGCCATGACTTCGATTATGGAGTGACGGCTGACCAGTGAAAGAGCGCGGTGAAGGGGTACGTAGGGACGAGAGGCGTCGGGGGGGTGGAGATGCGGCAGAGGTGGCTGTTCCTGGTCGCCGGGCTGGCTCTCTGCGCCCTGCCGCCGGCCGTGCCGTCGCTCACCACGCCGATCGCGTACATGGCGAGGGAGACCCTGATCGACCCGCCGCCGCGCGCGGAGGGCGACCGGCTGGTCGAGAACACCTTCTACTTCACCCAGGGCATCACGGTGAGCCAGTGGCTGCTGCCGGTCGCCAAGGGCGTGACCTTCCGTCCCGGCTACGTCGCCGTGGGGGTCGGCGTCGACGCGAGCGGGCGGTTGTCCGGCACGCCCTCGCGGGTGGGCACGTTCATCGCCCCGGTCCGGCTCTGCGCCGGTCACTCGTGCGAGGAGCAGCTCATCACGCTGGTCGTGCTCGGGAACGTTCCATGGGAGCCGCGCGAGCTGACCTTCCCGGGCCGGGTCGGCGTCCCGCTCGCCGGGGAGATCGGCATCAACGGCGGCCCCCAGGGCGTCATCCCCACCTTCAGCGTGACCGACCACGCCAAGCTGCCCGCGGGCGTGACGATCGGCCCCGACGGGCACGTGGGCGGGGTGCCCCAGGCGGCCGGCATCTCCGAGGTCCCGGTGCGCGTCTGCGTGGCGGGCAACTGCGCGGGCGTCGTGGTCCGGTTGATCATCGTCTGACCCTTGCGCGGGGCGGTTCCTGCGGTCACGGTGGTTCCATGAAATCGGTCATTGTGGTCGGAGCCGGTATATGGGGGTCGTCGCTGGCGTTGCGGCTGGCCGAAACCGGCTGGCAGGTGACCCTGGTCGAACAGCACAAGCCAGGACACGTCCGGCAGGCCAGCGCGGGGGAGACGCGGCTCCTGCGCTGCGCGCACGGCGCCGACGACTGGTACGCGCGGCTGGCCTGGGAGGCGCGGGACGGCTGGCGGCGGCTGGGCGAGCGGGCCGGCGAGGAACTGTTCCTGGAGTCGGGCATGGTGTGGTTCGCGGCCCGGCCGGACGGGTGGGAGCACGCCAGCGCCCAAGTACTGAAAAATCTGGATATCCCGGTTGAGGTGCTCGACCCGGCGGACGGCCGGCGCTTCTTCCCCGACTATCGCGGCGACGACCTGAGCTTCCTGCTCCGCGAGCCGCACGCGGGCGTGCTCAGGGCGCGGCGGGCGACGCAGGTGATCGCCCGGCTGGCCCAGGCGGCCGGCGTCCGGCTGGTCAGAGGACGGGCGGCGCCCGTGCCGGGGCTGAGCGCGGTCGAGGTGGACGGCGAGGTGCGGCGGGCCGACCGCGTCGTGTGGGCGTGCGGCGCCTGGCTGCCCGGCCTGTTCTCCGTGCCGGTCACGGTGACCAGGCAGGACACGGTGCACTTCGCCGCGCCCGCCGCATGGTCGTCCCCCGAGACGCCCGCCTGGGTGGACTACGGCTCCTCGGCCTACGGGCACGGCGACGTGGACGGGGTCGGCATGAAGGCCACCTCCGACGCCGAAGGGCCGCCGTACGAGCCGGAGGAGGGCAGCCGGGCGGTGGACCCGTCCGCGGTCGAGCAGGCCCGCGACTACCTGCGGCGCAGGTTCCCCTCGCTGGCGGCCGCGCCGGTGCTGTTCAGCCAGGTCTGCCAGTACGCGCTCACCCCCGACGCCGAGTGGATCATCGCCGAGGACGCGCCCGGCGTGTGGCTGCTCGGCGGCGACTCGGGCCACGGGTTCAAGCACGCCCCGGCCCTGGCCGCGTACGTGGCCGCGATCCTGGACGGCGAGCGCGCCCCCGAGCCCCGCTTCGGGCTCGGCCACGAGCGCGTGGCCGCCCGCGGCCTGCGCACGAGCGGAGACCTCGGGGTAGGGCCCGCCTCACCGGGATTCGGGGGACGACGGGCGTGATCGGCGCGGGCGCGCGGATCAGACTTTCCCTGTAATCGAAACGACAGGGAGCCCGCCATGACCACCGCCCTCGCCTCGCAGACCGCCGAGCCTCGTACCCCCCAGCCGCCGCCCGTCGTGCACGCCGCCGCGCTGCTGTGGATGTCCGCCGTCGCGGCGGGGGCGTTCGAGACCGTGCTCGCCGTCGGCAGGGAGCTCTACGAGGGCACTTCGGGCGTCCTGGACCTGCTGCCCGGCGCCGGTCTGCGGGTGGCCGTCTTCGCCGCGGCGGTCTTCCTGGCGCTGCGGATGCGCGCGGGGCAGAACTGGGCCAGGCTCACGCTGGCCGTCGGGCTCGGCGTGTTCGGCACGTTGTCGCTGGTCGTGGGGCCGATCCAGTGGCTGCTGCACGGCGGCTCGATCGCCGAGGCCGCCGCCGGGGCCGACGTGGTGACCTGGCTCTTCACGATCAGCCGGGTGCTGCACGTGACGGCCGTGCTCGGGGCCGTCACGCTGATGTTCCAGCCGAGGGCCAACGCCTGGTTCCGCTCAGAGTGAGACCGGCTCGGGCTCCGGCTCAGGGGCGCGCAGGTTGCGCACCCCTGGCGCGGCCAGCGCGGCGAGCGTGGACAGCACGACGAGGGCGGCGCAGCCGAGCAGTGCCCCCTCGGTGCCGAAGGCCACCGCCGCCGGCGCGGCCAGCATCAGCCCGATCGGCCCGAACATCAGTGACCCGAGCGCGTCGTACGAGCTGACCCGCGACAACGACTCCGCCGGGATCTCGCGCTGCATCGTCGTCTGCCACAGCACGCCGAAGACGTCGAAGCACACGCCCAGCACGAACGCCCCCGCCACGATCGCCCACAGCGGCGCGTCGAGTCCGAGCAGCACGTACGGCAGCGCGGTCGGCAGGCACAACAGCGTGCCGAGCAGGATCGGCCGGCGCGGGCGCAGCCGCAACGACACCAGCACCCCGGCGATCGTCCCGACGGCCTCGCCCGCCAGGAACGCCGACCAGGCCGCCGGCCCGCCCAGGGTCTCCTTGGCCAGCAGCGGCCCGAGCACGCCGTGCCCGGCCTGGATCGCCATCACCAGCACCGAGAACTGGGCGACCACCACCCAGATCCACTGCCGCGAGCTGAACTCCCGCCACCCGTGGCGCAGGTCGGTCAGCACCGAGTGCCGCTCGGCCGCCGCGCGCTCGGCGGGGGTCGGGCGCAGCAGCGCGATCAGCACGCCGGCCACCGCGAACATCGCGCCGCTGACCAGCAGGGCCCAGCCGCCGCCGAACCACAGCACCGTGGCGCCGCTCAGCACCACCCCGGCCACGCGCGAGGCGTTCGCGCCGAGGCCGAGCAGCGCGTTGCCGGCCTGCAGCCGCTCGGCGGGCACGATCTCGGGGATGATGCCGGTCAGCGCCGGGAACATGACCGCCGTGCCCACGCCGCAGGCCGCCGCCGCGACGCTCATCACGGGCAGCGGCGCCCAGCCGGTCAGCAGCATCGCCGCCAGCGCGAAGTAGCCCAGCGCCATGAGCAGCTCGCCGGCCATCATCACCCGCTGCCGCGGCAGCCGGTCCGCGATCACCCCGCCGATCAGCATGAACACGATCATGGGCAGTGACTCGGCGGTGAGCACCACCGACAACGTCGTGGCGTCCGCGCCGGGCAGTTCCAGGATGCCGAAGGCGAGCGCCACGGGCGCGAAGGCGCTGCCGAGCATGGAGATGGTCCGCGCGGACAACAACAGGGCGAACTTGCGGTCGCGGAGCAGCCCGAGGTCGCGGAGGTAGCTGTGCACTGGGCCGGTCCCCTCGAAAACGTTCAAATCCGTCCCAGTCTGCCGCTTGTGGCAGTGCGGTGTCGTCCCAATATTCGTCATGGGGGGTGACAGGGCCGGTCGGGAAGCGCGGGCGGAGGGATGATCGCCCTGCGGCCTCGCCCGCGCTCGACTGCGACGCCTACTGCGCGTCGAGAACCGCGTGAGGATCGCCGTGGATCTCATTGAAGGTTGTTGATCGTCCCGATATTGTGCTATCTGCCCACGATCGCCCCCCATGGGAGTAAAGGCGCCATGCGACTGCGGAAGATCTTCGTCATCGGACTGGCCCTGTCGTTGCTCGGCGTCGGAGTTCCCGCCTGGTCGGAGGACGATCCACGGGGCTGCAACGACCTGATGTCCGCCGACACCCCGGCGTTCGTCGTCTGCCGCTGGCTGGCCACTCCCGAGGAGGCCGCCGACATCGCCCGGTTCTGGCTGGACAACGACGGCAAGAACATGATCGACTCCGGCCCGATGCACGAGATCGTGGTCGACTGCAGCGAAGCGGGCAACGAGTGCGCGACCGACTCCGAGGGCGACGGCGAGATGCACGACGTCGGCTCCCCGGACGTCGACGGCGCCGAGGACGGCGGCACCCCCGACCAGTGCCCGGACGGCCAGAAGTGCCACGTCGACCCCGACGGGATCTCGGCCGCCGCCAAGACGGCCGCCGCCGAGAGCCCGGCGGGCCAGGCCGTGAAGAGCGCGGTCGAGGCCGGCCTGCGGACCTGGATCGAGACCGAGCTGGCCGACGACTACAAGGCGGGCAAGCTGGCCGAGGCCGCCAAGAAGGTCGCCGCCCTGGCCGCGCAGCCGGGGGTCGCCGGGATCAGGTTCACCTCGCAGCTCGGCTACAACCAGACCTTCGCCACGGCCGAGGAGCTGGACAAGTTCGTCACCGAGGCCACGACCGCGCTGCGCAACCTCGTGCCGGGCAAGAAGCTGGCGGCGCACACGGTGGTCCCGCTGTTCGGCTGCGGCGCCAACGACGCCTGCAAGGCCGAGATGACCAAGAAGTACCCGCTGCTCGACCCCGCCCGCATCGGCGCCTGGCTCTCCGGCGGCCAGATCGACCAGCTGACCCTGGACACCGGCCACCTGGCCACCGAGTACGCCACCTGGAAGATCGACGCCGCCGAGGCCCAGCGCAACCAGTGGATCCAGGTCCGCGCCCGCGCCTGGGACGCCTACGCCCAGATCGCCGCCGAGGACGCCGGGTTCACCGCCGCCGGCACCTCCAAGCTCACCGCCGAGCAGGCCACCCAGGCCATCACCGACCGCATCGCCGCCCCGCTCCAGGCCGACGCCGCCGAGACCGTCGTCCTGTGGAGCCGCTGGCAGGACGCGCAGGGCCAGGTCAACCGGGTGTACGGCGAGAAGTGGGCGGCCAACACCACCTGGGACCAGCTCAAGAAGCTCGGCACCGTGCGCCCGCGGCTGGCCACCGTCTACGACTACAGCAGCCCCGAGGCCGACGTCGCCACGGACATCAAGAACTTGTCCGAGGTCTTCGGCCAGGTCTACCTGCACACCGCCTGACGGCAGCCGCCCGGTCCCGCCCGGTCCCCACCGCGCCGGCCGGGCGCGCCGGGCCGGTCACGGCCCGGCGGCGATGAGGGCCTGGCGGGCCCTGAGCACGATCTCCAGCTCGAACCGGACGTCGGGATCGGCGAGCTGGTCGCCGTAGAGCTCTTCGAGCTGCCGCAGCCGGTAGCGCACGGTCTGCGGATGCACGTGCAGCCGGGCGGCCACCTCGCCGGCGCCCCGGCCGTGCCGCAACCAGGCCAGCAGCGTCTCGGCCAGCCGGTCCTGCTGGGCGGCCGCAGGTGGGCCAGCGGCGCGAGGCGGGCCTGCGCCATGGCGCCGACCAGCTCCTCGTCCTTGAACACCACGAGCGTGGCCATGTGGTCGGCGCAGCGCAGGAGCCCGCGCGGCAGCACGCCGCGCCGGGACAGCTCCAGAGCCTCGCGCGCCCACCTCAGGGACGTCGCCGCCGCGGCCGGCGGCACCGCCGGGCCGATCGCGGCACGGTGGCCGCGCAGCGCGTGGTCGAGCAGCTGCGCCTGTCCCGGCCCGTCCGGGTCGGGCACCAGCAGGCACGGCGCGGGCCGTTCCAGCCCGCCGAGCACGTCCGGCGGCAGCGCGGGCGCCCGGTACGTGCCGTGCCGGTCGTCGAGCGCCACGCCCGCCACGGTCCGCGGCAGCCGCCATCCGGCGGCCCTGGCCAGGTCGGCGACGGCCTCGGGGGCGGCGGGCGGCCGGCTGAGCAGCAGGTCGAGCAGGCGGTTGCGGCGGCGTTCGAGCTCGCCGGCGGCGTGCGCCCTGGCCTCGTCGAAGCCCTGGGCGGCGGCGTCGGCGAGCCGGTCGAGGCAGACGAAGATGGCCTCGCCCAGGTCGTACACGGTCTGCGGGGTCAGGCCGAGCGGGTCGGCGATCTCCGTCAGCCGCCGCCAGCAGACGCGGGCGCCGAGCCGCATGGCCGTCTGCAGCGGCTCCAGGTTGCGGCCCTCGGCCGCCTCGCCCTTGCCGATCATGCGGAACGGCTCGGGGTCGAAGGGGGCGCCCGGGTTCTCGATGCGGTCGAGGAAGCCGTCGATGGCCTCCTCGACCGCCATCTTCACGACTTTGATGGAGATCTCGTCGGCCGGTCGGGCGTACTCGGGGATCCGGGTCTGGATCTCCTCGACCACCTCGGCCGAGACCTTTCCGATGCCCGCCTTGAGCGTTCTCACGATGTCCGCGGGGAGCCGGGTTTCGCTGATGTCACTCTTGATGGCCATCGTCCCTCCTGTCGCCATTGTGGCTCAGGCGAGAAGAGTTTGCCTAGCAAGAGCTTGTTTCTGTCATTTCTGCAGGAATGCGCCGAACTCGTCCACGTCAATCAGGCCGTCGCCGTCCTTGTCCAGTTTCCGCACGCCTTCCTGGGCCGCGTCCAGCGTGATGGGCTGGCCGAGGATCTCCATCAGGCGGACGAGTTCGACGGCGGAGATGCGGCCGTCCTTGTCGACGTCGATGAGGTCGAAGGTGATGGCGTGGTCGCTCATAGGGGGTGCCTTTCCTGTGTTACCGGTGCGTCGGGTCAGACCTTAGTGGCGACTTCCCGAAACGTGCCGATGAATTCGGGCGTATCGTCGGAAATGCGGGCCTTCCTTTGAGTCAGACCGTGGCGGCGGCCCGTTTCAGGGCCTCGACGAAGGCGGTGACGTGGGGACGGGCGTCGCCGCGGCGCCAGGCGATGGCGAGCCGGCCCGGCTGCAGACCCGTCACCGGGCGGTAGACCATGCCAGGACGCTTGTAGAGCGCCGCGTTCCCCTCGGCCACCAGGACGACGCCCAGCCCGCTGATCACGGCCTCGAACACCTCCTCGGGCGTGTTCGCCGTGACGCCGACGACCGGGTCGTCGTCCCGGGCGTCGCGGGCGAGCCAGAAGTCGCGCAGCGGGCCGGCCGCGGCGGGCAGCGCGATGAACGGCTCGTCCCGCAGCTCGGCGAACGGGACCTCGGCCAGGCCGGCCAGCCGGTGACCGGCCGGCATCGCCACCCCCCGCTCCTCGGTGACCAGCACGTACGTCTCCAGCCCCGGCGGCACCGGCAGCCAGATGAACGCCACGTCGGAGGAGCCGTCGGCGAGGCCGCCGCTCGGGTCGTCCCAGCCCACGAGCCGGAGCGACACCTCCCATCCGGGCCGGGCCTGCCGGAACAGCCGCAGCGCCTCCTGCTGCAACCCGCGGCCGACGGCCGTCTGCATGCCGATGACCAGCGTCCCGGCGGGGGCGGCGGCGCGGGCCGTCTCCACGCCGGCGGCCCAGCGTCCGAGCAGGTCGCGGGCCACCGGCAGCAGCGCCGCGCCCTGCCGGGTCAGCGTCACGCCGCCGTGCACGCGTTCCAGCAGCGCGAACCCGAGCTGCCGCTCCAGCACCCTGAGCTGCTTGGACAGGGCCGGCTGCGAGACGAAGAGGCGCTCGGCGGCGCGCGTCACGTTCAGCTCCTCGGCCACCGCGACGAAGTAGCGGAGGTCCCGCAGGTGCACGTCCATAACCGATGGTTATAGCAAAGGGTCTTGGACGCCGGGCGTCCACCGGCGGCACGATCATCGTCATGAAGACACGCGAACTCGGAACACTGCAGGTCCCCGCGCTCGGTTTCGGCGCGATGGTGCTCTCGCCAGGTGTGTACGGCGACATCGACGACACCCGGGCCGAGAAGGCGTTGCGGGCGGCCCTGGACGGCGGCGCCGGCCACATCGACACCAGCGACGCCTACGGCGTGGACGGCCACAACGAGCGCCTGGTCGGCCGCGCGCTCAAGGGACGCCCCCGCGACGAGGTCGTGGTGGCCACCAAGTTCGGCCTGGCGATCCCCGAAGGCGAGCCCAGCCGCCCGTACCCGGTCGGGTACGCCTTCAACGAGCTGCGCGTGAACGCCGACCCGCGCCTGGTCCGCCGCTACGCCGAACGCAGCCTGCGCAACCTGGACACCGACGTGATCGACCTGTACTACCTGCACTACCCGGACCCCGGCGTCCCGGTGGAGGAGACGGTCGGCGCGATGGCGGACCTGGTGCGCGACGGCCTGATCAGGCACATCGGCCTGTCCAACGTGACGGCGGCCCAGCTCAGGGCCGCGCACGCGGTCCATCCGGTGACGGCCGTGCAGAACGAGTGGTCGATGTGGCGGCCGGTGGAGCCGGACCTGCTGGCCGCGGCCCGCGAGCTCGGCGTCGGCCTGGTGGCCTGGAGCCCGCTGGGCAACGGCTTCCTGACCGGCACGGTCCAGCGGCTGGAGGAAGGCGACTTCCGCCACAACGCGCCCCGGTTCTCGGCGGAGAACCTGGCCGGCAACAACGACAGGTACGCCCCCATCCGCACCCTGGCCGCCAACCTCGGCATCACCCCCGCCCAGCTGGCCCTGGCGTGGCTGCTGCACCAGGACGAGCACGTCGTGGCGATCCCGGGCAGCCGCACCCCCGCCCACATCGAGGAGAACCTGGCCGCCGCCGACCTCACCCTGCACCCGGACACCCTGACCAGGATCGACGAGGCGCTGGTCAGGTTCGACGTGTCCGGCGGCACCCTCCTGTGAACGCCGGGTCGCCGCTCCCCCGCGTCGCCCGGACGGCGCACAGGGCCGCGCCCACGAGCAGGACGGCGACCGCGCCGACGACCCGCAGCAGCCCGTCGGCCGAGGACGGCGCGGCGAAGTAGACGCTGCCGAGCCCGGCGACGGCGGTCACCCCGGCCAGCACCGGCCCGGTGGCGTTCAGCGCCGAGATCGCCGACGCCAGCCGCGGCTCGACCAGCGTGGTGACGCGCGCGATCAGCGGGCTGTACCCGGCGGCGTGCCCGGCCCCGGCCAGGAGCAGCAGCGGGACGGCCACGACCGGCCGCCACTCGTCCCGGCACAGCAGCGCCAGCAGGCCCGCCCCCGCCGCGAAGGCGACCGGACCCGCGACCGGCAGGACCCGCTGCAGTCCCCGCGGATACCGGGTCCAGCTCAGGCTGAGCGCGCCGAATCCCAGCGCGTACGGGACGAAGGCCAGCCCCGCCCACAGCGGCGAGTACCCCAGCGCGGTCTGGAGGTGCAGCGTGAGGGTGAGCAGGAAGACGGTGTAGCAGCCCATGACGATCCAGCACGCCGCCAGCCCCGGCCTCACCCCGCGCGGCCGTACCGAGGCCAGGTCGAGCAGCGGGTGCCGGGCCCTGGTCTCGTGCCGGACGAACACCACCGACAGCGCGGCGCCGCAGGCCAGTGAGATCCACATCCAGAGCGGCCGGCCGAGGTCGCGGCCGAAGATCAGCGGGACGGTGATCGCGGCCATGGCCGCGGTCAGGATCGCCACGCCGCCCGGGTCGAGGCGCGCCCGCGCGGTCACGGGCGAGGGCGGCAGCAGGCGCGGCCCCACGGCCAGCGCGATCACGCCGATCGGGATGTTGATCAGGAACACCGGCCGCCAGGACAGGCCCAGGAGGTCGGCGCTGACGACCAGCCCGCCGACGACCTGCCCCAGCGCGACGCCCAGGGCGAGCACCATGCTGTACAGGCCGATCGCCCGGCGGCGGGCGTCGCCCTGCCAGTGCGTCTGGATGAGCGCGAAGATCTGCGGGGTGAGCAGCGCCGCCCCGGCGGCCTGCGCGACGCGCGCGAGCACCAGCACGCCCACGTCGGGGGCCAGCCCGCACAGCAGCGAGGCGGCGGTGAACCAGCCCAGCCCGAACAGGAACGCGCGTCGCTGCCCGACGAGGTCGCCGATGCGCGCGCAGGTGACCAGGAGCACACCGACGGTCAGCAGGTAGCCCGACACGACGAGCTGGATCGCCGTGCCGCCGGCGTGGAGGTCCTGGCGGATGGTCTGCGCGGCGACCGACACGATCGATCCGTCCATGGAGGCCATGACCTGACCGGTGAGCAGCACGGCGAGCATCGGGCCACGGCGCACGCCGGTCACCAGGGTAGAAACGGGTGAAATCACCCGCCCAGCATCGGCCGTCCGCCCCTGCCCGGTCTTGAAGAAACTTGCGGGCCCGCCGGGCTCATCGGGGCGCGTCGAAACCGGCCGCCAGACCGAAGGCCGCGAAGATCTCGGCCCCCTGGAACACCGAGTTCCGGCTGATGCCCTCGGCGGTGACGGTGAAGATCTGCAGCGTGTGGGGCTCGTACCGGTCGCCGGCGCGCCGGAAGGCGCCGAACCCCGGCTGGCCGTTGGCCGTGACCGCCGCCAGCCGCCAGTCGGTGCCGGCCGCCTCGAAGACCCAGTCCATGAACAGGCCGTAGTTGCCGCGCCCGGCGAACCAGTTGAGCATCGGCGGCATCTCCATGACGACGTCCTCGGTGAGCAGCCGTTTGAGCTCCTCGACGTCGGCGTGCTCGAAGGCGCGCATGTAGCGGTCGACCCAGGCGCGCTGCTCGGCCAGCGGCGGCTCGCCGAGCGGTTCGCGCCGGACGCCGGCCTCCTTCACCCGGGCACGCGCCCGCTGCAGGGAGCTGTTCACCGACACGACGGTGGTGCCGAGGATCTCCGCCGACTCCGACGCGGAGAAGCTCAGCACGTCCCGCAGGATCAGCGCGCCGCGCTGGCGCGCCGACAGGTGTTGCAGGGCGGCGGCGAACGCCAGGCGCAGGCCGCTGCGCTCGACCACGGCGCCGGCCGGGTCGCCCGCGTCCAGCATCGAGTCCGGCAGGGGCTGGAGCCAGGCCAGGTTCTCCCCCTGGACGAGCGGCGCCAGCGGGTCGGACGCGGCCACCAGCCCCGACGGCAGCGGCCGGCGCCCCCGCACCTCCAGGGCCGTCAGGCAGGCGTTGGTCGCGATCCGGTAGAGCCAGGTGCGCAGGGAGCTGCGGGTGCCGTCGTACTGCTCCCGCGCCCGCCACGCCCGCAGGTACGTCTCCTGGACCAGGTCCTCGGCGTCGTGGGGTGAGCCGAGCATCCGGTAGCAGTACGCCAGCAGCTCCTTGCGGAACGGCTCGATCCGGCGATCGAAGCCCTCTTGTCCCGGCGTCACCGCGTCCACGCCCTTGCCCTGCCTTCCGCCTGCCTTACGGGTACGTCAGCCTGCCACGACGGCCGGGCTGTTGTGGTAGGCCGCGAGCAGCCAGGCGCCGTCCCGCTTCTCGAGCACCCAGGTCGCGTACACCATACGCTCGGCGGGGACCTCGGTCTCGCCGGGGAAGAGGACGCCGGTCTCGCTCACCGCGATCGCGGCGCTCTCGCCCAGGAAACGGATGCTCTCCAGCCGGTCGGCGGTCGTGCTGCCCTTGAGGTAGGACGCGAAGCCCTCGGCCATCTTCCCGCGCACCTCCTCCCTCGACCGGCGCACGCTGCCGGGCAGGATCGAGGTGGCGTCCTCGGTGTAGTCGGTGACGAAGGCGTCGGCGTCGCCGTCGGCCCATGCCTGGTAGAGGCGCTCAAGGACGCTCTTGATGGCGGCCACGTCGTGCTCTCGGGTCTCGGTCATGGCTCTCTCTCCTCATCGCTGATGACAGGTTCACGGATACGTACCGGCGGGGCCGCCGGAACTCATCGCGCCGGGGCGGAGAACTTTCGGGCAGTTGCGGTTCGGGTTACGAACTATTATGGTTCGTAATACGAACAAGCTGTGGTTCCGATGGGAGATGTGCACCATGAGCCGTACTGTGGCGATCATCGGTGGTGGTTACGGCGGCGCGGCGGCCGCCAAGGCGCTGGACGAGCACGCGGACGTCGTGCTCATCGAGCCCAAGGACGCCTTCGTCCAGAACGCCGCGTCCATGCGGGCCCTTGCCCGGCCGGAATGGGCCGGGAAGATGTTCTTCCCCTACGACCGGTTGATGGAGCGTGGCCGGATCGTCAGGGAGCGGGCGGTCTCGGTGGATTCGCGGGGTGTGCTGCTGGCGTCCGGGGAACGGGTGGAGGCCGACTACCTCGTGCTGGCCACCGGGTCGGGGTACCCCTTCCCGTTCAAGTTCGAGGACGACCTGGCCGGGCAGGCGCGGGAGCGCATCCACGCCGTCCACGGGGAGCTGGCGGAGGCCGGGCGGGTGCTGATCGCCGGGGCCGGGCCGGTCGGGCTGGAGCTGGCCGGGGAGATCAAGGCGGTGTGGCCGGACAAGCGGGTCACGATCGTCGATCCCGGCACGGAGCTGCTGCCGGCGTTCGAGCCGCAGGTGCGCGCCGACCTGCGCAGGCAGCTCGCCGAGCTGGGGGTGGAGCTGCTGCTCGGCACCACACTGGACGCCGAGCCGCCCGCCGGGCCGGGGCGGGCCGGGCCGTTCACCGTCGGGTCCACGGCGGGGGAGCTGTCGGCTGACATCTGGTTCCGCGCGTACGGCGTGCGCGTCCGTACCGGCTACCTCGATGGCGACCTCGGCGCCGCGCGCACGCCCCGCGGCCACGTACGGGTGACCGAACGGCTCAACGTCGAGGGTCACGAGCACGTCTACGCGATCGGCGACATCACCGACCTGGCCGAGGCCAAGATGGCCGGGAACGCGATGCAGCACGCCGAGGTCGTGGCCGCGAACATCATCGCCCAGCTGCGCGGCGAGCGGCCCTCGTCGGTGTACCGGCCCTCGCCGCTGCCGTTCGTGCTGCTGCCGCTGGGGGCCGAAGGGGGCGTCGGCCAGCTGCCCTCGCCCGAGGGGCCGATCGTGCTGCCGGCCGAGTCGGTGGCCGACTACAAGGGCCGGGACCTGTTCACCGGACGGTTCGCTGAGCTGTTCGGGGTCGCCGGCGAGCCGGCGCCGGCCGGGGTGTGACAGCGGGCGGCGGTCAGGGGGTGTCGGCGCGCTCGATGAAGACCGTGGGGGCGTTGTTGTCCCGCACCAGGCGGGAGAGCAGATCGGCGAGCGTGGCGCGCTCGGCCTCGTCGAGCCCCGACGGAAGCTCGTCGATGCGCCGGCACGCCTCGGTGTAGAACTCGTCGGCGAGCTTGGCGCCCTCCTCGGTCAGCGTGACCTGGACGGCGCGCCGGTCGGCGGGGTTGGGCTCGCGGCGCACCATGCCGCGCTGCGCGGTGCGGTCGACCAGCTCGGTGAGGCTCGACTTGGCCAGGCGCAACATCGCGCCCAGCTCGCTCATCCCGTACGGCTGGGCCATCAGCACGCACAGGAGCTGGCCCTGCTGGGAGGTCAGCCCGTACGCGCGGGCGGACTCGGCGTAGACGGCGTTGACCAGGAAGGTCGAGCGCACCAGGGCGGAGACGACTCCCAGCTGCTCCTCGGGCTTGGCCATGAGATCAGATTACCATCAGTTCGGCCCCCGAACTATTCGCGTGGGATCCGCACGGCTGCTCGGGTTCGGCGATGCCCCGGTAGCCCGAGGTCACGGGATTAGAACCGGACGCAAACCACCAAAAGGACATTTCTTCTGGCCGGGTGGGTAGCAGGCCCGCCATGCGACTGACGTACACCTCCGACGTCTGGTGGAAGAACGCCGTCGTGTACTGCCTGGACGTGGAGACGTTCAAGGACGGTAACGGCGACGGTGTGGGCGACTTCCGCGGCTTGACCCAGCAGATCGACTACCTCGCGGGTCTCGGCGTGACCTGCCTCTGGTTGATGCCGTTCTTCCCCACCCCCAACCGGGACGACGGTTACGACATCACCGACTTTTACAGCATCGACCCCCGGCTGGGGACCCTGGGCGACTTCGTGGAGTTCATGCGGACCGCCAACGACCGGGGCCTGCGGGTGATCGCGGACCTGGTCGTCAACCACACCTCGGACCAGCACCCCTGGTTCAAGGAGTCGCGCAAGAGCAAGGACTCGCCGATGCGCGACTGGTACGTCTGGTCCGACACCCCCGAGCCCGACGACCCGAAGCAGGTGGTCTTCCCCGACAAGGAGGACTCCATCTGGCAGTACGACAAAGGCAGCGGCCAGTACTACCTGCACAGCTTCTACCGTCACCAGCCGGACCTGAACGTCGGCAACCCCGAGGTCAGGGACGAGATCACCCGCATCCTCGGCTTCTGGATGGAGCTCGGCCTGTCGGGCTTCCGGGTGGACGCGGTGCCGTTCCTCATCGAGAACGTCAACCCCAAGCTGGCCAACCCGCACGAGTTCCTGGCCGACCTGCGGGCCTTCATGACCAGGCGCAAGGGCGGCTCGATCCTGCTGGGCGAGGTCAACCTGCCCTACAAGGAGTTACTGCGGTACTTCGGTGAAGGGCTCGGTGACCAGATCACCATGTGCTTCGACTTCATCGGCATGCAGAACAGCTGGCTCTCCTTCGCCCGTAACAACGCCCGCCCCCTGATGGACGCCCTGCAGGAACGCCCCCGGGCCCCCAAGGACTGTCAATGGGCGATGTTCCTCCGCAACCACGACGAACTGACCCTCGACAAGCTCACCGAAGAGGAACGCCAGGAGATCTTCCAGGCGTTCGGCCCCCGTAAGGACATGCAGATCTTCGGCCGCGGGCTGCGGCGGCGGCTGCCCACGATGTTCGGCGGCGACCTGCGGCGCATCAAGATGGCCTACAGCCTGCTGTTCTCCCTTCCCGGCACCCCCGTGATCTTCTACGGCGAGGAGATCGGCATGGGGGAGAACCTGGACGAAGAGGGGCGGATGGCCGTCCGCATCCCCATGCAGTGGTCCGAGGACGGCGGCTTCAGCCAGAAGGAGGAGACGGTCCGCGAGATCCCCGAGGGCTCGTTCGCGCCCGACCGGGTCAACGTGGCCGACCAGAAACGCGACACCGACTCGCTGCTGCGCTGGTTCCAGCTCCTCATCGAGCGGTACCGCGAATGCCCTGAGCTGGCCTGGGGGCAGTACACGGTGCTGGACACCGGCGACGACGCGATCTTCTCGCACCGCTGCGACGCCGACGGCGCGACGGTCGTGGTCGCCCACAACCTGTGCGACACGGCCAGGGACGTCGAGCTGCGGCTGGACGGCCTGGAGAACTGCGACCTCACGGACCTGCTGGTGGACGGCACGATCAAGGTGTCGGCCGACGGCACGGCCAAGCTCGCGCTGGGACCGCACGGCTGCCGCTGGCTGCGCGCCTCGCCCCCCGAACTGCCCCCGGAGGACGCGGGCGTCATGTCGCAATAAATCGGACGGCCAAGCATTCCAGGCGTTTGTAAGCCGCGCGGCCGCGCGGGTCAGGTTTTGTGCGCCGGGCGGCCGTGCGGCTTTCGCGCGGCCGTCAGCGCGGGGGCGGCGGGTAGGCCGCCATGGCGAGTTCGGCGACCCCCAGCAGGCCGGCGTAGGAGGCGCCGTCGCGGGACTGCGTGGACATGCCCTGGATCACCGACGCGAAGAAGGTGGCCAGGGCTTCCGTGTCGGTGCCGGGGGCCAATCGGCCGGCCGCCACGTCGTCGTCCACGCGCTTCCTGATCGCCGCCTTCGCCGCCTCCCTGAACCCGCGCAGCAACTCCGCCACGTCGGCGGACTCCGGCCCGCAGTTGACCGCGGCGCTGATGATCAGGCAGCCGGGCGGGTGGTCCGCGTTCGTGTACTCGGCGGCCGACTCGCGCAGCACGCGTTCGACGGCCCGGCGGCCGGTGGGCTCCTCGGCGAGCGCCCTGGTGGTGAACGCGCCGTGGGTGAGCTGGTAGCGGCGCACCGCCTCCTCGAACAGCCGCCGTTTGTCGCCGAAGGCCGCGTACAGGCTGGGGGGCCTGATGCCCATGGCGGCGGTCAGCGCCGCGATCGAGGTCGCCTCGTAGCCGTGCTCCCAGAACGCGCACAGCGCGCTCTCCAGTGCCGCGTCCCTGTCGAATGCCCGCTGCCTCGCCATGCGCTCATTCTATAGCGATCGCTATGTTATGGTTTCTGTATCGATCGCTAAAGAAAGGATTCGAGCGATGAGGACTGCCCTGGTGACGGGCGCCGGCAGGGGCATCGGCCGGGCCATCGCGCTGCGCCTGGCCAAGGACGGGTTCCGCGTGATCGTGAACTACGCCAGGGACGCCGCCGCGGCCGAGGAGGTCGTCGGGCTGATCGGGGCGAACGCCGTGGCCGTGCGGGCCGACCTGGGCGTGCCCGAGGAGGTCGAGCGGCTCGCCCGCCGGGTGGCCGAGGAGACCGACGTGCTTGACGTGCTGGTCAACAACGCCGGCATCGGCCTGTCCACGCCGCTCGCGCAGGAGACGGAGGAGGGCTACGACCGGCTGTTCGCGGTCAACGTCAAGGGCCTGTTCTTCCTCACCCGGCAGGTGCTGCCGCTGATCCCCGACGGCGGCCGCATCGTGAACATCACCTCCGGCGCGGCCCGCATCGCCTATCCCGAGGGCATCGCGTACGCGATGACCAAGGGCGCGGTCCAGGTGTTCACGCTGGCCCTGGCCAAGGAGCTGGGGCCGCGCGGCATCACGGTCAACAACGTCGCGCCCGGCATCATCGACACCGACGTCAACGCGGGCTGGCTGAGCGACCCCGGGGCCCGCGCGTACGCGGCGAGCAGGCACGCGCTCAACCGCATCGGCGAGCCCGGCGAGATCGCGGACGTGGTCGCGTTCGCCGCCTCGCCCGCGGCGAGCTTCATCACCGGCACCACCCTCGACGCCACCGGCGGCGGAAACCTCTAGGAGACCCCCATGCCCACAGTCGTCCACGACGGCGGACACGTGCACTTCAACCGGGCGGGCAGCGGCCCCGGCCTGGTCATGGTGCACGGCACCGGCGGCGACGCCGTCAGCAACTACGGCCACCTCGTCCAGAACTTCGCCGACATCCGCACGGTGATCACCCCCGACTACGCCGGCAGCGGCGAGACCGCCGACCCCGGCGGCGACCTCACCCTCGACCTGCTGATCGAGCAGGTCGCGGCGACCTTCCCCGAGGGCGGCCCGGCCGACCTGGTCGGCTTCTCGCTGGGCGCGGTGGTGGCGGCGGGGGTCGCCGCCCGGCATCCCGAGCTGGTCAGGCGGCTGGTGCTCATCGCGGGCTGGACGCACGCCGGCGACCCCCGGCTCCGGCTCGGCCTGCGCACCTGGGCCCGGCTGGCGGCCACCGACCCCGAGAGCTTCGCGGCGTACGCCCCGCTGGTCGGCTTCAGCCCGGCCTTCGTGAGCGGCCAGGGCGAGGACGGACTGAAGGCCATGATGGCCGGCGACCCGCCCCCCGGCACGGTACGCCAGATCGAGCTGGACCTCAGGACCGACATCAGGGACCTGCTCCCGAGCATCACCGCGCCCACGCTGGTGATCGGCTGCACGCAGGACCACCTCGTCCCGGTCGGGCACGCCCGCGCCCTGCACGCCGCGCTGCCCGGCAGCCGTTACGCCGAGCTGGACAGCGGGCATGTGGTGCTACACGAACGTCCCGAAGAGGTGACAGCCTTGATCCGCGATTTCGTAACCAACGAGTAATTTGTCCTGGTTACCCTCCAGGCACATGCAGACCAAGAAGCTCGCCGCCACAGGGGCCGCCGCGCTGACCGCGCTGGCCCTGGTGGCGTTCCCCGCCCACGCGAGCGGGGACAAGAGCGTCACCGTCACCGTGATGGGGACGTCGGACATCCACAGCAACGCCCTCAACTGGGACTACTTCAAGGACGCCGCCTACGCCGACAAGCAGGGCAACACCATCGGCCTGGCCCAGGTGTCGTCGCTGGTCAACAAGGTCAGGGCCGAGCGCGGGGCGGACCACACGCTGCTGTTCGACTCGGGTGACACGATCCAGGGCACGCCCCTGGCCTACTACTACGCCAAGGTCGAGCCGATCACCGAGACCGGGCAGACCCACCCGATGGCCAAGGCCATGAACGCCATCGGCTACGACGCCGTCACCCTCGGGAACCACGAGTTCAACTACGGTCTGCCGCTGCTGGCCACCTGGATCAGGCAGATGCGGGCGCCGGTGCTGGGCGCCAACGCCGTGCACGCCGGGAGCGGGCTGCCGGCGTACCGGCCGTTCGTGATCAAGACCATGAAGGTCAAGGGCGACAAGCCGATCAAGGTCGGCGTGCTCGGCCTGACCAACCCCGGCGTGGCCATCTGGGACAAGGCGAACGTCGAGGGCAAGCTGCGCTTCACCGACCTGGTCGAGTCGGCCAGGAAGTGGGTGCCGGTCATCCGCGGCCTCGGCGCGGACGTGGTCGTGGTGACCGCGCACGCGGGCGACAGCGGCATGTCCTCCTACGGCACCGACCTGCCCGTGGAGAACGCCTCGGCGATGGTCGCCGAGCAGGTGCCGGGCATCGACGCGGTGCTGTTCGGGCACGCGCACAACGAGGTCGCCCAGCGCTTCGTGACCAACAAGAGCACCGGGCAGCAGGTGCTGCTCACCGAGCCGGGCAAGTGGGGCCAGCGCCTGTCGCGGCTCGACTTCACCCTCACCAAGCAGCGCGGGAAGTGGGTCGTGACCGGCAAGAGCTCGGCCACGCTCAACACCAACACGGTGACGGAGGACCCGAAGATCGTCTCTCTGCTCAAGCCGCAGCACGACACCACGGTGGGCTACGTCAACAAGGTCGTCGCCAAGTCGGCCGAGGAGCTGTCGGCGGCCGAGTCGCCGTACAAGGACACGCCGATCCTCGACTACATCCAGCAGGTGCAGACCGAGACGGTGAAGGCCGCCCTGCCGGGCAACACGCTGCCGGTGTTGTCGATCGCCGCGCCGTTCAGCCGCACCGCCGTCTTCCCCGCCGGTGACGTGCGGGTCAGGGACGTGGCCGGGCTCTACGTCTACGACAACACGCTGCTGGCGATCAAGCTGACCGGCGCCCAGATCAAGGACTACCTGGAGTACTCGGCCCGGTACTTCAACCAGCTCAACCCGGGCGACCCGGTGGACGTCACCAAGCTGACCAACGCCGGCAACACCCCGGACTACAACTACGACCAGCTCTTGGGCGTCTCCTACGACATCGACGTGGCCAAGCCCGCCGGGCAGCGCGTCGCCAACCTCACCTTCGAGGGCGCGCCGATCCCGGCCGGCAAGGAGTTCGTGGTCGCGATCAACAACTACCGCCAGTCGGGCGGCGGCGGCTTCCCGCACGTCACCACCGCTCCCGTGCTGTACAACGCGCAGGTGGAGATCCGCCAGGCGCTGATCGAGTACGCCACCGCCAAGGGCACGATCAACCCCGCCGACTTCGCCTCCGCCAACTGGCGGCTGACCCGCGACGGCGCTCCGCTGTTCTGACCCGACGCCAGGCGGGTGCTCCACCAGGGTCACCCGCCTGGTCACAGGTACGACGGCCCGCTGACCCGGTGCCGGAACGTCCACCACACCCACCCCTGCGAGGCCACCAGCAGCGGGATCAGGACGAGGATCACCGGCGTCAGCAGCGCCCCCGACGACCCCGCCACCAGCGGCAGCCGCAGACCGGCCAGCACCCCGACCACCAGCAGCGCACCGGCCGTCAGCGCGTACGTGCGGCCCTCGCCCGCCTCGCCGGACAACACCCCGGCCCGCTCCCGCAACGGTCCGCGCAGCCGCAGCGCCGCGAACGCCAGCCCGTGCACCGCGAACAGCGCCGCCACCACCAGCGCGGCCAGCAGCACGAGCGGCCCCTGGATGCCGAGCAGCACCTCGGCGAGCAGCAGCCCCCAGCTCAGCGCCAGCCCCCAGCTCCCGGCCACGATCCCGCCGTCCCAGAACGCCTGCCAGCGCGCGCCGGGCACCCGCCCGCGCAGCCACAGGCCCATGTCCCTGACCACCCACGAGACGAGCAGCGCGACGACCACCGCGTAGTTGCCGCTCAGGAGATGGCCCTCCAGGTCGGGGAAGAGCCCCGCGAGCACTCCGGCCGAGGCCACCAGCCACACCTCGTTGCCGAGGAAGAACGGCGCGATCGCGGCGATCGCCTCGCGCCGCTCGCCCGCCGACTGCCCGAGGTAGGGCAGCGCCATGCCGACCCCGATGTCGGCCCCGCCCAGCACGAGGTAGCCGAGGGCGAAGAAGGCCAGGACGAAGATCTCCATGATCGGCTCCTTCAGAACGCGGGGACGGGGACGGGGGTCTCGGCCGGAAGGGCGCCGAGCGCGACCGCGCCGGGCCCGCGCCTGGCCGCCCGGGCCAGCAGCCAGTAGTTGACCGCGATCAGCACCGTGAACACCGACACGAACGCCGTCAGCGACAGCCGCATCTCGCCCGCCGTCACCGGCGACATGGCCTCGGACGTGCGCAGCAGCCCGTAGACCACCCACGGC
This sequence comes from Nonomuraea sp. NPDC048881, assembly GCF_040649795.1. Taxonomy (NCBI): domain Bacteria; kingdom Bacillati; phylum Actinomycetota; class Actinomycetes; order Streptosporangiales; family Streptosporangiaceae; genus Nonomuraea; species Nonomuraea sp. NPDC048881. Next base: position 110,104 of record NZ_JBEZGC010000020.1, read on the forward strand.
TGACGCCCCACCTCGCGGAAGGTCCACCCGGCGAGCATGGTGACGAACGGCACGGGGATCATCAGCGTCAGCAGCCAGTGCCAGGCCCGGAAGCCGCGCACGACGGGCCGGAAGAACATCAGCAGCAGGCTCAGCCCCGCCACGACGGTCATCACCACCCAGAGGATCATCATCGTGATGCCGGCCCCCTGCACCCAGCCGGTCGGCGGCAGGTAGTCGCCCGGCCCGAACCTGGCCGTCATGTCCGCCTGCACGGCGGCCAGCCGCTCGGCCTGGCCCGTCCAGGCCGCCGCCTTGGACGGCTGGAGGGTCTGGAACCCGAGCCCGCCGAACGTCACCGTGAAGAACGAGGCCGGCAGCGCGACGCCGACGCCGATCCGCAGCGACTTCCTGAACAGGTCGTGCTCGGCCGTGCGTCTGCGCAGGTGGTAGGCGCTCACCCCAGCCATGAAGAACCCGCCGACGATCATCGCGCCGCCGATGACGTGCCCGAACGCGATCTGCGCGGCCGGGTTGGCGATCATCGCCCCGAAGTCGGTCAGCCGCAGCCTGCCGCCCTCGACGGCGTGGCCGACCGGGTTCTGCAGGAAGCCGTTGGAGATCATGATCCAGAACGCCGACGCGTAGGCGGTGAGCGTGACGACCCAGATCAGCGCCAGGTGCGCCCAGCGGTTCAGCCGGTTCCAGCCGAAGATCCACAGGCCCAGGAACGTGGCCTCGACGAAGAAGGCCACCAGCGTCTCGATCGCCAGCGAGGCGCCGAAGACGTTGCCTGCGTAGTCGGTCAGCCCGCTCCACGACAGCCCGAGCTGGAACTCCATGACCAGCCCGGTGACGATGCCCATGGCGTAGTTGATGATGTAGAGCTGCCCCCAGAACCTCGTCATCCGCAGGTGGACGGGGTCGCCGCTGAAGGTGGCCCGGGTCTGGACGACGGCCACCAGCGTCGCCAGGCCGAGCGTCAGCGCGACGAAGAGGAAGTGCGCGCCCGCGGTGAACGCGAACTGCAGCCGGGCGAGGTCGACGGTGTCCATGCCGAGAGCTTGGCGTCACGGCCTGCTCCGCCGCGTCATGCTCCGGTCTGCAATCCGGCGTACAACCCCGGGCCGAAGATCACTAAAGTCGTACGACTCAGGTTGTAAGCCAGCCCGGAGTGATCATCCCGGCCTCGTAGGCGACCACCACGAGCTGGGCCCTGTCGCGCACGCCGAGCTTGGTCATGATGCGGCTGACGTGCGTCTTCGCCGTGGCGGGGCTGAGCACGAGCCGGGCGGCGATCTCGTCGTTGGACAGCCCGGCCGCCACCAGGCCCATGACCTCCCGCTCGCGCTCGGTGAGCGCGTTGAGCTCGGGGCCCGGCTCCGGCCGCTTGACCCGGCCGGCGAACTCCGCGATCAGCCGCCGCGTCACCGACGGCGAGATCAGCGCGTCGCCCCTGGCCACGACCCGGACCGCGTGGATCAGCTCGGCCGGCTCGGTGTCCTTGACCAGGAACCCGCCCGCGCCCGCGCGCAGCGCGCCGTAGACGTAGTCGTCCAGGTCGAAGGTGGTCAGGATGATGACCTTGACGCCGTCGAGCCGCGGGTCGCCGGCGATGCGCCGGGTGGCCTCCAGGCCGTCGAGCTCGGGCATGCGGATGTCCATGAGCACCACGTCGGGCCGGTGCTCGTGGGCGCCCGCCACGGCCGCCGCGCCGGTGCCGGCCTCGCCGACGACCTCGATGTCGTCCTCGTCGGAGAGTATCGACCGGAATCCGGCGCGGACCAGGGTCTGGTCGTCGGCGAGCAGTACGCGGATCATCGGACTCCGTTCAATGGCAGGCGGGCGACGACGCGGAAGCCGCCCTCGGGGCGCGGGCCGGCCTCCAGGTCGCCGCCGAGCGCGGCGGCGCGCTCGCGCATGCCCTGCAGGCCGAAGCCGCTGCCTTCGGTGTACGTGGCGCCCGGGCCGTCGTCCTCGACCCGGATCAGGATGTTCCCCGAGGAGTTGCTGACCGAGAGGGTGGCCTTCGTCGTGCCGGAGTGGCGGGCGACATTGGTCAGCGACTCCCTGATGATGCGGGCGGCGGCCAGGTCGACCTCGGTCGGCACGGCGTCCAGGGGCCCGGACGGCTCGACGGCCACCTCCAGCCCCGACGCCGCGACCAGGTCCGGCAGCCGCGCCAGGCTGTCCGCGGGCCTGGTCGGCGCGTCCTCGTCCACCTGGCGCAGCACCCCCAGCGTGGTGCGCAGCTCGCGCAGCGTCTCCTTGCTGGTCTCCTTGATGGTCCGCAGCGCGGCCTCGGCCTTCTCGGGACGCCTGGCCAGCCCGTGCAGCGCGGCCGACGCCTGCACGTTGATCATGGAGATGTTGTGCCCGAGCACGTCGTGCAGCTCCCTGGCGATGCGCAGCCGTTCCTCGCTCTCGCGCCGCCTGGCCTCCTCCTCCTTGGAGTGCTCGGCGTCCAGCGCGCGCCGCTGCGCCTCCAGCAGGTACGCCCGGCGGTTCCTGGTGACCCCGCCGAACGCGATGGCGGCCACCACCCAACCGGTGATCGCGCCGAACGTGCCGTCGTCCACGTGCCTGGACCCGTGGGACTCGCCGAACCCCATCGCCAGCAGCACGGCGGCCCCGGTGGCGATCGCGGCGGCCAGCCGTCCCTGGTCGGCGGCAGTGTAGAGGGCCACGAACACCAGCACGACCAGCGGCCCGTCGAACCGGGCGAGCGGATAGTAGGCGGACACCGCCACGACGACCACGATCAGCGACGTGACGGGAAGGCGCCGCCGCAACAGCAGCGCGCCGCACGACACGATCGGCAGCACCACGTCCAGCGCGCCGGCGGGCTGCTCGCTCCTGAGCCCGGCGAGCAGGGTGCCGGCGAGCGCGACGGCGACGACCACGAGGGACACCGTGCTGCTCGCCGACAATCTAGGCATGTGCTCCATTTTGTATGGTCGTGCGAGTGATGGGGTAGTTGACCGAGATGAGTACCAAGGATGAGCTCCGGCAGGTCGAAGAGGACCTGGCCCGGCTGAAGGCGGAGAACCAGGACGTGCGCGACCAGGTGGGCACCATGGGCGCGACCGACCAGATCGAGACCGCCGCCATGATCGCCCAGGCCGACGAGCAGTCCGAGCTGATCGCCGACCTCGAACGACGCCGTGCCGATCTGGAGAGGCGGGTCGAGGAGGAGGGCTGAGGCTCAGCGGCGCAGCGGAGCGCCCACCTCGTGCAGGTGGCGCAGGGCCTGGCCGTAGGAGGCGACGAGCCCGGTCTGCAGGTAGCTGACGCCGACCTCGGCGCAGTAGCTCTCGACGATGGGCTGCGCCTTGCGCAGGTTGGGCGCGGGCATGTTCGGGAACAGGTGGTGCTCGATCTGGTAGTTGAGCTGGCCGAGCGCCACGTCGGTGAACAGGCCGCCCCTGACGTTGCGGGAGGTCAGCACCTGCTTGCGAAGGAAGTCCAGCTTGTCGTCCTTGGTCAGGACGGGCATGCCCTTGTGGTTGGGCGCGAACGTGGAGCCCAGGTAGAGGCCGAACAGCCCCTGATGCACGGCCAGGAACACCAGCGCCTTGCCGAACGGCAGCACGGCGAAGACCGCGCCGAAGTAGAGCACGAAGTGGGTGGTCAGCAGCGCCAGCTCCGCCCACGGCCGCTTGGCCGCCGGCGCGAGCAGCGCCTTGAAGCTGGCGATGTGCAGGTGCCAGGCCTCAAGGGTGAGCAGCGGGAAGAACAGGAACGCCTGGTACCTCGCGACGGCCCGCGCCAGGCCCGCGCTCCGCGTCACCTGGTCGTCCGACCAGACGATCACCGCGGGGGAGACGTCCGGGTCGTGGTCCTCGTGGTTGGGGTTGGCGTGGTGGCGGTTGTGCTTGCTGGTCCACCATCCCCAGCCCAGGCCGATGCCGAGGTTCCCCAGCAGCAGACCGGTCACGTCGCTCGGCCGCCGCTTCCTGAACACCTGGCGGTGGCCCAGGTCGTGGGAGACGAAGCCGATCTGCGCGAAGACCACGGCCAGCGCGACCGCGACGAGCAGTTGCCACCACGAGTCGCCCACCCAGGCGAACAACGCCCAGCAGCCGAGGTACGCGGCGACCACGATGGTCAGCCGCACCGCGTAATAGACCGGACGCCGGTCGAGGAGACCGGCGTCAGAGATTCGGCGGGCTAGTCGGGCGAAGTCACTGCCCCGGGTGTCGACCACACTTGGACTGGCCACAGATCTCCTCACATTGCGGTGGAAAGTTGCCACAACCCTGGCGTATCCGCCGCGAAACCGGAAGGTGTTCCATGCTCGTCCGGGGAGCGGCGGAGAAGGGGTTCGTCGTCGGTTTCCGTGGCCTCTTCCCCGACCATATGGCCCGGCGGCGCATGCCGCGTACGCGACGGGCTCAGCCGAGCAGGGACATTGCGTGCCGCTCCGGGGCCGGCAGCGCCGCTCCGCTGGTCAGAGCCTCGTGGAAGGCGTCGGTGCCGAGGGCGGAGCGGCATCGTCCGATCAGGGCCACCACGGCGGGGTCGGCGGGGTCGGCGACGCCGCGCAGCGCGCGGGCCGCGCCCAGCAGCTCGGCCGCCGGCCGGGGCGGCAGGTGCTCGGCGACGCCTTCCAGCACGGTCGCGCGGGCCGTCCGGTCGCCGCAGGTCTCCATCAGCTCCAGCGCCGTGCGCAGCGGCGGCCCCGGCTCCGTCACGCGAGCCAGCTCGACCTGCATGAACGCCCTGAACTGCGCGGGCCCGTCCCCGCTGCCGAGGGCCAGCGCGCGGTCGAGCAGCCGGGCCGCCGCCGACCGGTCGCCGGTGCGCCGGGCCAGCTCGGCGCGGGCGTGCAGGACCCTGGCCTGGGTCACCGCGTCCTCGGCCCGCAGCGCCGACCGCCATGCCTGCGCCAGCGTGGTCGCGGCCCCCTCGTGGTCGCCCGCCCGCGCCTTGAGCTGCCCGAGCCGGAGCAGGAACGTCATCGGGCCGAACGGCGCGTCCAGCCCCGACAGCTCCGCGGCCAGGCGTCCCGGCTCCTCGGCACGGGCGAGCGCGGCGGCGAAGTCGCCCCGGTTCTCGGCGACCAGCGACAACCAGTAGAGGCAGGCCCACTGGCCCCAGCGGTCGCCGGTGCGGCGGAAGCCGTCGAGCGCCGGGCCGAGCAGGTCCTGCGCGCCGGCGACCGGGCCGTACTCGAACCGGACGATGCCGCCGACCAGCAGCGCGGCCGAGCGCGTCCACAGGTCGGGGGAGTCGCGCAGGCGCTCGACGACGTCCTCGGTGAGCTCGACGACGTCGGCGGGCGGGCGTTGCGCGCCGCTCATGGCCCAGAAGTTCAGCGCGGCGGGATGGTCGGAGTCGAGCACCGCCGGGGTCGGCTCGCCGCCCGTGAGCACCCGGCACAGCCCGTGCGCCAGCTCGCGTCCCGGCGGCGGCACGTCACCGACCCGGCGCAGCACGGCCGCCGCCCGCTCGCTCATCTCGCGCCGCCGTCCGCGCATGATCCAGGGCCAGAACCGGGGCAGGATCAGCCTGAGCGGGTCGTCGGAGTGGCGCAGCGCGGCGTCGAGGTTGTCCTGCTCGGCGTCCAGCACCTCCAGCCAGGCGAGCTGCTCGCCGGTACGCAGGAGCGGATCGGCGGTCTCGGCCAGCCGGGTGTAGTAGCGGGCGTGGGCCTGCCGGAGGGCGGGCAGGTCGGCGGCGGCGTACTGCCTGATGGTGGCCAGCATCGAGTAGCGGTCGCCGGAGACCGAGACGAGCGACTTGTCCACGAGCGAGGCGAGATCGTCCGGGTCGCCGCCGCACACCTCCGCGACGGCCTCGTACGTCGCGCCGCCGGAGAAGACCGTCAGCCCGCGCAGCAGCTCGCGCTCGGGCGCCGACAGCAGGTTCCAGCTCCAGTCGATGACGTCGCGCAACGTGCGATGGCGCGGCTCGGACGTCCGCCCTCCGCGGAAGGCCAGCCGGTCGCCGAGCTGCCGGACCAGCACGGACACCGGCATCGTGCGCAGCCGCGCGGCGGCCAGCTCGATCGCCAGCGGGATGCCGTCGAGCTCCCGGCAGATGCGCCCGGCGTCGGCCGCGCTCACCTCCAGGCCGGGCCTGGCCGCCGCGGCCCGCGCCAGGAACAGCTCCGCGGCCTCGGGCAGCGGCAGGACGGGATGCAGCACCTCGCCGGGGATGTCGAGCGGCTCCCTGCTGGTGGCCAGGACGCGCAGCCCGGCGACCTCCGACAGCAGCCACCGCGCGACCGTGGCGGCCTCCTCCACGACGTGCTCGCAGTTGTCCAGCACGATGAGCGGCGACGTGCCGCGCAGCGCCCGGACCACGTCGGTCGTCCGCAGCACGCTCTCGACCGCGGCCCGCACCCCCGTGGCGGAGGCCAGCTCGACCAGCCACACGCCGTCGGGCACGTCGAGACCGCGGGCCGCCTCCAGCGCCAGGCGGGTCTTGCCCACGCCGCCGGGGCCGACCAGCGTGACCAGCCGCTCGTCCCGGCCGCCCAGCAGGGCGTGCAGCCGGGCGACGTCGCCGGTGCGGCCGACGAAACCGGTCAGCCGGGCGGGCAGGTTGCCCCTCGGCGCGGGAGCCGGGTCGCGCAACGCCGCCATGTGGGCCGCGCGCAGCTCGGGGCCGGGATCGACGCCCAGCTCGTCGGCCAGGTCGGCCCTGATCCGCTCGAAGACCTCCAGCGCCTCGCCGCGCCGCCCGCGCGCCACCAGCGCCCGCATGAGCAGGGCGTGGAACGGCTCGCGCAGCCGGTGCGCCGCGACCAGCTCCTCCAGCTCGGCCACGACCCCCGGCCCGCCGTCCCGTCCGCCTCGCGCCTGCTCGGACGCGGGCTCGGACGCGGGCTCGGGCCCGAGGGCGGGGGCGGCCTCGGCGGTCAGGTCGGCGGTGATCGCGGCGGCCAGGGCCGTGAGGCGCAGTTCCTCCAGCCGGGCCGCGGGCGCGGCGGCGAAGGCCAGCCCGGCCGCGTCCGCCAGCGCGGGCCCGCGCCACAACGCCAGCGCGCCGCGCGGGTCGCCGGCCCGCACCAGCCGCTCGAACGCCGAGGCGTCCACCTCGCCGGGCGGCACGTCCAGCAGGTAGCCGGCCGGGTGCGAGGAGATCAGCCCAGGCGCCTGCCTGCGGGCCCGCGACACCAGCGACTGGAGCGCCGCGGCCGGATGGGCGGGCGGCTCACCGGGCCACAGGTCGTCGATCAGCCGGTCGGCGGTCACCACCCGGCCCGGGTCGAGCGCCAGACGGACGAGCAGGGCCCGCACCCGGGCGCCGCCGATCTCGGCCCCAGCCACCTGGAGCGCCCCCAGGACCCCGATCCGCATGCCCCCACCGTACGGGCATGCGGCCATGCCGGGTTCCCGGCGGGCCGCCCGCCTTCACCCGGTTCGAGCAGCCCGGCGCAGTGAGCTCAGCTCTCCGAGAGCCGGTCGAAGAGGGTGAGCGCCGCCTGGCGCACCTCCTCCGGGGTCAACCCGTCGAGGGCCTGCCGCGCGTCGGCGATGTCACGCGTCGTGGCCAAGGTGATGGCCACGGACGAGGCCGCGGCACGGTCGATCGATCCCGTCGGGGCGGCGTCGGCCAGCTGCTGGGCGCTCGCGGCGAGGTCGAGGTTGTCTCTCAACGGATCTCCTCGGACGAAGTCGGCTTCGCACATTTCATCACTTTGCGTCGCCCCACATCCACCATTTGTTGAATTCGAGGCGTCATGCCCTGAGCGGGTCGTGGCCGACGGACATGAGCTCGCGCCGCGAGTCGTCGTCCGTCCGGTCGCCCATGGTCTCGACCAGCTCGACGACCTGGCGCATCACGTCCAGGTCGGCCTTGGTCAGGTCGCCCTTCCGCTTGCTCAGGACGTGCAGCACGCCCCTGCCCAGCTCGTCGATGCCCATGTCGGGGTCGGGAGGGAAGCCCTCCTCGTCCGAGGCGTCGGCGAGCAGGTAGCCGCGCAGCTCCTCTGAGTTCATGTTGACCGCCCGGTGGAACTCGTTCCAGAGCGTGTCCGTGTCGAAACCCTCAGTCATATGGGCCGCCTACCCGCCCGACCCTCGCGTTACGCCCCGGGAACGGTCAGCCCCGACTCGTAGGCCGCGATCACCGCCTGCACCCGGTCGCGCAGCCCCAGTTTGCTCAGCACGTTGCTGACGTGCGTCTTCACGGTGTGCTCGCTGACCACCATGGCCTCGGCGATCTCCGCGTTGGACAGGCCGCGCGCGATCAGCTGCAACGTCTCGCGCTCCCTGGCGGTCAGCGACTCCAGCGTGTGCGCGGGAGCGGCGGTCGTCGCGGGGCGGGAGGTGAACTCGGCGATCAGCCGCCTGGTCACCGTGGGCGCGAGCAGCGACTCGCCCGCGGCCACGACGCGCACCGCGGTCACCAGGTCGTCCCGCCGCACGTCCTTCAGCAGGAACCCGCTCGCGCCCGCGCGCAGCGCGTCGAACACGTAGTCGTCCAGGTCGAACGTGGTCAGCATCAGCACCCGGCAGGCGGTCTCGGCGCACACGATCCTGGCCGCCTCGATGCCGTCCATCCTGGGCATGCGGATGTCGAGCAGCAGCACGTCCGGCTCGTGGGCCCGTACGGCGGCCACGGCCTCGACCCCGTCGCCCGCCTCGGCCACCACCGAGATGTCGGGCTGGGCGTCGAGGATCATCGTGAACCCGCCCCTGACCAGCTCCTGGTCGTCGGCCACCACGACGCGCACGCTCATCGGCCGGCCCCCAGCGGCAGTCGCGCCGACACCGCGAAGCCGGGCACGTCCGCGCGCGGGCCGGCGGTCGCGCTGCCGCCGCAGGCCGCGGCCCGTTCGCGCATGCCGATCAGGCCGTTGCCGCCCGAGGGCAGCGCGGGGCCGCCGCCGCGCCCGTTGTCCGTGACGTCGATCATCAGGTGGTCGTCCTCCCAGGTGAGCCGGATCTCGGCGCGGTCGGCGCCGGAGTGCTTGACGATGTTGGTGAGCGCTTCCTGCGTGATCCGGTAGGCGGCCAGCGCGCTGTCGGGGCCGATCGGGCGGGGCTCGCCGGACTCGGCGAAGCGCACGTCCAGGCCGGTGCCCGCCACCTGGCCGGCCAGCGCGGGCAGGTCCGCGAGGGTCGGCTGCGGCGTCCGCGGCGCCTGCGGCTCGTCCTCCTTCAGTACGCCGAGCATGCGGCGCAGCTGCACCATCGCGTCCCGGCCCGCGGCGGCGATGGCGTCGAAGGCGGCCTCGGCCCTGGCCGGGTTGCTGCGCACCACGACGGGCCCCGCCTCGGCCTGGACCACCATGAGGCTGACCGCGTGGGCCAGGATGTCGTGCATGTCGCGGGCGATCCTGGCCCGCTCGCGTTCGGCCGCGCGCTCGGCTTCCAACTGACGCTCCCTTTCGAGCCGGGCCGCGCGCTCGGCCAGCTCGGCGGCGTGGGCGCGGGACGTGGCCGCCGCGCGGCCGATGGCGTAGGCGGCGGTGAACAGGGCGACCCCGCGCATCGCGGTCTCCCACGAGCCGACGGAGGACAGCCCGCCGACGAGGGTCACGACGAGCATGACGACCCTGGGCAGGCGGGGTGAGTACGCGGCGACCGTGTAGAAGGCGACCAGGGCGCCGTACCAGATGGGCTGGCGGGCGACGTTGTCGGCGAAGTCGTAGAGCGCGCCCACGACCAGGCTGGCGATCAGCATGGTCACCGGCCACCGGCGCCGCCAGACGACGGGGAGCGAGGCGCCGATCGCGATCACGTACCCCCACCAGTCCCATCTGCCGCCCTGCGGGTCATGGCTGGAGATCAGCGGCCAGGCCTGGACGAGGGCGATCAACAGGGCGAGCGCCCCGTCCACCCAGAAGTTGGGGAGCGCTCGAAGCCGGCGACGGAAGACGTCGACAAGCGTCAGATCGGACACGGGGTCCCATTCTTCCTCACGCATGGACGAGCACGGGCCGGGCGCCGGCCGGGGCCTGGCGGCGGGCCAGCGGCCAGAACGACACCAGCATGCACACGGCGCCGAGCGGGATCAGGTCCTTCTCCAGGACCGGGAGGGCGAAGTCGAGCATGACCAGGACGGGGGTCCAGAGCTTGACCTGCCGCCGCGCGGCGAGCTGGACGACCAGGGCCAGCTGGGCGACGTAGAACAGGAGCGGGCCGGCGGCGTAGACCGCGAGCGACACCCCCGGAACCGCCTGGACCTGGTCGAACAGCGGGGACATCGCGTCGTGGTCGGTGGCCATGAACCCGACGACGATGTCGATCACGAACTGCGCGGCCGCGCAGGCGATGCCCACCAGGCCGACCACGAGGCTGGTGGTGGCGACGCGGTTGCCGCCCAGCATCTGCCACATTTCCCGAAATATCATGATGAACAGGGCAAGAGCGGCAAGAAAGGCGAGATGGCCGGCCGTCCAGGCCAACCCCGGCCCTCGGCTCCCGTCCAGGCCGTCGACGATCCGGATCACGCCGTACGACAGGACTAGCAGCGGGGCGGCCACGAAGGCGGCGCGGGTGTTCATCAGAGGTTCTCCTCAAGGGCCGGGGCGATGCACTTATCCTGCGGTTTTCCGCTCCGGATGTGATCGCCGGGACGGGCGATCCCGCGCCTCGCTCTCAAGAGGGATGCCCCTCGCTCCCACGCCCCACAAGCCTGCCGACCGCGCCCAGATGCCGGCCGACCGTGCCCCACATGCCGGCCGACAACAGGAGTCGGCTTGACAAGCGATATTGTCGGTGCGATCGCCGGCCGCACACCGCGCCGGGCCGTGACAGGGAGACCGCCATGCCGCACGAGTTCGAGATCCGCCACGAGATCCAGCTGGACGCCGCCCCCGACGTCGTCTGGCAGGCCATCGCGGAGGGCCCGGGCATCGACTCGTGGTTCATGGGCCGTACCGAACTGGAACCGCGCGAAGGCGGCCGGGGCACGCAGACCTTCGGCGACGACGTCGCCACCGAGTCGGTGGTGACCGCCTGGGAGCCGGGCAGGCGCCTGGCCCACCGGGGCGTGGAGAACCCCGACGGCACGTTCATGGCCTTCGAGTACCTGCTGGAAGCCCGCGGCTCGGGCAGCACGGTGCTCCGCTTCGTCCACAGCGGCTTCCTCGGCGACGACTGGGAGTCGGAGTACGACGACCTGGAGCGCGGCGACCTCCAGTACCTGTACAAGCTGGCCGTCTACCTCAGGCACTTCCCCGGCAGGATCTCCACCCACAACCTGTTCCTGGCCGGCCCGTGCGCGTCGGAGGAGCGGTTCTGGGCCGCGCTCGGGGCCGCGCTCGGCGTCGCCGGCCGTCCGGTGGCGGGGGAGAAGGTGACGGTCGCGATCGAGGGGCGTTCGCCGGAGCGGGGCGTCGTGGAGTGGGTGACCGCCCCGGGCGCGTTCGTGGCGGTCCGTACGGACGACGGCCTGTACATGTTCGTCCAGGGACGCGGCATGGCGGTGGTGGAGCACCACGCCTACGCCCCGGTGGACGGCGAGGCCCTGGAAGCCGCCTGGACCCACTGGCTCGCCACCGTCTCCCCCTGACCGCCCGCCCTCAGGCGAAGAACTCGCCTGAGCGGCGGCCCTCAGGCGAACCCCACCGTCTTCGCCTGACCGGCGGCCCTCAGGCGAAGAACTCCCGCAGCACCGGCGCCAGGGCCTCCGGCTTGACGATGTGGGTCTGCCCGTCGAGCGTGCGGTGGTCGGCCGCGGGCAGCGCCTTCGCCAGCGCGCCGACGGAGTTGCGCATCCACTGCGGGCTCTTCCCGCCGTCGGCGACGAGCGTCGGGACGGTCACCGACGCCCACGCGTCCTCCGGGTACGGCACGCCCCGCTGGTGCGGGAAGACGAGCGCGGTGTCGTACGGCAGGGTGTGCGCCACGGCCTTGAGCGTGGCCCACGCGGGCATGAACCGCATCATCGCCACCACGATCGCCGGCAGGCCGACCCCTTCGCGCATGAACATCCTGACCGCCTCGGCCCGGCGGCCGGCGGCCACCAGCGCCTCCAGGCGTCGCGGGTAGTCGTCCTTGATCGGGGGGCGGGTGCCGTCCACGACGAACGGGGGCTCGTACAGGGCCAGGCGCTCGACGGGCAGGCCGTGCTGGACCGCGGCCAGGGCGAGGGCGGCGCCGGAGGAGGTGCCGTACAGGCGGACCGAGCCGCCGGCCTCCTTGACGAGCGCGGCCAGGTCCTCGACCTCCCGTTCGACGGCGTACGGCTGGGTGTCGCCGCTCTCGCCCCGTCCGCGCCGGTCGTAGGTGTAGACCGTGAAGTCGGGGGCGAGCGCCTCGGCCAGGCCGCCGTTGATGCTGGAGCCGCGGAAGCTGAGTGCGCCGTCCACGAGGATGACCGCCGGGCCCTGGCCTGCGCGTTCGTACGCGATGGGGGTGCCGTCCGCGGAGTTGATCATGCTGCTCATGGTGTTCCTCCCGTTTCGTGGTGCCCACGCTAGCTGCCGACAAATAAAATTGTCAAGAAATCTTTTGGGAGAAGACGTACTGATACGGGTACCTCTGCGCTCTTACGTGGTGGAGTCGTCCCGAGCGCGGGGGAACGCCGGGGCGGCTCCCACATCGCGTGCCGCGAAAAGGAGGGGACGGCACGTGCCGCAGACGGGGGCGGGCGGTCTGCCAGCCGCACGCCCCGGCCGCGGCACGTGCCGTGGGCACCGTCCCCTCGGCGTCGGCTACGTCGCCGGGACCGTGACCGGCCCGCTCCCGGACGCCTGCGACCTGCGGCCGAGCCGCCGTACCGGCCCGATCACCAGCAGCGCCGTCACCACGCCGACCGTCACCAGGGCCGAGCCCAGCATGAAGACGCGCGGCTCGACCAGCGCGGTGACCGGGCCGGCCAGCGCCTGCCCGACCGCCATGCCCGCGACCGACCCGGCCACCTGGTAGGCGTTGACCCGGTTCAGCACGTCCGGCGCGACCTGGGTCTGCACGGTGGTCGACCACATCACCGACCAGAAGGCCATGGCGCATCCCCCGAGCAGGTGCCCGGCCATCAGCAGCGGCAGCGGCGACCCGAGTGCGACCGACAGCGGCACGGCGACGTACCCGATCAGCGCCATCGCCCCCGCCGCCAGCGGCCTGCGCGGCTTCAGCCGGATCGCCACCAGCCCGCCCAGCACGGTCCCGAGGCCGAGCGCCGCCATCACCCAGCCGTAGTCGGCCCCGATGACCTGGGACGACAGCGGCACGTACGGCCCCACCACCAGCACGCCCCAGAACACCCAGACCAGGATGACCGACCACATCCAGCTCCTGGCCTTGAACTCCTCCCAGCCCCTGCGCAGGTCGCTCAGCACGTCGGACGGCTCCGGCGTGGGCACGGCGACCCGCACCAGCACCAGGCACACCGCGCTGACCAGGAACGTCGCGGCGTCCACGGTGTAGACGAAGACCGGCCCGGTGGCCACGACGAGGATCCCGGCCAGCGCGGGCCCGACGAGCTGGGTGACCGCCTCGGCGATCTTCAAGGTCGCGTTGGCCCGCTGCGCATCCTCGGCGACCAGCGGCACCATCCCGTTGACGCACGGTTCGAACACCCCGGCGGCCATGCCCGACAGGAACGCCATCGCCAGCAGCAGGGCGAACGGCGGGGCGCCGTCGAGGAAGGCGACGGCCACGACCGCCTGGGTGACCACCCTGACCACGTCCGCGCCGATCATCAGGCGCCGGGGTCCGATCCGGTCGGCGACGACCCCGCCGAACAACATGACCAGCACGGCCGACGCGGTCCAGAGCGCGAGCACGAAGCCGACGCCGGCGATCCCGTAAACTTTGCCGATCGCCAGCGCCGAGGCGACGGGCATCATCGCGTCGCCGAGCAGCGAGATCGTGCGGGCCCCGAAGTAGAGGGCGAAACTCCTCGTCCACATGAGCCCTAATTCTGGATTTTTCCAGATCAGAGCACCGGTGTCCCAAATGACATCATTGGGTACATTTGCGCCATGCCCCTGGACTGTCCCGAGACGCCTCCGGCCCCCGTGAGCCCGCACCGCGTGGTCGCCCTGGTCGCCCCCAACCAGGAGCTCTATCCCGTCACCTCGGCCTCGGCCGTCTTCGGCTACCAGGGCCCCGACATCCCCCAGCACTACAGCCTCACCCTGTGCGCCGAGCGGCCGGGCTCGCTGCCCACCACCCTCGGCGTCCCCATGCAGGTGGACAGCGGTCTCGAAGCCATCGACGAGGCCGGCACCGTGATCGTCGCGGGCTGGACCCTGGTCCCCTCGCCGGCCGTGCTCGACGCGGTGTCCCGGGCCCACTCCCGCGGGGCGCGGATCGTCGCCGTCTGCGCGGGCATCTTCATCCCCGCCGCGCTGGGCCTGCTGGACGGCCGCCGCGCGTCCGTCCACTGGGAGCTGTCCGGGGAGCTGGCCGCCCGCCACCCGCGCGTCATCCCCGACGACACCGTCATCTATGTGGACCACGGCGACGTCGCCACCGCCGGAGCCTCGGCCGCCGCCCTCGACCTGTGCCTGCACCAGGTGCTCCAGGACCACGGCGCGGCCCACGCCATGCGCATCGGCCGCCAGCTCGCCGCCGGGCCGCACCGCGAGGGCTGCCAGCGCCAGTACCCGCCGCTGCCCACCGCGGGACCCATGCCGGACTCCCTGGCCCCGCTGCTCGAATGGCTGCTCGGCCGCCTGCCCGACCACGTCACCGTCGAGGACATGGCCGCCTACTCAGGCGTCTCCGCGCGGACCCTGACCCGGCAGTTCGCCGATCAGCTCGGCGTGCCGCCCGCCCGCTGGCTGCTGGAACGCCGGCTGGCCGCCACCCGGGCGCTGCTGGAGGAGACGGACCTGCCGGTCGAGACGATCGCCACCCGCGTCGGCCTCTCCTCGGCCGTCAACCTCCGCCGCCGTTTCCACACCGCGCTGCGCACCACCCCGGCCGCCTACCGGCGCTCCTTCCGCTGACGGGCGGCGGCCGCCGTCAGGCCGCGTGCCAGGGACGGGCGGGCTCGGTCTCCTTGGCGGCGTCCGCGACGCGCACCGCGTACGTCGGGCGCTCGGCGCCGGGCACCGGCCCGAGGTAGGAGTGGCCGGTCAGGTGGCACCACGCGGGCAGGTCGACGGGCGCGGCGGGGTCGCTGGCGATCAGGTGGATCACGGCGCCCGGACCGGCGCGCAGCACGTGCCCGCGCAGCTCGATGAGCAGTTGGACGCACATCTTGTCGCCGCCGTCGATCACCAGATCAGGTTCGGGCATGCGTATAGGAAACCACGCGTCGCCGTCGAGTAGGTTGAGGCCTGTCCTGGCCCCGCGAGGGGCCGGAGCAGGCGTCGGACGGTAACGGCCCGGACACAACGGGCGGATTATCCCAGTAAAAGGGTCATAATCCTGTTCAAGTGTTGGGGAAGGCGGTGATGAGATGACCGGGTTCACCGAGATCGCCGAAGAGGCCGGGCCGGCGGAGAGCCACGGGACCGGGCGCGGCTCCGCGGGCCGGGGCGTGCGGCTCGCGCGCGTCACGGCAGTCGTCCTGGCGGTGGCCTCGCCGGTCCTCACGGTCGCCGCGCTGCTCGTCTACGCCCGTCTGCCGGAGGCGTGGACGCCGCTGAGGACCGCCTCGCCCCAGACGGCCGCCGCCCTGACCTTCCCCGCGGTCGGCGCGTTCCTGATCTTCCATCGGCCGCGGCTGAACATGGCGTGGCTGATGGTCGCGGGCGGCATCGCCGCCGCCGTCAGCGACCTGTCCAGCGCGATGATGTTCCGGCTGGCCGCCGACGGCGACCTGGTCGCGGCCGGGCTCGTACGCTTCCCCGTGCAGGTCGGGTGGGCGGTGTGCGGCCTGGCGCTCACCATGCTGCTGCCGCTCTACTCGCCCGACGGGCGGCTGCCCTCGCCGCGCTGGCGGTGGGTGTTGCTGCTGGGCGCGTTCTCGCTCGGGCTCGACCTGGCCCGCTCGGTGTTCCGGCCCGACCCGCCCCCCGGCAGCTACCCCTACCCGGCCGTCATCCCCAACCCGCTGCAGATCCGCGCGCTCGGGCCGTACGTGGAGGCCGTCTCCATGGTGGCCTGGACCGGCATCTACGTCGCCATGGCGCTGACGGCGCTCTCCCTGGCGCTGCGGCTGCGCCGGGCCGATCCGGTGGGCAGGCGGCAGATCGGCTGGCCGCTGTTCGCGTTCGCGGGCTACGTCGTGTTCCTGATCATGGCCGCGTTCGTGCCGGCGCTCCTGTGGCCGAGCATCGTGTGGGCGGCGCTCATCCCGGTCGCCGTCGCGTTCTCAGTGACCCGTTACCGGCTCTACGGCATCGACACGGTGATCAGCCGGGCCTTCGTCGCGGCCGGGCTGGTGGCCGTGGTGAGCGCGGTCTACTTCGGCGCGGGCGCGCTGTCCAGCCTCGTGGTCTCCGGCTACGACGAGATCGCGGGCATCGCCGCCGCGCTGTTCGCCGGCGCGTTCTTCCAGCCGCTGCGGCACGTGCTGCAACGCGCCGTCGACCGCCTCCTGTACGGCAGCGTCGGCGACCCCGCCGTGCTGGCCGAACGCCTGACCCAGGCCGTCCGGCGCGGCGACCCGGCCAAGGCGCTGACCTCCGTGGTCAGCGTGCTGCGCGACGGGCTCGCGGTCGAGGGCGTGGCCGTGGAGGTCGCCGACGGCGAGCCGCGTTACGTCGAGAGCGGCCGGGTGGGCGCGGAGCCCCGCCAGGTGCCGCTGGTGTGGCACGGCGAGCGCGTCGGCCGCCTGTTCGTCGGGCCGCCCGGCCCGCGCCGCTTCCCCGCCGCCCACAACGAACGCGTGCTCACCACGCTCACGCCGTACGCCGCCGACGTGGCGCACGCCGTGCGCATGGCCGCCGACCTGCAGCGTTCCAGGGAGCGCATCCTGACGGCCAGGGAGGAGGAGCGCCGCCGCCTGCGCCGCGACCTGCACGACGGGCTCGGCCAGACCCTCTCGGCCATGGCCATGACCATCAACATGGCCAGGATGAGCCTGAAGAAGTCCCCCGACGCCGCCGACGAGCTGCTGCGCGAGCTGCACACCGGCATGGGCGCGGTCACCGACGACATCCGCGAGCTGGTGTACGGCCTGCGCCCGCCCGCGCTCGACGACCTCGGCCTGGCCAGAGCCGTCCGCGAGCTGGCCGGCCAGTCCTCCCCGGACACCGAGATCGAGGTGGAGGTCGAGGGCAGCATGACCGACCTGCCCGCCGCCGTCGAGGTGGCCGTCTACCGGATCGTCCAGGAGGCGCTGACCAACATCAGGCGGCACGCCAGGGCCTCCCGCGCCCGCATCGTGCTCCAGCGGGACTCCGTGCTGCGCGTGCTGGTCGCCGACGACGGCCGGGGGTTGCCCGCCGCGTACAGCGCGGGGGTGGGCCTCGGCTCGATGCGGGAACGGGCGGCCGAACTCGGCGGCATCTGCGTCGTCAACAGCGGGCCGGGGGCCGGGACGCGGGTCGAGGTCATGCTGCCCCTGGGCTCGGCCGCGAAGGAGCCGGTCAGGCCGCCGCGCGCGGGCCGCTGAGCGCCGCGGGCCGCCCTGGGCAAAATTAACCAAGAGTAGTTTTGATCTCACTCTTGGTGTGGAACATGGTGAAGTATCACCTCATTCCTCACGGAGGACGTGCCTTGCCCCAGCACACACCCCGCCTGGTGATGTACTACCGGACCCACTGCGACGGCGGCCTCTACGTCTCCCCGCTGCCCCTGATCGAACGGCGTACCGGCCTCACCCACCTGGTCGTCGCCACCGTGGAGGTCGGCGCGGACGGCGACGTCCGCCTCAACGGCGCCCCGCCCGACTGCCCCGACCTCGCCCAGATGTGGGACGACGTGCAGGTCACCCAGGTGTACGGCGCCCGCGCCCTGGCCATGATCGACGGCCTCGACCGCCTCGACCACGACTTCGGCGCCTGTTACCCGCCGCTGCGCCGCCTGCTCGCCCGCCGCCGCCTCGACGGCGTGGACCTGCGCCTGACCGCGCCCATGTCGCCGCCCGGCCTCGCACGCCTGATCGACCGGCTGCGCGCCGACTTCGGCCCGGCCTTCCTGATCGCGCTCACCCCGTCCGCCGCCGTGGACCACGACCAGGTCTTCCGCGACCGGGGCGCCGACCTCGCCTGGCTCAACCTGCCGATGTACGGCGGCCCGCGCAGCCTGGCCGACCCGTGCGACTACGACGCCGTGCTCGCCGGGGGAGTGGTGCCGGCGGGCCGGCTGGTGGCCGGGGCGGTCACCACCCCCGACAACGGGGGCGGCGGCTACGTCGAGATCGACCGCCTGGCCGCCACCGTCGCCGAGCTGCTGCACCGGCATCCCGGGATGGGCGGGGTGAGCGGCTGGGAGTACTACAACGCCCTGCCCGGCGGCACGGACGCCCCCTGGCAGTGGGCCGAACGCGTCGGCGCCGCCCTCAAACTGACCCGCAAGCCCTGACCTTCCGAGCCTTCCGAGCCCTTTGGAGGGCCCGGTCAGCGTCGCCGGCGCTTCTGGGCGCCCGCCGTCTTGCCCGGCTTGCGGGGCTTCCTGGGCAGGCGCCCGCGCTCGCCCGGCGGCCGTACGTGCACCCCGCGCCACCGCTGCAACGCCACGCGCGCGGCCGAGGCCACCCGGGGCGCCGGATGGTGCTCGATGAGGAAGCGCAGCATCGGCGTCGTGTAGGGGTGGTCGCTGCACGTCATCATGCCGAGCATGTTGAGCACGTCGTCGACGTCGAGGTTGCCGGAGAGCTGGAGTATCGACTCGGCCGGGCCGCCGATCTCCATCGCGGCCACGGTCATGTCGGCGTACACCCAGGCCACGTCGACGGGCGCGGGCGGGACGTCGTGGTCCTCCTTCTCCCGGGCCCGGATGAGCGCCCCCAGCCGGGGCACCTCGCGCAACGCGGCGGCGATCTCCTGACCGGGCCGGCCGAGGTCCTCCAGCAACACGGTCAGGCCGACGGCCCGGCTCAGCGGGCTGACGTCGAGCAGGACGTCGGCGATCTCCTCGGCGGCCCGCGCCGGGTCCCGCCCGCCCAGCCAGACGCGCACCTCCTCGGCGCGTTCGTCGTCGTCGTAGGTGCGCAGGGCCCGCAGCAGCGTGGGGGCGTCGGCGCCGGCCGTGCCGCCGTGGACCGGGATGTCCTGGCCGATGAGGGTCTTGAAGAGGTCGAGCGCGCTCCAGGTGCCGAGCGGGGTCAGCGACACCGACGAGCCCTCGCGCCGGATCAGCCGCAACCAGGCCAGCTCGTCGGCCGCCTCGTCGGTCAGCTCGGGGATCTCCGCCACCGGCAGGGCGTCGCGGTGGCTGAGCAGCATGAGCAGGGTGCTCGTGCCCGCGTCGAGCGCCGCGGCGTCGGCCTCGGGGGAGAACAGCGAGTAGAGGATGTCGCCCCACGTGTCCAGCACGTCGTCGGCCGGCCCGGACGTCAGGGTCTCGACCGCCGGGCCGGTCGTGGCGGTCCCGTCGCGCACGTCGATGAGCCGGCTGTCCTCGGCCACGCCCCAGAGCCGCCCCTGCTCGGGCCGCGCCGCCCCCTGCTCACCGGCGGCGGAGGCGAGGCGGAGCAGGTCGTGGACGACCGGCGTCGCCCGGACCACGGCCGCGAGGTCGTCGGCCGGGAGGAGGCGCACCGGCGGCTGGAGGGTCACGAGCGGCAGCAGGTCCGCTTGATGGAGGAAAGGGTCCACGGTGGGTAAGGTTACTGTCTCATTGCGTGACGATGCCCGCTCTTTGCCTTCACGGGCGGCCGGAAAACCCCTCGGATTCTGTCGGTGGCCGGTGATACAAACGGGTCCGATGTTCGCCCGCCCTCGGCCAAGGGGTTTCACCGTGACCAGCGGCAGTTCGGAGTTCTCCGTCGAAGGCCCGCGCTACGACCGGCGTGGGCCGGTCCGCTGGCTCTGGTCCCACCTGCGCCGCCATCCGCTCCCCCTGACGGGCTTCCTCGGCGGCTCGCTGGTGATGGTGGTGCTCAACGCGCTGGTCCCCCAGCTCACCGGCTCGGCCTTCGACGCGGTGCTGAGCGGCAGGGGCACGTCCGCCGCCGCGCTCGGCCTGGTCGCCCTGGCGCTGCTGGCGGTGGTGTCGGCCCGCGGCCTGTTCGACCTCGTCGCCCGGCTGAGCAGCGAGATGCTGGCCAAGCGGCTCGAACGCGACGCCCGCGACGAGCTCTACGCCGGCCTGCTCGGCAAGAGCCAGACCTTCCACAACCGGCAGCGGGTGGGCGACCTGATGGCGCGGGCGGCCAACGACATCCGCCAGCTGTCCATCATGATCAGTCCGGGCGTCGACCTGATCGTCGACTCCGGGCTCACCGGCCTGGTGCCCCTGGTGTTCATCGCCGCGATCGACCCGCGTCTGCTGCTGGTGCCCGTGGCGTTCGGGGTGCTGTTCGGGGTCGCGCTGCGCCACTACATGGGGCAGCTCAACCCGGTGGCCACCCGCATGCGCGACGAGTTCGGCGACCTCAACGCCGGGCTGAGCCAGGCGGTGCGCGGCATCGAGGTCATCAAGGTGACCGCGCAGGAGGAGCAGGAGCGGCTGCGCTTCCGTGCCAACGCCCGGCGCTACCGCGACTCGTTCGTGCGCAACGGCCTCGTCCAGGCCCGCTACCTGCCCACGTTGCTGTTCGCGTGCGCCATGGCGGGGGCGCTGTGGCACGCGCTCCACCTCCACGCCGCCGGCGCGATCACGATCGGCGACCTGGTGGCCTTCATGGGGCTGATGGGCATGCTGGGCTTCCCGACCCAGATCTCGATCTTCACGTTCTCGCTGGTGCAGATCGGCATCGTGTCCTCCCGCCGGATCCTCGACATCGTGGGCGCCGAGACCGAGCTGGAGCAGCCGACCGCCGGCCACGTCGCGCCCATCGGGGGCGAGATCGTCTTCGACGACGTCACGTTCGGCTACGGCGAGGGCGAGCCCGTCCTGCGGGGGGTGACGTTCACCGTGCGGCCGGGGGAGACGGTGGCGATCGTCGGCGAGACCGGGGCGGGCAAGAGCTCGCTGACGAAGCTGGTGCCCCGCATCTACGACGTCACCTCGGGCCGGATCCTGGTCGACGGCGTCGACGTCCGCGAGTGGGACCTCGACTCGCTGCGCTCCCAGATCTCCACCATCGAGCAGGACGTCGTGCTGTTCTCGCGGTCCGTGGCCGAGAACATCGCCTTCGGCCTCGGCCAGCGGGCCGACCGCGCCGCCGTGGTCAAAGCGGCGGAAGACGCGCAGGCGGCCGAGTTCGTGGCCGAGCTCGACGACGGCTACGACACCGTCATCGGCGAGCGCGGCCTCACGCTGTCCGGCGGCCAGCGCCAGCGGCTGGCCATCGCGCGGGCGCTGCTGACCGACCCGGCCATCCTGATCCTCGACGACTCCACCAGCGCCATCGACTCCGCCACCGAAGACCGCATCCAGCAGGCCATCGAGCGCATCCAGGAAGGGCGCACGACCCTGCTGATCACCCACCGGCTCTCCCAGATCCGCTGGGCCGACAAGGTCCTGCTGCTGCGGCGCGGCGAGGTGGCCGCCTTCGGCACCCACGACGAGCTGATCGCCGGCAGCCCCCTCTACCGCCGCATCTTCTCCCACTACGACGAGGTCACGGCCGATCAGGGCGCGCTCGACGAGCAGGAAAGGGTCCACTGATGGGCTTCATCATGGACGGCCTCGACGCCGAGGACTACGACCGCACCTACTCCGACCGTGACCTGACGCGCCGGATCCTGGCCTACTTCCGCCCCAAGCTGGGCGCGATGTTCCTGGTGGCGGCCATGATCGTGCTGGTGTCGGCGGCGCAGGCGGCCCTGCCGCTGCTGGCCAGCCAGGGCGTCGACGCCATCCAGGACGGCACGATCGCCGATGTGGGCCCGCTGCTGGCCGCCGGCATCCTGCTCGCCGGCGCGCTGAGCTGGGCCTTCAACTTCGTCCGCCAGTGGTACAGCGCGCGGGTGACCGGCGACGTCGTGCTGCGCCTGCGCGAAGACGCCTTCGACGCCGTGCTCGAACGCGACCTGTCGTTCTACGACGAGACCCCGTCGGGCCGCATCGTCAGCCGCGTCACCTCCGACACCGACGACTTCGCCACGGTCTCCACCCTGACGATGGACCTGATCAGCCAGGTGCTGATGGTGGGGTTCGTCACCGTCCTGCTGTTCCTGCGCAGCGTCGAGCTGGCGCTGCTGACCCTGCTGGTGGCGCCGGTCGTGATGGGCATGGCGCTGCTGTTCCGGCGGCTGGCCCGATCCAGCACGCGGCGGGCCCAGCGGTCGCTGAGCCGGGTCAACGCCAACCTCCAGGAGACCATGGGCGGCATCGCCGTGGCCAAGAACTTCCGCCAGGAGCGGCAGGTCTACGACGAGTTCCGGCCGGTCAACGAGCAGAGCTACCGGGTGACGCTGCGCCAGGGCTTCGTCTTCTCGGCCATCTTCCCCCTGCTGTTCCTCGTGGCGGGGCTCGCGACGGTCGCGCTGGTCCAGCTCGGCGGCACCGCGGTGCTGGGCGGCGGCCTGTCGGCGGGCGACTGGTACCTGTTCCTGCAGGGCGTGTCGCTGTTCTGGATGCCGCTGACCTCCATCGCCGCCTTCTGGTCGCAGTTCCAACAGGGCCTGTCGGCCTCCGAGCGGGTCTTCGCCCTGATCGACGCCCCGCCCCGGGTGGTGCAGACCGGCTCGGCCGAACCGGGCAGGCTGGCCGGGCGCATCGAGTTCGACGACGTCACCTTCGGCTACGACGCGGCCCACCCCGTGCTCCGCCGCTTCGACCTGGTCGTCGAGGCGGGCGAGACGGTCGCGCTGGTCGGCCACACCGGCGCCGGCAAGTCCACGCTGGGCAAGCTGATCACCCGCTTCTACGAGTTCCAGGAAGGCCGCCTGCTGATCGACGGCCACGACATCCGCTCGCTCGACCTCGGCGCGTACCGGCGGCAGATCGGCGCGGTGCCGCAGGCGCCGTTCCTGTTCAGCGGCACGGTCGCCGACAACATCCGCTATCCGCGCCCCGACGCGGGCGACGACGAGGTGCTGGCCGCGGCGGCCGCGGTCGGCGGCGGCGACTGGATCGAGGCCCTGCCCCACGGCCTGGCCACCGACGTGGGCGAGCACGGGCGGGCCCTGTCGATGGGCCAGCGGCAGCTCGTCGCGCTGGCCCGCCTGCTCATCCAGGACCCGGCGATCGTCGTCCTCGACGAGGCCACCGCGAGCGTCGACCCGCTGACCGAGGCCCAGATCCAGGAGGGGCTCGACGTGGTGCTGGCCGGCCGCACCTCGATCGTCATCGCCCACCGGCTGTCCACGATCGAGCACGTCGACCGCATCATCGTGCTCGACCACGGCCGGATCGTGGAGGAGGGCGACCACGCCTCGCTGCTGGCCCGCGGCGGCCGCTACTGCCAGGTCTACAACACCTACTTCCGCCACCAGTCGCCCGACTACCGGCCCGACAGCGGGTTCGTCGCCGTCGGCGAGACCTGACGAGCTCACATGACGAGCCGCTGCTGCCTGCTGCTGCCCCACTCCACCATCAGCACGGTCGCGTCGTCCTGGAGCCGTCCGTGCTGGTGCTCCAGGATGGCCTGCACCAGCCGGCGCAGGGTCTCGGGCGCCGACAGGCCGTCGGCCTCCTGCCGCAGGATGAAGTCGATGAAGCGCTCCAGGCCGAACAGCTCGCCGTCCGGGCTCTGCGCCTCGATGATCCCGTCGGTGTAGAACAGCAGCCGGTCGCCGGGCTGGAGCTGGTAGCGCAGCTCCCCGGTGTACGGCCGCAGCAGGAAGCCCATCGGCGGGTCGGGCTCGCCGGTCAGCGTGGCCACCTGCTGGCCCTCGCGGATCATCAGCGGCGGATGGTGCCCCCGGTTCACCCAGGTCAGCCAGCCGGTGCGCAGGTCGAGGCAGGCCAGGATGCCGGTGGCGAAGCGGCCGGTGAACTGCTCGGCGATGGCTGCGTCGATCGCCTGGCCCGTGTTGACGAGATCTGCGCCCTGCCGCCGGTTGTTCCGGCTGGCACCGACGGCAATGGTCGCGGTCAGCCCGGCCGAGGTGTCGTGGCCCATCGAGTCGAAGATCGACACGTGCAGCGCCTCGCCGTCGACGGCGTAGTCGAAGGCGTCCCCGCCCACCTCGTACGCCGGTTCGAGCACGGCGCTGACCACCACTTCGTCGTTGGCGAACGTCCCCGGGGGCAGCAGGGGCACCAGCACCTCGGCCGACAGCGTCATCGGCCGGGCGCGGATCAACCGCGAGTAGGAGTCGCTGTGCGGCCGCTTGCTGATCACCAGCAGCGCGACCAGCGACGCGAGCTGCTGGGCCCGCCACTCGGCGACCTCGTCGTCCAGCGGCACCGTCACCCCGAGCACGCCGACCCGCTCGGTGCCGTCGAGGAGCGGCAGCCACAACCGCCTGGCCGTGCCGTCGGGCCCGGCCGGCACGTGCACGACCTCGGCGTTGCGGAAGGCGATCCCGGCGAGCGTGCCGTCGATCCGCAGGACCGCCAGCGGCTCGCCGGACGGGTCCCGCTGCTCCGAGATCGGGATGAGCTCCTGCTGCTGCAGGTCGGTGACGTAGATCGCGGTCTCGGAGAAGCCCGCCAGCGCGGCGTGCCCGGCGACCACGTGCGGCAGGTCCTCCATCGCGGTCAGATGGTTGGCGGACAGCATGCCGCCCAGCATCAGCTCGCCGCCACTCCGCCGCATCGGCACACCCTTCCTGAGGTCTGCCCGGAAACCTACCCATTAGAGGGGCGGTTCCTGCCCCGTCGGCCGCCGCCGACACCCCCGTACGGACCGGGCCGGCCTCACTCGGCGGCAGGCGGTCCTTCCGCGCGCTCCGCCGTCGGCGCCCGCCATCGCGCCGCGTCCTGGTACGCCTTCGTCACCGCGAGGATCATGGCCGCCTGCGCGCCGGCCAGCGACAACCAGAGCATGCCCCCGCCTATGAAGAGGGCGAACGCCAGCAGGGCGGCGACCGTGAAGACCCATCCGCCGACCGATCCAGGAATCTTCAAAACCGGCTCTCCCATAGGTACCAGGGGCCTTCGAGGTGGGTGTAACCCGTGTGGGACTCCTCCGGCGGCGCGCCTCCCGGGCTCCAGGCGAAGCCGTACCGGTCGAACAGGCCGGTGTCGCTCACCAGGAACCGCGCGCCGCCCGGCAGCCGTTCGATCGACGTCAGCGGAAAGAGGCCCACCCATTGGTCTTCGCGCCTGACGGTCTTGGTGTCCGCGGCGACCGTCCGGGCGAACTGCTCCAGCCCCGACTCCGACAGCGCGAACCGGGCGCTGAACGGCGCCCCGGTGAGCACCAGCGCGGTCACGATCACGCCCATCACCGGCGCGGCCGTCCAGCGGGCCCAGTGGCGGCGCAGCCCGGGACGTCCGTCGGAGCGCAGCAGGCCCACCGCGAACCGGGCGACCCAGACGACCACGGTGACGACGGCGAGCGCGAGACTCGCCAGCAGCAGTGTGAACGATCCTCCGCCCGGCATGCTCGTGTGGTTCAGCATGAGCAGCCCCACCACGGCGACCAGCGGAAGCAGCACCTTGCCTGGCGGGCCGACCAGGGCCCGGGTGAGCGCCGGTAAGGGAGGTCGCTCAACGACGTTTTCCGACATGCCAGAGAGTACCGCGATCATGTGACGCCGGCCCAGCGGGCAGGGAGGGACCGGTTACAGCAGCCGGGAACGGTCCAACGCCGCCCTCTTCCGCACCTCGGCCAGGAAGACCTCCGTGTGACGGTGGTGGCGGCGCGGACGGCCGGGCTCCCGGCCGGGCGGGGTGTCGGCGTGCTGGGAGAAGGTCAGCCAGCAGCTGCGGATGCCGTAGAGGAGGTTCTCCAGCAGGTCGAGGGCCGGGCGGGCGGGGTTGAGCGGGGTGATGGGCAGGTAGACCGTGCTGGGGCCGAGGCCGAGCTCGGGGTGGTCGGTGCGGGCCTGGGCGATCAGCTCCTCGGCCACGCCGATGCGGTGTTTGGCCTCGGTGACGCCGTAGAGGTGGCCCTCGGCGACGTGCAGCGCGTTGCGGATCATCGGCATGACCGCGGCCCTGGGCGAGCCGCCGCCGCTCATCGCGGAGATCACCTCGGTGAGGCTCTCCTGGGCGGGGGCCTTGATGTTGTCGACCTCGGAGATGGTCTGCATCGGATGCAGGCCGGTGTGCCGGGCGCTGATGGTGGCGGCGGCGTAGAGCCAGTGGGCCGCCGCGATCGCGGCCGCGGTGGGGTCGATCTTGGTGAACAGCGCCTCCGTGCCGAACGGATGCTGGTGCAGCAGGCTGTCGGCCTGGGCGACCTGGAGGGGCGAGGCGTCCTCGCGGCTGAGCATGACGGCCTGCTGGGCGCGCGCGGTCAGGTCGCCGAGCTCGGCGTTCTCGATGGCGGCCAGCTCGGCGGTGACGTCGGTGGCCACGCTGCCGGCCAGCGGCGCGTGGTTGATCGTGTGCAGCGTACGGCCGACGCGGTGGGCGACCTCCTCCACCCGCGTGGAGTAGAGGGTCAGCGCGCCGTTGGCCGGCCGGACGGGCGCCAGCAGGGCCGGGATGACCGAGGCGAACGCGTCGCGCTCGGCCTGCCGCTGCCAGCCGACGCTGTTGGGGCCGTGCTGGTCGGCGGCGCTGGACGGGTGGGTGTAGCAGCGCCAGCAGGCGTAGGACAGCTCCGTGAGGCTGGTGGCCAGGCGGAGCACGTCGGGGCTCGAAGGCACCTGTTCCGCCACGGTGGTGGCGATGTCGCCGATCCCCGTACCCCAGGTGGCGATGAGCGCGTGGCGTGAGTGGTCGACGGCGAACCGGGTCACGGAGGCTCCTTACAACGGGGGGTGGGGGAGCGTGATGACATGCTCAGGATGCTTGATCCCGCGTGGTCGCGGAGGGGAATTCGCATGGTTGCCGGTCCCTGATCTGCGGATTTGCCGTGATATGCGCCAGAAGATTTTTCCAGCGGACGGGCCGGTTCCCACACCCCTGACGGGCCGGTTCGGGCCCGTGGCCGGGGCAGGCGCGCCGGTGCCGCGGGCCGGTACGCGCCCGTCGCGGCGGGCCGCCGTCTCCGCCCTCGTTCCTCCGGCCTGGCCCTGTTTCGGTCCGTCACTTTCGGCGGCCAATATCCGCTGGCAGAAAAGAAACTTGGGCGCCGGTGTAATGGAACCTCACCCGGCGAAATCAAGATCATCCCCACGCGGGCGGCCGATGTGCCACCGTTTTCGTCATCCCCGGGGCGCCCGCCCGCTCGTCCGGCGCGGGCCCCTGTCCAGCTGCGCGAAGGCAGGAATGTGTGGACCTAGAGACACGGATACTCAAGTTGCTGTTGCGCCTGCGGAAGCTCAAGGCAGGCAGGCCCGCCGGCGACCTCACGGCGACCACGACCGGCATCACCCGGATGCAGGCCGACATCGCCGACATCCGGACGGAGATGCGACAGGACTTCGCCGCGCTCGGCGACGAGCTGGCGGCCCTGCGCCGCCACATGAACGACCACTTCACGTCGAGCAGGCCGCGCTGCTGCAAGGACCCGGAGCCCGGCTGCCCGCAGGGGACGCAGGCGTACGGCCCGGATCCGATCAACAACTGACCTGTCAGGCCAGGCTCGGCCTGAGGCCGCCACCCGGCGCCGGGCCGAGCCCTTCGCGGACCCGCACCCGTTGCTTGCCGGCGGTCGTGTCGGGTATACACGGGTTGCCACCATGTGCTTACAGCAAGTGGGACCCGGCCGCCCTCCACCACTGGGCCGGCTCCCTACCGACTACCGGCAAAGGTAGGAGTAAGTGGATGTAGAGGCGGAGATCCTGGACATCAGGCTTCGGGTCCAGGCGCTGGAGGCGACACTGTGCGCCGAGGCCGACTGCTCCGAGGCGGTGCTCGGCATCGCCGAGATGCGGGCCGACCTCGCCGAGACCCGGAGTCAGTCGGGCCAGGACGTCACGGCCCTGACCGACGAGCTGCTCGGCCTGCGAGGGCAGACCGACGAGCACTTCCAGGCGATCCGGTCGAAGATCCGCCGACGGCTCGACCTGCTGCGCTGCGAGACCCTCGATCTGGCCATCAGGCTCGACCACCTGCTGGAGAAGGACGACTCCTAGCGGCCGCGCCCCTCCGTGGGTCAGGTGGCGGCGTGGGCCTGACGGGTCCAGGCGGACAGCAGGCGGAGAGCGGTCTGGGAGGGGGAGCCCTCCTCGGTGGTGTGGGCGATCAACGCCTGGTCGGGGTCGTCGGGCAGGCGGAGGGTCTCGAAGCCGAGGTCGAGCCTGCCGACCACCGGGTGCAGGTAGACGTAGCGTCCGTGGGTCTTGTCCTTGAGCCGGTGCTCGGCCCAGAGCTCGCGGAACTCCGGGCTGGCCGCCGACAGCTCCTCGACCAGCTCCGACGTCCGGGTGTCCGCAGGATGGCGGCCGGCGTCGAGGCGCAGGTAGGCGGCCACGTCGGCGGCCTTGGCGGGCCAGTCGGCGTACAGGTCGCGCATGCCCTCGTCGAGGAACACCAGGCGGGCCAGGTTGCGCTGCCGGGGCGGCAGCGCGCCGAAGTCGGTGATCAGCGCCGCCGCGAGGTGGTTCCAGGCCAGTACGTCGGTGTTGCGCCCGACGACGTAGGCCGGCACGTCGGCCGACGCGTCCAGCAGGCGCTGGAGGCCGGGCCGGACGCGTTGCAGCGGCGGCGCGGCTGGCGCGCGGTCGCCGTCGTTCCAGGGGCGGGCCAGGCGATGGAGGTGCGCGCGCTCGACGGCGTCCAGGCGCAGGGCGCGGGCGACGGCGTCCAGGACCGCTTCGGAGAAGTGCAGGGTACGGCCCTGCTCCAGCCGGACGTAGTGGTCCACGCTCACCCCGGCGAGCTGGGCCAGCTCCTCCCTGCGCAGGCCGGGCACGCGTCTGCGGCTGCCGTACTCGGGCAGGCCGAGCTCCTCGGGACGCAGCCGGGCGCGGCGGGATCGGAGGAACTCGCCCAGTTCTGCGCGTCTGTCCAGTGCCATGGGACCAGTATCGCCGTCCGGCGTCGTCGCGAGCCTGGTCATGCCGTGCCTAGGCAGCGGCGGGCACTGGGTGGGCCGCGGGCGGCGCGCCAGAGTGAGCTGCACCGGACGTCCACGAGGGATGCCCGGTCACCCACAGGGAGCAACGCGACATGAGCACCACCCACCTGCCCACCCGGCCTCTGGGCGCCACCGGCATGGACGTCACCCGCCTCGGCTTCGGCTCCTGGGCGGTGTCGGGGGCCGGCTGGAAGTTCGGCTGGGGCACGACCGACGACGCGGAGTCGATCGCCGCGATCCGGCACGCCGTCGCCGGCGGCGTCAACTGGATCGACACCGCGGCCGTGTACGGGCTCGGCCACTCCGAGGAACTGGTCGGCAAGGCCATCGCCGACCTGCCCGAGGCCGACCGCCCGTACGTCTTCACCAAAGTGGGCCTGGTCTGGGACCCCGACGACCCGCAGGCCGCCCCGCGCCGGATCATGAAGCCGGCCAGCGTCCGGCGCGAGCTGGAGGACTCGCTGCGCCGCCTGAACGTCGAGCGCGTCGACCTGTACCAGGTGCACTACCCCGACACCGGCGAGTCGCTGGAGTACGCCGGCGGCGGCTTCGGCGCGGTGTCGCCCAACGCCACGCCGCTGGAGGAGTACTGGCAGGTCATGGCCGACCTGAAGGCCGAGGGCAAGGTCCGCGCGATCGGCCTGTCCAACCACTCGCCCGAGGAGCTGGCGGCCGCGGAGCGCATCGCGCACGTGGACGTCATCCAGCCGCCGTTCTCGGCGATCAACCGGTCGGCGGCGGCCGAGATCGCGTGGGCGCACGCCCACGGCACGGGCGTGATCGCGTACTCGCCGCTGCAGTCGGGCCTGCTCACCGGGACGTTCTCCGCCGAGCGCGTCGCGAGCCTGCCCGACGGCGACTGGCGCACCGCCCACCACGACTTCACCACGGGCCTCGCGGCCAACCTGCGGCTGACGGAGGCGCTGCGCCCGGTCGCCGCCCGGCACGGCGTCGGCGTCGCCGAGGTGGCCATCGCGTGGGTCCTGGCCTGGCCGGGCGTCACCGGGGCCATCGTCGGCGCCCGCCGGCCCGAGCAGGTGGACGGCTGGATCGGCGCCGGCGCGGTGGACCTGACGCCGGCCGACCTGGCGGAGATCGCCGCCGCGATCACCGCCTCCGGCGCCGGCGCCGGTCCCGCCCGGCCCCTCGCGTGAGGACGGCGCCGGAGATGTCCCTCATCGTGCTGGCCCAGTACGTGGCCGCGGCCGGCCAGGAGGATCGGCTGCGGACCGCGCTCGAAGCGATGATCGAGCCGTCCCTGGACGAGCCCGGCTGCCTGGCCTACCGCGCCTACGGCGACCCGAACCATCCGGCGAGCATGGTGGTGATCGAGGAGTGGGCGGGCGCCGGGGCGCGGGCGCGGCACCTGACCACTCCGCATCACCGGCATGCGGCTCAGGTGCTGGCCCTCGTCCTGGCCGAGCCGATGGTCGTGCGCACGCTCGTGACCGCCTAGCTCTGCCCGAGCGCCGCCGGGCCCGATCTGACCTGGGGTGTCCGCAAGAGGCGGAGGACCGGTCGGCGAACGGCTGAGGAATCGGTCCTGCCGTATGGGTTGCGGCCCGTCCCCGGTGCGTCCGGAGGTCCCGGCCATTTGTGTGTCCTTCTTTATGGCAGTTTTCGGTGCGATTGCTGAGTATGAGGGGCATGGAGCGCGTGCCGCAGGAGGACGGTGCGGCCGGGGCTCGGGAAGCCGGGCGGCCCAGGGCCGGGAAGGTTCGGCGGGTCGCCGCCGGGGGCGGGGTGCTGGTCGTCGTGGCGGTGCTGGCGTACTGGCTGGGCGGCGGCGGCAGCGGCGGGACGGCCGCGGGAGGGCGGGGCGCCACGCCGACGCCCACCGCGACGCTCATGGTGCCGGACGTCTTCCGCAGGGTCGGGCCGTCGGTCGTGGTCATCCAGGCGGGCAAGTCGCTCGGCACGGGCGTGATCGCGGCCGAGGACGGGACGATCCTGACGGCCCATCACGTGATCAAAGCCACGAAGGACATCAACCTCACGTTCGCCGACGGGACCAGGGCGAAGGCCGTCGTCGCCGCCGCGAATCCCAAGAGGGACGTCGCCGTGCTCAAGCCGGTGAAGCTGCCGGAGATCGTCGTGCCCGCGACGCTCGGCGGCGCGGTGGCCGTCGGGGCGCCGGTCGTGGCGATCGGCAATCCGCTGGGCCTGACCTACAGCGTCTCCACCGGGGTGGTGTCGGGCCTCGACCGGACCACCGGCCGGACCGGCAAGGACGCCGGCCTGAACGGGCTGATCCAGTTCGACGCCTCCGTCAACCCGGGCAGCTCCGGCGGCCCCCTGCTGGACGCCCGCGGGCTGGTCGTCGGGATCGTCGTCTCGATCGCCGACCCCGGGGGCGACGACGCGTTCGCGGGCATCGCGTTCGCGGTGCCGATCGGCGCGGCCCTGGGCGGCGACGACGGCGACGGCCCACCAGGCGACGGACCCCAGCTCTGACCGCCACCGCCCATAGCGCCCACAGAAGGGACATCATGCCCCCGGCCCAGGCTCATCCGCTCGAACAGGTCCTCTTCGAGGTCAAACGCACCATTGTCGGCCAGGACGTCCTGCTCGAACGCATGGCCGTCGCGCTGATCGCCGACGGTCACCTGCTGGTGGAAGGCGTGCCGGGCCTGGCCAAGACCCTGGCCGTCCGGTCGCTGGCCGCGGCGATCACCGGCGGGTTCCAGCGCGTGCAGTTCACCCCCGACCTGGTCCCCGCCGACCTCGTCGGCACGCGGGTCTACCACCAGCACTCCGGCGAGTTCCGGACGGAGCTCGGCCCGGTGTTCACGAACCTGCTGCTCGCCGACGAGATCAACCGCGCCCCCGCCAAGGTGCAGAGCGCCCTGCTGGAGGTGATGCAGGAGCACCAGGTGACGATCGGCCGCGAGACGTTCCAGGTGCCGGAGCCGTTCCTGGTGATGGCGACGGAGAACCCGATCGAGTCGGAGGGCACGTACCCGCTGCCCGAGGCGCAGGTGGACCGGTTCATGATGAAGGTCGTCGTCGGCTATCCCGCCCAGAACGAGGAGCAGGCGATCGTCGAGCGCGCGCTGCGTCCGCCGGACCCGCCGCAGCCGACGGTCACGACCGCCGAGCTGATGGAGATGCGGGCCCGCGCCCGGCAGGTGTACGTCGATCCGTCGATCGTCGACTACGCCGTACGCGTGGTCGCCGTGACCCGTTCGCCGGGCACGGCCGGGCTGGGGGAGCTGGAGCGGTACGTCACGTACGGGGCCAGCCCGCGCGCGTCCATCGCGCTCGTCACGGGCGCCCGCGCGCTGGCGTTCCTGCGCGGCCGCGACTACGTCCTGCCGGACGATCTGTCCGAACTCGCGCTCGACGTGCTGCGCCACCGGCTCGTGCTGTCCTACGAGGCCCTGGCGGACGACGTCGACGCCGACACGATCATCAGCAGGGTGCTCGGGGCCGTCCGGGTACCCGACGTCGTCCTGCGGAACCGCTGAGCCGTCATGGCAACCGCCCCCGAGAAACTCCTGCTCCGCCTGGAGTGGAAGGTCGTCCGCAGGCTGGACGGCCGCCTCCAGGGCGCCCACCGCACCGCGCACCGCGGCTCCGGCGTCGACTTCACCGGCCTGCGCCGCTACGCCGACGGCGACGACGCCCGGCACATCGACTGGAACGTCACCGCCCGCCTGGACGAGCCCCATCTGCGCGTGTTCACCGAGGACCGCGAGCTGACGGTGTGGCTGGTGCTCGACCGGTCGGCCTCGATGACGGCCGGGCGGCCGGGCCGCGGCAAGCACGACGTCCTGGCCGAGCTGGCGCTCGTCCTCGCCCGGCTGTTCGGGCGGGGCGGCGACCGGGTCGGGGCGCTGCTGTTCGACACCGGTATGGCGCGGGTCGTGCCGCCGGGCACGTCCCGGCGGCACGCGCTGCGGATCGGCGCCGAGCTGGAGCGCACCGCAGGCCCGCGCGCCGGCGCCACCACCGACCTGGCCCTCATGCTCGACGCGGCCGGACGGCTGGCGCGCCGCCGCGCGCTCGTCGTCGTCCTGTCGGACTTCATCGGCGAGGGCGACTGGGAACGCTCGCTCCAGCGCCTGGCCCGGCGGCACGAGGTCGTCGCCCTGCGCATCGTGGACGCGGCCGACGACGTGCTGCCCGAGGCCGGGCTGATCGTGGTCGAGGACGCCGAGACCGGCGAGCAGCTCGTCGTCGACTCCGCCGACCCGCTGCTGCGGGTCCGCTTCCGCGAGGCCGTGGACGCCCGCGACGCCCGGCTCGCGGCGGGCATGCGCCGGGCGGGGGTCCCGGTCCACCGCGTCGCCACCGACCGCGACCTGACCGACACGCTCGTCGAGCTCGCGGCCCGCACAGGGGAGCGGTGGCCATGACACTGTCGTCCCCCTTGTCGCTGGCCGCCGGGCTGCTCGTCACGGCGGCGCTGGCCTGGGCGGCCGTCGTCTCGGCCCGCCGCCGGAGGTCGGCGCTGGCCGCGGCCGGGGTCGCCGGGCCGGGCGGGCGCGGCGCGTACCTCGGGACCGGCCTGACGATCGCCGGGGTCGGCGTGCTCGCGGTCGCGGCCGCGGGACCGGCGGCGATGGTGCCGGTGCCGCGCACCGCGGGCACCGTCATCCTCGCCGTCGACGTCTCCAACAGCATGGGCGCCGGCGACGTCGCGCCGACCAGGCTGGCCGCCGCGCAGCGGGCGGCCCGCGCGTTCGTGGCGGCGCAGCCCGACAGCGTGGACATCGGGGTCGTCGCGTTCGAGCGCGGCGCGCTCACCACCGCGCGGGCCGCCGCGGACCATTCCGTCGCGCTCAGGGCCATCGACCGGCTGAGGATCACCGGCGGCACCTCGCTCGGGGCGGCCATCACGGCCTCGCTGACGGCCATCACCGGCCGGCAGGTGGTCATCGGCCGCGACGGGCCGCCGCCCGATCTCGGCTACTGGCCGTCGGCCACGATCGTGATGTTCTCCGACGGCCAGAACCAGGGCGGCGACGTCGAACGGGCCGCCGCCGCGGCCCAGAAGGCGGGCGTGCGCGTCCACACCGTGGGGGTCGGCACCGCGGCCGGGGCGGCGGTCCAGGTCGACGGCTACCACCTGCAGACCTCGCTCGACGAGGACACTCTCACCACGATCGCGCGGACCACCGGTGGCGCCTACCACCCGGCCGCCGACGCCGCCCGGCTCGACGGCGTCGCCGACGCGATCGACCTGCGGCTCACCGTCTCCGACGAGCCGCTGCCGCTCGCCGGCGGGCTGATCGGGCTCGCCCTCGCGCTGCTCGCCGCGGGCGCGGCGGTCACCGTGTTCCGGTCCGGGCGGGTGATCTGAATGTCGTTGTCCTGGCCGTGGGCGCTGCTGTCGGCGCTGGTCATCCCGTTGATCTTCGCGATCCGCTGGTGGGCGGGCCGCCGGCGGCGGCGGGCCGTCGTGCGCGTCACCTCGATCGCGCTCGTGCGGGCCGCGCTTCCCGGGCGTACGCGCTGGACGCGGCGCATCCCCGTGGCGCTCTTCGTCGCCGGGCTGGCGCTGCTCGCGGTGGGGGCGGCGCGGCCGCAGGCGTCGGTGCCGGTGCCGATGCGGTCGGCGACGATCCTGCTCGCGCTCGACACCTCCCTCTCCATGTGCTCCACCGACGTCGATCCCAACCGTCTCACCGCCGCCAGGCAGGCCGCCGCCGGCTTCATCGAGTCGATGCGCGGCGGGCCGCGCATCGGCCTGGTCACCTTCGCCGGCACCGCGGGCCTGCTCGTCCCGCCCACCGACGACACCGACGCCCTGATCGAGGCCCTGGACGGGCTCGCCGTCGCTCGCGGCACCGCGATCGGCCAGGCCATGCTCACCTCGATCGACGCGATCGCCGAGGTGGACCCCTCGGTCGCCGCCACTGCCGCCACGCCGCCCGCCGCAGCCTCCGGGTACGCCGGCGCCGCGATCGTGGTGCTCACCGACGGCGCCAACACTCACGGCGTCGACCCGCAGCGGGCCGCCCAGGAGGCGGCGTCGCGCCGCGTACGCGTGTTCACCATCGGCTTCGGCACCACGAAGGTGGTGCCGATGGTGTGCGACAACTCGCAGTTCGACGGCCGCGGCTTCGGCGACTGGGGCGGCGGGTCCGGCGGGGGCTTCGACCGGGGCCGCAACCCCCGGGTCATCGACGAGCCGGCACTCCGGCAGATCGCCCGTACGACCGGCGGCTCCTACCACCGGGCCGAGAACGCCGACCAGCTCGCGACCGCCCTCGACGCCCTGCCCGGCACCTTCACGGTCGTCCGCGAACGGGTGGACACGGCCGCCGCCTTCGCCGGGGCCGGCGCCCTGCTCGTGGCCGCGGCGCTGTCGCTCTCCCTCTGGTGGAACCGCCCGCGCCGCGCCTGACCCGCTGCGGGCGGCCTAGTCGAGAGCCGTCGCCGACCGTTCGGCGAGCCGTTCGTGGCGTTGCCGGGCGGCCTGCGCGGTGCCGAGACCGAGCCCGAAGGCGATCTCCTGCCAGGTCATGCCGCGGCCACGGGCCATCGCCAGCAGCCCGGCCTCCAGCGCGTCCAGCTCTCCGCGAACCAGCGGGACGAGGCTCAACGCCGCGGTGATGTCGGCCTGATCCACCTCCGGCTCGTCGTCGTCGAGCTGCGCGGCCCCGCTGAGCAGGAACGACACCAGCCTGACGGCCTCGTGCGGCCCGATGACCGACGGGTGCGCCTGCCTGAGCCGCTGCTCGTCGGTGGCCGCGTGCCGCTCGGCGATCCGGAACAGGGACGCGTGCACCCGCCGGGCGCGCGCCTGCTCGGGGTCCGGCGGGGAGAAGGGGTGTTCGATCGACATGGAGGAAACGATGTCGCGGGAACCGATTGATGTCAACAGCTTGTTTTGAACGAACTGTTCAACACGTGAAGTGCCGATTGAAGGTTCAAGAGGGCTGAGCCGGTATTCCGGCGGCAAAGATTACACCGAAAGTTCAACGCTAGCGTTGAAGGCATGGATATCAAGGACATCGCCTGGCCGGTCGATGGCGCGGGTGTCTCGGCGTTCCTGGGAACGCTGCCCGCCCGGCCGCTGCTGCTCGGCCTCGGTGAGGCCCGGCACTTCGTGGGGGAACTGGGCGAGCTGCGCAACGAGATCTTCCGGCACCTCGTCGAGTACGAGGGCTACCGGTCGTTCGCCGTCGAGAGCGACTGCCTCAAGGGCCTCCTGGTGGACGACTACGTCACGACCGGCGCCGGCGCCCTCGACGACGTCATGGACCGCGGCTTCAGCCACGGTTTCGGCGCCCTGCCGGCCAACCGTGAGCTCGTCCGCTGGATGCGCGCCCACAACGAGGAGCACGACGAGAAACTGCGCTTCTTCGGCGTCGACGGCCCGCTGGAGTACTGGGCGGCGAGCCCGCGCGAGGCGCTCACCGGCCTCTACCACCTGCTCGACGGCCCGCTCCCCGCCGCGGTGGTGACCAGGGAGACCCTCGACACGCTGCTGGGCCCGGACGACCGCTGGTCCGACGAGGCCACGGCCATGGACCCGGCGAAGTCGATCGGCCAGTCCGCCGACGCCCAGCGGCTGCGGGTGATCGCCGACGACCTGGCGGCGCTGCTCGACACGCAGTCGCCGCAACTCGGCGCGCGGGACAGGGAGCGCGCGCACCTGTACGCGCGCACCGTCACCGGCCTGCTGCGCTACCACCACTGGATGGCCGACGCCTCCCCGGCACGCTGGACCCGGCTGTCGGCCCTGCGGGACGCGATGATGGCGGCCAACCTGCGTGCCGTCGCCGAGCACGGCCCGGCCCTGGTCTTCTCCTCCAACCTGCACCTCCAGCGCCACAAGACGTTCATGCCGTTCGGCGACCAGCGGCTGGAGTGGTGGAGCGCGGGGGCGATCGCCGCCGCCCATCTGGGCGACCGGTACGCCTACCTGGCCTCCGCCTTCGGCGCGACCGGCGACGACACCCCGCCGCCGGACACCGTCGAGGGCGTGTTGTCCGCGCTCCCGTGGGACCACGCGGTGATCGACGCCCGCCGCCTGGCCGGGATGGTCGCCGACCCGGAGCGGCGCGTGTCCCAGGATTTCGCCTACTTCCCGCTCGACCCGTCCCAGCTCGGCACGATCGACGGCGTCGTCTTCCTCAAGCAGGTCGGCGCCTGGGGGTGACCGTCCGGAGGGCGGACAGCACGATGGTCCCTCCCCGCGGGGAGGGACCATCAGGTTGACGCGGATGGGAAGAGGGACGACCTACTCGGAGGTCTCCCAGGGCATCGGCATGTCGCCCATCTCCCGGTAGGAACGTTCCATGTACGGGTCGTCCATCATGTCCTCAGGCTGAGGCTCGTAGGACTCGTCCATGGACTGGCCCATGTCCCGCTCGTTCTTGTCCGCGTGCTCCGGGACGCATCCCGATTCGGCGGTCCTGCCGTCGTACGGCATCCCGCCCGGCGGGCACTGGTGGTCGTAGCCGTGGTCGTACCGCTGGTCGTACCCGTGGTCGTGACCGTGGTGACGGCCGTGGCCGTGGTGGTGCGGCTTCTTGCCGGGCCGGCAGTGGCGGTCCTTCTTGCCCGGCCGGCACGGGTGGTGCGGGTTCTTCGACTTCTGCACGACCCGGATGGTCGCCGTCGCCGGAGCGGAGGTCAGGCCGTCCGCTTTCGCCACGGCGGTGTTGGTGACGGTGAAGCGGCAGCCCTTCCGGCAGTCCTTCTTGCCGCCGGGACGGCTCGGCACGACGAAGACGCCCGTGCACGTGGTGGTCTCGCCCGGCTCCAGAGTGGTGGTCCGGCAGACGATGTTCGTCACCCGGTTGTCGTCGATCCGGAGGTTCTCCACCGTCTCGTCAGAGTTGTTCCTGACCTCGTAGCGGTAGGTGACCCGCTCGCCCGGCCGGTACGTGCGGGTGTCGTCCACGGTCTTCTCCAGCAGGAGCGTCCCGCGCTCGCCCATGACGTCGATGGTGGCCTCCGACGGCGGCGAGCTCACCTCCGTGTCGTCGATCAGGCCCACCGCGGTGGCGGTGTTGGTGACCGAGCCGTGGGCGGCGTCCTCTTCGGTGACCGTGTAGGTGCCCGTGCAGGACGTGGACTCGCCGGGCTCCAGGGTGGTGGTCTCGCAGACGATGTCCGACACCCGGTTGTCGTCGATCCGCAGGTCGGTCACGATCTCGTCGAACGTGTTCCGCACGACGTAGCGGTAGGTGACCCGGTCGCCGGGGCGGTACGTGCGGGAGTCGTCGACGCGCTTGTCCAGCTCCAGCATCCCGCGCTCGTCCGTGACGCCGATGGTGACCTCGGACGGCGGCGAGCTGACCTCGTTGCCGTCGGCCCGGCCCATCGCGGTGGCGACGTTGGTCACCGAGCCGCGCTCGGCGTCCTCCTCCGTGACCGTGTACGAGCCGCGGCAGATGACCCGCTCGCCCACGTTCAAGGTGGTCTGCGGGCAGGTGACCTCTTCGACGACGTCGTCGTCCACCATCAGGTCGGCGATGTTCATGTTGCCGGTGTTGGTGACCACGTACTCGTAGGGCACCTCAGTGCCCACCGGCACCGGGTCGGGCAGGTCGGCGTCCTCGGCGACGCGCTTCCTGAGCGACAGCTCAGGCCGCTCGGCCACCGGACGGACGACCACGTTCCGGATCAGGTGCACATCGGTGAACAGACCGGTGGACGCACCGAAGCCGAACTTGTAGGTCTCCGGGACCGGCTGCGGCGCGGGCAGGGACAGCACCTCCTGCATCCCGTTGCCGTCGTTGAAGTCGATCGAGACGGTGACCTCGGGGTTCGGCGCCGGAGTGATCCGGACGTTGACCGTGCGCTTCGACTCCTCCAGCACGGCCTGCGCCGCCCGCGGGTCGTTGGGCACGGTCCGCGTGGGCCCCTGCAGGTCGCCCGGCAGCGTCGAGGGCCACGGCCCGGTCGTGGTGAAGTTGCTGGTGGTGGCGGTCAGGAAGCAGTAGCCCGCGGTGCCGTTGCCGGGCCCGCGCACCGTCACCATGTTCGGCCCGGGAGCCGGGACGCGGAACCCGGTGCCGGCCGGTGAGCGCTCGGCGCAGGTGCGGCCCCGCTGCTCCCAGTCCCCGAAGTAGTTGCCGAGGACGTCCAGGCCGACGCCGATGTAGCCCTGGTTGACCCCCGGCTCGAACGGGTTCGCCGGGTCGTCGTCGGGCAGCTTCTGGGCGTAGCCGAGGCTGCCGCCGAACGCGCCTGGACGGTCCAGCGAGGCTTCCCCGTTGATCAGGAAGAAGGAGATGCCGTCCGCGGGCACCGCCGTGGTGTTGCCGTACTGCCACTGCTCGAACGTCACGTCCAGGCCCTCTTCGGCCGGGATCGGCTCGTTGTAGAGGGCGGCCGCCGTCTGGTCCAGATCGGCGCTGGTGAGCTGGAGGTAGCCGTACGGGGCTGCTCCGGTCGGCGGGACGGGGCCCGTCGCGTTGGCGGGGCAGCCCCCGAGCGGATGGTCGCCGGGCCCGGCGGGCGGAGCCGCCGGCGCGCCGGTCAGGCAGGCCGATCCCACGCCGATGAACTGCGGGATCGCGGTGGCCCCGGTGAAGTCCTCCTCGACCAGCGGAACCGGCTGCGCGGCTGCTGGACGGGCAGGTTGAAGCGCGACAGACACCGCGCTCAGAAGGAGCATGGTGGAAATGGCCGCACGTTTAGGGCCAGATGAGCTGTTTCCCGGCCCCGCAGGGCCAGATCGTATCTTCACGAATACTGAAGGTAACCATGCGCACTTGTGAACAGCTCGATCGACATAGCAAATGATCAACCAGGAATGACTACAGGGATTCCGGG
Organism: Nonomuraea sp. NPDC048881; assembly: GCF_040649795.1. Lineage (NCBI taxonomy): Bacteria > Bacillati > Actinomycetota > Actinomycetes > Streptosporangiales > Streptosporangiaceae > Nonomuraea > Nonomuraea sp. NPDC048881. The sequence goes on from NZ_JBEZGC010000020.1 coordinate 149,701, forward strand.
TTGCGGGGGCAGCGCGTTCGGCCTGGTCCCGGCGGGCTTTGACAATAGGCAGGTAAATACCTGCATAATGGACGGCGTGAGCCCCGAAGCGACAGCCGTGGATCTCGTCTTCAAGGCGCTGGCCGACCCCACCCGGCGCCTCCTGCTCGACCGACTGCGCGAGCACAACGGCCAGACGCTGCGCGAACTGTGCGAACGCCTGGACATGGCCCGCCAGTCGGCGACCCAGCATCTCAACGTGCTTGAGCAGGCCGCCCTCGTCACCGTCGTCCGGCGCGGACGGGAACGGCTCCACTACCTCAACCCGGCGCCCATCCACGAGATCCAGGAGCGCTGGATCTCGGAGTTCGACCGGCCCCGGCTGCGAGCGATCAACGCCATCAAGAACCAGGCAGAGGAGTACGCCATGAGCGACGCACCCACGTCCGTGCCGACCTACGTCTACGTCACCTACATCCGCGCGAGCGCCGAGCAGGTCTGGCGGGCCCTGACGGACGCGGACCTGACGGCGCGCTACTGGGGACACGCCAACGTCTCGGACTGGCGGCCGGGCTCGCCCTGGGAGCACCGGCGCGCCGACGGGTCGGACGTGGTCGACGTCGTCGGCGAGGTGATCGAGGCCGAGCCCCCGGCCCGCCTGGTCGTCACCTTCGACGACGCCGCCGGCACGGAACCGGCGCGGAAGGCGTCGGTCGTCACCTTCCTCATCGAGCCGCACCAGGACATCGTCCGGCTCACCGTGACCCACGAGGACCTGCCCAACCAGGCGATGCACGACGGGATCGCGCAGGGCTGGCCGGCCGTCCTGGCCAACCTCAAGTCGCTGCTGGAGACCGGCGAGGTCCTCCCGCAGGCGCCGTGGGAGATGCACCGGGCACACGCCTGACGCCCACGGCTCCTGGCCCTGCTCTGAGGCCGGCGCCGCCCTCGGCACGGGGACGCGCGGTTCAGAGACGCAGGTTCGACGTCCAGCGGGCGAGCTGGGCGTCGATCTCCGCTCTGGTCCGGGGGTGACCGGGGGCGTCCGGACGGCGCTGCCAGGGGTGCGGCCCGGCCGCCGGCCGGTACTCCACGCCCAGGGCGTCAAGACGTCTCTCGTGCACGGCGAGCCGCGCCAGGAAGTCCGCGAAGTCGCGCTCGCCGCTCCACATCGCCTCGGCGAAGGCGGCCAGCCGCGGGAAGGCCATGTAGTCGAGCAGCCGGGGGGAGTCGATGTGCTCGGTCCACAGAGCGGCCTGCGCGCCGAGAATCCGGTCGCGCTCCTCTGCGTCCAGGCCGGCGGGGACGGGGTCGAAGGCGTGCACCGCCCGCAGGGACGTCACGCTGCCGATCGGCACCGGCTCCTGGTCGCCGTCGGCCTGGCGGAAGTCCAGGTACGTCTCGCTGAACGGCGAGACGACCACGTCGTGACCGGCCCGCACGGCCAGCACCGCGCACTTGTCGCCGCGCCAGGCCGCGACGGTGACGCCGGGCGGCAGGCCGCCTTCCAGGAGCTCGTCCCAGCCGAGCGGGCTGCGCCCGCGGGACAGCAGGTAGTCGGTGAAGTGGCGCATGAGCCAGGTCTGCAGCTCGTCGGCGTCGTGCAGGCCGAGCTCCCGGATGCGCTCCTTGGCCGGGACGCTCTCGTTCCACTGGGTCTTCGGCACCTCGTCGCCGCCGACGCAGACGTACCGGCCGGGGAAGAGCTCCAGGACCTCGTCCAGGACGTCGGTGAAGAAGGCGATCGTGTCGTCGGCGACGTTGAGCACGTTCTCGCCGACCCCCCACTCGGTGCGGACCGGCAGGCGGTCGTCGAGGTTGCCGAGCTCGGGATAGGCGGCGATGGCGGCCTGCGTGTGGCCGGGCAGGTCGATCTCCGGCACGACCGTGACGAACCGGTCGGCGGCGTAGGAGACGATCTCGCGGATGTCGTCCTGGCTGTAGAAGCCGCCGTGCGGGCGCCCGTCGAAGCGCTGGTGCCGCGCGGCGCCCACCGGTGACTCGTGCCGCCACGCGCCGACCTCCGTGAGCCTGGGGTACTTCCTGATCTCCAGCCGCCAGCCCTGGTCGTCGGTCAGGTGCAGGTGCAGGACGTTGAGCTTGTGCGCGGCCAGCAGGTCGATGTACCGCAGCAGGTCGTTCTTCGGCAGGAAGTGCCTGGCCACGTCGATGAGGCAGCCACGCCAGCCGTATCGCGGAGCGTCGGTGATCTCCGTCGCGGGGATGCTCCACGTCCTGTCCCCGGTGCGTCCGGCCCGGAAGGCGGCGGGGTCGAGCAGCTGGCGCAGGGTCTGCGCCCCATAGAAGGCGCCGGCCGGGCCCGTCGCCTCGATCAGCACCGACTCGGTCGTGGCGGTGAGCCGGTACTCCTCGGGCCCGAGGCCCGCGACGAGCCGGATCTCCACCCCGCCGGGCCCCTCGGGGAGCGGCAGGCCGGTGGCCGGGGTGAGGGCCTCGCGAAGCCATTCCGCGGCCCTGGCCAGCGCCGGGTCGGCGGACAGCGGGGTCGTGGCGGTGAAGGTGAACCGGCCCTCGCCGGGCGTGCGGCGGGCGGGGGCCGGGATCGTCGCGTTCACAGGGCCTGCACGGTGCGGGTCTCGCGGGCGCGCTCGGCGGCCCAGACGACCAGGTGCCCGGCCAGGGCCTCGGCCGGGCCGGCGCCCAGCGGCGCCTGGTCCCCGGCGGCGACGGCGTCGATGAACGCCTTGGTGAGACCCCCGTCGCCGCCGCCGTGGCCGTCGGCGAGCGACGCGCCCGCCGTCGTCTGGGTGTCGATCCGCTCCTCGGCGCCGGTCACGAAGTCGACGACCCTGATCTCGCGCCCGTCGCCCTCGGCGTACCCGCGGGTGCCGAAGATCCGGGTCCTGCGGTGCTCCAGCGGCGTGAACGCCGTCATGGTGAACGACACGGTCGCGCCCTTCGCGAACTCCAGCGTGACGACCTGCTGGTCGACCACGTCGTTGTCGCAGTCGTAGACGCAGCGGCCGTACGGGCCGGTCTCCAGCGCGTGCGTGACGCCCGCCACGGTGGCGTCGGACGTGACGGCGCCGAGCGGCCAGAACTCCCGGCGCGGGTCGCCCAGGCAGCTCAGGTAGAGACGCTTGGCGGAGTAGGCGCAGTCGGGCTCGACGGCGCAGCTCACGCAACGCGTGCTCGCGCCCTCGGGCCGGTTCTCCGGCCGGAAGTGGGTCAGCGAGCCGAAGGACGACACCGCGACCGGCTGCTCGCCGAGGATGTGGAGCAACCAGTCGATGTCATGACAGGACTTGGTCAGCAGCATCGGCCCCGATTCGGCCGCGTTCCGCCAGGCGCCCCGCACGAAGGAGTGGGCCATGTGCCACCAGCCCACCGGCTCCAGGTGCTGCACGCTGGAGATCGTGCCCAGCCTGCCGCTGTCCAGCAGCTCCTTGAACGCCCTGGTGTAGGCCGTGTAGCGGAGCACGTGACAGACCGCGAACAGCACGCCGTTGCGCTCGACCGCCTCGACGATCCGGCGAGCCTCCGGCTCAGTCGGCGCCATGGGCTTCTCCAGCAAGATGGCGTAACCGAGGTCGGCGAAGGCCACGGCCGGCTCGACGTGCAAGCGGTCCTGGGTCGCGATGACCACGGCGTCCGCGAGCTTCGGCACGGCGGCCAGCTCGTCCCATCCGGCGAAGCAGGCGCTGTCCGGCAGGTCGTGGTCGGCGGCCACCTTGGCCCGCCGGGCCGGGTCCGGGTCGGCGACTGCCACGATGCGGGCCCGGCCGTCCGCGGCGGCGGCCCTGGCGTAGATCTGGCCGCGCGATCCGGCCCCGACGATGGCTATGGTCACTGTCATTTCGCAAACTCCTTTATGAAGGTCTCCATAGATAGTCACGAGAATGACCTTGCCGTCAAGCCTCTTCTCGCCGGGCACATGCAGCTAGAAGTGGGGATGGGCCAAAGGGATATAGTTCAGAGACCAGTGATAGTGAGGAGTGTGACCGTGCAGGTCAGTGGTGGCGACCTTCAGCGGCTACGCCAGCTGAACTCCCTGAGCAGCATCCGCGCCCTGCGGGAGGCGCGCGAGCCGCTGACGCTCACCGAGCTGTCCGCCCGCACCGGGTTGTCACGGGCCTCCGTCGTGGACGTCGTCACGGATCTGGAGCAGCGCGGCTGGATCGCCGAGGTGCCGCCCGCGCCGGGCGCCATGGGCCGGCCCGCCAAGCGCTACCGGTTCCGTAGCGACGCGGGGCACGTGCTCGGCATCGACGTGGGCGTGCACAAGGTGCTGGCCGTGGTCACCGACCTGGCCGGCCGGATCGTGGCCAGCGGGCGGGTCGCCGTCGACCGGCACACCGCCCAGCGGGAGCGGCTGGAGGCGGTGTGGCGGGCCGTCGACGCCGCGCTCGTCGCCGCCGGGCTGAGCGCGTCCGACATGTGGGGCGTCACCGCGGGCAGCACCGGCGTCGTCAACCGCGAGGGGCTCGTCACCATGGTCAACGACCTGCCCGACTGGCCCGGCGTCGACCTCGTCGGTCATCTCGGGCAGCGGCTGGCCTGCCCGATCACCATCGAGAACGACAGCAAGCTGGCCGCGCTCGCCGAGCAGCGGCTCGGGGTGGCCGCGGGCGTCCAGCACCTCGTCTACCTGCACGTCGGCCGCCGGCCCGGCGCAGCGCTGATCATCGACGGGCGCCTGTACCACGGGTTCAGCGGGGCCACCGGCGAGGTCGGGCTCATGGAGATCACGGGCTGGAGCACCATGGCCGGGCGGCTGGAGAGCGGCCCGGCGGCCGAGGGCGCCGCGCCCGAGGAGGCCGCCCGGCACGTCTTCGGCGCGGCCCGGGCCGGCGACCTGGAGGCCCAGGCCGCGGTCGACGCGTACGCCCGCCATCTCGCGCTCGGCACCGCCGCGATGGTGCTGACGCTCGACCCCGAGCTGGTCGTGCTCGGCGGCGGGTTCTCCCGCTCGGCCGACGTCCTGCTGCCCGCGCTGCGCCGGGCGCTCGAACCTCACTGTGTACGCGTTCCCGACATCCGGCCCTCGACGCTCGGCGAGGAGTGCGTCGCCCTGGGCGGAGCCTGTCTGGCCCTGGACCACGTGGACGATCGATTCTTCTCCCTGGAGGGTTCCATCTCCAGCCCCGCCGCTCCGCAGCGACCCTCCTGACCTGCTCTTCTCGTGGACTCCACGAGAAGCCCGTCGCTGACCTCCCGGGCGGATTCGGAGGGTTTCGACACCGGCCAGTGATGCGTCACCTTTCCGCCAGATCACTTTCCGCTGTCAGTCGATTACGTTCTGTATGCATTGCTCATGGTCGTCACCGGCCCCCGAGCCGGTCGATCGTCTCGTGTGGGCTCGCCCGCCGTCCGAGGCCCGTGCCGGCCCACCCACCGCATCAGTGGAGGTAACCCATGCCCGCCAGCCCCGTCGCCCGCCTGATGGCCGCGTCCGCCGTCGTCCTGGTGGCCGCCGCCGTCGCCCCCGCCTCGACGGCCCACGCCGCCCAGGCCGGCCCGCCGGTGTGCCTGGACGCCACCAACAGCCGCGCGGACAACACCAACGTGCGCCTGTGGACGTGCCTGGACCATCCCAACCAGAAGTGGGTGATCCAGGGCGGCCAGATCAAGGTCGAGGACACCGTAGGCAGCGGCCGGGAGGTCTGCCTGGACGCCACCAACAGCCGCGCCAACAACACCAACGTGCGCCTGTGGACGTGCCTGAACCATCCCAACCAGAAGTGGGTGCTCCAGAACGGTCACATCAAGGTCGAGGACACCGTAGGCACCGGCCGGGAGGTCTGCCTGGACGCCACCAACAGCCGCGCCAACAACACCGTGGTGCGGTTGTGGACCTGCCTGAACCATCCCAACCAGAAGTGGGTCGTCCAGGGCGGCCAGGTCAAGGTCGAGGACACCCTGACCTGACCCCGGGGCTGCTTCCAGGTCACCGCCGGGTCGGGGAGGATCCCGCCAGTCCCTCGCGGAACGCGATGGCCGCCGCCTCGGTACGGGTGGCCGCGCCCAGTTTCGCCAGGATGTGGGAGACGTGCACGCCCGCCGTGCTGGGCGAGATGTGCAGCCGGGCGGCGATCTGCCGGTTGCTCAACCCGTCGGCGATCAGGACGAGCACGTCGCGCTCGCGCTCGGTGAGCCCGTCCTGCGCCGGTCGGGGCCGTCCGAGCAGGGCGATCTCCCTGGCGAGCGGCGCGGCGCCCAGCTCGTCGGCCAGCCGCGCGGCCTCCCTGAGGCGGGCGGCTCCGCCGGGCCGGTCGCCCGCCGTCAGCGCGGCCCGCGCGCCGTGGAACAGGCTCAGCGCCAGCTCGTACGGCTGTCCCAGATCCCGCCAGGCAGCCGCCACGCCGTCCCAGCCGGCGTCCCAGCCGGCGTCCCAGTCGGCGTTCCAGTCGGCGTCCTCGACGAGCGCGCGCAGCATGGCCTGCCAGGCCCGGTCGAACGGCCCGTCCACGCCGAGCATCGCATCGGCCGCGGCGAGCTCGGCCCGGCGGGCCGCGACCCGCTCGCGGGGCGCGCCGCGGGCCAGCCGCACCTGCTGCACCAGGGCGCCGGCGACCAGGACCGGCCGGGCGTCGCTGCTGTAGATCCGGGTGAGCGCCGGATCGGCCAGCGCCCGCTCCAGCAGCAGGTCGGCCCGCTCCGGGTCGCCCTGGGCGACGGCGAGCAGGCAGAACAACTGGTGGCGGGAGAACAGGCCGCCGCTCCCGGCGTGCCCGGTCACGGCCACGGCGGCGGCGTCGGCGGCGGTGGCCAGGTCCCCGCGCAGCAGCGCCAGGTAGCCGGCCAGGACGCGCAGCGCCAGGCGCGACAGCGGCGGCGGATCCTGCTGGAGGCTCTCCTCCAGCAGGGCGGCGGCCTCGTCCCATCGCCCGGCCAGGATCAGGCCGCGCGCGGCGTAGCGGGCCAGCTCGGCGCCACGGCTGCGGCCGAGCCCGTACCGGCGGGCGTGACGGATGCCGCCGCGGGCCGCCTCCACGGCGCGGTGCTGGTCGCCGGCCTTGGTGTGCAGCGTGGCCTCGTACATCGGGACGGTCATGAGCAGGTCGTGGCTGTCCAGCCGCTCGGCCAGCGTGCGGGCCTCGGCCAGCATCGCGAGGTCGCTCGTCATGGACCCGACGCCCAGCAGCCCGCGGATCGTGACCGTGGCGTCGCCGGTGCGCCGGCCGACGGCCAGCGCCTCCACGAACAGGTCGCGGGCCCGGTCCACCTCCGGCAGCAGGCCCATGGCCAGCACCCCGAGCAGCCGCCCCCGCCGGACGCTGTCGGGAGCGGCGGCCAGCAGGTCAAGGGCGTGTTCCCAGTCGCGGTCGAGGGCGTCGGCCAGGGCCGACAGCTCCTCACCCCAGCCGACGAACATGGGACTGACCACGCGCTCCGCCACCACGGCGTCAGCATATAAATACCCGGATCTCCCGATGTGCGGCCCGTGTTTACCCGGCCAGGCTCGAAGCATGACGACCACCTACCCCCTGCGGACCATCCACGCCCACGAACTCGACGCCTGGGCCCGCATGATCACCACCACCTACGGCCAGGACTGGTACGAGGGCGGCCTCCGCAACGCGGCCACCTCCATCGAGCCCGAACGCACGATCGCCGCCTACGACGGCCCGGAGATCGTCGGCGGCGCCTCGATCTACGGCCGGGTCATGACGGTCCCCGGCGCGGCCGTCCCCGTCGCCGGCATCACGCTCGTCGCGGTCCTGCCCACGCACCGGCGTCGCGGCATCCTCACCGCGATGATGCGCAAGCAGCTCACCGACCTGCACGAGTCGGGCGGCGAGCCGATCACCGCGCTCAACGCCGCCGAGGCCACCATCTACGGCCGGTTCGGGTACGGCGTCGCCAGCCACGTGGCCGAGACCCAGGCGGACAAGAGACTCATGGCCCTGCGGCCCGGCACCGACCTCGGCGACGGCACGATCCGCCTGCTCGCCCGTCAGGACGCCCGGCCGCTGCTGGAGAAGGTCTACGACACCGCCCGCCGCGGCGCGGTCGGCTGGGTGGACCGTGCGGAGAAGTTCTGGCAGGCCCGCCTGGCGGACGGCGAACGCGTCCGCGGCGGCGGGACGGAGCTGCGCTTCGCGGTGCACACCGAGCCAGGCGGCGAGGCCACCGGGTACGTCCTCTACCGCTCCAGGCCCGGGTTGGTGCAGGTCATCGAGGTCGTGGCCACCAGCAGGCAGTCCTACGCCGCTCTGTGGCGCTTCCTCATCGACCTCGACGCGCACGCCGGCCTCACCTACGATGGCGCCGTCGACGAACCGCTGACGCACCTGCTGACCGACCCGCGCCACCACGATCGACAACCTCTGGGTGCGCCTGGTGGACGTCGACCGGGCGCTGGCGGCCCGCCGCTACTCGACCCCCTGGACCTGGTCCTGGAGGTCCAGGACCCGTTCTGCCCCTGGAACGCCGGACGCCACCGCCTGCGGGCCGACGGCGACTCCGTCACCTGCGAACGCACCCGGGCCCAGGCCGACCTGCGGCTGACGTCCGCCGAACTGGGGGCGGCCTACCTGGGCGGCACCACACTGTCGTCGCTGGCGGCGGCGGGCCGGGTCGAGGAACTGCGGCCGGGCGCGGTCACCGCCGCCTCGCTCGCCTTCCGCGGGGAGCGCGCGCCTTTCCACCCGTCGGGCTGGGCCTTCCCCGCCTTCTGACGTCGCGCCTTTTCACCCGTCGGGCTGGGCGTTCCCCGTCTTCTTCGCGGCCCGCGCCGTCCCTTCCCCTCGCCGGCCGAGCGGTCGGGGTGCCGTCAGGACGTGCCGGTGGTGGGCGTCATGCCGGACATGTGCGGCCCTGGTGTCATCTCAGACATGTGTGGCTCTGGCGTCATGTCGGGCATGCCGGGCATTTGTGGGATGCAGGGCATGCTCTGCTCCCCGAACCACTGGACCAGGTACCGCCGCATCGTGGCGACCTCGGCCCGCTGGTCGTCGCGCACCTTGCGGGCGAAGGCGGCGACCTCGGGATGCACCGCCTCACCCTGCACGAGGAGCTGCTGCGACATCATGATCGCCATCATGTGGTGCGGGATCATGTGCTGCAGGAACGCCTTGTCGAGCTGATTCCCCGAGAGCCCCGACAGGTCGGGCATCGTGGTCCCGCTCGGGCTCGGCGCCGGGCTCTGCGGGTACCACTGCAGCAGCCAGCCCTTCATCCGAGCGACCTCGGCGGTCTGCGTCGTGACGATCGACTGCCCGAGCCGCCGCATCTCCGGCCTGCTGGACCGCTGCAGCTGCCGGGCCGCGGCGATGGCGTCCTCGTGGTGCGGGACCATCTGCGACAGGTAGTCGTACTCGCTGGTCACGGCATGCATCTGCCCCATGCCGGGGCACGTGGGCTGCGTTCCTGCAGGGCTCGGGGACGGCATCGGCGAAGATGCCATGGCCGTCGCAGTGGCCCCTGACGCGGCTGATCCGGTGGTGATGGCGGCCAGGAATGCCCCTGCGGCCATCGCTGTCTTCGCGGAGCGTCGCTTCATGCGTACCCCCAACGCCGATTCGACACCTACTCCAACGGTAACCCGCCCCTGGAATGTCACCGCATACGCCCGTACGGCACGAAGTTTCGACCTTATGATGATCGACCTATGCGGGGAAAAATCGTGATACTTGCGGTCTTATTGTTGACGGGCTGTTCGACGAACGAGCCGAAGGACTGGCTGCTCAAGGATCCGGGCCGCTGGCCGCTGGCGTCATTGCCGGCCGCGGCCTCCAAATCGGGCATGCCGGACGGGGCGGACAAAGTGCTGGCGCGGATCCAGGTCGGCGAATACGACATGGTCCCCTGGATCAGCAACAAGGGCGTGTGCGGGCTCGCCGACCAGGGATCCTCCAGCGTGCTTTTCAACATGAGCCAGGATCTGACCAAGTCCGAGGGCAACGTCATCACCGCGGAAGAGGGCTTCGCCGGGCCCAAGGAACCCATGGTCGGCACCAGTTCGGAGAGCACCGTGACCCTGTGGTGCACCCCCACCCGGATGTTCGTCACCGTCCAGGCAAAAAAGCTCGGAAAGGTGCAGCTCTACGGAAACGCGGCGGCAAAGAAGACCGACGAAAAACTGACGGTCGTGGTGGGCACGCCGGAGGCGGTCAAGCAGTCACTCCCAGACGCGACCCTGATCGGTCGCTAGCCCCGTGTTTCCACAGGCCGGCACCGGAGCCAACCCCTCCGTCCCCGCCCGCCTGAACAGATACTCAACAGATCCTCAACACCGCCGCCGTCAACCTCGACCACAGATCCGAGCCATGCGAAGGGAGACGCGCAAATGACGCACATCCTCGGGAACGCCGCGGCCACGCTCGCCGGGGCCGGCCTGACACTCGCCCTGCTGACCTCCGCCGCGCACGCCACCACGGCCGCTCCGGCGCAAAGCGTCAAATCCAGCTGCACGATGAGCGATGGCGAGAAGGCGTACTTCGAGCTGAAGTACCGGACGACCGGCGGGTACCACCGCATCTCCGACATCATCTACCGCTGGAGCTCCGAGGCGCCGACCCGACTGAAGACCGCACACCTCAACCTGATGGTCGAACGCCGCGGCAAGGACGAAAAGGTCTACGGGAAGACGTTTCGCGAGAAGAAGGCACTCTACGACGTCTCCTACGACGTCATCCTCGACCTCAAGGTCCCGGCCAGGAAGAAGCTCTACTTCGCCGTGGACGCCACGTTCGTGAGGAAGGGCAACACGCTGCGCTGCACGGGGCGCACTTCCAGTGTCTGACGCCTCCCGATCGCGCACCGACCCCACTCGAACTCCCGCAGCCGGACCACTCGCCGAAAGCCCGCCGGCACAGGGAGGCCGCCTGCCAGGCGGTGCGGCAGCCGGCAGGCGGACGACGTTCACGGCCGCCCCCGCTTGCGGCGGTCCTTTCGGGAGTCCGGTCCGAGGTCGGGTGTCTTGTAGGTGACCAGGGGGATCGTGGTGGCCACGGGCGTGGCCAGTCCGTGGTCGACGAGGTCGCTGATCACCTGCTCGATGCGCTTGTAGGCCGTGGGCGCCTCCTCGAAGAGAAGCTGGCGGTCGCCGCACACCACCACCGACCCCACCGGCGTGCGGCGCAGCTCTTCGACTGTGTGCTTGGCCCGGCCGCGGCGCAGGGCGTCCGCGCGCGACATCTTGCGGCCCGCGCCGTGCGCCACGGAATGGCCGGCGTCCGGACCGGCGTGGGCGGCCACGAGATAGGACGGGGTGCCGCGGGTGCCGGCGATGAGCACGTCGCGGCCGTCGCCCGGCGCCGCTCCCTTGCGGTGCAGGTAGCCGCCGTCGCGGAGTTCGACCAGGTTGTGGCACTGGTCGAGGATCGGCTCGGCAGGCTCGAACCCCAGCGCGTGCGCGACCCGGGCGGCCAGCAGCCGCCGGTTGAGCGACCCCCACCGTACGGCCTGGTCGTGCCTGGCCAGGTAGGCGGCGGGGTCGGGGGCGGGGCCCGCGCCGTGGACCTCGGTGTGCTCGCGCAGGATCCGTTCGCCCAGCCCCCGTGAACCGCTGTGGACGACGAGGACCAGGTCACCGGCGTCGAGGCCGAGCCGAGCGGCATGGCCCGGTTCGAAGACGGTCCCGATCCGGGCCAGCTCGACGAAGTGGTTGCCGCGGCCGACCGTCCCGAGGCCCTCGACGTGACCGGCGGGGATGTCGTCCTTCATGACGGCCCAGGCGGGATCGTCGGCATCACGCTCGGGATCCAGCGCACGATCGAGGTCGGGAAAGCGGGCGGCGAGCCTCTCGGGCACGGCGCGCTTGAGCCTCACCGGGAACACGGCGATGCCGCACCCGATGTCGGAGCCCACCAGGAACGGGTACAGGACGGCCGACGCCATGGCGGCCCCGACGGGCGCGCCCTTGCCGGGGTGCAGGTCAGGCATGGCGGCGACGTGCGTCATGCCGTCGAGAGCGGCCACCTGACGGCACTGCGCGACGGCGTCGGACTCGATCCAGCTGGTGGGCGAGGCGAACACGGTGACGGTGGCCCCCGTGACCGGAGCGGACGGGGCCGGGTGTCGCTGAGACTGTTGCTGAGACAAAGACGTTCTCTTCCCTGCAGAAGGGCATGGACAGGCGGCATCACGACGCGTACCGGCGTCGCGGCATCACCAAGGGCGGGGTGTCTTCCGTCAGAGCCTCATGGGCATCACGCTCTCGAACCCCCGCCATCCCAGGCAACCGATTTTCGGTCCGGCGCAGGCAAGGGCGACGCGGTCCTCAGCCAGACCAGGCTTCGGCTTCGGCGACCCAGCCGGCGGCCATGACGAGCCGGCTCCGGCGGTCAACCGCGAGGAACCCGAAGGGACGGCTGAATTCGAGGTCGACGTGTCTGACGCGGTACCGGGACGGCGGGGCCATTCCGCCCCCGACGGCGCCGAAGGCGGTGATCGCGGCGGCTTCGAATCCGGCGGAGTGGAAGGCGGCGACGACATTCTGCCGGGCCTGGGTGACGGCGAGCGGCTGGGTGCTGATGCCCGGGAAGTGTCCGCGGGTCGGGTTGGTCACCGTTGCCAGGCCGAAGACCTCGGGCAACTCCAGGAGGTCGTGCGTGGCGGCGATGGTGAAACGCGGGATTTTGACGTTCAGCACGTCCTCAGGGACGTGGTCGCGAACGTGGCGGACAGTCATCCCGGGGCCCGGACAGCCCGCAGCCAGAACACCGGCCGGCGTGGCGAGATGACGCCCGTCCAGCACATCGACCCCGGCGCCGAGAACCTGCCCGGGTCCCATCGAGCCGTCACCCAGCACCAGATGGACGTCGATCCCACCGGTACCCATGACTCGAAGCAAGGTCAGCCGGCCGGCCGGCGTGTCGGCGACCCCAGCCCGGTCGAGTAGGCGGGTGCTGCGGCGTAAGACATGGATCTCACGTCCGGCCCACGGGCCGCCCTCGTACAGGCCGACGCCGTCGGTGAACGGCCGCAGCCACGCGGTGCGCACGGTCAGCGCCATGGCCAGGACGAGCAGCACGCGGTCGCTCAGCTGGAGGGGCATGCTGTCGATCAGCCCGCCGGTCTGCTCCTTGGCCCAGGTGTCGAGCCGGAGCCGGTCCGCGGCCGGGTCTGCGGTCAGTTCGCCGTGCATGCCTGCGGGAAGCGTGCTGAGCCAGTCCCGACGTAGCGGCAGGTCCGGCCGGGACCACAAGCCCAGCGCCGACCGTACCGCCGTGGACTCGCCCATGATCGACAGCACGACTCGGGCCGCCTGGGACGCGGTGGCGGCGTCCACCCCCACGGCCTCCTGCAGTTCCGCGCGCCCCCCTCCTCCGGCGGCTGACGCGAGATGAGCCAGCAACGGCCAGGCGCCTGCGCCGGCCATCACGACGGATCCCCCCGAACAGGTCTGTACCCACCGGGCGGTCAGTGCGTTGGCCGCGGTCACCGCGGCGTGCTGCTGCTGCCAGTTCATGCGGGCGACCGTACAAGATCGAAGTCCTGGACGAGAACCGTTCGAGCGCTCTGAGCGGATGCGGTCAGTCCGTCGTGACCGAGGAGCGGGCTACGGTGGGCTCGCGCGATGCCGTCGAGGACACCAGCCGGCCCTGGCAGCGGCTTCCAGCACCTCTGTGGGGACCTCGCCGCATCCGTGCGAGCGCACCGCCGCGTTGTCGGGATGCCGCACAGGCGCGGTTGCCTCCGTGCATCCGGCACGGCGGGACCTCTGTGGTCAGTCCGGGCGTGCCCGGCCGCTCCGTCGCTCCTCCTCCACCACCGGGCGCGCGAGCAGCTTGTCGAGGCTGCGGCGTTCGCGTTTGGTGGGACGCCCCGCGCCACGAGCCCGGACGGCCACCGTCACGGTCTCCTCGCGGGGAGGGGGCGGAGGGCTCTTGTCGACGTAGCACTCGGCGGCCACGGCGGCGCCGACGCGCTTGGTGATGGCACGGGAGACAACCACGATGCGTTCGCGCCCGTCATGCCGCAGCCGGATCTCGTCTCCGACCCGTACGGCGTGCGCAGGCTTGACCCGCACCCCGTTGACCCGGACGTGACCGCCCCGGCAGGCGTCGGCCGCGATCGAACGGGTCTTGGTGAGCCGTACCGACCAGATCCAGCTGTCCACCCGCACACTCAGCTGCTCACCCACCACCCCGACACTGTACTGAGAACCCCGCACCGCCGACATCCACGCCTTGCCGCATTCACCCCGTGCCAGGCAGAGCTCGCAGCACGCCTGGGTCAGCCGTGCCTCAGCTGGGCCCGCTCGACGTACCCAGGAACGTCCGGATCACGGGCCCAGGCGGCTCCTGCGGTGGGCGTGGTCGGCCGTTAAGATCCGCTTCTGGTGAGGTACGTCCGAGGCTGCGCCTGTCAGAAGGAGCACAATGGCCGCACACGAGCACCCGCTCACGGATCTCGAACAGCGCCTGTTGGCCATCGCGCACGAGCACGGATTCATCCTGCTCCGCGAGCCCGTGCAGTACTACTGTGAGTTGAAACGCGACCACGCCATCATCTATCTCGATCGGCAGCGGAGCGGGAGAAACGTCATCGCTGTCTTCCTGCACCCCGAGACCGACCTGTCACGACTTCCGGCGGAGGCGGGATTAGGGATTCCTGACGCGCCCAAGCATTCCGATGGCATGCGTCACTTTCCCAAGAAGGTCAACAAAGGCAAGCGGCCGTCCACCTACGGCTATCCGATCACCTGCGCGGATCTCACAGCATTTGGCCGGCTCCTCGCCTCTCTGACATAGAGGCGTCCTTCGGTTATCCCGCCGGGGCAGGCGCAGCGCTCGGAGGACTTCCCGAGCACCGGAGCCTTCTACGCGTTCAATCGGCGGTTCTGTCGCGACCGCTTCATGCCGTGACGAGCGGCCAGAGTTGCACTCGGTAGAGATCGACCTCGACGATGTCGGCGGGAAAGTCGGGCTCCTCGGGGTTGGACAGAACCCTGTTCAGCACGCGAGCCGACCAGGCGCTGTCACGCTCGCCCGTGTCGAACTCGACGTACTCATCCCACTCCTCCGCGAAATGCTGAGCAATGCCGATGAGGCCGGTTCCCAGGTGGAAGCGGCCTTCCCACAGACGATCCCAGGCAGGGAGCAGGCCCGGCTCGGCGTCCCAGAGTTCGTAGCGGACGTGGATCGGGCCGCCGGGAGGCACGGCGCCGGCGATGTCGACGCCGTTGGGCCCTGCTCCGATCCTGGGGAGCGCCCACCCCTCCCAAGTCCTGCCCTGGGCGAGGGCTGCCTGTGGGCATGCCGTCCGCCACCTCGGTGACGAGAAATTCGGAGCCCTGGCGAACGCGCAGGCTGTCGTGAGCGCTCCTGCGGAGGACTGCCATGATGATTCGCCTTTCCTGCCTTCAGGGAGAGGCTCCGGAGTGTGCCGAGAACGCTGTCAGGCGCCGAATCACTGGCCAGAGCCCAACCCTGGGGAGGCGTGACCGTTGAATGGCCAGCGTGGATGTCGGGTCAGGTCTTCTCCTGGAGGGTGACGTTGACCTCGTGCGCCTGGCCGTCCCTCAGATAAGTGATCTTGACCTGTTGGCCCGGCTTGGCGCCTCTGACCTGTCCGACGACGGTCTCGCCCGCGTCGACCGGCGTGTTGCCGATCTTCGTGATCAGGTCGCCCTGCTTCAGTCCGGCCTTCTCCGCCGGGCTTCCCGCTATGACCTGGCTGATCAGGGCGCCGGGCACATCGCCGGTCGCGTCGGTGACGCTCACCCCGAGGACCGCGTGGCGGACCTTGCCGGTGGCGATGAGCTGGTCGGAGACCTGCTTGGCGGTGTTGACCGGGATGGCGAAGCCCACACCGCCGCCGGCGGCGTTCGAGGCGATGGCGGTGTTGATGCCGACCAGTTCCCCAGCGGCGTTGACGAGCGCGCCGCCGGAGTTGCCCGGGTTGATCGAGGCGTCGGTCTGGATGGCGCCGCCGATCGTCGTGCCGGCGCTCTGCCGGCTCTGCTCCTGCCCCCAGCCGGGAGGGAGCTGCTGCCGCTGGTCAGGGCCGGTGGTGAGGGTACGGTCAAGCGCGCTGACGATCCCCGCCGTCACGGATCCGTCCAGGCCGAGGGGGCTGCCGATGGCCAGTACGGCTTCACCCACCTTGAGTGCGTCGCTGTCGCCGAGCGTCGCCTTGGTCAGCCCGGACACGTCCGCGGCCTTGATGACGGCCAGGTCGGTGGCTGGATCGGTGCCGACGATGCTCGCCTTGGCCGTCTTGCCGTCGCTGAACTTCACGCTCATCTGCCCGCCGCCCTGGCTCGCACCCTCGACCACGTGGTTGTTGGTGAGGATGAGGCCGTCCGCCGACAGCACGACGCCCGAGCCCTCGCCGCTCTGCCCCTGGATCATCACGACGGTCGGCTGAACCTTGGCCGCGACGTCTGCCACGGTGAGCGACCCGGAGGCCGGCTTGAGGGCGGGGCTGGGCACGTGGCTGGTGGTGGCGACGGGTGCGGGCCGGAAGGAGTTCACCGCGACGGCGCCGACCACCCCGCCGACGATCGCCATCGCTGCCAGTGCGAGCCCGGCCACCGCCTTCTGGCCGGCGGTGAAACGGGCCTTCAAGGTCGGCGCCGGCGGAGGCGGGGGCGGCGGCTGCTCCGTGACGATCGGGTCACGGCGGGGGAAGCCTCCGGCGGTCGGTGGCGTGGTGCCGAACTGGCTCCACCCGCCGTTTCCCTGCGCTCCAGGGTCCTGCTCGTGAGGCTCGTGCGCGTTCATCTGTCATCTCCCTCAAGTTCTGCTGCCTCACGGTGCCAACTCCGGCGTAAGACCCGGCTAAGCCCTTGATCCCGGAACCGGGCCCGCTCCTCATGACGGCCTTATCGATCCAGGTCGGGACGGGGGGTGAGTCGCCGATATCGCTTTCTACATGTCGTCGAACCTGACCGGCCGGACCGGTGGGCCGAGGCGTCGTCTCAGGGGCGCGGGGTGGGGAGCGCGTCGCTGAGTGAGGTGAGCAGGAGGTGGCGCTGCAGCAGGGTGAGGTCACCGACACTGGTGCCGGGATCGATCTTGGCCTGGCGCAGGGTCCGCGTGATCTGGTCGGGGGTGTGCTCGGGCAGGGCGCGCAGGAGGGCGGTGGCGTCGGCGGTGATGGTGGTGGCGTCCCTGCGCGCCAGGAGTTGTTCGAGGGTGAGCCGCCTGGCGGTGACGGCGGCGCGTAGCTGGGCCTCGGACGTCTGCCGAGGCAACGGATCGAGGGGCGGTGCGGCTTCGGCCGTTCGAGGGTTCGGCGCGGTGGCGAGGCCCCGGGCGGCGGCGACCGGCGCGGAGGATGCCGGCGGACCGTCGGCGAGCAGGGTCTGGGTGGTGACCAGCAGGCCGCCGATGGCGGCCACGGCGGTGGCGGCGAGGACGAGGTGGCGGCGGGTGAGGCGGCGGCTGTCGCGGGCGATGGTGAGTCCGATGAGACCGGTACGCAGCAGTACGCCGGTCACCATGCCGAGCAGCACCGGCACGCTCTGGGCGGGCAGCGGCGCCACCGTCGCCAGGACGACGCCGGCCGCGGGAGCCAGACAGGACAGGGTGAGCCAGGGGACGGCCGGTCTGCGCGCCAGGTCGAGCATGGCGGTCAGGGCCAGCCCTTCACTGGCCGAGTGGATCACCAGGGCGGCCACCACGACGGCGGACGCGGCCAAGGCCAGGGTCGCCCCCTCGATCATGCGGTGCAGCGACAGGGCGGCCGCGGTGCCCACACCGCCGTAGACGGCGGCGCTGACCGCCTGCTGGACCCGGCGGTGCAGGCCGGGCGCGTGCCGCCCGCCGCCGGCCTCGTCACCGTGACTGTGCCCGCAGCCCTTACGGGTGAAGAAGGTGATGACCAGGAAGCCGAACGCGCCGGCCACACCCACGACCCACAGCGGCACGCCGGTGGCGTCGGCTTCGTGCCAGGCGTCGGGCAGCAGGTCGACCAGGGCGGTGATGAGCATCAGCGCCGAGGCGATGGCCAGCCAGACGCTGATCGTGGCGTTCCTGCGGCGGGCCAGGGAGGCGCCGACCAGCGTGGACAGTGCCACCAGCACGACGGCGGCCCAGGTCGTCCAGGCGGTCAGGGCAGTATCGGGGGCGGAGGCTTCCACGTTCAGGGCGGACAGGGTGTGCAGGGGCACTGATGGCGGCGTCGATCCCCCGAGCGGCACGAGCATGACACGGCCTTTCCGGCGAGGGTGCGGGGTTGGTGGGCGGTCGTCGCGTCGGGACACCGCGACGACGGACGGCACGAGCCGACGAGCCAGGCCGTCCGTCAGTGACCGGCGGCCGGGTCGCGGGTGAAGGGGGGCGAATGTACGGTGATCGGCCGCTGCGAGGCCGCGTCGTGGGCGCCGTGGGCGGGCGTGGGGCCGTGGGCGTCCAGGTCGGCCAGGGCGGCGCGCAGGTGGCCGAGTTGGGTGTGCAGGTTGTGCTGCAGGTTCCGGCCCTGGTCGGTGATGGCGCGTTCGAGCCGGTCGAGCTGTTCGTCAAGGGCCTGGTGGGCGGCCCGGGTCAGCGCGTCGGCGGCCGACGCGGCCTCGCGCCGCAGTCGTTCGGCGTCGGTACGGGCGTCGGCGAGGATCTGATGGGCTTCCTGCTGGGCGGATTCAAGGGTTTCCTGGGCGCTGCGGTGTGCCGCCGCGAGCACGCCGGCGTCGGTGGGCATGCTCACGGGAGGGGCGGCGCCGAGGCGTTCGCGAAGCTGGGTGTTGTCCTGCCAGAGCAGGCTGAGCGTGGTCTCCACCTGGGAGAGGAAGGCGTCCACCTCGGCCAGGTCGTAGCCGGAGCGCAGGCGGACGACCGTGAAGACCTGATGGTGCACCGCGGAGGCGGTCAGCAGGGCGAGCCGGCCGGGCGTCCCCGCCTGGAGCGGCGGTGCGGTGGCGCCGTCGAGGGCGGCGTGGCTGTGGGGGAGGGGGAGGCCACGGGCGTGGTCATGGTCGCGGTCATGGTCGTGGTCTTCGTGCTCGGCGTGCATGAGGAACTGGTCCAACCTTTCACCGTCGTCTCGATGTCGTGACTCGGCGGGGCGCGGGGCGCTCCGGCGTCGCTCCATGGGCGAGCCGGAGCGGGATCGGCCGCGCGGGCGAGGCGACGGCCCGACCGCCGAGGGGCGGGCCGCCGTGGCGGCTAGGACGCGGTCGTGCCGTGGTCGTCGTGGCAGTGACCGGCGTCGCAGCCCTGGTCCTGCACGGTCGTCGCGGTGTGATCGTCGGCGCAGTCGTTCTCAGTGCCGGGGAGGCAGGGAGCCGTGGGGTGGTCGTGGGGGTCGGTCATCGGTGTTCCTTTCACTCGGTGGGTGCGTGTGGCTGCACCGGTGCAAGGGAACCTGTAGAGCGCGACCAGGTCGTGGGAGTCCTGACCGGCGAACTTCACGTTGTGTAGTTGACGGATTACCGAAAGTTTAAACATCTGATCAGATGTTCATGAGTAAAGCTCGATCTCCACCAAGGTCCTTGACCTCTGGGGCTACAGCATCCAGCATCTGTACATATGAACATCCAGTCAGATGTTACGGGCTGCGAGCCCCGCTGCATCTGGCCATCGCCCACGTCGCCCACCCTCCGAGGAGCTCCAGGCATGTCTGAGCAGCAGGGTCACGACCACCGTCACGACGACGGCCCCCGCGGACACGGTCATGGACACGGACACGGGCACGGGGTGAGCGCGGACGCCGACCGGCGTCACCTGCGCGGCGCGCTCGCGCTGATCGCCGGCTTCATGGCCGTCGAGGTGGTGATCGGCGTGATCGCGGGTTCGCTGGCCTTGATCTCCGACGCCGGGCACATGCTCACCGACGCCATGGCGATCGTGCTGGCGCTGGTCGCGATGCGGATCGCGGCCCGGCCGCCGCGCGGCGGCTTCACCTATGGCCTCAAGCGCGCCGAGATCGTCTCCGCCCAGGTCAACGGCATCACCCTGCTGCTGCTCGCGGCGTACTTCACCTTCGAGGGCGTGCGCCGCCTGGTCGAGCCGCCCGCGGTCGAGGGCCTGTACGTGGTGGCGACCGGGCTGGCCGGCATCGTCGTGAACGTGGCCGCCGCCTGGCTGCTGTCGAAGGCCAACCGTTCGAGCCTCAACGTCGAGGGCGCCTTCCAGCACATACTCAACGACCTGTACGCCTTCATCGGCACCACCATCGCCGGCCTGGTCGTCTGGCTGACCGGCTGGAACCGTGCCGACGCCATCGCCGCCCTCGTGGTCGCCGCCCTGATGCTGAAGGCCGGCTGGGGCCTGGTCCGCGACGCCGGACGGGTGTTCATGGAGGCCGCTCCCGCCCGGCTGGACCCGGCCGAGGTGGGCCGCCAGATCGCCGCGATCGACACCGTGGTCGAGGTGCATGACCTGCACATCTGGGAGGTCACCTCCGGCTATCCCGCGCTGTCGGCGCACGTGCTGGTCGTTCCGGGCGCCGACTGCCACGCGGCCCGCCTGGCCGTCGAACGGCTGCTGCGCGAACGCCACGACATCGGGCACACCACGCTGCAGGTCGACCACGTCACGCCCGGCGGCCACGCCTTCGACGAGAACGGCGCCCCGCGACGCCTGACACCGCACTGTCCGGACCCGCACGGCCCCACCCATCACTCACCACGGCCCGACGACGCCGCGGTCGCGGCGACCGCCTCCGCCGCTGCCGACCACACGGCCGCGAACTGGGCCGTCACCTGCCACGACGGCGACCACGTCACATGATCTGAAGGCACGGACTCAGCCCCGCGTGGCCCGCGGCCGAGTCGCCTCGGAAGAGCCCGCCGGCAAGGCGTCCGCCCGGCGTGACACCGTGCCGGTTCGCCCTCTCGTCAGGAGGACCTGGTGAATCCCCCGTTCGTGCGCCCGCTCGCGCTCGCCGTGGCCCTCGTCGCGGCCGTCCCGCCCACCACCTCCGTCCCGGGATGACCCGATGACTCCTCGGCCGCCCCCGCCGACCCGTCGCGAGGCGCTGCGTACGGGCACGATCGCCGCGCTGGCCGCCGCGATGGATCTCGCGCTCGCCGGACCGCCTGCCGCCGTGGCGTCCCCCTCGACGGCCGACTCGCGAAGCCTCGCCTCGACCGGCCGGATCCTGCTGCGCGGCGGACGCCTGCTGCACGGCACCGTGCTGCAGTCCTTCGCCTTCGACGAACGCGACAGGCACCTGTACGCCCTCCAGCTCATGAAGGCGGCGTCCGCCTGGACGGAGAACGCCTTGCCCGCACCCAGGCCGACCGCGCCCGGCGCGGCGACCTGTGCCTCAACCGCCTGTCCCTGGACGGCACCCTCACCGGAGCGATGTACCTGCTGGGTTTCGGGCACGGCGGCGCCCTGGGCGTGCAACGGACCGCGGGCCGCGACCCCGTGCTGTGGACCGAGTGGGACGCCGGCCCCGCCTCCGGCTACGGCCGCGGCATCTGCCGTTTCCCCTTCATCGACGGCGCCGTCCTGACCTCGGGCAGCCGGTGCCTGACCACCTGGCGGCCGCTGCCCGGCTCGACGAGCAACGCCCCGGCCCTCGATCCCGACTCCGGCCTGTTGCTGCTGCGCTACAAGATGGCCGGCGAGCCGCGCCTCCGGCTCGTGGACCTGCGTTGCACGGCCCCCGGCGGCCTGCGCCCGCTCGCCGACCTGCCGCAGCCCGGCGCCGCCCTCGGGCTGCCGTTCCAGGGCATGGCGCTGCACGCCGACCACGCCTACCAACTGCTCGGCAGCGCTTACGGCCCAGACAACCCCGTCTCCTCGCCGGGGAACATCCGCCTCTACCGCATCCACCTGCCCAGCGGAAAGGTGGAGCAGCAGATCCTGGACCGCACGGCCCGCGCGCCCCCCCGGATGAGTGAGACGGAATCCGCTTACGGGATCCATATTCTACGTGCTGTAGAAGTTCTACGAACTGTAGAAGCACGTGGGTTCGGAGGTAGCGGATGGGCAAGAACGCCGAGGGCACGCTGAAGGAGCGGCTCTCCGCGCTGCAGGCCGAGCAGCGGCGCGCGGAGCGCCGGCGACGGGTCGTCATGATCAGCGCCACGATGATCACGGCCGCCGGGATGGCCGCGACGGCCACGGCGTTCGTCCTGGACGACCGGGCCGGACGGTCGCTGGACGCGGTCCAGACGACCAACGTGAGCAGCCGCAACCACACCGACAAGGTCGTCAGCTACCCGCAGGCCCCGCCGGTCGGCGGCGACCACGCGCCGGAGTGGCAGAACTGCGGCATCTACAGCAAGCCCCTGCGCAACGAGAACGTCGTCCACAGCCAGGAGCACGGAGCCGTCTGGATCGCCTTCCAGCCGGGGCTGCCGAAGGACCAACTGGACATCCTCTACCAGCAGGCCCAGGGACGCGACTTCGTCGTCCTGTCGCCGTACACGGGGTTGTCCGCGCCGGTCGTGCTCAGCGCCTGGGGCAAGCAGCTCAAGCTGGACAGCGCCGACGACCCACGGCTGACGGCGTTCCTGCGCGCCAACATCAACGGCCCCGGGACGCCCGAGCCGGGCGCGTCCTGCAGCGGCGGGATCGGGGAGCCGTCGGCATGAGGCTCCCGGCGTTCCCGCGGCGGCGCGGGGTCCTGGTGGCGGTGGCCGCCGTGCTGACGCTCGCGCTGTCCGGCCTCGGCCTCCGCCTCTGGTACGCGGGCCCGCCCGGGGACGCGTCGCTGGAGGCCGGCTTCGCCCGTGACATGCAGGCCCACCACGCGCAGGCCGTCCAGATGGCACTGATCATCCGCGACCGCACCACCGACCGCGAGGTCAGGACGCTCGCCTACGACATCGCGACCACCCAGCAGCAGCAGATCGGGCAGATGTACGCCTGGCTGGACCTGTGGGGCCTGCCCCAGGCGTCGCTGGAACCCCGCATGGCCTGGATGCGTCAGGGCCACCAGAACATGCCCGGCATAGGACCGCAGTCCGCCCAGATGCCCGGCATGGGACCGCAGTCCGCCCAGATGCCCGGCATGGCCACCCGCGACCAGCTCAAGCAGCTGGAACAGGCGAGCGGCAAGGAGGCGGAGACCCTCTTCCTGCGCCTGATGATCCCGCATCACCAGGGCGGCGTGCAGATGGCTCAGGCAGCGCAGGGGAGCGGCCAGCCGCAGGTGAGGCGCATGGCGAGGTCGATACTCGCCGCCCAGAAGGCGGAGATCGAGCTGATGCGCGACATGCTCGCCGCCCGCGGCGCGGCCGGAACGTCGCCCCAGACCGGCTGACGCATGCCGACGAACCTGACCCGGCCCCCGGACGGACGAGGACGTCCGATCCGGGCCCCTCGTGACCGTCCCTCAGCAGGCGTCGCGGGCCAAGAGGCGCGATCCCTTCCTCGACAACGTCAAGTTCCTGGTGGTCGCGCTCATGCCGAGCCCCGCACCGCTCTGGACCAAGAGCGGAGCCTGACGATCATCGATCTGGCCTGGCTCAACTGGCACCTGCCGGCGCTGCCGTTCCGGCGGCTCTTCGGGCTCATGTCGTTCTTCGTCATCGGGCTCGTGACGCGTCCGGAGCACTTCGACCTGCTCGGCAGGCGCTGGGTCAGGCCGGTCGCCGTCGCGTCCTGGCGGCCGTGGCGCTCTACGTCGCTCCGCGGGCCAAGCTGAGCCCGTTCTCCTGCAAGGCCAGTCACCAGGCGTTCGACCTGTCCTGGCAGGCCGGGTTGGGCGGTGGGTGCTCGAACCCCGCCTGACCCTGCTCTACCGGACGGCCGGCCAGGTAGCCGGCTACCAGCCGACCTCGTCGCAGCCGGTGTGGCCGTCCGGCTCCACCTGCAGGGTCGCGTGCGCGACGCCATGACGGGTGCGCAACAGGTCACGGGCCTGATCGAGGACGGAGTGATTGTCGCTCTGGTCGCCCGTGACGAGGTGGGCGGTGGCGACGTTCATGCCGGAGGTCAGCGTCCACAGGTGCAGGTCGTGCACGTCGCGCACGCCCTCGATGGCCGCCAGGTCGGCCGCCACGACGGAGGCGTCCATGCCCTCGGGCACGTGCTGGCCGAGCACCGCGAACACCTGCCGGCCGAGCGAGATCGCACGCACGGCGACGAACACGCCGATGGCCAGCGCGATGACCGTGTCCCAGAACACCTGACCGGTCGCCGTGATCAGCCACCCCGCCGCGATGACGCCGACCGAGCCCGCCGTGTCGGCCACCACCTCCAGGTACGCGCCCTTGACGTTGAGGCTCTCACTGGCGCCGGACCGCAGCAGGAACAGGGCGATCAGGTTGACCACCAGCCCGAGCGCGCCCACCACGAGCATCGGCCCTGAGGACACCTCGGCCGGGCCGCCGATCCTGCCGATGGCCTCGGCGACCACATAGACGGCGACGCCCAGCATGAGGACCACGGCCAGCAGCGACGCGAACACCTCGGCCCGGTAGGAGCCGTAGCTGCGCCGGCCGGTGGTGTCGGGGCGAGCGGCGATCCTGGTGGCGACCAGCGCCGCGCCGAGCGTGACGACGTCGGCGGCCATGTGCCCGGCGTCCGACATCAGGGCCAGCGACCCGGAGATCAGCCCGTAGGCCAGCTCGACCAGGAAGAATCCACCGATCAGGACGAACGAGACCGCCAGCCGCCAGCGGTGCCGGGCCCCGGCGTGCCCGTGCCCGTGACCCACGCCCATCAGCGCTCGCCCTCCCGCTCCGGGTGGATGGCCTCGGTGTGCTCGGTGTGGGCCAGCGCCAGGTCCAGCAGCATCCGTACGTGCGGATCCTCCAGCCGGTAGTACGCCATCCGGCC
>NZ_JBEZGC010000021.1:0-162974 GCF_040649795.1 Nonomuraea sp. NPDC048881
GCCGCCCGGTAGGTGATGGGCAGTCCGGCGGCGCCCGACCGGGCGGGCACGACGGTCTCCTCGTACGTGCCCGAGGCACGCCCGGCCCACGACCTCCCGTGGAGTCGCCGATCCCTCGGCGTTCTCCGTCACACACGCAGCTCCTCGAACCTGTCGTTCGCGGCGAGCTCCGCGGTGAACCACTCGATCGTGCGCCGCAGCCCCTCCTTGGCGGGCACCTCCGCCCGCCAGCCCAGCCGCTCGGCGGCCAGGGTGGTGTCGGGCCGGCGCACCTTCGGATCGTCGGCGGGCCGGTCGATGAACTCGATCTCCGAGGCCGAACCGGTCAGGTCGCGGATGAGGGTGGCGAGCTCCAGCATGGTCAGCTCGTCCGGGTTGCCGATGTTGACCGGGCCGGTGAAGTCGCTGCGGGCCATGGCCAGGATGCCCGAGACCGTGTCGTCCACGTAGCAGATCGACCTGGTCTGGGTGCCGTCGCCGGTGATGGTCAGCGGCTCGCCCTTCAGCGACTGCCGGATGAACGTCGGGATCGCCCGGCCGTCGAACGGGCGCATCCGCGGGCCGTAGGTGTTGAAGATGCGCACGATCCCGGTGTCGGTGCCGCGCGAGTGGCGGTAGGCGGTGGTCAGCGACTCGGCGAAGCGCTTGGCCTCGTCGTAGACGCTGCGCGGGCCGACCGGGTTGACGTTCCCCCAGTACGTCTCCTTCTGCGGGTGCTCCAGCGGGTCGCCGTACACCTCGCTGGTGGACGCCAGGACGAACCGGGCGCCCTTCTCCCTGGCCAGCCCGAGCGCGTGCAGGGTGCCCACGCTGCCCACCCGCAACGTCTCGATCGGGTAGCGCAGGTAGTCGGCCGGCGAGGCGGCCGAGGCGAAGTGCAGCACCAGGTCCACCCGACCCGGGACGTGCACGTACCCGGTCAGGTCGCTCTCGATGAGCCGGAAGGCCGGATTGTCCAGCAGGTGCTCGACGTTGCGCGGGCCGCCGGTCAGGAAACTGTCCATGCAGATGACCTCGGCGCCCTCGTCCAGCAGGCGTTCGCACAGGTAGGAACCGAGGAAGCCGGCTCCGCCGGTGACCAGAGCCCTCATGACGTGACCTCCAGAGCTGCGTCGACCACTTCCGACACCTCGATCCTGAGCAGGCCGGGATCGGGGCGCAGGCCGTGCGGGTCGCCCTTGCGACCGGCCCACAGGGCCACGTGCCGCCATCCGGGCGGCGGCCCCCACTCCGACGGCGGCACCGGGCCGAACAGCACCACCGACGGCACGCAGAACGCCGTCGCCAGGTGCGCGACCCCGGTGTCGCCGCAGACCACCAACCTGGCCCGGCTGACCAGGTCGATCAGGTCGGCCAGCCGGGTGCGGCCGGCCAGCATGCGCTCCGGCGGCAGCCCGGCCAGCTCGGCGACCTTCGTGGCGATCGGCACCTCGTCGGCGTTGCCGGTGACGACCACGTCGTCCAGCGCCGCCGCGACCTCGGCGAACCGCTCGGGCGGCCAGCGCCGCGCCGGGTAGGCGGCCCCCGGATGCACGATCACCGGGCCCGTCCGGTCGGAGATGCCGAGCGTCAGGTCCTCCGGGTCGGCGGGGATGCCGTGCCACTCCAGCAGGCCGCACCAGCGCCGCACCTCGTGCCCGCCGTCCTGCCACGGCGGGCCGACGCCGAAGCTGATCAGCCGGCCCGGGTCGGTGGCGCGCAGCGCCTCGATGCTCTGCGGTCCCTTGCCGTGCAGGTTGACCGCGATGTCGGGCCGCTGGAACGGCACCGGGCCCGGCCCGGACACGTCCACCTGGGCGTCCACCGCGCCGATCAGCGGCAGCAGGGCCTCCAGGGACTTCGGCGCGGCCAGCGTGATCCGGTGCCCGGGGAACGACTGCCGCAGCGCCCGCAGCGCGGGGACGGCCGTGAGCAGGTCGCCCAGGCCGAGCCCGCGCAACGCCAGCAGTTCTAGGGCCATGACGTCTCCGTCGAGGGGCAGACGACCAGCTCTCTGACCTCGCACCCGGCCGGCTGCCGGAGCGCGAACACGACGGTCTGGGCGACGTCGGCCGGGTCGTTCAGCCCCGCCTCCGGGCCCGGCTTGTACTGCTCGGGACGCCCGTCGAAGAAGCTCGTCCGCATGCCGCCCGGGATCAGCAGGGTCACCCCCACCTCGCCGCGCAGCTCGACCGCCAGGCCCCTGGTGAAGCCGACGACGCCGAACTTGGAGGCCGAGTACGCCGAGGCGTCGCTCAGCGGGCGCAGCCCGAGCGTCGAGGCGCAGGTCACCACCTTGCCGCGGCTCCGCTTCAGATACGGCAGCGCCGCCCGGACGACGGCGGCCGTGCCGAGCAGGTTGACCTGGATCACCCGCTCCCAGTCGTCGGCGGGCACGTCCTCCAGGCGTCCGCAGGCGTCGATGCCGGCCGCGGTCACCACGCCGTCCAGGCCGCCGGCCCGCTCGGCGAGCTCGCGCACGGCCCGCTCGGCCTGCCCGCGGTCGGCCAGGTCGGCCGTGACGTGGTCGAAGCGCTGGTCCGGCTCGCGCACGTCGACGACGAGCGCCCGCCAGCCCTCCTTCTCGACCGCTTCGGCGGTGGCCAGGCCGAGACCGGAGGCGCCCCCGGTGATCAAAATATTCACTGGATCTCCCTGATCAGATTGCTGGTCGAACGTCCCGGCAGCGTGCTGAGGGCGACGAACTCGGCGCCGAGCCGCTCCAGGACCTCTGACTCGGGCAGGACTTCCCCCTCGTAGTCCCCGCCCTTCACCCACACGTCGGGCCGCAGCAGCTCGATGGACTCGGCCGGGGTGTCCTCCTCGAACACCAGGACCGCGTCCACGCAGCTCAGCGCCCGCAGCACCTCGACCCGGTCCCGCGCGTCGACCACGGGCCTGGACGGGCCCTTCAGCCTGCGCACCGAGTCGTCGGAGTTGACGCAGACGACGAGAGCGTCGCCCAGCGCCCTGGCCCGCCGCAGGAGGCTCACGTGCCCCGCGTGCAACAGGTCGAAACAGCCGCCGGTGGCGATCAGCCGGCCGCCCTGCGCGCGGGTGAGCCTGGCCACCTCCAGCGCGGTGCGCGGCCGGTCGCCGAGCCGCTGTTCCTGGGTCCTGACGGTGGCGGCCCCGCCGCGCTCGACGAAGCGCGAGGCCTCGCCGACGCCGATGGTGACCGCCTCCTCGACGTCCGCGCCGTCCCGCAGCGCGAGCGCCGCGGCGCCGGCGAACCGGTCGCCCGCGCCGCACGCGTCCTGCCCGGCCGCCGTCACCGGCGGCGGCACCCGCGTCAGCGGGCCGCCCTGGACGGCCAGCGTGGCGCCGTTGCCGCCGGTGGTGACCGCCACGGCTCCCGCGCGCAGCTCCCGCACCAGGCGGCGGGCCGCGTGGTCGGGGCCGCGGTAGCCGTCCGGGCACAACATCCTGGCCTCCGCCTCGCTCGGCGTCACCAGCGTGCAGCCCGGCATGGGCGGCCCGCCCCGGGGGTGCGGGTCCCACACGACCGGTACGCGGGCCTCGCGCAGCAGCTCCCGGGCCATGCCGGCCACGCCCCTGCCGTAGTCGGAGACCAGTACGGCGCCGGCGCGGGCCAGCACGGCCGTGATCTCCTCGGGGATCTCGCCGGGCGGGTCGGACCGGGTGACGCCGTCGCCGCTGTCGAGCCTGAGCATGGTCTGGCCTCTCGACCTGACCCTGGTCTTGCGCACGGTCCCGCCGTTCAGCGGCAGGCGTACCAGCTCGACCTCCTCCGACAGCAGCGCGCACAGGCGGTGACCGTCGGGGTCGTCGCCGATCGCGGTGATCAGCACCACCTCCGCGCCGTCCCGCGCGGCCAGCAGCGCGGCCAGCCCGGCTCCGCCGGGGCGGGCGTGCTCGGCCGCGATGTCGACCACCGGGACCGGCGCGTCCGGGCACAGCCGCTCGCTGTCGCCCTCGACGTCCACGTCGAGCAGTGTGTCGCCGATGACGACGAGGGGGCCCATCAGACGGCCTCCTCGATGGCGTCGCAGAGCAGGTGGATCATGGCGAGGTGCACCTCCTGGACGGTGGCCGTCTCCTGCGCGGGCACGGCCACGGCCTCGTCGCACAGGTCGGCCAGCGGGTTCGGCGCGGGCCCGGTCAGCGCCCAGGCGACCACGCCGACCTCCTGCGCCGCGCGGGCCGCGGCCAGCACGTTCGGGCTGCCGCCGCTGGTGGACAGGCACATCAGCACGTCACCGGGACGGCCGTGCGCCCGCACCTGGCGGGCGTAGACCTCCTCGTGGCCGAAGTCGTTGGCGATCGCGGTCATCGAGGAGCTGTCGCCGTGCAGCGGGATCGCCGCGTACGGCGGCCGGTCGGCCCTGAACCGGCCCACCAGCTCGGCCGTCAGGTGCTGGGCCTCGGCCGCCGACCCGCCGTTGCCGCAGGCCAGCAGCCGGCCGCCGGCCGACAGCACGCCGGCCAGCTTCCCGCCCCAGGCGCGGATGGTGACCGCGTGGTCGTCGACCTTCTCCAGCGTGGTCCAGAGCTTTTCCAGATGTCTGTCCATGATCAACCCCCCAGAGCGGCCAGGCGGCAGAGCTTGCCGTCGATGACCTGCGTGTACACCGCCTCGGTCTGCTCGGCGATGCGCGACCAGCCGTACCGCTCGCGGGCCCGCCGCGCCCCCGCCGCGCCCAGCGCCGCGCGCCTGCCCGGGTCGGCGAGCACGTCGCGCAGCGCCCTGGCCAGCGCCCGCGGGCGGCGCGGCGGGACCAGCACGCCGCAGCCCGCGACCGTGTCCAGGTGGCCGCCGACCGCCGAGGCCACGACGGGCACGCCGCAGGCCATCGCCTCGATCGGGACCATCCCGAACGGCTCGTACCAGGGCACGGTGACCACGACGTCGGCCGAGCGCATCAACGCCGGCACGTGCGTGCGCGGGACGCTGCCGATCAGGTGCACCCGGTCCTGGAGCCCGTAGGCGAGGGCCAGGTCGCGCAGCCGGGCGGTCTCCTCCTCGTCGTCCGGGCCGCCGCCGGCGATCACCAGGTCGGCGTCCGGGAGCTGGCGCAGCGCGGCGATCAAGGTGTCCACGCCCTTGCGCGGCACCATCCGGCCGATGCTGAGCACCACCTTGGCGCCCGCGCGCGGCGCGACCGGCCCCTGCGGGCGGAACGCCGTCAGGTCCACCCCGCAGGGCACCACCGTGACGCGCCGCTCGGGCACGCCCATCGCGCACAGCTCGCTGACCTCGTCGCTGCAGGTGGCCAGCACCGCGTCGGCCCGCTTGCCGATCTCGCGCTCGGTGTCGATCCGGTGCGCCGGGCTGGTGTCGGCCTCGCCCTGCCAGCGCCGCTTCACGGTGCCGAGCGCGTGGAAGGTCTGCACCACCGGCACGCCCCCGGCGGCGGCCCGCAGGGCCGCCTGGCCGCTCATCCAGAAGTGCGCGTGGGCCACGTCCGGCGGGTCGGCCGCCCAGCGGTCGGCCAGGCGTTCGGTGAACTCCGGCATGTACGGCGGCAGCTCGTCCTTCGGCACGACCGCGGCCGGCCCCGCCGTGACGTACTCGACCGTGACGCCGGGCGCCATGGTCACCGCGTCGGGCTGCGACCGCGCCGAGCGCCTGGTGTGGACGACGACCGTGTGCCCGCGCTCGGCCAGTGCGACGGCCAGGTGCGCGACGTAGACGTTCTGCCCGCCCGCGTCCACGCCACCGATGGCCGCCAGCGGATCGGCGTGTTCGGAGATGAGATCGACCTTCACTGCGTCAGCTCCCTCACTGCCTTGACCACCTGCTCACTTGTCACCAGGGACAGGCACGGGTGCCCGGCCACCGGACAGGTGCGCGCCCTGCTTCCCGAGCAGGGCGCCTGCTGGTCGCCGAGCAGCACCGTGGGAACGCCGTACGGGGCCCATCGAGCGGCGGGGACGACAGGGGCGAACAGGCTCACGACCGGTGTGCCGACCGCCGCGGCCAGGTGTGCGGGACCGGTGTTCCCGGCCACCAGCACACTGGCGCCTTCGATCACGGCGGCCAGCTCGGCGAACGTGGTCCTGCCCCCGAGGTCGACTGCCGCGTCGCAGGCCACGTAGGCGGTGAGGTCACGTTCCTTGCCGGTCACGACGACCCGGTGCCCGTCGTCCACCAGCTCCCTGACGGCCTGCCGATGCTTGTCGGCCGGCCACGTTCTGGCGGGGGCTGACGTCCCTGGATGCACCACGACGTACGAGCGTTCATCGGCAGCGCCGCCGACGCCTAGGAGATGCCCGCTTTCCCGGCCGATATCCGGCAAGGGCCGCCGAACAGCCAGTTTGCCGTCGTCGCCGGGTGGCAGATCGAACCCGGCGGCCCGCGCGACGGCCAGCATGCGCTCGGCCTCGGGCACGTCGAGCGTCTCGTCCACGACGTGCCGGACGTCCAGGAGCGAGCCGGGGTAGTCGTTGCTGATCGCGCAGACGCGCCGCACGCCGGCCATCCGCAGCAGCAGGGCCAGCGGCAGTGCCGACTGGTGGAAGGAGGTCAGCAGCAGCGCCTCGTCCACGCCCTCCACCCGGGCGATCAGGTCGGCGACCTGGGCGTTGGACACGGCGGCGGGGGAGTGGTCGATCCACGGCGCCCGCCACTCGATCACCCGGTCCACGCCGGGCAGCAGCTCGGCGGCGGCCCGGCCGTTGGGACCGGCCAGGAAGACCAGCTCGTCGGCGAGCGTGCGCACGGCCCGGGTGGCGGGCCCGGCCAGCAGGACGTCGCCGGCGTCGTCGAGCCGCGCCACCAGGACGCGTCCCCGGCCGCCGCCGTGCTCTCCGGCCGCCCGGCACGCCGCCGCTGTGGCGGGTTCCGCTGTGGTGGGTTCCGCGGGCTTGCGGGCGGCCCGTCCGGCCTTGCCGCGGCACTGCGTGGCGTTCGTACGGCCGCGGCCGCACCGAGCCGCCGGATCGCGACGTCTCATCGCCGCCACCTCCATTCCCCCCGAAGCCGGTGCACACAGGCGACCGGCGGGATCACCACGCTGGTGACGGCCATGCGCCACACCTCGCGCGGAGTACGCGGCCCTGGGGCGATGCGCCGCCAGGCGAACTCGGCGGTCATCGCGGCCCACAGGGCTCCGGCGATCGCTGCCAGCACCGGCAACGCCCGCCACCCGCCGGGCCGCCGATCGAGCCGCCCGCCGGGCCGACTGCCGGGCCGACTGCCGAGCCGACTGCCGGGCCGACTGCCGGGCCGACTGCCGGGCCGCCTCTCCGGC
Source organism: Nonomuraea sp. NPDC048881 (assembly GCF_040649795.1). Lineage (NCBI taxonomy): Bacteria > Bacillati > Actinomycetota > Actinomycetes > Streptosporangiales > Streptosporangiaceae > Nonomuraea > Nonomuraea sp. NPDC048881. Next base: position 7,194 of record NZ_JBEZGC010000021.1, read on the forward strand.
CACCGGTCAGCGCGCCCTTTCCCGGACGGGCGGGCCACGGTGGCGGCCAGGCCGAGGGCGGCGGCCGTGAGCGCGGCGGCCGAGGTGGCGGCGTGGCGGCGCAGCCGGCCGCCCGAGCCGCCGATCGCCTGCCGCCAGTCCGGCCCGTGCAGGTGCCGCATCAGCGCGTCGTCGGCGTTGCCGCGCTGGAAGCGCACGCTCGCCCAGAACCCGTCCTGGCGCACCGGGTGCGTGGTCACCCGCTCGCCCGCGACCAGCCGGTGGCCCGCCCGCGCCACCCGCAGGGCGATGTCGGCGTCCTCGCGGTAGGCGCGGGGGAAACGTTCGTCGAACCCGCCGGTCTGCTCCAGCACCGAACGCCGGTAGGCCATGTCGGCGGTCACCCACAGCGCGTCCGACAGCCCCAGCGTGTGCCGCTCGGCGTCGGTGGGCCGCCGGCCGACCGGTCGCGGCACCACGATCCGGCCCTGGCTGCCGCCCACGTCGTCGGGCAGGTCCACCAGGTCCTTCCAGACCGCCTCGGCCCACCCGGGCGCGGGGATCACGTCGTCGTCGAGGAACACCACCCAGGGCGTCCCGGCGGCCCGCCACCCGGCGTTGCGCGCCGCGGCCGGGCCCCGGCCGCCCGAGCGCACGACCCGCACGTGATCGGGCAGCTCCAGCGCGGCGGCGCCCGCCCGCCGGTCGTCCACCACGATCACCGGCACCGACCGGCCCACCGCCGCCAGCGTCTCCCGCAGCGTGGCGCGGCCGATGGTGGGGATCACGACGGTGATCACGACGCGAACACCTCCCCGCGCCGCACCAGGTAAGGCCCCAGCGCCAGCACGTCCACCGGCGAGGAGCCGAAGCACTCCAGCGCGTCCCGCGGGTCGTCGACCATCGGCCGGCCCGCGGTGTTCAGGCTGGTGTTGACCACCACCGGCAGCCCCGTGCGCGCCTCGAACTCGGTCAGCACCCGCGCCATCAGCGGGTCGTCGGCCGGCGAGATCGTCTGGATGCGCGCGGTGCCGTCCACGTGCACCACCGCCGGGATGCGGTCCCGCCAGGGCTCGCGCACGTCGTGCACGAACAGCATGTACGGCGAGGGCACCGGCCCTCGCCCGAAGATCTCCGGCGCCCTGGACTCCAGGACCATCGGCGCGATCGGCCGGAACTGCTCCCGGCCCTTGACGTCGTTGAGCCGCTCGGTGTTGCCCGCGTGCCCCGGATGGGCCAGCAGCGACCGGCGGCCGAGCGCCCGCGGCCCGTACTCGGACCGGCCCTGGAACCAGGCCACGATCCGGTCGGCGGCCAGTTCGGCGGCCACCGCCGCGCCCAGGTCGGCCGGCCGCGTGTACGGCACCCGCGCCACGTCCAGCCAGGCGCCCAGCTCCTCGTCGGTGAACCCGCGCCCGAGCGCCGCGCCCGGCATGGGACCGGCCGGCTCGCCGTAGGTCTGCGCCAGGTGCAGCGCGCCGCCCAGCGCCGTGCCGGAGTCGCCGGCGGCCGGCTGGGCCCACACCTCCTCGAACGGCCCCTCGTCCAGCAGCCGGGTGTTGGCCACGCAGTTCAGCGCCACCCCGCCGGCCAGCGCGAGCCGCCGTTCGCCGGTGCGCTCGTGCAGCCAGCGGGCCAGCTCCAGCAGCACCTCCTCCAGCCGGGCCTGCACGCTGGCGGCAAGGTCGGCGTGGTCGGAGGTCCACGGCTCGCCCATGGCCAGGGCCTTGACGTAGACGTTCCAGTCGACCGGCTCGACGCGGAAACCGCCGTCGCCGGTCGTGTAGATGATCTCGCGCAGCGACTCCAGGTGGCGCGGCCGGCCGTAGGAGGCCATGGCCATGACCTTGTACTCGTCGCTGGAGCGCAGGAAGCCCAGGTGCTGGGTGACGTCCTCGTACATCAGGCCGAGCGAGTGCGGCAGCTCCTGGGCGGCCAGCACCTCCAACTCGCCGTCGCGGTAGCGGCCGGCCAGGTGCGAGACGTTCTCGCCGCGCCCGTCGCACACCAGCACCGCGCAGTCGCGCCAGGGGGAGGCCAGGCCGGCCGAGGCGGCGTGCGCCACGTGGTGCGGCACGTAGGTGACCTGCCCGGCGTCCAGGCCCGGCAGCGCGGTCGCCAGGAAGGCGGGGGCCCGGACGGCGTACTTCGTGCGCAGGTCCTCCCAGTCGCCCTCCGGCCGCTGGACCACCAGCGCCGGGTCGTAGGAGTAGGCCACGGCGTCCAGGTCCTCGGGGGACAGGCCCGCCTCGTGCAGGCACCAGGCGGCGGCCTGCTCGGGCAGCTCCCACGCGGAGAACGCCAGCGGCCGTTTGCCGTGCTTGCGGCGGCTGAAGCGCTCCTCCTCCGCCGCGGCCACGATCTTCCCGTCGACGACCAGCGCCGCGGCCGGGTCGTGGAAGATCGCGTTGATGCCGAGAAACTTCATCGTTTCCTCCCCCGCAGATGTCGAGAACCGCTACCGAGAGAAGCGGCTCTCAAACCTGGGGCTACCTCGGGAGATGCGAAAACGGGCGAAACCGCCTGGGATTAGTCACTCTGAGTAGTTGTTTGCCGGGTGGTGGCCCGGGTAGCTGCCGGACCACGCGACGGAGGTGAGAGGTGTTCGAAAAGCGACGTCCCGGGGCCGTCCTCTTCGACCGGGACGGAACCTTGATCAAAGACGTGCCGTACAACGGCGACCCGCGCCTCGTCGAGCCCATGCCGGGAGCGGTCGAGGCGCTCGGCAGGCTCCGCCGGGCCGACGTGCCCGTCGCGGTGGTCACCAACCAGTCCGGCGTCGCCAAGGGCCTGCTCTCGCCGGACGAGATGGACCAGGTGAACGCCAGGGTGGAGGAGCTGCTCGGGCCGTTCGACGCGTGGGCCATCTGCGTGCACGACGACGCCGACGGCTGCACCTGCCGCAAACCGGCGCCGGGGCTGGTGATCAGGGCGGCCGCCGTCCTCGACGTCAGCCCGCGCGACTGCGTGGTGGTCGGCGACATCGGCCGGGACATGGAGGCGGCCAGGGCCGCGGGGGCCCGGGGCATCCTCGTCCCGACCAGGCAGACCCTGGAGGAGGAGATCGAGCAGGCGGCCGAGGTCGCCGACGATCTCACCGACGTCGTCGACCGGGTGCTCAGCGCGCCCGAGATGCCCGTGGCGGCGGCCTCGTCCGCGCCCTGGGCCCGGGCCATGGGCTGGAGCCGCTGGTGAGGATCCTCATCTGGCACGTCCACGGCTCGTGGACCAGCGCCTTCGTCAGCGGCGGCCACGACTACGTGCTGCCGCTCGTTCCCGGCCGCGGTCCCGACGGCCGGGGGCGCGCCGCCACCTACGACTGGCCGGACAACGTCCGCGAGGTGGCCTACGACCGGCTCCGCGACGAGCCGATCGACGTGGTCGTCTACCAGCGGCCGCACGAGATCGACCTGGCCCGCGAGTGGCTCGGCCGCGCGGCCCCCGGCGTGTACGTCGAGCACAACACGCCGGCCGGCGACGTCCCGCGCACGAGGCATCCGCTGTCCGGCCAGAGTGACATCACGATCGTCCATGTGACCCACTTCAACGAGCTGTTCTGGGACAACGGCCGGGCGCCCACCCGCGTGATCGAGCACGGCGTCCCCGACCCGGGCCACCTGTACACCGGCGAGCTGGCCAGGGCCGGCGTCGTGGTCAACGAGCCGGTACGCCGTACCAGGGTCGCCGGCACCGACCTGCTGCCGCGCTTCGCCGAGCGCGTCCCGCTGGACGTGTTCGGCATGAAGGTGGACGGACTGCCGTACGGCACCTACGAGGACCTGCCGCAGCACGTCATGCACGCCGCCCTGGCCCGCAGACGCGCCTACCTGCACCCCTACCGCTGGACGTCGCTGGGCCTGGCCCTCATCGAGGCCATGACCCTGGGCATGCCCGTCGTGGCGCTGGCCACCACCGAGGCCGTCGAGGCGGTGCCGCAGGAGGCCGGGGTGCTCTCCACCAGGGTGGACGTGCTGGCCGACGCCCTGCACGCCTTCGTCACCGACCCCGAGCGGGCCGCCCAGGCCGGCAAGGCCGCGCGCGCCGCCGCCCTGGCGCGCTACGGCCTGCCCAGGTTCCTGCGGGACTGGGACCGGCTGCTGGCCGAGATCTGAGCCGGAATGCAAGTCGAGGTCCGAGCCGGGATCTGACAGGTATGACGCCGGAAGGCATGGGTAGGCGCGATGGGCATGATGATGCTCAACTGGTCACGCAGGGCAGCCTGCCTGGAACTGGACCCCGAACTGTTCTTCCCGATCTCGCTCGAAGGCCCCGGCCGCTCGCAGGTCGAGAAGGCCAAGACCATCTGCGGCCGGTGCCCCGTGCGCCGGCCCTGCCTGCAGTACGCGCTGGACACCCGTCAGGCGCACGGCGTGTGGGGCGGCACCGACCCCGAACAGCGGCGTGAGCTCAGCTCGCCGGCAGTGCCTCGGCAAGAAAGCGTTCCCGCTCCTCAGCTTCGAGGTGGTCGCTGAACAGCACCCCGTCGAGATGATCGGCCTCGTGTTGCAGCACCCTCGCCAGCACGCCAAGCGCCCGTAGCGTCACCGGCTTGCCGAACATGTCGCGGCCGCGCGCCGTGACCATGTAGGAGCGTTCCAGCGGACGCCAGAGGCCCGGCGCCGACAGGCACGCCTCGTCGGCGGTGATCCGCCGCTCCGACAGCTCCAGCCGCGGGTTGACCAGATGACCGGATCGGCCGTCGTAGGAGTAGACGAGCACCCGCACCGGCTCGCCGATCTGCGGGGCCGACAGGCCCGCCCGGCCCGTGCCCGCCCGCAGGGTGAGCGTCAGCGACTTCACCAGGCGCCGCAGCTCCCGGTCGAAGTCGTGCACCGGCTCCGCCACCACGCGGAGCACCGGATCGTCGAACACGCGAATAGGCCGGACCGTCACCCGCAACTCCCCGAAACGCCGCGATCGTCATGCGGAACGGTTCCCGTCGCCGGATCCCCTCAACCCTGAAGGCCGGGCCTTGTAGCACAGCGGTAACAGTGGAGACCCAAGGGTGAAACCACCCGAAAGCAGGATCGGAGGGTGATCTCACTTGCGTCGCCCGCGCCTGTGACGCCCGGCCGGGCGCTCGGGGCCCGACCCGGCCCCGCCTGCCCAGAGGTGCTGGCATGACCGCCCTTTCCGAAGGGTCTCCCGAGACGGCGCCCGACGCGCCGGCCGGGTTCACCCGAGGGTCTCCTGAGACGGCGTCCGACGCGCTGGCCGGGTTCACCCGAGGGTCTCCTGAGACGGCGCCCGACGCGCTGGCCGGGTTCACCATCGGGGTGACCGCCACGCGGCGGCGGGAGGAGTTCGCCGCGCTGCTGGCGCGGCGCGGCGCCCGCGTCGTAAGCGCGCCCGCCATCCGCCTGGTGCCCCTGGCCGAGGACGCCGACCTGCTCGCCGCCACCCGGCTCACCCTCCAGGCCCCCCTGGACGACGTGGTCGTCACCACCGGCGTCGGCTTCCGCGGCTGGATGGCCGCCGCCGAGGGCTGGGGCCTGTCCGCCGACCTGGGCGACCACCTCGGCCGGGCCCGCCTGCTCACCCGCGGCCCCAAGGCCAGGGGAGCCGTCCGGGCCGCCGGGCTGACCGACCACTGGACTCCCGTCACCGAGTCCTGCGACGAGGTCAAGGAGCACCTGCTCGCCCAGGACCTGCGCGGCCGGCGCATCGCGGTCCAGCAGCACGGCGAGCCGCTCACCGCCTTCGTGGCGGCCCTGCGCGCGGCCGGGGCCGAGGTGATCGAGATCCCGGTCTACCGGTGGCTGCCCTGCCGCGACGGCTCGCCCCTGCGCCGCCTGATCAGCCAGGCCGTCTCGGGCGCGGTGGACGCGGTGGCCTTCACCAGCGCGCCCGCCGTCCATGCCATGCTCGGCGCGGCCCGCTCCGACGGGCTGGAGGACGCGCTGCTGGCCGCGTTCGGCGGGCCCGTCGTGGCCGCCTGCGTGGGGCCCGTGACGGCCGAGCCGCTGACCTCGCGCGGCGTACGCGTCCTGCGGCCCGACCGGTCCCGTCTCGGCGCCCTGGCCCGCGCGCTGGCCAGGCACCTGCCCGAGCACGGCGTCACCCGGCTGGTCGCGGGCGGGCACCGGCTGGAGGTGCGCGGCCACGCCGTCGTCGTGGACGGCGACCTGCGTCCGCTGCCGCCCGCGCCGATGGCGGTGCTCAAACGCCTGGCCGACAAGCCGGGCCACGTCGTCTCCCGCGCCGACCTGCGCACGGTGCTGCCGGGCAGCGCGGCCCGGGACTCGGCCGAGCACGCGGTGGAGATGGCCGTCACCCGGCTGCGCCGCGCCCTGGGGCCGGCCGGCATCGTCGAGACGGTCGTCAAACGCGGCTACCGCCTGGCCTGCCCCCACCAGCCCACCCCATGACCCCTCTCCACCCCACCCACCCCGGCCTGGCCCCGGACATCGGGCCCACTCTCATGCGTGCCCCGGCCTTCGTGCGTGCCCCGGTCCTCATGCGTGCACCCGATGTCGTGAGTGCGTGCGATGTCGTGCGTGCACCTGTGCACGCGCCCGCTCTCGTACGTGTGCCCGCTCTCGTACGTGCGCCCGACGCCGTGGGTGCACCTGTGCACGTGCATGCGCCCGCTCTCGTGCGTCCGCCCGCTCTGGTGAGTGTGTCCCCTCTGGTGCGTGGGTCCGCGCTGAAGGAGGGGCCGCTGCCCACGTTGGTGCTGGCCGCGCACGGCACGCGGAGTGCGGCGGGGGAGCGGGCGCTGGCCGCGCTGGCCCGTTCGGTCCGTAGGGCCCGGCCGGGGTGCCGGGTCGAGCCGAGTTTCCTGGAGATCAGCGCGCCGCTGCTCGCCGACGTGCTGCCGGCCGTGCCGGGGCCGGTGGTGGTCGTGCCGTTGCTGCTGGCCGGGGGCTACCACGTGCACGTCGACCTGCCCGAGGTGGTCGCCGCCCGCCGTCCGGACGCGCTGGTGGCCGGCCGGCTCGGTCCGCACGCCCTGCTGACCTCGGCGCTCGTCCGCACGCTGGCCCAGGCGGGGCTGCGCGCCGACGACACAGTGATCCTGGGCGCGGCGGGCTCGTCCGACCCCGCCGGGCTCGCCGACGTGCGCGCCGCGGCCCGGCGGCTCTCGGTACGCCTGTCGCGGCCGGTCACGGCGGCCTTCGCCGCCTCGGGGACGCCGTCGCTGCCGGACGCGGTTGACCAGGCGCGCAGGACGTCCCGTGGCCGGGTGGTGGTGGCCTCGTACGTGCTGGCCCCCGGCTTCTTCCACGACCGGCTGACCGCCTCGGGCGCCGACCTGGTCACCGCCCCGCTCGCCCCGGACCCCGCCGTGACCGCCCTCATCTGGCACCGCTACGACCAGTCCCTCACACACCGACACCCGCACCCGACCCCCGCCGCCCGGACGTAACCCCGGCCCTCAGAAATCCGGCCGCGACCTCACAGGCATGGAGAGATGCAGCGACCGACCTCGTCAGCCCGCCCCGAGCTGTAGCCGATCGCCCCCTCAGCCCCGGGCCTGGCATGTAGCCGAGCGATCCCTCACCTTCCGGCCTCAGGGATGCACACGCGCGACCTGGACAGCCCAAGCCAGGGATGCCCCGGGAGTCAGCCAACGGGTGTGGCGGCCTGGGCCGGGATTGCCCCCGGAGTCAGTCGTCGGGTGTAACGGTCTGGGCCGGGATGAGGAGCCCAGGAGTCGGCCAACGGGTGTGGTGGTCTGAGCCTGGGGTCAGCTGTCGGTGTCGCGGTCGCGGCGGCGCAGGTAGCGCTCGAACTCGGCGGCGATCGCGTCGCCGCTCGCCTCCGGCAGCTCGGCCGCGTCCTTGCGCTCCTCCAGCTCCTTGACGTATTCGGCCACCTCGCTGTCCTGCGAGGCCAGCTCGTCGACGCCGCGCTCCCAGGCGCGCGCCTCCTCGTCGAGGTCGCCGAGCGGCATCGGGATCTCCAGCACGTCCTCCATGCGGCGCAGCAGCGCGAGGGTGGCCTTCGGGTTGGGCGGCTGGGCGACGTAGTGGGGGACCGAGGCCCACAACGAGATCGCGTCGAGCCCGGCCTCGCCGAAGGCGTGCTGGAGCACGCCGACGATGCCGGTGGGGCCCTCGTAGCGGCTGAGCTCCAGGTTGGTCGAACGGGCCAGCGCCTCGTCGGTGGCCCCGCCCAGGATCGGCACAGGACGGGTGTGCGGCGAGTCGTTGAGCAGCGCGCCCAGCATGACCGCCAGCTCGACGCCCAGCTCGCGGCAGACCTGGATGATGTCGGCGCAGAAGGAACGCCAGCGCATGTTGGGCTCGATGCCGCGCAGCAGCACGACGTCGCGCTCGCTGCCCGGCGGACGGGCGTGGAACAGCCGCGTCGTCGGCCACACGATGGACCGGGTCAGCCCGTCGCCCATCTCCACCACGGGACGGGTGACCTGGAAGTCGTAGTAGTCGTCGGGGTCGAGCGCGATCAGCGGCTCGGCCTTCCAGGACGACTCGAGATGGGCGATCACACCGCTGGAAGCCTCGCCCGCGTCGTTCCACCCCTCGAACGCGGCAATGAGCACCGGGTCGACGAGCTCGGGGAGCCCTTCGAGCTCGATCACGTGTCGCCTCCTCTCTCCCTCATCGCGCTAAGCCTATGCGGTAAGCAGGCGTCGGCGTCACCGATCTCCCCGCGAACGCTCCGAGCCACCGGCCCACCCCTTTCGCCCAGCCCACCACGCGACTATCCCCCGTCCCACGGCGCTCACCCCTCCCTTTCGTTCGCCCCTAGCGGATCACCCCGAAAGGGGGCGGACGCCCGCCGGAACGACACGAAGGAAGCCGGACGGGCCCACCGGTATTGGACGCCAGGTCAATTGACAGGCGGAAGAATAAGCGGTCGGGACTCAGCCGATAAGCTCTACGGCATGAGCATCTCCCCGTCCTTCCGAGAAGTGTTGTCCCAGCGCGTGATCGTGGCCGACGGGGCTATGGGCACGATGCTCCAGGCGCAGGACCCGACGCTCGACGACTTCGAGGGGCACGAGGGCTGCAACGAGGTCCTCAACGTCACCCGTCCCGACATCGTCCAGGGCGTGCACGACGCGTACTTCGCCGTCGGCGTCGACTGCGTCGAGACCAACACCTTCGGCGCCAACCTGGCCGCGCTCGGCGAGTACGACATCGGCGAGCGCGTCTTCGAGTACTCCGAGGCCGGCGCCCGCATCGCCCGCGAGCGGGCCGACCACTGGTCCACGCCGGAGCAGCCGCGCTTCGTCCTCGGCTCGATGGGGCCTGGCACCAAGCTGCCGACGCTGGGCCACCTGCCCTACCGGAGTCTGCGCGACGCCTACCGCGACAACGCGGCCGGCCTGATCGCGGGCGGCGCCGACGCGCTCATCATCGAGACCTGCCAGGACCTGCTCCAGGTCAAGGCCGCCGTCATCGGCGCCAAGCGGGCCGTCGAGGCGGCCGGCCGGGACGTCCCGATCATCGCCCAGGTGACGATCGAGACCAACGGCGCGATGCTGCTCGGCTCGGAGATCGGCGCCGCGCTCACCGCGATCGAGCCGCTCGGCGTCGACATCGTCGGGCTCAACTGCGCGACCGGCCCGGCCGAGATGAGCGAGCACCTGCGCTACCTCGCCCGCCACTCCCGGCTCAAGCTGTCCTGCATGCCCAACGCCGGCCTGCCGGTGCTCACCTCCGACGGCGCGTACTATCCGCTGTCGGCGCAGGAGCTGGCCGACGCGCACGAGACCTTCGCCCGCGACTACGGCCTGTCGCTGGTCGGCGGCTGCTGCGGCACCACCCCCGAGCACCTGCGCCAGGTGGTCGAGCGGGTGCGCGGCAAGGAGCCGGTCGCGCGCCGCCCCCACCCCGAGCCCGGCGCATCCTCCCTCTACCAGACGGTCCCCTTCCGCCAGGACACCTCCTACCTGGCCATCGGCGAGCGCTGCAACACCAACGGCTCCAAGGCCTTCCGCGAGGCGATGCTGGAGGGCCGCTGGGACGACTGCGTGGAGACCGCCCGCGACCAGGCCCGCGACGGCGCCCACATGCTCGACCTGTGCGTCGACTACGTCGGCCGCGACGGCGTGGCCGACATGAAGGAGCTGGCCTTCCGCTTCGCCACCGCCTCCACGCTGCCGATCATGCTCGACTCCACCGAGCCCGCCGTGCTCCAGGCCGGCCTGGAGATGCTCGGCGGCCGGGCGGCCGTCAACTCCGTCAACTACGAGGACGGCGACGGCCCCGACTCCCGCTTCCAGAAGATCATGCGCCTGGTGCGCGAGCACGGCGCGGCCGTCGTCGCGCTGACCATCGACGAGGAGGGCCAGGCCCGCACCGCCGACTGGAAGGTGCGCGTGGCCTCCCGCCTCATCGAGGACCTGACCGGCAACTGGGGCATGCGCGTCGAGGACATCATCGTCGACTGCCTGACCTTCCCCATCGCGACGGGCCAGGAGGAGACCAGGCGCGACGGCCTGGAGACCATCGAGGCCATCCGCGAGCTCAAGCGCCGCTACCCGGGCGTGCAGACCACGCTGGGGCTGTCCAACATCAGCTTCGGCCTCAACCCGGCCGCCCGCATGGTGCTCAACTCGGTGTTCCTCAACGAGTGCGTCAACGCCGGCCTCGACTCCGCCATCGTGCACGCCTCCAAGATCCTGCCGATGGCCCGCATCCCCGACGAGCAGCGCCAGGTCGCGCTCGACATGGTCTACGACCGCCGCCGCGAGGGCTACGACCCGCTGCAGCGCTTCATGGACCTGTTCGAGGGCGTCGACGCCGCGGCCATGCGCGCCGGCAAGGCCGAGGAGCTGGCCGCGCTGCCGCTGTGGGAGCGGCTCAAGCGGCGCATCATCGACGGCGAGCGCAAGGGCCTGGAGGCCGACCTCGACGACGCGCTCACCCAGCGGCCCGCGCTGGAGATCATCAACGAGGTGCTGCTCGACGGCATGAAGACGGTCGGCGAGCTGTTCGGCTCCGGCCAGATGCAGCTGCCGTTCGTGCTGCAGTCGGCCGAGGTGATGAAGGCCGCCGTGGCCTACCTGGAGCCGCACATGGACCGCGTCGAGGGCGAGACCAAGGGCCGCATCGTGCTGGCCACGGTCAAGGGCGACGTGCACGACATCGGCAAGAACCTGGTGGACATCATCCTGTCCAACAACGGCTACCAGGTGGTCAACCTCGGCATCAAGCAGCCGGTCTCGGCCATCCTGGAGGCCGCCGACGAGCAGAAGGCCGACGTGATCGGCATGTCCGGGCTGCTGGTGAAGTCGACGGTCATCATGAAGGAGAACCTGGAGGAGATGAACTCCAGGGGCCTGTCGGAGAAGTACCCGGTGCTGCTCGGCGGCGCCGCGCTCACCCGCGCCTACGTCGAGCAGGACCTCGCCGAGCTGTTCGAGGGCGAGGTGCGCTACGCCCGCGACGCGTTCGAGGGCCTGCGGCTGATGGACTCGTTCATGGCCGTCAAGCGCGGCGTCGAGGGCGCCACGCTGCCGCCGCTGCGCGAGCGGCGGGTCAAGACCGGCGCGGTGCTGCAGCGCACCCCGGTCGAGGAGCTGCCCGCCCGCTCCGACGTGGCCGCCGACAACCCGGTGCCCACGCCGCCCTTCCACGGCGACCGCGTGGTCAAGGGCATCTCGCTGAACGAGTACGCGGCCTTCCTCGACGAGCGCGCCCTGTTCCTGGGCCAGTGGGGCCTCAAGCCCACCAGGGGCGGCGACGGGCCCGGCTACGAGGAGCTGGTCGAGACCGAGGGCCGGCCCAGGCTGCGCATGTGGCTGGAGCGCATGCAGACCGAGGGCCTGCTGGAGGCGGCCGTCGTCTACGGCTACTTCCCGTGCGTCAGCGACGGCGACTCGCTGATCATCCTGGGCGACGACGGCAACGAGCGCACCCGCTTCACCTTCCCGCGCCAGCGCCGCGACCGGCACCTGTGCCTGGCCGACTTCTTCCGGAGTAAGGACTCCGGCGAGGTCGACGTCGTCGGCTTCCAGGTGGCCACCATGGGGGCCAAGATCTCCCAGGCCACCGCCGAGCTGTTCGCCAAGGACGCCTACCGCGACTACCTGGAGCTGCACGGCCTGTCGGTGCAGCTCACCGAGGCGCTGGCCGAGTACTGGCACGCCCGGGTGCGCGCGGAGTGGGGCATCGGCGGTCAGGAGACCCTCGACGACATGCTCAAGGTCAACATCCAGGGCTGCCGCTACTCCTTCGGCTACCCGGCCTGCCCCAACCTGGAGGACCAGCAGCAGCTGTTCGAGCTGCTCGACCCGGGGCGCATCGGCGTCAGCCTGTCGGAGGAGTTCCAGCTCCACCCCGAGCAGGCCACCTCGGCGCTGGTCGCGCACCACCCCGAGGCCAAGTACTTCAACGTCTAGTTCGTCATCGGGGGAAAGCACGTGGAAGCGGTCTTCTTCGACATGGACGGCCTGCTCGTCGACAGCGAGAAGGTCTGGCTGGAGATCGAGACCAGGGTGATGGCCAGGCTCGGCGCCGCCTGGACGCCCCAGCACCAGGCCCACCTGGTCGGCGGGTCCATGGAGCGCACGCTCGACTACATGCTCGCCGTCTCCGGGGCCGACGTCCCGGCGCCGACGGTGCAGGAGTGGATGGTCGCCGGCATGGTCGAGCGCCTGGCCGAGGGCGTCGCCGTCATGCCGGGGGCCGCGGAGCTGCTGGAGGCGCTGCGCGACGAGGGGGTGCCGGTCGGCCTGGTCACCTCGTCGATGAAGGAGATCGCCGACGCCGTGCTGAAGGGCTTCGGCGAAGACCGCTTCGACGTCGTCGTCACCGCCGCCGACGTCGAGCGGACCAAGCCCGACCCCGAGCCCTACCTCAAGGCGGCCGGGCTGCTCGGCGTCGAGCCGGTGCGCTGCGTGGTGCTGGAGGACTCACCCAACGGCGTGGCGGCCGCCACGGCGGCCGGCTGCGCCGTCGTGGCCGTCCCCAACCTGCTGCCCGTCGAGCCGGCCCCCGGCCGTCTGGTGGTCTCCTCGCTGGCCGGCGTCGGCGTCGCCGATCTGCGCGCGCTGATCCCCTAGGGGGCGTCTGGTCCTCGCGGAGGAGAGGCCCCCGTCGTTTCGCGTGCCAGGATGGAAGGCGTAGTCGAGACGAGGGGCGGCCGTAATGTTCAATCAGATCGCCTGGTTGCCGCTGTGCGCCGGGGTGACGGCGGTAGGGCTGGTGCTGAGCTTCCTGGCCTTCAGGCGCCGGGGTGCGGCCGCGGGGATGAGGCTGGCGGCCTGGTCCCTGCTGCCGGTGGCGGCCTACCTGACCGGCGCGCTCAGCGCGCTGTGGACGATCGGGGCGACCGCGGTGGGGTTCGTCACCGGGCTGGTGCTCAACCCGATGGTGTGGGCCGGTGTGGCCGTGGCGGGCCTGGCCGCCGTGCTGTTCGTGGTCTCCGGGGTGATGCGCGGCCGCAGGCTGTCCTTGGGGCGCAAGAAGAAGGCCGCTCCCGAGCCGGGAGGGAAGCCGCCGGTTCAGCCCGTAGCGAACAAGCCCCAGCCGTCGGTGGCCCCGAAGACCCCCAAGACCGACGATGACTTCTCCGATATCGAAGCGCTTCTGAAGCGCCGCGGCATCAGCTGATTTCGGACGGAAACGGTCGTGGATCGGCACTGTCACAGTTCCGAGACCCAACCGGGACGGGCCGTAGACATTCACATCAAGATCGATACGAATAAGTTTCGCGTCAATCACAGTTGAGCCACATCGAGCGCTGAGGGACTGGTCATACCAGCTCAGGCCATAGATTCTGCCTCCTGGGGCCGCGACTCTGCGGACTCGCCTTGCACGGGCGCACTACCCTGACCGGGTCGCGCCGACACGGACGACGTCGTCTGGAATCCAGGGGGCCACTGGCATGACCGCACCGCTCGATGTTCCTGACTCGGCCGTCGAGGCCGGGCCGGAGACCGTTCTTGAGGGGGCGGAGTCTTCAGTCATCCGGGGGCGTTCCCTCGGGCAGATCGCCTGGATGCGCCTCAAGCGCGACCGCATCGCGATGATCGGCGGCATCGTCATCGTCCTGCTGATCCTCGTGGCGATCTTCGCGCCGCTGCTGGTGTCGTGGTTCGGTCACGACCCGGCCGAATGGCACCGGGAGAAGATCGACCCGGCGATCCAGGCTCCGATCGGCGCCTTCGGCGGCATGAGCTGGGACTTCCTGTTCGGTGTCGAGCCCACCACGGGCCGCGACCTGTTCAGCCGGATCCTGTACGGCGCCCGCATCTCGCTGCTGATCGCGTTCTTCGCGACGCTGCTGTGCGTGGTGATCGGCACCGTGCTGGGGATGATCGCCGGCTTCTTCGGCGGCTGGGTCGACACCATCATCTCCCGCCTCATGGACATCTTCCTCGCCTTCCCGCTGCTGGTGTTCGCGCTGGCGCTGGCCGGCGTCATCCCCGACAAGGCGTTCGGCATGTCGGGCGACACCCTCAGGATCAGCCTGCTGGTGTTCATCATCGGCTTCTTCAACTGGCCCTACATCGGGCGCATCATCCGGGGCCAGACGCTCTCCCTGCGCGAGCGGGAGTTCGTCGACGCCTCCAGAAGCCTGGGCGCGCGCAGCCACACGATCCTGTTCAAGGAGATCCTGCCCAACCTGCTCGCGCCGATCCTCGTGTACTCGACGCTGCTGATCCCGTCGAACATCCTGTTCGAGGCCGCACTCTCCTTCCTCGGCGTGGGCGTGCGGCCGCCGACCCCCACGTGGGGAGGCATGCTGGCTGAGGCGGTCCACAACTACGACGTGGCGCCCAACTTCATGATCTTCCCCGGCCTCGCGATCTTCATCACCGTGCTGGCGTTCAACCTGCTCGGTGACGGCCTCAGGGACGCCTTCGATCCCAAGGCCCGATAAGGCCTCGTGAGTAGTTATCCGCAAGTTCTCTCAACTCCTAGATTCAAGGGGTGTGTCAGGTCGATGAAGATGAGATCTAAGGCGTCGGCGATCGCGGTGACCGCCGCTCTCGCCGTGGTCGTCTCCGCGTGTGGTGGCGGCGGCGGTGGCAGCAAGAACACCAGCGGCTCGGGCAGCGACGACAAGCCGTCCAGCAAGTACAACGCGGGCGTGACGGCGGTCATCAACCCGTCGGAGAAGGTCGGCGGCACCCTGCACATGGGCATGCCCGGCGACTTCGACTCGGTGGACCCGGGCGACATGTACTACGGCTACGCCTGGAACTTCGCCCGCCTCTACACGCGCGCGCTCACCATGTTCAAGCCGGTCCCCGGCGAGGAGGGCCTGCAGCTCGTCGGCGACCTGGCCGAGGGCCTGGGCACGCCGAGCGACGGCGGCAAGACGTGGACGTACAAGCTGCGCAAGGGCGTCAAGTTCGAGGACGGCACCCCGGTCACCTCGAAGGACGTCAAGTACGGCGTGGCGCGCTCGCTGGACAAGGACATCCTGCCCAGCGGCCCGACGTACTTCAACGACTGGCTCGACGTCGGCAGCTACACCGGCCCGTACAAGATGAAGGGCAAGCTCGACGACTTCAAGGCGATCGAGACCCCCGACGACCAGACCATCGTCTTCCACCTGAAGAAGGCGTACGGCGGTTTCGACTACTTCGCCATGCTCCCGCAGACGGCCCCCGTGCCCGAGGCCAAGGACACCGGCTCGAAGTACAAGGAGCACCCGGTCGCGACCGGCCCGTACATGTTCAAGGCGCACGAGCTCACCAAGCGCATCGAGCTCGTCAAGAACCCGAACTGGGACGCGGCGACCGACCCCAACCGCAAGCAGCTCAACGACTCGATCGAGGTGCTGCTGGGCCAGAACGAGGACGACCTCGACCAGCGCCTGCTCTCCGGCAAGATCGACGTCAAGGTCAACAGCACCGGCGTGGCGGCCAACGCCCGCAAGACGGTCCTGACCGACGAGAAGGTCAAGCAGTACGCCGACTCGGCCCCGATCGACCGCACCTGGTTCACCAACATCAACGGTGACGTGCCGCCGTTCGACAACATCCACTGCCGCAAGGCCGTGCTGTACGCGACCGACCGCTCGGCCATCCAGGGCGCCTACGGCGGCCCGGACGCCGGTGGCGACGTGGCCCTCAGCCTCATGCCGGCCAAGATGACCGGTTACGAGAAGATCGACCCCTACGGCGTCGAGGCCAACCCGACCGGCGACATCGCCAAGGCCAAGGAAGAACTGGCGGCCTGCGGCCAGCCCAACGGCTTCAGCACCACCATCTCCTTCCGCAACGAGCGCTCTGCCGAGAAGCAGACCGCCGAGTCGCTGCAGCAGTCGCTCGGCCGCGTGGGCATCAAGCTGGAGCTCAAGGGCTTCCCGCAGGGTGACTACTTCAAGCTGTACGCCGGCAAGCCCGACTTCGCCAAGAAGAACAACCTGGGCCTCATGGTCTACGGCTGGGGCGCCGACTACCCCGAGGGCTTCGGCTTCTTCCAGCAGATCGTCGACAGCCGGGTCATCCGTCCCGCCGGTAACACCAACCTCGGCGTGAAGGACCCCAAGATCGACGAGCTGATCGACCAGGCCGCGGGCGAGACCGACGCGACCAAGCGCAACAGCATCTGGGCCGCCGTCGACAAGCAGGTCATGGAGTCGGCCTACATCCTTCCCTACGTCTGGGCGCACGGCCTGTTCTACCGTCCGCCGCAGCTGAAGAACGTCTTCGTCTCCCAGAACTGGGGCATGTACGAGTTCCTCACGCTGAGCACCCAGTAGCAACGGCGCATACTGCCGGAACGTCCCGTACCGAAAGCAGGTGAAGGCTTCGGCGGCCGGGCTCACAAGGCCCGGCCGCCATGGCCGAGATCAGTGTTCACATACATTCTCAGACGGTTGATAGCGGCCGTCATGCTGCTCTTCGTGGTGAGCATCGCGACGTTCGCCATCTTCTTCCTCGTGCCTCGGCTCGCTGGGATGTCCGCTGACGACCTGGCCTCCCGGTACGTGGGCAAGGCGGCCAACGCCGAGGTGATCCACGACACGGCTGTGCGCCTCGGCTTCTACGACCCGATCCTGGTCCAGTACGGGCGTTTCGTGCAGGGCATCTTCGTCGGCGTCGACCGCAACTACGGCCCCGGCATCGAGCACTGCCCGGCGCCCTGCTTCGGCTACAGCTACGTCAGCCAGAACCCGGTCCTGCCCGACCTGCTCAACCGCCTGCCGATCACCTTGTCGCTGGCGCTCGGCGCGGCCGTG
Organism: Nonomuraea sp. NPDC048881; assembly: GCF_040649795.1. Taxonomy (NCBI): domain Bacteria; kingdom Bacillati; phylum Actinomycetota; class Actinomycetes; order Streptosporangiales; family Streptosporangiaceae; genus Nonomuraea; species Nonomuraea sp. NPDC048881. The sequence continues at coordinate 24,288 of NZ_JBEZGC010000021.1, forward strand.
GTGTGGGTCATCTTCGGCGTGGCCACCGGCGTGCTGTCGGCGCTGCGCCGCGGCAGCTTCTTCGACCGCCTGTCCATGGGCATCGCCCTGGCCGGCGTCTCGCTGCCGATCTTCTTCACCGGCATCGTCTCCCTGGCCATCTTCCGCGACCAGCTCGGCCTGGTCGGCGACGTGGCCGACTGGGTGCCGATCAGCGAAGACCCGCTCACCTGGGCCAACAACCTCATGCTGCCCTGGGTGACGCTCGCCTTCCTGTACGCCGCCGGCTACGCCCGCCTCACCCGCGCGGGCATGCTGGAGACCATGTCGGAGGACTACATCCGCACGGCCAGGGCCAAGGGCCTGCCCGAGCGGAAGGTGGTGCTCAAACACGGGCTGCGGGCCACGCTCACCCCCGTGGTCACCATGTTCGGCCTCGACCTGGGGCTGCTGCTCGGCGGCGCCGTCCTGACCGAGAGCACCTTCTCGCTGCCCGGCATCGGCAAGTACGCCGTCGACGCCATCAGCAACAACGACCTTCCCCAGGTGATGGGCGTCACGATCGTCGCGGCGGCCTTCATCATCCTGGCCAACCTGATCGTCGACCTGCTCTACGCGGTCGTTGACCCGAGAGTGAGGCTGGCGTGAGTCCCTTCCTCGACGTCAAGGACCTGAAGATCCACTTCCCGACCGACGACGGCCTGGTCCGCTCCGTCGACGGGCTGACCTTCAGCCTCGAACGCGGCAAGACCCTCGGCATCGTCGGCGAGTCCGGCTCGGGCAAGTCGGTGACCAGCCTCGGCATCCTCGGCCTGCACAAGGGCAAGGGCGCCAACGTCTCGGGCGAGATCTGGCTCGACGGCGAGGAGCTCGTGGGCGCCTCGCAGGAGCACGTGCGCGGGCTGCGCGGCAAGAAGATGGCGATGATCTTCCAGGATCCGCTGTCGGCGATGCACCCCTTCTACACGGTCGGCGACCAGATCGTCGAGGCGTACCGGATCCACCACAAGGTCACCAAGGCCGTCGCCAAGAAGCACGCCGTGGACATGCTGGGCCGCGTGGGCATCCCCGAGCCCCAGCGCCGCGTCGACTCCTACCCGCACGAGTTCTCCGGCGGCATGCGGCAGCGCGCGATGATCGCCATGGCGCTGTCGTGCGACCCCGAACTGCTCATCGCCGATGAGCCGACCACCGCGCTCGACGTGACCGTGCAGGCCCAGATCCTCGACCTCATGGTCGACCTGCAGCGCGAGTTCAACTCCGCGCTGATCATCATCACCCACGACCTGGGCGTGGTGGCCGAGCTGTCCGACGACATCCTGGTCATGTACGGCGGCAAGTGCATCGAGTACGGCACCGCCGACGACATCTTCTACCGTCCCGAGCACCCCTACACATGGGGTCTACTGGGATCGATGCCCCGCCTCGACCGGGAGCCCACCGAACGGCTGCTGCCGATCAAGGGCTCGCCGCCGTCCCTGATCAACGTGCCTTCGGGCTGCGCCTTCCACCCCCGCTGCCCCTACGCCGAGCGCACCGGGGGCAAGTCCAGCAGCGAGGTGCCCGGCCTGATCGAGACCGAGGGCGGCCACCTGGTGCGCTGCCACATGAGCAGGACGGAGCGGCGGGAGCTGTGGGAGAACGAGATCAAGCCAGTGCTGGAGAGCCAGTGAGCGAGACGGTGACCGCGAACGAGCCGCTTCTTTCCGTCCAGGGGCTGGAGAAGCACTTCCCGGTGACGAAGGGCCTGCTCAAGCGGCAGGTCGGCGCCGTCAAGGCGGTCGACGGGGTCAGCTTCGACGTCTACAAGGGCGAGACGCTCGGCCTGGTGGGGGAGTCCGGCTGCGGCAAGTCCACCACCGGCCGCCTGGTCACCAGGCTCCTTGAGCCGACCGGCGGCAAGGTCGTCTTCGAGGGCCAGGACATCACGCACATGGGGCAGGGCAGGCTCAGGCCGCTCCGCCGCGACATGCAGATGATCTTCCAGGACCCGTTCTCGTCGCTGAACCCCCGCCACACCGTCGGCACCATCGTCGGCGCGCCCTTCCGCATCCAGGGCGTGCAGACCGAGAACGGCGTCAAGAAGGCGGTCCAGGACATCCTCGCCCTGGTCGGGCTCAACCCCGAGCACTACAACCGCTACCCGCACGAGTTCTCCGGCGGTCAGCGGCAGCGCATCGGCATCGCCCGCACGCTCGCGCTCAAGCCCAAGCTCATCATCGCCGACGAGCCGGTCTCCGCGCTCGACGTGTCCATCCAGGCCCAGGTCGTCAACCTGCTGGAGGACCTGCAGAACGAGCTCGACCTGACCTACGTCGTGATCGCCCACGACCTGTCGGTGGTGCGCCACATCAGCGACCGGGTCGCGGTCATGTACCTGGGCAAGATCGTCGAGATCGCCGACCGCAAGAGCCTCTACAGCTCGCCGATGCACCCCTACACCAACGCCCTGCTGTCGGCCGTGCCCGTGCCCGACCCCAAGGCGCGCAAGGAACGCGAGCGCATCAGGCTCACCGGCGACGTGCCGAGCCCGCTCAACCCGCCGCCCGCCTGCCGCTTCCACACCCGCTGCTGGAAGGCGCAGGAGATCTGCAAGACGGTCGAGCCGCCCCTGGAGGAGCTGGCCGGCGGCCACCGCGTGGCCTGCCACTTCCCGGAGAACGCGCCCGCCGCCGCGACCGCCGCGGCGACGCAGGCCTGACCCCGGTGTGACGCGGGCCTGACGCGGGCCCTGAGACCTTGCGGCCGCCGCCCTCCTGCCGGGGCGGCGGCCTCAGGACGTCGCGCCGGGCGTGATCAGCCCGGTCTCGTACGCCAGCACCACGGCCTGCACGCGGTCGCGCAGCCCCAGCTTGGTCAGCACGTTGCCCACGTGCGTCTTGACCGTCGTCTCGCTCACCACGAGCTTGGCCGCGATCTCCGCGTTGGACATGCCCTTGGCGATCAGCCGCAGCACCTCCAGCTCCCGCTCGGTCAGCCGGTCGAGGCGGGCCGGCGTGGCCTGCTCGTAGGCCGAGGGCAGCCGCTTGGAGAACCGGTCGAGCAGCCGCCTGGTCACGCTCGGCGCCACGATCGCGTCGCCCGCCGCCACCACCCGGATCGCCTGCACCAGCTCGTCGGGCGGCACGTCCTTCAGCAGGAAGCCCGACGCCCCCGACCGCAGCGCCTCCACGATGTACTCGTCGAGGTCGAACGTGGTCAGCACCAGCACCTTCGGCACGTGCGCCGTGGGCGCGGCCTCCCGCACGATCCGGCGGGTCGCCTCGATGCCGTCGACGCCCGGCATGCGGATGTCCATGAGCACCACGTCGGGCAGCAACGCCCTGGTCTGCTCCATCGCGTCCTTGCCGTCGCCGGCCTGGCCGACCACCGTGATGTCGGACTCGGCCTCCAAGATCAGGCGAAATCCCGTGCGCAGCAGCGGCTGGTCGTCCACCAGCAGCACTCTGATCGTCATTGGCCGTCCTTCAACGGGAACCTCGCCCGCACCTCGAAACCGCCCCCCGGTCGCGGACCGATGTTCAGAATTCCACCATAGAGTGCGACCCGCTCGCGAATGCCGACCAGGCCGTGGCCCGTCCGGTCGGCCGCAGGCGCGGCGCCCCTGCCGTCGTCCTCGACGCGTACGTCGAGGCCCGAGGGGGCGTGCGAGACGGTGACCACCGCCTCGGCCCCGGCCCCGGCGTGCCGCAGGCTGTTCGTCAGCCCCTCCTGGACCAGCCGGTAGGCGGCCAGGTCGACCCCCGCGGGCAGCGGCCGCGGCTCGCCCTCCACACGCAGCCGCGTGGGCAGCCCCGCCTCGCGCATCTGCTCCACCAGCCCCGGCAGGTCGCCCACGCCCGGCTGCGGCCCCAGCTCGGCCCGCGCGTCGGTCCGCAGCACGCCCACGATGTTGCGCATCTCGGACATGGCCAGCCGCCCGGTGTTCTCGATCGCCGACAGCGCCTCCCGCGCCAGGTCGGGATCGGCGGCCAGCACCCGCCGCGCCGCGGCCGCCTGCACCGTCATCACGCTCACGTGGTGGGCCACCACGTCGTGCAGCTCACGGGCGATGCGCGAGCGCTCCTCGGCCCGCGCGGCCCGCGTGTCGGCCGCGTGGGCCCGCTCCAGCCGGGCCGCCCGGTCGCGCAGCTCCTCCAGGTACGCCCGCCGCAGCCGCAGGCTCCTGCCCGCCCCCCAGACCGCCAGCAGCACCAGCACCGCCACCACGTGCCCGCTCGCGCCCGGCGGCGTGACCGGCCCTGCTACCGCCCCCACCGCGTACGTCAGCAGCGAGACCAGCAGCCCGCCCAGCGCCACCGCCAGCCCCCGGTTGGAGGCCACCGAGTACACCAGCACCAGGCTGGACACCCCCGACGCGCCGGTGCCGTAACCCAGCGCGGTCAGCGCCGTCTCGGGGATCAGGCCGGCGCACAGCGCCGCCAGCGGCCAGCGCCTGCGCACCGCGATGGGCGCGGCGGCCAGCACCAGCAGCGTCGCCCCGAGCCCGTCGGGAGCGCGCATGCTCACCGTCGTCAGCTCCGCCGGCTCCAGGCGCTCGGGCCCGTAGAGGAGGAAGAGCGTCACCGAGGCCGCGGCCACCACCACGGCCAGGACCGTGTCGTGGAACAGGGGTCGGTCGATCCGCACCGCTTCACTGTAGGCCCAGGTGAGAGCCTTGAACTCCTCCCTTCGGAGGATAAGGGGCGGCCTGCGGGAGGGCTACGGGCCCAGGGCTACAGCTCGTCGGTGGCGGCGCGCCGGTTGCTGCGCACCGTGTCGCCGGGCTGGCGGTCGGGCACCGGCGGCGGGGTGCCGCCGAACTCCGGGCACAGCGCCTGATGGTCGCACCAGTCGCACAGCCGGCTGCGGCGCGCGCGCCACTCGCCGGTCTCCAGCGCCCGCTCGATCGCCGTCCACAGCGCCATCACCTTGCGCTCGGTGGCCAGCAGGTCGGCCTCGTCGGGGGCGTAACGCAGCACCTCGCCGCGCCCGCCCAGGTAGACCAGCTGCAGCAGCCGGGGCACCTGCCCGCGCAGCCGCCACAGCACCAGCGCGTAGAACTTCATCTGGAACAGCGCCTTGGCCTCGAAGTCGGGGCCGGGCGCGCTGCCCGTCTTGTAGTCGACCACCCGGACCTCGCCGGTGGGCGCCACGTCGAGCCGGTCGACGTAGCCCCGCAGCATCAGGCCGCCGTCGAGCACCGCCTGCACGTAGAGCTCGCGCTCGGCGGGCTCCAGCCGGGTCGGGTCCTCCAGCGTGAAGTAGCGCTCCAGCATCGCCCGCGCCTGCGCCAGCCACTCGGCCTGCTCGGCGTCGTCGGCGAACATCCGCGCGTACTGCTCGTCCTCCTGCAGCAGGCGCTGCCACTGGGGCTCCAGCAGCTCCAGCGCCGCCTGCACCGACCGGCGCGGCGCCGGCAGGTCGTAGAGCCGCTCCAGGACGGCGTGCACCACGGTGCCGCGCACGGCCGCGGGGGAGGGTTTCTCGGGCAGCTGGTCGATGACCCGGAACCGGTAGAGCAGGGGACAGGTCATGAAATCGCCTGCCCGGGACGGGGAGAGAGCTCCGATGATCACCGGTTCGGTCAACGTCATGCACCGCACTCTAGGTCAAGAGCCCGACAGAATAACCCTCGCCGGGACGAGGATCACGTGATCCGGCGCGTAGCATCGAGGCAGCAACAGCACGTAATGGACGTACGAGGAGTGCGGTGAGCGAGCAGAGCCCGCGTCAGGAGTTCCCCGGCCTTCGGATGGGGCGGCCCTTCGGCATCCCGGTGTACGTCTCCTGGACGTGGTTCATCGTCGCTGCCTTCATCACCGTCATGTTCGGCCCCCGCATGCGCGACATGCTGCCCGAGCTGGACAGCACCGTCGCCTACGCGGTGGCCTTCGTCTTCGCCGTGCTGCTCTACGTCTCGGTGCTGCTGCACGAGCTGGCCCACAGCGTGCTGGCCAAGATGTTCGGCCTGCCGGTGCGCCGGATCACCCTCTACTTCCTCGGCGGCGTGTCGGAGATCGAGAAGGAGCCGCCGACGCCGGGCAAGGAGTTCCTGGTCGCCGCCGCCGGGCCGGCCCTGTCGCTGGGCCTGGCCGGGCTCGGCCTGCTCGCCGACACGTACGTGATCAACGACGGCGGCATCGCCGAGGTGCTCATCTGGCAGCTGTGGGTGGCCAACCTCATCGTCGGCGTGTTCAACCTGCTGCCCGGCCTGCCGCTCGACGGCGGCCGGATGCTGCGCGCGGGCGTGTGGAAGCTGACCAGGAACCCCGGCTCCGGCACGGTCGTGGCCGCCTGGGGCGGGCGCGTGCTGGCCGTGCTGCTGGTCGTGCTGCCGTTCGCGACGTCGATGACGAGCGGGCAGGAGTTCGACCCGGTCGAGCTGCTGTGGCCGGTGGTGCTGGCCTCCTTCATCTGGATGGGCGCCACCCAGTCGCTGCGCGTGGCCCGCATCCGCGCCCGCATCCCGCAGGTCAACGCGCGCGCGCTGGCCCGCAGGGCGATCCCGGTGGCGGCCGAGACGCCGCTGGCCGAGGCGCTGCGGCAGGCCGCCGAGCAGCGGGCGGGCGCCCTGGTGGTGGTCGACCACGACGGACGGCCGGTCGCCATCGTCAACGAGGCCGCCGTCCAGGCCACCCCCGAGCACCGGCGCCCGTGGGTCGACGTGGGCTCGCTGGCCAAGGCGCTCGAACCGACCATGGTGCTGGCCGCCGACCTGACCGGCGAGCCGCTCATCGACGCCATGCGCTCGGCCCCCGCGGGTGAGTACCTGCTGGTGGAGCAAGGCGGCGACATCTACGGCGTGCTCGCCACCGCCGACGTCAACCGCGTCTTCACCGGGGTCTGACATGCCCGGCGCGTTTGCGGCTAAGGTCTTGTCCGGCCACTTCCCGTAGCCCGGCGATTTCGATGCCAGGACGGCAGGCCGATAGTCTTCTGTTTGGCCGAACTTGCACAGTTGACGGGTTGGTCGTGGTCCACCGGTTCACCGAATCGAGACGCCTGGGCCGCGACACGGCGTCGTCGTCTGGGTATGCGTATGGCTGGTGGCCGGCACGGCAGTGCGGGTGCCGTAATACCGCCGGCTTCCGGGAGGAGAGTTGAGTGACCGAGCGCAGCGAGGGCACCGATGAGCGCAGCACGGTCGTCATGAGGGAGGGCGCATGAGCGGCCAGGGCTTCGGAGTGGTGCGTCCCCTTCCCGGCGACGGGCTGGTCGCCTACATCGGCGGCCTGCTGCTGGTGTGCGACGCGGGCGAGGCGGCCGCCGACGGCCTGATCGAGGCGCTGCGCGAGACGGCGGCCTCCGGCGGCGACGGCCGGGCGCTGGCCCGCCGCGCGGCGCAGGTGCTGGCCGCCAACATGGCGGGCGACCCGGCCACGTGCGCGGTCGCCGGTCCCGTCGGCGGCGGCGTGGCCGTGCTGGTCAGCGGCTCGGCCTCGGCCTCGGTCAGCACCTCCGGCGGCGAGACGCGCCTGGCCGGCAGCGACTCCCTCACCTGGGCCGACCGGCTGATCAGCGGCCCGGTCGAGCGCGTCGAGCTCACCCTGCCCGGCGCCGGCAGTGCGCATCCCGCGGTCGGCTTCGAGGGCGGCGTCGTCCACGGCGGCGGCCTGATCGGCGACCTCACCGACCAGCCGTCGCACGTCCGTCCCCAGGGACAGGCGGCCGACCGGTCCAGGCCGCTCACCAGCGAGATGCCCAACACGGCCCTGCACATGGAGCCCGACCTGGCGCCGCCGCCCGAGCGGCCCGCCGAGCGGCCAGTGGAGCGGCCCGTCGAGCGGCCTCCCTATCCGCTGGCCGACCAGCCGCCGATCGTCCAGGGTCCGCCCTCGGGCGCGCAGGCCGGCGTCCCGCACCCGGGCCCTCAGCCCGGTCCCCACTCCGGTCCTCACTCCGGCCCGCCGTCGCTGGACCAGCCGCCGTTCGGGCACGAGCAGCCGCCCTTCGGTCAGGAGCAGGCCCCGTTCGGGCACGAGCAGCCGCCCTACCTCCCGCCCCAGGACCAGCCTCCCTTCCTGCCCGTGCAGGAGCAGCCCCAGCCCGAGCCCCAGCAGCAGTTCCCGTCCTACGACGAGCTGCCGCCGTCCGGCAACGGCATGGCCGACCAGCAGCAGCACATGGGTCCGCCCGATCACTTCGACCAGCCGGCCCCGCCCGTGCTCGGCCCGCCGGAGCACTTCGACCACCCGGGGCCGCCGCCGCAGGAGCAGCAGCAGGGCGACCACGGCGACCGCCCGCTGGTCTACGGGGTCGACTGCAAGAACGACCACTTCAACGACCCGAGGGTGCCCTACTGCGCCGTCTGCGGCATCGCCCTGGTGCAGCGGACGCTGGTGCCGTACAAGGGGCCGCGGCCCTCGCTCGGGGTGCTCATCCTCGACGACGGCACGGCGCTGCCGCTGGAGAGCGACTACCTGCTGGGCCGTGACCCCGAGCGCGCGCCCGAGGTGGCGGGCGGCTCGGCCCGGCCCGCCAAGGTCACCAGCCCCGACGGCTCGGTCTCGCGCCGCCACCTGCGGGTGGCCCTCGACGGCTGGGACGTCAACCTGGTCGACCTGGGCTCGGTCAACGGCACCCAGATCCAGCCGCCCGGCGACCCCAACTTCTACGACATCCCGCCCAACGAGCCGGTCACCATCGCGCCCGGCACGACGGTCCGCGTGGGCGTCTCCCGCACGCTCCGCTTCGAGGCCCACCGGGGCTGATCCCGGCACCTGTCCGCCCGCACCTCTTTCCCGGGGGTGCGGGCGTTCGTGTTTCCGGAAACTCTTTAGGAAATGCGTCAGGAATGTCCGGTGGCAAATGGCTGAATGGGAATTGTCGGGGCCGGGGGAGGGGGTGAGTAAGGGGATTTCGTGGGCGCTGGGCGATATTTCGGGAAAAGTCGGGACCGGGCTCGCGGCCCTTTCCGAAAGAGGGATCCGGACCGTCCCAAAGGGGCGGCCGTGCCGATGGGACAGTCGTTCCGAGGGGGCGGAAGTCCGGAAGGTGCAGCCGTTTCGAGGGGCGGGCGGTCCGAAGGTGGAGCCCGCCCTGAAGAGGTGGCAGACCCGAAGGTGCAGCCCGCCCTGAAGGGGCATGCAGGCCCGAAGGTGCAGGTGTTTCGAGGGGGTGGGGGTTCGGAAGGGGCGGTCCATGCCCGAAGGGGCGGGCGGTCCGGGAGGGTGGCTGGGGCTGGGGGTCAGGTGGGGCGGAAGGTGCGTACGCCGCGCAGCAGGCGCACGGCCGCCTCCAGGCCGCGGGCCCCCTCCACCGCCCGTCCCGCCGCCGTCGCGTACCGGCTGAGCAGGTGTTCGTCCCCCTCCTGGAACCCCCGTCCCGCCACCCACACGAACGTGTGGTCGCGGACCTGCGCCGGCACCGGCACGGCCAGGAACCCCGGCTCGCCCATCGTCTCGTCCCGCGCCAGCCGGAGCGACCCCTCCGCGGCGGCCAGCTCCTTCAGCACCCCGGACCCCGACAACCAGCGCCGAACCCGCAGCGGGTCTCCCGGCGGCGCGTGGACGTGCAGCGGACGGGCGTCCCGCCGCAGGACGTCCACGTGCACGAACCCCGCGTACGCGGTGCCCGCCACGGCCGCCGCGGCGCGCGCGAGCCGATCGATCACGTCGGCGACCTCCAGGCAGGAGAACGCGGTGATGAGTTCACGCATGGCGATATCGACACGGTTGTTTGGCATCGCGGTGATTCCCTCGGGTGGAGGGGGGAAGAGATCGCGCGGCCCGATCACGCGAAACTCCGAACGGTGCCCGGAGTATCACCCTCGACGCGGCTCTTGACTACCCCTCAACAGGAAATTGCGATTTTTCCGCATTTCGCAGGGAGGGCCGGTCGAGCCGTTCACGACGAGCGCAGCCGCACCCACTCCACGTCGTCCGCCCGCGTGCCGTCCGGCTTCGGGAACAGCTCCCGGTGCAGGCTCTCCCTGCTGAAACCGGCACGTTCCAGCACCGCGTGCGAGGCCGCGTTCACCACGTCGGTGCCCGCCACCACCCGGTGCAGGGCCGTGCGCGCGAACGCCCAGTCGACCAGCAGCCGCACCGCGCGGGTCATGAACCCCCTGCCGCGGAAATCCGGCACCAGCGAGTAGCCGATCATGGCCTGCCCGAGCACGGGGACGACCTGCATGAGCTGGAGGTGCCCGGCGAACGCGCCGGTGGCGGCGTCCCTGACCGCCAGTTCGATCCGCTGCCCGGTGACCCACCAGTAGCCGGTGCAGCGGCAGCGCTGCTCGTCCTCCTCCAGGGAGGCGGGCGGGGTCAGGGAGTAGGCGGTCACACTCGGGTCGCACATCATCCGGTGGTACTCCGGGGCGTCCTCCACCGAGAGCGGCACGAGCCGCACCACGCCGTCGGTCAGCTCGCCGCCGTCGAAGAAGGGCAGGTACGGCTCCTCGGCCGCCGCCGGCTCCCCGGCGATCCGGGCGAAGGACACCAGGTCGGCCCACCGCCCGTCGCGCAGCCGCTTGGCCTTGCGCCGCCGGCCCTCCTCGCGGAACCCGGCCCTGAGCGCGACCCTGAGGCTGGCCACGTTCTCCACCTCGGCCTGCAGCTCCACCCGGTGCACACCCTGGTCGGTGAGCCAGTCGGACACCGCTCTGGCGGCCCGGGCGGCCACGCCCCTGCCGCGCGCCCACGGCGCCACCACGTAGCCGATCTCGGCCGTGCCCCAGCGGTCGGGCGGGCGGACCCCGATCGCGCCGGCGTACCGGCCGTCCTCGGTGACGGCCCACTCCGCGCCGCCCGACGCCCACTTGTCCTCGGCGAACTTCAGGTAGGCGCGGGCGTCCTCGATCCGGTACGGCGACGGCAGCAGCGGCAGATGCCGGGCGGTGACGGGATCGTCCATCATGCGCGCGATCGCCTCTGCGTCGGGGTCGGCGGGCATTCGCAGGATCAGGGGACCGGTGGAGATCACGTCGCGCGGGAGCATCCCCCATAGATACCGCGCGTCCGCGCGCGTGAGAAACCCATATAACCTTGCCGCCATGGGTTTCCGCAGGCATGGGCCGTTCCAGGCAGGGGATCAGGTGCAGCTCACCGACCCCAAGAACAAGCGCCACACGATCACGCTCAAGCAGGACGGCGTCTTCCACACGCACAAGGGCGCCATCCCGCACAGCGAGCTGATCGGGCAGCCTGAAGGCTCCGTCGTGCGGTCCTCCGGCGGCACCGCCTACCTCGCCTTCCGCCACCTGCTCCAGGACTACACGCTCGCGATGCCGCGCGGCGCGGCCGTCATCTATCCCAAGGACGCCTCGATGATCGTCGGCATGGCCGACGTCTTCCCCGGCGCCCGGGTGATCGAGGCCGGCGTCGGCTCCGGCGCCCTGACCTGCTTCCTGCTGCGCGCCGTCGGCCCCGAGGGCCACGTCACCTCCTACGAGCGCCGCGAGGAGTTCTCCGAGGTGGCCCGCAAGAACGTGGAGAAGTTCTTCGGCGACCCGATGGAGGACAACTGGCGCCTGGTCGTCGGCGACCTGGTCTCCTCGATCGACGAGGCCGACGTCGACCGCGTCATCCTCGACATGCTGGCCCCCTGGGAGTGCGTCGACGCCGCCGCCAAGGCCCTCACGCCGGGCGGCGTCATCTGCTGCTATGTCGCCACCACCACCCAGATGTCCAAGACCGTGGAGGCCATTCGCGATCACGGGTGTTTCACCGAGCCTCATGCGTGGGAGACCCTGGTTCGCGACTGGCATGTCGAAGGGCTCGCGGTTCGTCCCGATCATCGGATGATCGGCCACACCGGCTTCCTCGTCAGCGCCCGCCGCATGGCAGACGGAGTGACGCCGCCGCCGCGACGCCGCCGACCGAAGGGAACCACCGAGGAACTATGACAATTTGGCCACGAGGGTGCGTTGGTGCGTGACACGGGAACAGATCGCCGTGTTCATATGCTGGGAGTATTAAACGCACCATTGGGGATTATTCACCGAATACTGCATGTCACTCGACGAACACTGCCCGGCCAGGTTACGGAGGGGCCCGAGATAGGTAAGGTCCTTAGTAGTCGCCCTCGACTGGGAAGGAGGTGACGGGGCGTGGCAGCTCGCGATGATGCTGAGGCTCGAGCCGCGCAGCGCGAACGGGAGGTCGCTGATCTTTCAACACAGGTCTCCTTCCTCCAGGAGGAGATCACCGCGCTGAGGCGGAAGCTGGCCGAGTCACCCCGTCAGGCCAGAGTCCTCGAAGAACGTCTCCATGAGGCACAGGCGAATCTCGCGGCCGTGACAGGCCAGAACGAGCGCCTGGTGGCCACACTCAAGGAGGCCCGGGACCAGATCGTCGCTCTCAAGGAGGAGGTCGACCGGCTGGCGCAGCCGCCGTCCGGCTTCGGCACCTTCCTTGAAGCCCGAGAAGACGGCACGATCGAGGTGTTCACCGGAGGGCGCAAGCTCCGGGTGAACGTCAGCCCCGCCGTCGACGTCGACTCGCTGAGGCGTGGCCAGGAGGTCATGCTCAACGAAGCACTCAACGTGGTCGAGGCGCTCGGCTACGAAGAGGTCGGCGAGATCGTCATGCTCAAGGAACTGCTGGACGAGGGCAGGCGGGCCCTGGTCATCTCGCACGCCGACGAGGAGCGTGTCGTGCGACTGGCCGACTCGCTGGTCGGCCAGCCCATCAGGGCCGGTGACTCGCTCCTGCTCGAACCCCGCTCCGGCTACGTCTACGAGCGCATACCCAAGTCCGAAGTCGAAGAGCTCGTGCTCGAGGAGGTCCCCGACATCTCCTACGAGGAGATCGGCGGGCTCATGCGGCAGATCGAGCAGATCAGGGACGCCATCGAGCTGCCCTACCTGCACGCCGACCTGTTCCGCGAGCACAAACTCCGTCCCCCGAAGGGCGTGCTGCTCTACGGCCCGCCCGGCTGCGGCAAGACGCTCATCGCCAAGGCGGTCGCCAACTCCCTGGCCAAGCAGGTCGCGGAGAAGACCGGCCAGTCCGGCAAGAGCTTCTTCCTCAACATCAAGGGCCCGGAGCTGCTCAACAAGTACGTCGGCGAGACCGAGCGGCACATCCGCCTGGTCTTCCAGCGGGCCCGTGAGAAGGCCTCCGAGGGCACCCCGGTGATCGTGTTCTTCGACGAGATGGACTCGATCTTCCGCACCCGAGGCTCCGGCGTCTCGTCCGACGTGGAGAACACCATCGTCCCTCAGCTGCTGTCGGAGATCGACGGCGTCGAGGGCCTGGAGAACGTCATCGTGATCGGCGCCTCCAACCGCGAGGACATGATCGACCCCGCGATCCTGCGGCCGGGCCGCCTGGACGTGAAGATCAAGATCGAGCGGCCCGACGCCGAGGCGGCCAAGGACATCTTCTCCAAGTACCTGCTGGCCGAGCTTCCCCTGCACCCCGACGATCTGTCCGAGCACGGCGACTCTCGCGAGGCGACCATCCACGGCATGATCCAGAGTGTGGTGGAGCGCATGTACACCGAGAGCGAGGAGAACCGCTTCCTCGAGGTGACCTACGCCAACGGTGACAAGGAAGTCCTCTACTTCAAGGACTTCAACTCCGGCGCGATGATCCAGAACATCGTCGACCGGGGCAAGAAGATGGCCATCAAGCAGTTCCTGGAGAGCGGTCAGAAGGGCCTGCGGGTGCAACACCTGCTCACCGCCTGCGTCGACGAGTTCTCCGAGAACGAAGACCTGCCCAACACCACCAACCCCGACGACTGGGCCCGCATCTCCGGCAAGAAGGGCGAGCGGATCGTCTACATCCGCACGCTGGTCTCCGGCAAGCAGGGCACCGAGGCCGGCCGTTCGATCGACACGGTCGCCAACACCGGCCAGTACCTGTAGGGAACGTCTGGAAAGGGCCGCGCGGCCGTCCGCGCGGCCCTTTCCATGCCCACCGGGGGAGATGGGCACGTTGACTTCCTGAGAGGAAGGCCGCGACACGCGTCATCCGGCGTACAAGCCGCCCCGGCGAGGCGCACACTGGGGCCTGTGACCGTCCGTAAACGGGTGGACGTCCGCGTCGAAGGCGTCGTCCAGGGCGTGGGGTTCCGCCCCTTCGTGTATTCGCTGGCCAGCAGGCTCGGCCTGGCCGGCCGCGTGCGCAACGACGTCGAGGGGGTGTTCATCGAGGTCGAGGGCGCCCTGGCCGGGGTCGAGGAGTTCCTGACCGCGCTGGAGCGCGACGCGCCCGCCCTGTCGGAGATCGAGAGCGTCACCGTCGTCAGCGGCGCGCCCGCCGGCCACCGGGGCTTCAGCATCGCCGCCGGCGACCCGGCCGGCCCGCGCCGCGCCCTCGTCCCGGCCGACCTCGCCACCTGCGACGACTGCCTGCGCGAGCTGGCCGACCCGGCAGGCCGCCGCCACCGCTACCCGTTCATCGCCTGCGCCAACTGCGGGCCGCGCTTCACCGTCGTGCGCGGCGTGCCCTACGACCGGCTGCTGACCACCATGGCCGGGTTCGCGATGTGCGCCGGCTGCTCGGCCGAGTACCACGACCCCGGCGACCGCCACTTCCGCGCCGAGTCCACCTGCTGCCCGGCCTGCGGCCCGTCCCTGCGCCTGCTGGACGCCCGCGGCGCCGAGCTGTGCGGCGACCCGGTCAGCGCCTGCGCGACCCTGCTGCGGGCCGGCCGCGTCGTCGCCGTCAAGGGGCTGGGCGGGTTCCACCTGGCCGTGCCCGCCGCCCACCAGGAGGCCGCCGCTGCGCTGCGGGCCCGCAAGCACCGCGCGGAGAAGCCGTTCGCCGTCATGGTCGCCGACCTCGACCAGGCCCGCCGGCTGTGCGCGGTCGACGGGCAGGGCGCCGCGCTGCTCACCGGCCGCGCGCGCCCGATCGTGCTGCTGCCCCGGCTGCCCGGCGCGCCCGTCGCCGACGCCGTCGCGCCCGGCAGCCGCGACCTCGGCCTGATGCTGCCCTGCACGCCGCTGCACCACCTGCTGCTCGCGGAGCTGGCCGAGCCCATGGTCCTGACCAGCGGCAGCGTCGGCGACGAGCCCCTCGCCTACGAGGACGCCGACGCGGTCACCCGGCTCGGCGGCATCGCCGACGCCTTCCTGGTCCACGACCGGGCCATCCACGTGCCTGCCGACGACTCGGTGCTGCGCCCCTGGTCCGGCGGGCACACCGTGCTGCGCCGCGCCCGCGGCCACGCGCCCGAGCCGCTCACGCTGCGCCGTCCCGCGCCCCGCCCGGTGCTGGCCTGCGGCGCCGAGCTGCGCAGCACCTTCTGCCTGGTACGCGGCCGGCGCGCGTTCCTGTCCCAGCACATCGGCGACCTGGACGACCAGGAGACCCTGCGCTCCTTCGTCGAGGGCATCGACCACTTCTGCGGCCTGTTCGACATCCGTCCCGAGGTCGTCGCCCACGACCTCGACCCCGGCTACCTGTCCACCAGGCACGCCCTGGAGCTGACCGGCGTCGAGCTGGTCGGCGTCCAGCACCACCACGCCCACATCGCCTCCTGCCTGGCCGACAACGGCGAGACGGGCCCGGTGATCGGCGTGGCCCTCGACGGCCCCGGCCACGGCCTCGACGGCACGCTGTGGGGCGGCGAGTTCCTGCGTGCCGACCTGACCTCCTGCCACCGGCTCGGACACCTGGCCCTGGTCCCGATGCCCGGCGGCGCCGCCGCGGTCCGCCAGCCGTGGCGCATGGCCGCCGCCTACCTGCGCGACGAGCACCCCGGCCTGGACGTCGTCCGCCGCAACGCCGCCCAATGGCCCGACGTGCTCGCCCGGACCCGCACCGGGCTGGGCGCGCCCATGACCTCCAGCGCCGGGCCGCTGTTCGACGCCGTCTCGGCGCTGCTCGGCATCCGGGACGCCGTCACCTACGAGGGGCAGGCGGCCGCCGAGCTCGAACAGCGCGCCGACCCGGCCGAGAGCGGCTCGTACCCGGCGACCATCACCGAGGGCGACCTGCTCGTCGTGCACGCCGCCGACCTCGTCCGGGCCGCCGCCGCCGACGTCGCGGCCGGGGTGGCCACCGGCTCGATCGCGGGCCGCTTCCACAACGGCGTGGCCGACGCCGTCGTGCGCTGCTGCGTCATGCTCAGGGACGGCACCGGCCTGAACACCGTGGCGCTGTCGGGCTCGGTGCTGCAGAACGCGCTGCTGCTGGAAAGGGCCGTCGAGCGCCTGCGCGGGGCCGGGTTCCGGGTGCTCACCCACACCCGGGTGCCGCCCGGCGACGGCGGCCTCAGCCTCGGCCAGGCCGCCGTGGCCGCCGCCCGCGACCGGTCCGCGTGACATACGGCCGGGCGCGCCCGCCAGGTGCCGGGGAACGCCGCCCGGCCCGTCCTAGCATGGCGATCATGCATTTCTTCAACCCCGGCCGCACGCCCTACGCCGAACGCGACCGTGAGCTGATCGGTGTGGAGCACGCCCGGCTGGCCCGCGCCCATTTCGCCCGGCACCCGGCCTACCGGCCCACGCCCGTGCACACCCTGACCGATCTGGCCGGGGCGGGCACCGTGCACCTCAAGGACGAGAGCGGCCGCATGGGCCTGGGCAGCTTCAAGGCGCTCGGCGGGGCCTACGCCGTGCACCGGCTGTCCGAACGCGACGGCGGCGGCACCACGTACGTCTGCGCCAGCGCCGGCAACCACGGCATCTCGGTCGCGGCCGGGGCCAGGGAGCTCGGCGCGCACTGCGTCGTCTACCTCAGCGAGCAGGTGCCCGAGCCGTTCGCGCACCGGCTGCGCGCCCTGGACGCCGAGGTCCGCCGCGAGGGCGTCGACTACGACGCCAGCCTGGCCGCCGCCCTGCACGCCTCCCAGGAGCACGGCTGGCGCCTGGTCGCCGACACCTCCTGGGAGGGCTACGACGACATCCCCCTGGACGTGATGCGCGGCTACACCGTCCTGTTCGACGAGATCGAGATCCCGCCCACCCACGTGTTCGTGCAGGCCGGGGTGGGCGGGCTGGCCGCCGCCGCGGCCGGGTACACGCGCGACCGCTGGGGCGAGCAGCCGAGGATCGTCGTGGTCGAGCCCGACGGCGCGCCCTGCCTGCTGGAGAGCGCCCGCGCGGGACGGCCGGTGCACGCGACCGGTTCGCCCACGCGTCTGGGCAGGCTCGACTGCCTGGAGCCGTCCCTGATCGCCTTCGACCTGCTGAGCCGCCAGGCCGACCTGTTCGTCACCGTGGCCGACGAGCAGGCCGCCGAGGCCGCCGCGCTGCTGGCCGAGCGCGGGGTGGCCCTGTCGGAGTGCGGCGCGGCGGGGGCCGCCGGGCTGCTCGCCCTCGACCCGGGCACCCGCGAGGCGATCGCGCTCGGCCCGGCAGCACGCGTGTTGCTGGTGGGAACAGAGGGACCCGTGGAACCAAAGTGATCAGCGGGTCGTCAAAGGGGCGTGCATCAAGCTAACCGGCCAAAGCATGCTCGGGGAGACGGCCGGTTGGCCGAGCTCGACCTGCTGCGTTTCCTCGCCGCCCTGGCGGTCGTCGCCTTCCACTACCTGGTGGCCTTCGCCTCGGTCTGGGGGGCCAGGCCCGCCGCGCTGTTCCCCGCGCTGGCGCCCTTCGCCGGGCTGGGCATCCTCGGCGTCGAGCTGTTCTTCGTCATCAGCGGGTTCGTCATCCTCATGACCGTGTGGGGGCGGGGGCTCGGGGCGTTCGCCCGGTCGCGGCTGGTGCGGCTCTACCCGGCGTACTGGCTGAGCCTCGGCGCGGTGGCGGCCCTGTACGGTCTGACCGGCGCCACCGCGCTGGACCCAAAACTTTCACCAGGCCAGTACCTGGTGAACGCCACCATGTTCCAGCGGCTGTTCAAGGTGGCCGACGCCAGCGGCGTCTACTGGTCGCTCTGGGCCGAGCTGCGCTTCTACCTGCTGATCGCGATCCTGGTGATCGCCGGCGTCACGTACGGGCGCGTGCTGGTCTTCTCGGGCGTCTGGCTGGCCGCCGCGCTGGCCGCCAGATTCGTGGAGAACGATCTGCTGAAGGAGATCGTCATGCCCGACTACGCCCCCTATTTCGTCGCCGGCATGGCCCTCTATCTCATCCACCAGAACCGCAAGGCCCTGCTCCCGTGGCTGTACGTCGCTGCCGGATACGCCATGGCCATTCCCGCCGCGCTGGACCGCGTGCAACGCCGCATCGACGCCGCCGGGTTCAAGAACATGCCCGTCACCGACACCAGCGTGATCGTCACCATCACCCTGATCTTCGCCGCCATGGCCCTGGTCGCCCTCGGCCTCATCCGTCTCAAACCGTCCAGGACGCTCACCGCGCTGGGCGCCACCACTTACCCGCTTTACCTCTTCCATGGGGTCACCGCGGCGGCGCTCATCCCGCTGCTCACCGGCGACCTGCCCCCCTGGGCGGTGGCCCTGGTCACGACGCTGGCCGCCGTCGTGCTGTCGTATCTGATCTACTCCTTTGCCGAACGGCCGATCCAGCGACTCCTCAAGCCCCGCAGATCACCGCAAACCACAACAAGCTCCGCCGTACAGATTCAGAAGGCGTCGGTGCCATAACTCTGTGGCCTCGGGGCACTGTGAAGGGCATAGGCTCGGGCATATAAACGGCGGATAGGCAGATCCGGACGAACAGAGGGTGTTGCATGACGGTGCGTCGGGTGATGGGCATCGAGACCGAATACGGCATCTCCGTACCAGGTCAGCCAGGCGCCAACGCGATGGTGACCTCCTCCCAGGTCGTGAACGCCTACCTGGCCGCCTCGGCGGCACGCGCGCGCAGAGCGCGATGGGACTTCGAGGAGGAGAACCCGCTGCGCGACGCGCGCGGCTTCGACCTGGCCCGCGAGGTCGCCGATCCCAGCCAGCTCACCGACGAGGACCTCGGGCTGGCCAACGTCATCCTCACCAACGGGGCCAGGCTCTACGTCGACCACGCCCACCCCGAGTACTCCTCGCCGGAGTGCACCAACCCACGGGCCGCGGTCATCTGGGACAAGGCCGGCGAGCGCGTGATGTACGACGCGGCCACCCGCGCCTCGGCGATCCCGTCCAACGCGCCGATCCAGCTCTACAAGAACAACACCGACGCCAAGGGCGCCTCCTACGGCTGCCACGAGAACTACCTGATGCGGCGGGCCACGCCGTTCGCCGACATCGTCCGGCACCTGACGCCGTTCTTCGTCTCGCGGCAGGTCGTCACCGGCGCGGGCAAGGTCGGCATCGGCCAGGACTCCAGGGGCGAGGGCTTCCAGATCAGCCAGCGCGCCGACTTCTTCGAGGTCGAGGTGGGCCTGGAGACCACGCTCAAGCGGCCCATCATCAACACCCGCGACGAGCCGCACGCCGACCCCGAGAAGTACCGCCGGCTGCACGTGATCATCGGCGACGCCAACATGTCGGAGATCTCCACCTATCTCAAGCTCGGCTCCACCGCGCTCGTCCTGGCCATGATCGAGGAGGGCTTCCTGACCCGCGACCTGGCCGTGGAGAACCCCGTCCAGTCACTGCGGGCGGTCAGCCACGACCCGACCTGCCGCTACGAGATCCCGATGCGCGACGGCCGCAGGCTCACCGCCGTGCAGCTCCAGATGGAGTACCTGGAGCAGGCCCGCAAGTACGTCGAGGAACGCGGCACCGCCCAGGACGAGATGAACAAGGACGTCCTCGACCGCTGGGAGTCCGTGCTCACGCGCCTGGCCGAGGACCCGATGCAGCTCTCGCGCGAGCTCGACTGGGTCGCCAAGCTGGAGCTGCTGGAGGGCTACCGCACCCGCGACAGCCTGCCCTGGTCCCACCCGCGGCTGCAGCTCGTCGACCTCCAGTACTCCGACATCCGCCCCGACCGCGGCCTTTACAACCGGCTCGTGGCGCGCGGGCGCATGCAGCGCCTGATCAGCGAGGAGGAGGTCGAGCGCGCGATCGAGCTGCCGCCGACCGACACCCGCGCCTACTTCCGCGGGCGCTGCCTGAGCCAGTACAGCGAGTCGGTGGCCGCCGCCTCCTGGGACTCGGTGATCTTCGACATCCCCGGCCGGGAGTCCCTGCAGCGCGTGCCCACGCTCGAACCGCTGCGCGGCACCAAGGCCCACGTCGGCGAGCTCTTCGACCGCTGCCGCACCGCGGCCGAGCTGGTCGCGGCGCTGACCGGCACCGGGGAGTAGCCGGGGCCCCGGGCCGTCCCTGGGCTCACAGCAGGCCGATGCCGAGCGTCAGCGTGCCCGCCGCCAGCGAGGCGCCGCCCACCGCGGTCAACCAGATCAGCCGGTTCGGCTTGGTGTCGCGCGGACGCAGCACCGACAGGAAGAAGCCCAGCGGCATCAGGATGGGCGCGGCCACGATGAGCGTGCGCGTCAGCGCCTTCACGCCTTCGGACAGGCTCGCCTGGTCCACGTACACCATCGCGACCAGGCTGAACAGCACCAGGACGCCCGCGTGCGCGTGCCCGGCCCGCCACAGGCCCCTGCGGACGGGGTTGTCCAGATAGCCCGGCTCGTTGCGCATGAGGAAACGCAGCAGCGTCACGCCGCCGAACGCGACGCCGGGGACTGTGATGAGGAGCACACCTGCGGTGTGCAGCGACGAAGGCGACATGTCGGGATCTCCTTGTGTATAGGTGGATCCATTATTGGATAGGAGTGCTATCCAGTCAAGCCGCCAAGATCGCAGGGCGTTCGACGCGAAATGTCGTCCGGTTCGGGGAAGATATGCCTTAGAGGCAGTCCCCCAAGCGGAGGTAGGACATGGCAACCAAGGACACCGGCGGGCAGAAGCAGACCGGCCGGCGTGAGGCCGAAGTTGAGGAGACCGAGGCCTCGGCGGCGCCGGACGTGCAGGAGCGACAGGAGAAGCTCACTGACGATGTGGACGCGATCCTGGACGAAATCGACGAAGTGCTCGAAGAGAACGCAGAGGAATTCGTGCGTTCCTATGTGCAAAAGGGTGGCGAGTAGGGCCAGTAGGGCCTTGTCCTCACCGCTCTGACCATGGGGAAGGATGAGCCCCGGCCGATGCGGCCGGGGCTCACTCCTCGGACCAGCCCGGTGCTGTTCAGGCGGGTGCCGTGTAGTCGACCGCCACGCCGAGCAGCCGGACCGGGCGGTCCAGGTCGAAGCGGCCCAGCGCGGCGAGCGCCGCCTCGGTCAGCGCGCCGGCGTCGGCCGTGGGCTCGGGGAGCGTGCACTGCCGGGTACGGGTCAGGAACGGGGTGAAGCGCACCTTGACCGTCACCCGCGCGCAGAGACGCCCCGCCGCCACGGCGTCGCGGGCCACCTGCCCGGCGAGATCGGCCACCTGGCCGGCGACGGCCTCCCGATCGGTGAGGTCACGGGGGAAGGTGATCTCGCGGCTGTGACCGCGGGCCACCCAGGGAGTGGTGTCCACCTCGGCCTCGCCCTTGCCGAGGGCCAGGTAGCGGTACCAGGGGCCGTTCACCGGACCGAAGGCGCGGGCCAGCTCGGCGGGGTCGGCGGCGGCCAGGTCGGCGACCGTGCGCAGGCCGAGCCCGGTGAGCTTCTTCGCCGTCCGGGCGCCGATGCCCCACAGCGCGTCGGTCGGCCGGTCGTTCATCACCTCGGCCCAGTTCTCGCCGGTCAGGCGGTAGACGCCGGCCGGTTTGGCGAAGGCCGAGGCGAGCTTGGCCTGGTGCTTGTTGTCGCCGATGCCGACCGAGCAGCTCAGCGTGGTGCGGTCGAGCACGACCCGCCGCAGGTCGGCCGCCAGCGCCTCGGGGTCGTCGGTCGTGGCGCCGACGAACGCCTCGTCCCAGCCCCAGACCTCCACCAGCACCGGCAGCTCGCGCAAGGCGGCCATGACGCGCTCGGAGGCGGCCTCGTAGGCGGGCGGGTCGCTGGGCAGGAAGACGGCGTCGGGGCAGCGCCGCAGCGCGGTGCGCAGCGGCATGCCGGAGTGCACGCCGTGCGCGCGGGCCTCGTAGGTGGCGGTCGCGGCGACCGTGCGGGGCTGGGCGGGGTCGCCGGAACCGCCCACGACGACGGGCCTGCCGCGCAGCTCGGGATGGCGCAGCAGCTCGACGGCGGCGATGAACTGGTCGAGGTCGACGTGCAGGATCCAGGACCTGGCCATGAGTCCAGTATGCGAGGCGGGCCGCCCCGGGCTCACAGCAGCCGGTCGTCGCGGTAGACCAGGGCGCGGCGCGGCACGGCCCAGCGGGCGGCGCCGAGCGGCGGCTCCTCGCCCTCCGGCACGACGGCCTGGATGAGCGCGTCCGGCGACTCCAGGGTGATGAGGGTGTGGGTGCCCATGTTCTCCAGGACGGAGACCACGCCGGGGAAGGCGTCGGGGCGCTCGGCGGGGGACAGGTCCATGTACTCCGGGCGCACGCCGTACGTCACGGGGGCGTCGTCGTCCGGGGTCAGGCCGTCGGGCAGGGGGCGCAGGGCGCCGGCCACCTTGAGCCCGGAGCCGGTGACCTGGGCCGGCAGCAGGTTCATCGGGGTGGAGCCGATGAAGGAGGCCACGAACGTGGTGGCCGGCCGGTGGAAGATCTCCGCCGGGGTGCCGACCTGGATCATCGAGCCCCTGGACATGACGGCGATCCGGTCGGCCAGTGCGAGCGCCTCGGCCTGGTCGTGGGTGACGAACACGGTGGTGACGGCCAGCTCCCGCTGCAGCCGCTTGAGGAAGGTGCGCGCCTCCAGGCGCAGGCGGGCGTCGAGGTTGGACAGCGGCTCGTCGAACAGGAACGCGGCCGGATGGCAGGCGATCGCGCGGGCCAGCGCCACCCGCTGCTGCTGGCCCCCGGACAGCTCGGACGGACGCCGCAGCAGCAGCTCGGTGAGGCTGAGCCGGGCCGCGACCTCGGCCGCCTTCTCCGTCCGGCGGGCGCGGGGGACCTTCCTGATGCGCAGCGGGTAGGCGATGTTGGCGGTGACGTCCATGTGGGGGAAGATCGCGTAGTCCTGGAAGACCATGGCGACGTCGCGCTCGCCCGGCGGCAGCGCGGTGACGTCCTTGCCGTTGATGGCGACGGTCCCGGAGGTGGGGGTCTCCAGGCCTGCGATGCTGCGCAGGAGGGTGGTCTTGCCGCAGCCGGAGGGGCCGAGCAGGGCGAAGAACTCGCCGTCCTCGATGGTGAGGGCGAGGTCGTCGAGCGCGCGCACGCCCCCGGGGAACACCTTGGTCAGGCCGTGCAGGGAGATCAACGCTTGATTCCTCCGTGGAAGCGGAAACCGTACCGCTGGGAGACGAACAGGTACATCAGCACCACCGGCAGGGAGTACAGCAGCGAGAAGGCGGAGATGAGGTCGAGCCGGGGCGCGCCGCCCTCGGTGTAGAGCGTGTAGAGGATGATCGAGCCGGGCGCCTTCTCGGGGTCGCGCAGCAGGATGAACTGGAACAGGAACCCGCCCCACACGCTGGCCAGCGCCCACACGGCGATGGTGGCCAGCCCCGGCCGGACGAGCGGCACCACGATGTGCCGCAGGATCTGCAGCGACGAGGCGCCGAAGACCCGGGCCGACTCCTCGTAGGAGGTGGGCGTCTCGTCCATGAAGTCCTTCAGGATGAAGATCGCGGCGGGCAGCAGACCGGCCGAGACCACGAGGACGACGCCGAGATGGGTGTCGATGAGGCCGAGCCGGGTGGCCAGCTCGAAGATCGGCACCATCGCCGCGGTGCCGGTGACCACGGACGACAGCAGCAGAAGCAGGTAGAGCAGGACGTCACGGCCGGGCAGCCGCACCCGCGACAGGGCGTAGGCGGCCAGCGCCGACAGGACGACGACCAGCACCGCCGCCCCGCCCCCCTGGATGAGCGAGTTGCGGATCGAGCCCAGCGCGTACGGGTTGTCCAGGACGGCGGCGAAGTTGCGCAACGTGAACTCGGGGATCGACGTGGTGATCGTCGGCGTGTCGTCGAAGGGCGCGCTGGCCAGCCAGAGCATGGGCAGCGCGAAGAAGGCCAGGACGACGGCGACGAACACGGTGGCGGCCAGCCGTCCGAGCGTGTGGCGGATCATGCGGGCGGTCCTCCGGCGGCCGCGACCTCCCGCGTGCGGCGACGTCCGCGCAGCAACCGCAGGTAGGCCAGGGCGAAGACGAGGTTGATCAGCAGGATGAGGAAGGAGATGGCGGCGCCCACGCCGAGCTGCCCGTCCTGGAGGGCGACGCGGTAGACGTACACGGGCAGGATCTCCGAGCGGCCCTCGGGCCCGCCGCCGGTCAGCACGAACGGCGTGAAGTCGTTGAACGTCCACAGGCTGATCAGCAGCAGGTTCGTCAGGACGTGCCGTCTGATGGCGGGCAGCACCACGTCGCGCAGCTGCTGCGGCACGCTCGCGCCGGCCAGCCGGGCGGTCTCCAGGTGCGAGGGCGGCACGTTCTCCAGGGCGGCCGAGTAGAGCATCATCGAGAACGCGGTGCCGCGCCACACGTTGAAGACGATGATCGACAACAGCGGGTAGTCCAGCAGCCAGGCGAACCCGGGCGTGTGCAGCAGGGCGTTGAGCGTGCCGTCGTCGCGGTCGAGCAGCGCGAACCACAACATGCCGACCACGGTGCTGGGCAGGATCCACGACAGCAGCACCGCGCCCTCGACGACCCGGCGCAGCGGGCCGGTGCGCGAGCGCAGGATCCAGGCCAGGGCGAAGCCCAGCCCGGCCTGCCCGACGACGGCCGAGCCGCCGACGTACAGCAGGGTGAGCCACAGCGAGGACAGGAACCGCGGGTCGGCGAGCGCGGCGGTGTAGTTGTCCAGTCCGACGACCTGAGGATCGGCGGCGGCCAGACCGGTCAGCCGGTAGTCGGTCAGGCCGAGGTAGATGGTCCACAGGGCAGGGAAGAGCAGGAAGACGCCGATCAGGACCAGGGCGGGCAGGACGAACGCGACCGCCCTGCCCCGGCCCAGTCCGGCGGCGTCAGCCGCCGACGTTGGCCGCGCCACCGACCAGTCCCTCCAGCTTGCTCCGGTACGCCGCGGCCGCCTCGTCGGCGCTCTTCCCGGCCACCACGGCCGCGGTGGCCTCCTGCAGGGCGGTGGAGACCTGCGGGTAGACGGCCAGGCCCGGCCGGTAGGCGGTGATGGGCAGCACCTCGTCGGCGACGAACTTGAGCATGGGGTCGGCGCTCAGCACCTCTTCGTTGACGTCGGTGCGGGCGCTGACGCGGGCCTGCCCGGCCAGCTGCGACTTGGTCGCGGCGGCCGAGTGCATGAAGGCCAGCAGCTCCCAGGCCGCCTTGGGGTTCTTGGAGAAGGGGTTGAGCACGCGGACCGCCCCGCCGGACATGCTGACGAAGTCCTGGCCGCGGATGCCGCCGCCGGGCTGCCTGGCCGGGATCTTGGCGTAGCCCACGACCTGGTCGCGGTCGGGCATGGGGGCGACCCCGGCCTTGGGCTCGATGACCGAGCGCCAGAAGTAGTCGCTCTCGGCCAGGATGGCGATCTTGCCGGCGGCGAACTGCGCGAAGGACTTGTCGCGGCCCTTGGCCTCCTGCTGGAGCTTGGGGTCGCCGAGCCCGCTGCCGCCGTAGACCTGCTGGTAGAAGCCGAGGACGTCCTTGACGGCCTGGGAGGCGCCGGTCCACTTGCCCGAGGCGTAGATCTCCGCCCCGGCGCCGGCCAGCAGCGGCAGCACGCCCTGCATGGTGGTGGCCTCGCCCATGGCGGTGCCGGCGTCGATCTGGAGGGGCGTGGGCACCCCCGCGGCCTTGAGCTTGACGCCGGCGTCGATGATCTGCTGCCAGCTGGTCGGCTGCCAGGTCTCGGGCAGCCCGGCCTTCCTGAACAGCGCCTTGTTGTAGAACAGCACGCGGCCGTCGGTGCCCTGGGGCAGGCCGTACTTCTTGCCGTCGAAGATGCCGAGACCCTGGACGGCCTGCGGGATCTGCGACCAGCCCTCCCACTGCTCGACGCCGGCGCCGCCGACCTCGGTGAGCGGCTTGATGTATCCGGCCTGGGCGAACTCGCCGACCCAGATGCCGTCGAGGTCGATGACGTCGGCCCCGGTCCGGGACTTGAGGTCGAGGGCGATCTTGGTCTTGTACTGCTCGTCGTCCACGCCGTTGCCCTGGAAGAGCACCTTGACGTTCTGGTGGGTCTTCTCGAACTCGGGGATGACCCACTTCTTGATCCAGGCGGCGGACTCGGAGTTCTTGCCGCCCTCGATGGAGTTGGCGGTGATGGTGAGGGTGATGCTGCCCCCGGACTGGGTGCCGGAGCCGCAGGAGGTGAGGGCCAGGACGGCTGCGGCCGCGACGAGCGCGGGCCGGCTGGGAAGTCGCAAGTCGGCCTCCTGTTCAGGACGTGCAGACATACCGACAATCGCACGGGGTGTGGCGGGCGTAAAGAAACGATCTGATGAACGGTTCGCCGTGAGCTGATCGTGGGAAGTGCAGACAGCAACGCAACATGAGTAGGGTCGGCCTAGAGACACTGATGTTGGGAGGGAGTCGCGTGGCACCGAACAGGGATCTGCCCGTCGGCCTGGTGGACCAGCTTTTCCGAAACTCAGGGAACTCCTCGTTCACCGAGTTCGTCGGCTCTTACGCGCCCGAGTTGCTGCCGCAGCGTCACCAGGCGCTGGCCACTCCGATCGGCGACCAGGTCCCGCACGCGACCACGATCGTGGCCGCCACCTTCGCCGGCGGCGTGGTGATGGCGGGCGACCGGCGGGCCACGTCGGGGAACATCATCTCGCAGCGTGACATCGAGAAGGTGTTCCGCTCCGACGACTACTCGTGCATGGGCATCGCGGGCACGGCCAGCACCGGCATCGAGATGGCCCGCCTCTACCGCGTGGAGCTGGAGCACTACGAGAAGATGGAGGGCCGCACGCTCTCGGTGGCGGGCAAGGCCAACCGCCTGGCCACCATGATCCGCGGCAACCTCGGCATGGCGATGCAGGGCCTGGTGGTGGTGCCGCTGTTCGCGGCCTACGACCCCGACCGCGACGAGGGCCGCATCTTCAGCTACGACGTGGCGGGCGGCCCCTACGAGCGCGACCGGTACGACGCCATCGGCTCCGGCTCGATCTTCGCCCGCGGCTCGCTGAAGAAGCTCTACCGCGACGGCGCCTCGGCCGACGACATGGTGATGACGGTGATCCAGGCCCTCTACGACGCGGCCGACGACGACTCGGCGACCGGCGGGCCCGACGTGTCCAGGAAGATCTGGCCGATCGTGTCGGTGATCGACGCCGACGGCTTCCGCAGGCTGACCGACCAGCAGGTGGCCGCCAAGGTCGAACAGATGCTGGAGGCCCGGATGATCTCGCCCGACGGCCCCATCGCCCCGCTGCGCTAGAAAGGACCACTGCCCGTGTCCATGCCTTTTGGATATGCGTCCCCTGAGCAGATCATGCGGGACAAGGCCGACTACGCGCGCAAGGGCATCGCGCGGGGCCGGTCGGTCGTCGTGTTGCAGTACGTCGACGGCATCCTGTTCGTGGCGCCCAACCCGTCGCGGGCGCTGCACAAGATCAGTGAGATCTACGACCGCATCGGGTTCGCCGCCGTCGGCCGCTACAACGAGTTCGAGGAGCTGCGCCTCGGCGGCATCCGCTACGCCGACATCAACGGCTACACCTACGACCGCTCCGACGTGACCGGCCGCGGGCTGGCCAACCTCTACGCCTCCAACCTGGGCCGCATCTTCACCGAGTCGATCAAGTCGCTGGAGGTGGAGGTCGTCGTCGCCGAGGTCGGCGACACGCCCGACGGCGACGCCATCTACCGGCTGACCTTCGACGGCTCGGTGTTCGACGAGCACGGCTTCGCGGCCATGGGCGGCCAGGCCGACGCCGTGGCCGGGCGGCTGAAGGAGCGCTACCGCGAGTCGATGTCGCTGGCCGACGCCCTTGAGGTGGCGCTGGCCGCGCTCACCGAGCCGGGCGGCGAGCGGCCGCCGGTCAGCCAGCTGGAGGTCGCGGTGCTCGACCGCAACCGCGAGCACCGCAAGTTCCTGCGGCTGACGGGCGCGCGGCTGGAGCGCCTGCTCGCCCAGACGACGACGTCCGCCACGCAACCCGCCACGCCGCCCGAGGCCCCGCCGACCGGGCCCGCCGCGGAGTCGTCCAAGACGGCGCCTGAGACCCCGCCCGCCACCCCGCCCGCCACCCCGCCCGCCGCGCCGCCGACCGGTCCGCCCACGGGCCCCGAAGGCGACGTCGACGACGGATCCGGGCCGCTCTGAGCCTTCGAAGACCGCCGGGAAAGGGCGAGGGCCACCATGACGGCCCTCGCCCTTTCCCGTGAGCTCACCGCCCGCGACAGGGCCCGCGCTGTGTGACCTGTATCACTGGCGTGGCGGTGAACCCCGGGGCGCGAGGTGGGATCTCAGCAAGCGTGAACACAACGATGCGCACCCTCCTCGCCGGCGGCACCGCCGCCGCCGCGCTGCTGGCCTCCGGCGTCGCCGCCCACGCGGCCACGGCCACCGCCACCGCCACCGCGAGCCAGGCCGTCACCGCCTACCCGGCGTACAAGAAGCCCGCGATCTTCGGCACGAGCTTCCAGGCCGACCCCGGCCACGACTTCACCAAGGGCATCCACTCCCGCCACAACGGCATCCTGCGCGGCTGGATCACCGACGTGCGCGACGGCGTCGCCGAGTACGAGCCCATCAAGTGGAAGCGGTCCAAGACCACCGAGGGCTACTTCGTCGGCCCGCCCGAGGGCGACGTGACGGCCTACGCCTCCCCGATCGCCAAGGACGTCGTCTTCCTGTCGGCCTACGGCTGCAAGCCGGTGATGGCGGCCATGACCGTCGACCGCAACACCGGCCTGGGCGCCAAGCGCTGCCCCGCGTCCGTCCTGGTCAAGCGGCACGACAAGCAGCGGCAGCCGTCGCTCATCACGGTGCACCAGGGCAAGATCGTCAAGGTGCAGGAGATCTACACCCCGTGATCCCGGCTCCGCGCTTCGCGGGGGCGGGCGCGGACCTGGTAAAACCCACCCAGCAAATCTGGCAAATGGGACGTCCACCGGAAAACACCTGTGAAGATCTCTCCCGATCGCCGATCCGTGGGCATAGTGTGAGGTGATGGATCGTCGCATCTTCGGGCTGGAGAACGAGTACGGCGTGACCTGCACGTTCAGGGGACAGCGCAGGCTGTCCCCCGACGAGGTCGCGCGCTACCTGTTCCGGCGGGTCGTGTCCTGGGGCCGATCGAGCAACGTCTTCCTCCGCAACGGCGCACGTCTCTACCTCGACGTGGGCAGCCATCCTGAGTACGCAACACCCGAGTGTGACAACGTCATCGAACTCGTCACCCATGACAAGGCGGGCGAGCGCATCCTTGAGGGCCTTCTCGTCGACGCCGAGAAACGCCTGCGCGAAGAGGGCATCGCGGGTGACATCTACCTGTTCAAGAACAACACCGACTCGGCCGGCAACTCCTACGGCTGCCACGAGAACTACCTGGTGGGCCGGCACGGCGAGTTCGGCCGCCTGGCCGACGTGCTGATCCCGTTCCTGGTGACCCGGCAGATCGTGTGCGGGGCGGGCAAGGTGCTCCAGACGCCGCGCGGCGCCGTCTACTGCGTCTCGCAGCGGGCCGAGCACATCTGGGAGGGCGTCTCCAGCGCCACCACCCGGTCCCGGCCGATCATCAACACCCGCGACGAGCCGCACGCCGACGCCGAGCGCTTCCGCCGCCTGCACGTGATCGTCGGCGACTCGAACATGAGCGAGACCACGATGCTGCTCAAGGTCGGCGCGACCGACCTGGTGCTGCGCATGATCGAGGCCGGCACGGTGATGCGCGACCTGTCCCTGGAGAACCCGATCAGGGCCATCCGCGAGGTCTCCCACGACATGACCGGCCGCCGCCGGGTGCGCCTGGCCAACGGCCGGGAGGCCTCCAGCCTGGAGATCCAGCAGGAGTACCTGTCCAAGGCCCAGGACTTCGTCGACCGGCGCGGCGGCGACGCCATCACCCGCCGGGTGCTGGAGCTGTGGGAGCGCACGCTGCGCGCGGTCGAGACCGGCGACCTCGACCTGGTCTCGCGCGAGATCGACTGGGTGACCAAATACCAGCTGATCGAGCGCTACCGCAAGAAGTACGACCTGCCGCTGTCCTCGCCCAGGGTGGCCCAGCTCGACCTGGCCTACCACGACGTCCACCGCAAGCGCGGCCTGTTCTACCTGCTGCAGAAGCGCGGCTCGGTCGAGCGGGTGGCCTCCGACCTGAAGATCTTCGAGGCCAAGTCGGTGCCGCCGCAGACCACCAGGGCGCGTCTGCGCGGCGAGTTCATCCGCAAGGCGCAGGAGAAGCGGCGCGACTTCACCGTCGACTGGGTTCACCTGAAGCTGAACGACCAGGCCCAGCGCACGGTGCTGTGCAAGGACCCCTTCCGCAGCGTGGACGAGCGCGTCGACAAGCTCATCGCCGGCATGTGAGGCGACGGCCGGGGCGTGGTGTTTACCTCGGCCCTACCTCGATGTCGGGTAGGGTGACGCGAATCTGACGTCTTTTCCGAGGGAAGTCCATGCGCCGCGCTCTGGCCGTACTGGCAGCCGTGCCTTTGATCTTCGTCACCGCCGCGTGCGGCGACACCGACGCCGGGGCGAACGGAGGCGCCACCACCGGCACCGACGCGGCCGGGCTCACCGTCACCGGGAACGTGGGCGTCAAACCCACGGTGACCTTCCCCGCCGGCTCGCCGGCGACGAAGTCGTCCTACAAGGTGATCCAGCCGGGCACCGGCCCGGAGGTCAAGACCGGCGACAAGCTGATCGTCAACCTGACCGTCTACAACTGGGACGGCAAGGGCAACGCGATCCAGGGCTCCTCCTACGACACCAAGCAGCCCGAGACCGTCCCGGTCAACGAGCAGCTGCCGCAGGTGCTGCGCGACGGCTTCACGAAGGTCAAGCACGGCGGCCGGCTGCTGGCCGTGCTGGCCAACGACTCGGCCCCGGCGGGGCAGGCCACGGCCGGCGCCGAGCCGACGAAGGTGTTCGTGCTCGACGTGGTCGGCGCCCGGCCCCCGGCGCTGAAGGCGGCCACGGGCAAGGAGACCGGCCAGACCCTCAAGGGCGTCAAGGTGGACAACCCGGGTGGGGAGAAGGCCCCGACGCTGACCACCAAGACCGGCGACAAGCCGTCCAAGGAGCTGGTGGTCAAGACCATCATCGAGGGCACCGGCGCCAAGGTGCAGCCCACCCAGACGCTGACCGTCCACTACACGGGCAAGATCTGGGGCACCGACAGCCAGTTCGACTCCAGCTGGGAGCGCGGCGAGCCGGCCGAGTTCCCGCTCGCGAACGTGATCCAGGGCTGGCAGAAGGGCCTGGCCGGGGTGCCGGTCGGCAGCCGGGTCGTGATGAGCATCCCGCCGGACCTCGGCTACGGCGACCAGGCCCAGGACAAGATCCCCGCCAAGAGCACGCTGGTGTTCGTGGTCGACGTGCTGGCGGCCTCCTGACCGGGTGATCTCCTGACGGGCCGTCCGACGACGCGGTAGCATCTCGTGGCCCGGTGGCGTCTCGCCGCCGGGCCACTTTGTCGTGGGAGGGCAGATGCGCCGCCGTACGATCGTGCCGTCGCTGGCGTCGCTGCTGCTGGCCGCCGCCTGCACGGGCCCGACGGCCGGCGAGCCCGCGCCCAAGGCGGCGGAGAAACTCGACCTGAAGGTGGGCGGCGCGTTCGGCGCCCGGCCCACGATCGTCTTCCCCGCCGGCCGGCCCGCCGCCGATCTCCAGGTGGACGAGCTGACCACGGGCGGCGGCGACCGGCTGGGCGACGACGACGTCGCGGTCGTCCAGTACACCGCGCACGTCTGGGACGGCCGCGACAACCGCCTGGTCGACTCCAGCTTCAACCGGGGCGCCCCGGCGGCCTTCCCGGTGGGCTCGCTGCTGCCGGGGCTCGGCAGGGCGCTGCGCGGCCGCACGGTGGGCAGCAGGGTGCTCGCGGCCGTCCCGCCCGATCAGGGCTTCGGCGCCGCCCCGCCGCGCGGCGTCGGCCCGGCCGACGACCTGGTCTACGTCGTGGACATTTTGGGCGCCCACCGCAAGGGCGCCTCGGTCGAGGCGGCCGGCGGGTCGCTGGCCGGCGTCCGGGTGACCGGCGGCGAGCGGCCGAAGGTGTCGATCCCGGCCGCCGCGCCGCCGCGCGCCTTCGCCGCCAAGGTGCTGCGGCGGGGGAGCGGCGGCCCGGCGCGGGCCGGGCAGCTCCTGGTCACCCAGTACGAGGGCGCGGTCTGGGCCCGGCGCGAGGTCTTCGACGCCACCTGGTCGACCGGCCTGCCGAAGGCGTTCCGGATCGGCGACGGCACCGTGATCAAGGCGTGGGACAAGGCGCTGGTCGGCGTGCCGGTCGGCAGCCGGGTGCTGATGGTCGTCCCGCCCGCCTACGGCTACGGCGCGCCGGGCCATCCCGCGTACGGGATCAAGGGCTCCGACACCCTCGTGTTCGTCGTGGACGTCCTGGCCGCCTACTGAGGCTCCGTAGACTCCGGCTGTGAGCAGTGACGACGACCTGCAGGCGCTCGGCCTGCTGCACGACCCCGTGCGCCGCAGCCTGTACGAGGCCGTGACGGCCGGCGGCGGCGACGTCGGCAGGGGCGAGGCCGCCGAGGCGGCCGGCGTGTCCAGGACGCTGGCCGGCCACCACCTCGACAAGCTCGTCGAGGCCGGGCTGCTGGAGAGCGGCTTTCGCCCCCAGGACAGGAAGGGCCCCGGCAGCGGCCGCCCGGCCAAGGTCTACCGCAGGGCCAAGGGCGAGCGCACGGTCAGCCTGCCCCCGCGCGACTACGCCACGCCCGCCGCGGTGCTGGCCGACGTGGTGGAGCTGCTCGGCGCCGAGGAGCAGGCCGAGCAGGCGGCCCGCCGGGCGGGCGCGCGCATCGGCAGGGGGCGCGGCGGCGAGCCCGTCGGCCGGGTGCTGCGCGAGCGCGGCTACGAGCCCTACGACGAGGGCGGCGCGCTGCGGCTGCGCAACTGCCCCTTCCACCTGCTGTCGCAGGAGCAGCCGCTGCTGGTGTGCTCGATGAACCTGGCGCTGTGCCAGGGGCTGCTGGAGGGCATGGGCGAGGACCCGGGCAGGGCGCGGCTGGATCCGCGGCCGGGGGAGTGCTGCGTCTCGCTTTCTAAAACAAATGAAGATTGACATAGAAGCCGCGAGAGTGATGTGCTGAGCCCCATGCATCTGGCCCAGCTCAACGTCGCGCACCTGCGCGCGCCCATCGACGCCCCCGAACTCGCCGAGTTCGTCGCCCTGCTCGAACCCGTCAACGCCGTCGCCGACGAGGCCCCCGGCTTCGTGTGGCGGATGAAGGAGAGCGAGAGCGACCCCACCGCCACCGTCATGCACGACTACGGCGACCACCTGCTGATCAACTTCTCGGTGTGGGAGTCGCTGCAGACCCTGTGGGACTTCACCTACCGCAGCGTCCATCTGGGCGTGCTGCGCCGGCGCAGGGAGTGGTTCCTGCGCGTGGCCGAGCCGTACATGGTGATGTGGTGGGTGCCCGAGGGGCACATCCCGTCGCTGGCCGAGGGCATGCGGCGGCTGGAACGCCTCAGGACCGAGGGGCCGAGCCCCGAGGCGTTCACGTACAAGGACTCCTACGACAGCAGCGAGGCCGCCAGCCTGCCCGCCGCCGCCGAGGTCAGGAAGTAGGGCAGGTCCTCCTCCAGGCCCCTGCCCATGGTGGACAGCTTCACGGGCGCGGCGCGCAGCGCCTCGTGCAGGCCGTCCACCGGCACCGGCACCAGCCGGTGCCGGGCCGCCAGCGGTTCGGCCTGCTCGCGCACCCGCTCGCCGAACGCGCCGGGCAGCTGCGGCACCGCCACGTCGGCCGGCGAGAGCGCGACCCGGCCGTAGGCGGTCAGCGAGTGGTGGGAGACGCCGACGTGCCGCTCGCGCGCGTCGCCCTCGCTGACCCGCAGCGCCGCCACCGGACGGCCGCCCAGCACCCCGGCGGCGTTGACCGCCTCGCCCGCCGCCACGCCCGAGAAGCCCCAGCGGGTGCCCGTCCCCAGGTTGCCCGGGCCCTGCGTGACGATCGCCACGTCGGCCCGCAGCACGTGCCTGGCCGCCAGCAGCCCGGTGTGGACGGTGACCGTCTCGACGTCGCCGCCGAACGCCTGGCCCGTCGTCACCACCCCGGCCAGCCAGCCGGTCTCGCGCAGCCGGGCCGCCGACATCGAGAACCAGGCGGGCAGCGCGCCGCCGTCCTGCATCACGTACGCCACCCGCGGGCCGGGGGCGCCGTCGTACAGGCCGGACAGGATCGGGGCCAGCGCGGAGTGCAGATCGGCCACGATCACCGGCATCCCGGCCAGGTCGTCGGCCTCGCTCAGGACGTCGTGGAACGGCGAATCCTGCTCGTCGGCGCCCAGCACCGTGGCCTGCAGCGGGGTGTAGCGGGCCTTCACCAGGTGCCCCGGACCCACCGGATCTTGCGGCAAACGGTTCGGGACGGCCACCACCATGGCGTAACCTCCCGTACCGAGACCCATCGCGAGTGCGGTCGTGTTGAGCAGCACCTCGTCACCGGGTTCCGGGCGGCCCACCAACGGGGGGTAGGCCAGTGCCCGGCACTCACCTTCGGGAACGGCGACATCCAGCTCCACCGCTCCCGGCCACTCGCGTCGGATCCGGACAACCTCGCCCTTGCGCCATCTGATCACGGGGGCAGGGTAGCGTCGATGAAGGAGGAGTGAGGCAGATGTCGCGCCGTAAGACCGAGCGGTTGCTGAATCTGGTGATCTGCCTGCTCGCCACCCGTCGCCCGCTGTCGGCCGAGCAGATCCGCCAGGCGGTTCCCGGCTACGACCGCGACGGCGACGAGGCGTTCCAGCGCATGTTCGAACGCGACAAGAACGAGCTGCGCGAGATCGGCATCCCCATCGACGTCGTGCGCGACCCGTGGGAGGACGAGCCGGGCTACCGCATCGACCCGCAGTCCTACGAGCTGCCGGAGATCACCCTGGAGGCCGACGAGGCCGCCGTGCTGGGCCTGGCGGCGCAGGTGTGGCAGCGGGCCAGCCTGGCCGAGGCCGCCTCGGGGGCGCTGCTGAAGCTGCGCGCCGCCGGCGTGGCCACCGACGAGCCGGTCGGCGGCCCGATCGGCGGCGGCGCCCTGGAACTGCGCGTCGACACCCGCGACCCGGCCTTCCCCGCCCTGTGGGACGCCGTGCGCGACCGCCGCGTGGTGCGCTTCGACTACCGCGCCTCCGGCAGCGAGACCGTGCGCGCCCGCACCGTCGAGCCGTGGGGCGTGGTCAGCCGGCGCGGGCGCTGGTACCTGGCCGGGTTCGACCGCGACCGCGCCGCGCCGCGCGCCTTCCGGCTCAGCCGCATCGCCGGTCCGGTCACCGCCCTCGGCCGCCCCGGCGTCGTCGAGGTGCCCCACGGGGTCGACCTGCGGGCCATGGTCGGCTTCCCCGAGGAGCCCGTGGACGAGCGCGTCGCCGTCATCCGGGTGCGCCGGGGAACCTGCGAGGGCCTGCGCCAGCTCGCCAGGGCCGTGCACCCGCGCGAGGACGGCTGGGACGAGGCCGAGCTGGCCTTCGCCGACCCCGAACGCCTCGCGGGCTGGATGGCCAGCCTCGGCGCCGACGTCGAGGTGGTCGGGCCGCCCGACGCCCGCGAGGCCGTCATCCGCCGACTGAAGGGAGCCCTGGCATGAGCGGTTCGGCTGACCGGCTGCCCAGGCTGCTGGCGCTGGTGCCGTACCTGATGTCCCACCCGGGGGCCCAGGTCGGCGAGGTCGCCGAGGTGTTCGGGCTGAGCGAGAAGCAGCTCATCGACGACCTGCAACTGGTGTGGATGTGCGGCCTGCCCGGCCACACCCCCGGAGACCTCATCGACGTCTCCTGGGACGGCGGCGAGATCATCATCGACAACGCCGACACCATCGCCAGGCCGCTGCGGCTCGGCATCGACGAGGCCAGCGCGCTGCTGGTCGCGCTGCGCATGCTGGCCGCCACGCCCGAGCTGGCCGACGTGGCCGCCGGCGACGCGCTGCCGCGCGTGGTGGCCAAGCTGGAGCGCGCCGCGGGCGAGGGCGCGGCCACCGTCAGCAGCCAGGTCGCCTTCGACGTCGAGGCCGCACCCGACGCGCTCGGCCGGGTGCGCGAGGGGCTCACCGCCCGGCGCCGGCTGTCGCTGCGCTACTACGTGCCCGGGCGCGACGAGGTCACCCCGCGTGAGGTCGACCCGACCCGGGTCGTGGTCGTCGACGGCCGCACCTACCTGGAGGGCTGGTGCTACCGGGCCGAGGCGATGCGGCTGTTCCGGCTCGACCGGGTGCTCGGCGTCGACGTGCTCGACGTGCCGGCCGACCCGCCGGCCGAGGCCGAGCCCATCGACGTCACCCGCGGCGTCTTCCGTCCCTCGCCGACCGACGAGCTGGTCGAGCTGGAGGTCAGCGCCGCCGGGCGGTGGGTGGCCGAGTACTACCCGTGCGAGGAGGTCACCGAGCTCGGTGAAGGACGGCTGAAGATCTCGTTGCGGGCGCGTGACGAGGACTGGATCGTCAAGCTGGCGCTGCGGCTCGGCGACACCGGCCGGGTCGTCTACCCGCCCGCGATGGCCGAGACCGTGCGCGGGGAGGCCGAGCGGGCCCTGGCCCTGTACGCTCAGCACCCATGACGTGGATCTTCTTGGCCGCCGGGCTGGTCCTGGCCGGGCTGGCCGTGCTCGGCGTCGCGGGCGCCAGGGCCGCCGCCGCGGCACGTTCCCTGAAGAGGGAGGTCGCCGCGGCGAAGGCGCGTCTGGAGCGGGGGCAGGTCAGATTGACGCCCCGGAAGGATGAGACCACGGCCCCTGGGGGCGTACCATCGGGGCTGAAGACCGGCACTCGCTGATAAAGGACGTTTCATGTCGAACCTTGGAGTTCCCGAGCTCCTGATCATCGCAGGCGTGCTCGTCCTGCTGTTCGGTGCCAAGAAGCTGCCCGACGTGGCCAGGGGCGTCGGCAGGTCGCTGCGCATCTTCAAGTCGGAGACCGCCAAGCTCCGCGATGACGACGACGACACGCCCCACACCACGGTCCAGGCGCAGCCGGCCCCGGCTCCGGCCCAGCAGGCCGCACCGCAGCCGATCACCCCCGCTCCCGCCCCGGCCCCCGCCGCCGCCCCGGCGCTCTCGGCCGAGGAGCAGGCCCGCCAGCTCGAGGAGCAGGCCGCCCGCCTGCGCGCCAGCGCCGCCCAGGCCGACAAGCAAGGCTGACCCCCCTTCCTCCTTCACCCCTGGACGTGCGAATGGCGCTGCTCAAACGGTCGAGAGATTCCGGATCGGCCCCCGACCCCGAGGGCCGGATGCCGCTCATGGAGCACCTGCGCGAACTGCGCAACAGGCTGCTCATCTCGGTTCTCGCGGTGGTCGTGGGCATCGTCGTCGGCTGGATGCTGTTCGACCCGGTGTGGGAGGCGCTGCGCGCGCCCTACTGCGAGACGGTGCAGTCGCGCCAGCTCAACGGTCACTGCAGCCTGGTCTACAACGGCATCTTCCAGTCCTTCTTCATCACCCTGAAGGTCTCGGCGATGGTGGGCGTCGTGGTGGCCTCACCGGTCTGGCTCTACCAGATCTGGGCCTTCGTCACCCCGGCCCTCTACCGCAACGAGAAGCGCTACTCGATCGCCTTCCTCGGCCTGGCCGTCCCGCTGTTCGTGTTCGGCGCGGGCCTGGCCTACGTCATCATGGACACCAGCCTCGGCATCCTGCTGAGCTTCTCGCTTGAAGACACCGTCGCGACGATCTCGATCGACGAGTACCTCGACTACGTCCTGATCATGTTGATGATCTTCGGCGTGTCGTTCGAGCTGCCGCTGCTGCTGGTCTTCCTCAACGTCATCGGC
Organism: Nonomuraea sp. NPDC048881; assembly: GCF_040649795.1. Classification (NCBI taxonomy): domain Bacteria; kingdom Bacillati; phylum Actinomycetota; class Actinomycetes; order Streptosporangiales; family Streptosporangiaceae; genus Nonomuraea; species Nonomuraea sp. NPDC048881. The sequence goes on from NZ_JBEZGC010000021.1 coordinate 61,908, forward strand.
GTCCTGTCCCACGCGACCGTGAAGAAGCACCGGCGTACGGTGATCTTCGCGATGTTCGTGTTCGGGGCGGTCATCACCCCCGGTGGCGACCCGCTCACCATGATGGCGCTGGCCGCGCCGATGATCATCCTGTACTTCCTCGCCGAGCTCTTCATGTACGTGCGGGAGCGCCGCAGGCCCGCGGGCGAGGACTTCTCACACCTGTCCGACGACGAGGCCTCGCCGCTGGCGGACGCCCCGGCCGACGCCGCGTCCGACGCCGAGGATTCCGACGGCGCCCGATAGGCGATAGGTTCCGGGCGTGGCCCCCCAAATCGCCCTGCTCGTCAACCCCGCCGCACGCGGCGGGCGCACCCTGCGACTGCTCGAACCCGTCGCCCGCCGGCTGCGGGCCGGCGGCGCCGAGCTGTCGGTGATCGTCGGCGCCGACGCCGCCGACGCCCTCGAACGTGCCTGCACCGCCGTCGCCGAGCGCCCCGACGCGCTGGTCGCCTTCGGCGGCGACGGGCTGGTCCACCTCGCCGTCCAGGCCGTGGCGGGCACCGACGTGCCGCTCGGCATCATCCCGGCCGGCACCGGCAACGACTTCGCCGCCGCCCTGGGGCTGGCGCGCGACCCGCTGGCCGCGGCCAGGACCGTGCTGCGGATGCGGGCCCGGCCGGTCGACGCGGCCCGCGTACGGGCCGGGGAGTCGGAGGAGCTGTTCGCCGGGGTGCTCTGCTGCGGCTTCGACTCACGCGTCAACGAACGCGCCAACCGGCGCACCTGGCCGCCCGGCAAGGGCCGCTACCTGGTGGCGGTGGCCGAGGAGCTGCGCGCCTTCCGGCCCATCCCGTTCCGGGTCACCCTCGACGACGGGGAGGTGGTCGAGCAGGAGGCCATGATGGTCGCCGTGGCCAACACCCGCTCCTACGGGGCCGGCATGCGCGTGTGCCCCGACGCCTCGCCCGACGACGGCCTGCTCGACGTGATGATGGTCGGCGCGGTGTCCAAGGGCGAGTTCCTGCGCGTCTTCCCGGGCGTCTACCGGGGCACCCACGTGGGGCACCCGGCGGTGTCGGTGCGGCGGGCCCGCCGGGTCACGCTGGAGGCGGCCGACGTGGTGGCCTACGCCGACGGCGAGCGCGTGGGGCCGGTGCCGGTCAGCTGCGAGATCCAGCCCGGCGCGCTGCGTGTGATCACTTGATCCACGACGCGAAGGCTGTTCGCCGCGGGCCGAGTCCGCCGGGACGGACCGGAATGGCGATTTCGGTAGGCTGACGGGTATGACAACGCCAGCGGAACGCTACGCGGCCTTCCGTCAGAAGCACGGAGACGACGGAGGGGCGCTGAGATCGTTCCGCGGTCTCTACGACTTCGAGCTCGACGACTTCCAGCTCGACGCCTGCCGGGCCCTGGAGGCGGGCGACGGCGTCCTGGTGGCCGCGCCCACCGGGTCGGGCAAGACGGTCGTCGGCGAGTTCGCCGTCCACCTGGCCCTGGAGCAGGGCCGCAAGTGCTTCTACACCACCCCCATCAAGGCGCTGTCCAACCAGAAGTACAACGACCTGGTCAAGCGCTACGGCACGGCCAAGGTCGGCCTGCTGACGGGCGACAACAGCGTCAACGGCGAGGCCCCCATCGTGGTCATGACCACCGAGGTGCTGCGCAACATGCTCTACGCCGGCTCGGCCACCCTGGCCGGGCTGGGCTTCGCCGTCATGGACGAGGTCCACTACCTCGCCGACCGCTTCCGCGGCGCGGTGTGGGAAGAGGTCATCATCCATCTGCCGGAGTCGGTGCGCCTGGTGGCGCTGTCGGCCACGGTCAGCAACGCCGAGGAGTTCGGCGAGTGGCTGGGCGAGGTGCGCGGCGACACCACGGTCATCGTCGACGAGCACCGGCCGGTGCCGCTGTGGCAGCACATGATGGTCGGCAACCGCGTCTACGACATGTTCATGACCGACGACCTGACGCCGCGCATCAACCCCGCGCTGATGCGGGTGACGCGCGACGCCGAGCGGCTGATGGCCGGGCGGCGCGGGCGCGGCGGCTACGGCAAGGTCCACCGCTCGCGCCCGCCCGACCGCGTCCAGGTGATCGAGAAGCTCGACTCCGAGGGGCTGCTCCCGGCGATCACGTTCATCTTCTCGCGGGCCGGCTGCCAGGCGGCCGTGCAGCAGTGCCTCTACGCCGGCATCCGGCTGACCACCGACCGCGAGCGCCACGAGATCAGGCAGCTCGTCGACGAGCGCACCGCCCACCTGCCCGACGAGGACCTGGCCGTGCTGGGCTACCTGGAGTGGCGCGACTGCCTGGAGCGCGGCCTGGCCGCCCATCACGCGGGCATGCTGCCGGCCTTCAAGGAGGTCGTCGAGGAGCTGTTCACCCGGGGCCTGGTCAAGGCCGTCTTCGCCACCGAGACGCTGGCGCTCGGCATCAACATGCCCGCGCGCAGCGTGGTGATCGAGAAGCTCGACAAGTGGAACGGCGAGACCCACGCCGACCTCACCCCGGGCGAGTACACCCAGCTCACCGGGCGGGCCGGGCGGCGCGGCATCGACGTCGAGGGGCACGCGGTGGTGCTGTGGCAGCCGGGCATGGACCCGCTGTCGGTGGCCGGGCTGGCCGGCACTCGCACCTACCCGCTGCGCTCCAGCTTCCAGCCGTCCTACAACATGGCCGTCAACCTGGTGGGTCAGTTCGGCCGCGAGCGCGCCCGCACGCTGCTGGAGGAGTCCTTCGCGCAGTTCCAGGCCGACCGGGCGGTCGTGGGCCTGGCCAAGCAGCTGCGCAAGCACGAGGAGGCCCTGGAGGGCTACCAGGAGGCCATGACGTGCCACCTGGGCGACTTCCCCGAGTACGCCGCGCTGCGCAGGCGTCTGTCGGACCGTGAGGCCGAGCTGTCCAAGCAGCGCGGCGCGGCCCGGCGGGCGGCCGCCGTGCGCTCGCTGGAGGCGCTGCAGCCGGGCGACGTGATCCGGGTGCCGGGCGGGCGCCGGGCGGGCCTGGCGATCGTGCTCGACCCCGGGCGCAACCCGCGCGGCCACGGCCCGAGCCCGCTGGTGCTGACCATCGGCAAGCAGGTCAAGAAGCTCGACCCGGCCGACTTCCCGGTCCCGGTCGAGCCGCTGGAGAAGCTGCGCATCCCGAAGAACTTCAACGGCCGCTCGCCGAAGGAGCGCGCCAACCTCGTCTCCACCCTGCTGGCCAAGATCGGCGACCGCGACCTCGGCAAGCCGGCCAGGGCGCGCGACCACTCGGTCGACGACGACGAGGTCAACGAGCTGCGCCGGAGCATCCGCCAGCACCCCTGCCACGGCTGCGACGAGCGGGAGGACCACGCCCGCTGGGCCGAGCGCTACTACAAGCTGCAGCGCGAGACCGAGGGGCTGCGCCGCCGCGTCGAGGGCCGCTCCCACGTCATCTCCCGCACCTTCGACCGCATCTGCTCGGTGCTGGAGCAGCTGGGCTACCTCGACGGCGAGGCCGTCACCGACGAGGGCCGCCGCCTGGGCCGCCTCTACACCGAGCTCGACCTGCTGACCGCCGAGTGCCTGCGCGGCGGCCTGTGGGAGGAGCTCGAACCGGCCGAGCTGGCCGCGTGCGTGTCGGCGCTGGTGTTCGAGTCGCGGCAGTCCGACGACGCGCGCCGTCCCAAGATCCCGGCCGGGCGGGCCGAGGACGCGCTGTCGTCGATGATCCGGCTGTGGGGCGAGCTGGAGGGCATCGAGTCCGACCACGGGCTGTCCACCATCCGTGAGCCCGATCTGGGGTTCGCGTGGGCGGCGTTCCGGTGGGCCAAGGGCCACAGCCTCGACGCGGTGCTGCTGGAGGGCGTGGCCGGCAACGAGCTGGCGGCCGGCGACTTCGTGCGGTGGATCAAGCAGCTGATGGACCTGCTCGGCCAGCTCGGCAACGCGGCTCCCGAGGGCAGCAAGATCAAGCAGACCGCCGGCAAGGCGATGGACGCCATGCGACGCGGCGTCGTTGCGTACTCGTCGCTCACCTGAGGACTCATCTTGAGGGCTCACCTGAGCCGCGGGAATGTCCGCGAAGGGCGGGCGGATCCGGCCGGATCCGCCCGCCCTTCGGGTTTTCCGATTAGGTGAGAACCAGTTCTGAGTAGCATCTTTGGGCGTTCCGTTACCGCTATCAGCGGATTTCGCGATTTACGGCTCATTTAAGTGGTCGGCAGCAGTGCCTTTGTGGCCGGGATTCACCGGTCAATTCTCCCTTTAAGTCCGAACTTCTGGTGATTTGCGGCGAATTCGTGGGTATCGTCCCATTTGTCGAATGGAACAGCCATACGGGGGAGGAAAACATGGCTAACAACCAGCTGACCCAGCCCGGCTTCCAGGAGTCCTGGCGCTGCCGCCGTCGCCGGTGGTACCGCCGTCGCTGCTGCTACCGCAGGTGGTGGGGCTGGGGGTGGTAGAGCAACCCCGTGAGAGCCGGCGGCCCAGCCGCCGGCTCTCCCTTACGCTCTCCGGCCGTGAACTCGCTCCTGCCGTTTCCATCCGTCGAACCTTTCGCGAGTTCTGGCCGGACACCAAAGGTCTGCGCCGGTTCTTCGCGTGTGGCGTGGTGTTCGCCGTCCTTGCAGCACTCTGCGAGGTCGCCGCGATCCGCCTGTTCGGGCACATCACGGACGACGTGCTCGCCACTCGCGATCTGGACGCCTTCTGGGCGCCCGCCTTCACCTGGCTCGGGCTCGCCGCCTTCGCCGGGCTGACGTCCTTCGTCGGGACGTACGCCACGGCCTACGGCGCGGAACGTTTCCTGCTCGCCCTGCGCGACCGCGTGTTCGCGCACATCCAGACCCTGTCGCCGGACTTCTCGGAGAACCGGCGGCTCGGTGACCTCATGGCCCGGCTGACCGACGACATCCAGGCCATCGAGGAACTGGTCGGCTCCGGCCTGGTCAAACTGTTCACCACCGCGGCCAGCGTGGTGTTCTTCGCCGGCGCCGCCTTCCTCATCCGCTGGGACCTCGCCCTCGTCACGATGGCGCTGATCCCGGCGTTCCTGGTCGTCTCGAAGCTGTTCGCGGCCAGGTTCAGGACGGCGGCGGCGCGCGAGCGGCTCAGCAACGGCGCCATGAACAGCGTGCTGGAGGAGGGCCTGGCCAACCAGGCGCTCGTCCAGGCCTACAACCGGCAGGGGGCCGAGTCCGGGCGCCTGCACGGCGAGGGCCGCCGCTGGCTGCGCGCCAACCTGTCCCAGGCCTGGCTGTCGGGGCTCTACCAGCCCGTCGTCCAGGTCATCGAGACGGTCTGCCTGATCGTCATCATCGGGTTCGGCGCCTGGGAGATCGTCTCCGGACGGCTCACCCTGGGCGGCCTGCTCGCCTTCGCCGCCTACCTGGCGATGCTCTACCCGGCCGTGCAGAGCCTGGGGGAGCTCGCGCTGACGGTGTCGGAGGCGGCGGCGGGATCCGACCGGGTGATCGAGGTCCTGCACGTCCGGCCCCTCGTCACCGACCCCGAGGGGGCGGTGGCGCTGCCCGGCCGGGCCGAGGGACGGGTGGAGTTCGACGGCGTCGGCTTCACCTATCCGGGACGCACCCGACCAGCCGTGCGCGATGTGTCGTTCACCGCCGGGCCCGGCGAGCTCATCGTCTGCACCGGGCCCAGCGGGAGCGGCAAGTCGACGCTGGCCAAGCTGCTGCTGCGGTTCTACGACCCGGAACGCGGGCGCATCCTGCTCGACGGCCGCGACATCAGGGGCCTGACGCGGGAGTCGCTGCGTGCCAACGTGGCGATCCTGCACCAGGAGACGCTGCTGTTCTCGGGGTCCGTACGCGACAACATCGCCTACGGCCGGCCGGGCGCCTCGCTCGACGAGGTGATCAGGGCGGCCGAGGCGGCGGGCGTGCACGACTTCGTCAAGCTGCTGCCCCAGGGGTACGACACCCCGGTCGGGCAGCGGGGCCGGCTGCTGTCCGGCGGCCAGCGGCAGCGGATCGGGATCGCCAGGGCCATCCTGCGCGACGCGCCCGTCCTGGTGCTCGACGAGCCGATGACCGGGCTGGACGACGCCACCGTCGCCCAGGTCATGAAGCCGCTGCGGCGGCTGATGGCCGGGCGCACGACCATCCTCATCACCCACGACCTGCGTCACGTGCCCGAGGGCGCGCGAGCCGTGGAGCTGGAGCCGGTGCCCCGCGAGGAGCGCATCCGGCTCAAGCGCGTCGGCTCGTTCGGCCTCAGGCCGCGGCTGACGACGCCGCCCTGAGCGGCGGGTGCGACAGGTCCCACGCGGCCGCCCCTCCTGGCTCCGGCCAGGGCGGGCGGCCGCGCCACGCCGGGCTACCGCCCGGTAGAATCGGAGCCCTCCCTCCGCTTGCCGAAGGCAGGTTCCCCATGGGCGACCACAGCTCCGCCCGGCCGTTACGCGCCGACGCCCGCCGCAACCGCGAGCGGGTGCTGCAGATCGCGCAGGAGGCGCTGGCCGCCGACGGGCTGACCATCTCCCTCGACGAGATCGCCCGCCGCGCCGGGTTCGGGGTCGGCACCGTTCACCGGCACTTCCCCACCGAGGAGGCGCTGCTGGAGGCCGTGCTGCTGGGGCGGGCCGAACGTTTCGTGGCCGACGCCCGCGCGTTGGCCACCGCCGAGGACGCCGGGCGGGCCTTCTTCGGCTGGTTCTGCCGGGTCGCCGAGCAGGCCGCGGCCCACCAGGCGCTGTGCGACCTGCTGGCCGGCGGCGCGGGGCAGACACTGCGGCCCGGCGCGGCGCTGGAGGCCGACCTGGCCGACGCGGTCGGGCGGCTGCTGGCCCGCGCGCAGCGCGCCGGGGCCGTGCGCCGTGATCTCTCTGCCGACGACGTCCGTGACCTGCTGCGCGGGGCCCTGGCGGCCGAACGCCACGCGCGGGGCAGGGGCGCGGCCGGGCGGATGGCGGCCGTGATGTGCGACGGCATGCGCGCCACAGCCGACTGACCGGCCGCCCGTCCCGCCGCACATCCCAGCGGCCACAGCCGACTGACCGGCCGGTCAAGGGGGTGTCGTCATATGGCTACAGATCGTCACCCTCGGGGCAGTTTCTCCGCCGAATCCGGCGGACATCCCCAAGACGTAGGAAAGGGATCCCCCTTCAGGCCCATCGGGCCGGGGTCCGGTCAGCTCGGGAGGTAACCCGTGTTCGCTCTCATCGCCGCCCTGTTCTTCCTGCTCGCCCTGATCTTCGACATCGCCGGCGCCGCCGTCGGCAACGTGCTCACCGCGGGCACGCTCACCACGGCCGGGCTGCTGTGCGTCGCCCTCCACCTGCTGGGGGTCGGCGCGGGATGGTCGCCGCTCAAGCGGTGAGGGCAGGTCCACCGGGGGCCGCGCGCCAGGTCGTCGAGCGCGCGGCCCTCGCCGTGCCCGTCGGCGCCCGGCGGCACGGCCCTCGCCGTGCGTGCGGGCACCGGCCCCGCGGGGGCTTCAGGCCAAGGTGAAGCGGACCTCGCGGGTGGCCGGGTCGGCCTGCGTCAGGCGGACGGTGACCCGCTCGCCCAGCGGCAGGACGCCGTCGCAGCGGGCGATCACGGCCGGCTCGACGAGCTGCACCTGGCCGCCGCCGCGGCGCTCGTCCACGTCGATCACCATCGCCTCGAACGACTGGCCGATCCGCTCCCGCAGCAGGAACGCCTCCACCAGGTCCACGCAGGCCCGGTCGACCGCCCCCGCGCGGCGGCCGGTCGCCGACATGATGTCGGGCAGCAGCGGCAGCGCGGCCCGTACCTCGGCGGGCACCGGCTCGCCCGCCGCGACCGCCAGGCACACCTCGGTCGCGTACCGGTCCACCAGACGCCGCAGCGGCGCCGTGACGTGCGCGTACGGCGCCGCCACCGCCGCGTGCTCGGCCAGCTTGGGCGGCGCGCCGTCGAAGGCCGCGTACCCGGCGCCGCGCAGCAGCACCTTCGACTCCTGCAGGAACGCCGCCTGCTGCGGGTTCTTCGGGTCGAGGTCGTGCACGACCTCCCCGTAACCGGCGCCCTCGGGCCACGGCACGCCGAGCGCCTGCGCGACCCTGCGCACCTTGGCCAGGTCGTCCGGCTGCGCCGCGGGCAGCACACGCAGGATGCCGACCTCGGCGTCCAGCATCATGGAGGCGGCGGCCATGCCGGTCAGCAGCGAGATCTGGGCGTTCCACGCCTCGGCGGGCAGCGGCACGCGGAACTCCAGCCGGTAGCCGCCGTCGGCGTCCCGGACGACCTCCTGCTCGGGCGTGGGCAGGGTGACGCCGCCACGCGCCCGCTCCAGCCCCAGCCGCAGCGCGCCGATCTCGGCCAGCAGGCTCAGGGTGCCGTCGGCGGTGCCGGTGTCCACGGCCGCCTGCACGTAGGCGTAGTCGAGCCGTTCGCGGCTGCGCACCCGGGCGCGCTGCACGTCCGCGCCGACGATCCGGCCCTCGGCGTCGAGGTCGACGCGCCAGACCGCGGCCGGACGGATCGCGCCCGGCAGCAGGCTCGCCGCGCCCTCCGACAGCACCTTGGGATGCAGCGGCACCCTGCCCACCGGCAGGTACACCGTCTCACCTCTGGTCCGGGCCTCGACGTCGATCGGGCCGCCCGGCCGGACGAAGGCCCCGACGTCGGCGATGGCGTACCAGACGCGGTAGCCGTCGCGCAGCCGTTCCAGGTGCAGGGCCTGGTCGAGGTCCATCGAGCCCGGCGGGTCGATGGTCACGAACGGCACGTCGGTCAGGTCTTTGGCGTCAAGCCTGGGCACCTGCGCCACCCAGTCGGCCTCGTCGAGCACGTCCTGGGGGAACCCGGCGGGCAGCCGCTGCTCGCGCAGCACGCGGTCGAACCCGTCCTCCAGCCTGGCGGGGATCGGGCCAGGAACCTGAATCATCGACACGCCCACAACCTACTCAAGGCGGGCGTACCGTCACGACTGGGGCGTCAGGTGGGCGTCGAGGCCGGTGATGCGCAGCAGGCGCTTCATGTTGGGCGGGACGTTGGCCAGCCGCAGGCTGGTGTGCCGGCGGGCGGCCTGGTTGTGCAGGGAGACCAGGATGCCGAGCCCGGCCGCGTCGATGAAGGACAGGCCGCCCACCTCGATCACCACCGACATGTCCGGCCGCCGCGCCCGCCCGGCCTCCTCCAGCACGCCGAGCAGGTGGCCGCGGACGGCCTCGGTGGTGGCGATGTCGAGCTCGCCGCTCAGGGAGACGGTCACGGTCGTGTCGTGGCGGCTGGTGGTCAGGTGAAGAGAATCCATGTCGGCTCCCCGCTGTTGGTCCGGGCGGAGGAAGGTGGTGCTGACTACGGGGACCCGCCCCTGGCCGAAGGCGCCGGATGCGATGATCGTCACGCAGCGCTACGGTCTGTTTCCGAAGAGGAGTGTACATGCCCTCCTGTCCGGGCTCGCGGAGCAGGCCCCCTCCGTGCGAAGAGCCCGCGGCGACCGGCGCCACGGGCGTTGCGGGCGGGGGCGTACTGCCCGGTAACGTCTCGTTCCACCTGATCTACTGACATAGAGGAGCGTGACGTGCCCCCCGTCATCCTTTCCGCCGCCGGTTCGGCCCTGGTGCTCGACGACTCCGGCCCCGGACTGCCGCGGGTGCGGCACTACGGCGCCGACCTCGGGGCGGTCGCCGGAGCCGACCTGGCGCCCGCCCTGCTGTCGCTGACCCCCGCGCCGGCGCTGCTGCCCGGCCAGGACGAGTCCTGGTTCGGCCGGCCGGGTCTGTCCGGTGACCGGGCCGGTGAGCACTGGCCGGTGCGCTGGAGCGCCGAGAGCGTCGAGACGGCGGCCGAGCCGGGCGCGGGCGGCCGCGTCACCGTCGCCGCCGTGGACGCCGAGGCGGAGTTGCGGCTGCTCAGCGAGCTGGTGATGGACGCCTCCGGCGTCGTCATGATGCGGCACACGGTGACCAACACCGCCGCCTCGCCGTACCGGCTGCAGGGGTTGACGTGCGCGCTGCCGCTGCCCGCCAGGGCCGGGGAGCTGCTGGACTTCACCGGACGGTGGGCGCTGGAGAAGGTGCCGCAGCGCAGGGAGTTCGGGCAGGGGGTGTGGTCGCGGGAGAGCCGCCGCGGCCGAACCGGGCACGACGCGACCGGCCTGCTCGTGGCCGGCACGTCCGGTTTCGGGTTCCGCTCCGGCGAGGTGTGGGCCGTGCACGCCGGCTGGAGCGGCGGCCACGTCCACTACGCCGAACGGCTCGTCGAGGGGCAGGCCGTGCTGGCCGCCGGCGAACTGCTCGAACCCGGCGAGATCACCCTCGCCCAGGACGGCGCCTACACCACCCCGTGGGTCTACTTCACCTGGTCCGGCAGCGGCCTGGACGAGGCCGCCGGCCGCCTGCACGACCACCTGCGCGCCGCCCGGCCGCTCCCGGTCCGCCCGGTCACCCTGAACAACTGGGAGGCCACCTACTTCGACCACGGCCTCGACCGGCTGCGCGAGCTGGCCGACAAGGCGGCCGCCGCCGGCGTCGAACGGTTCGTGCTCGACGACGGCTGGTTCCGCCACCGCCGCCACGACCGCGCCGGGCTCGGCGACTGGTACGTCGACGAGGACGTGTGGCCCGGCGGCCTGCACCCGCTGGCCGAGCACGTACGCGAGCTGGGCCTGCAGTTCGGCCTGTGGTTCGAGCCCGAGATGGTCAACCCCGACTCCGACCTGGCCCGCGCCCACCCCGACTGGATCCTCGCCCGCGCCGCCCGTCCGCCCGCGCTCTGGCGCAACCAGCAGGTGCTCGACCTGGCCCGGCCCGAGGTCTACGACTACCTCCTCGACCGCCTGGACACGCTGACCCGCGAGTACGCGCTGGACTACATCAAGTGGGACCACAACCGCGACCTGGCCGAGCCCGTCCACGACGGGACGCCCGGCGTGCACGCGCAGACGGCCGCGGTCTACCGGCTGATCGACGAGCTGCGCCGCCGCCACCCCGGGCTGGAGATCGAGTCGTGCTCGTCGGGCGGCGCGCGCATCGACTACGGCGTCCTGGCCCGCACCGACCGCGTGTGGGCCTCCGACAGCAACGACGCCCTCGACCGGCAGGCCATCCAGCGCTGGACCGGGCTGCTGGTGCCGCCGGACCGCATGGGCTGCCACGTCGGCGCGCCCCACGACCACATCACCGGCCGCGCGCTGCCGCTCGCCTTCCGGGCGGCGACCGCGATGTTCGGCCACATGGGCGTGGAGTGGGACCTGACCTCGGCGAGTCCGCAGGAACTGGAGGAGCTGGGCGTCTGGATCGCGCTGCACAAGCGGCTGCGGCCGGTGCTGCACGCCGGGCGGGTCGTGCGGGCCGACCATCCCGACCCCTCGACGCTGGTGCACGGGGTCGTGCTGCCCGAACGGGCCGTGTTCGCCTGCGTCCAGCTCACCAGCCGCGTCACCGTCAGCCCCGAACCGTTGCGGCTGCCGGGGCTCGACCCGGCCGCGCTGTACGAGGTGCGCGCCGCCGGGCCGCTGCCGGAGGGTGCGGGGCTGCCGCAGTGGGTGTTCGCGCCGGCCCGGCTGCCGGGGGCGGCGCTGGCCGAGCTGGGGCTGCCGGGGCCCGCGATGCGTCCGGCCTCGGCGCTGGTCTTCGAGGTCGAACGGGTGGCAGGGGGCCGGCAGAGGTAGCCGCTCGATCGCGGGGCCCAGCCGCCCGCTTCCGTTGCCTGAGGACCACTCCCGGTCGCGCGGTCCTCAGGCCGGGAGGCCGGGTCCCGTGGGGGGGCTCGGTGGTGTGCTCAGCGGGGCAGCCGATGGCGTGGCTGGTGGCGCGGTCTGCGGGGCGGTCAGTGGGGGCGGTCAGTGGGTGGCCGGGCGCCAGGGGGCGTCGGCGGGGGAGGGGCGCCAGGCTGCCCAGTCGATGCGGACCCGGTCCGGCCGGGCCGGGTCCACCTTCACGGGCAGCACCGCGCCCGGGACCACCAGGCCCATGGGGATGCGCGGCAGCGTCTGGCGGTGGGCGACCCGGTAGGCGGGGCCCTCGTGCGGCTGCACCACCAGCCCGAAGCTGACGACGGGCTGGTCGTTGACGGACATGTGGGTGTCGGCCATCGACTCCACCACGGCCTGCGCGGGAATCCCGGTCGCCAGGAGTCGCTGGCCGTTCCTCGCCATGATCAGGAACGGCACGCCGACCGCGGCCGTGATCAGCGTCGTCCCGGCGGTGATCGCCACAGCCAGCAAGATTCCCGTGGTCACTGTGCTTCCCCAGTTCTGTCCTCCGCCCGGCGTCCGGGCGGCTCGTTCCGTCTGATCTCGAAGGACTTTCTAGCCGGGACGGCTTGACCGCCGCTTGATCGCCGGTTGCAAGATCCCGGCGTCGACCTGGTTTATTTCACAGGTAAAACACCTGGTAACCTTTTGGGGATGACCAGTGCGCTCCGATCCCGTGCCCGATCCCGTGCCCGATCCCTGCTGACCCCTGCCTCGCCTTCGCCGTCGCTGGGGCCCTCATCGCGGTCTCCGGTGGGGGCGTCGGCGGGGTGGCGGGCGCGGCTGCCCGTGCGTGCGGCGCTGCGGCTGGGGCCCGTCGGTGACATCTGGCACAAACCCGCCCTCAGCGCCGTCGTGGCCCTCGCCGTCCCGCTGCTCGCCCTTCTGTGGGCCGGACGGCTCGACCTCGTGCCCTACGCCGCCGCCGGCTCGATGTGCGCCCTGTACGGTCACGGCCTGCCGTACGCGGCCCGTGCCAGGGCGCTGGCCTGGGTGGTGCTGGGAATGACGTCCGGCACGGCGGTCGCGCTGGTCGCCTCGGCCCTCACCGGCTCGGTCGCCGTCCGGGTGGCGGTGGCCGCCCTGCTGGCCGGGTTGCACAAGGCGGTCTGCGACGCCACCCGGATCGGGCCGCCGGGGAACGTCGTGCTCACGTTCGTCGCCGCCGGCGCGGTGTTCGTCCCGCAGGAACTGGGCGACGTGCCGGCCCACGTCGGCCTCGGGCTGCTCGGCGGGCTCCTCGCCTGGACGGTCGGCATGGCCCCTGTCCTCCTCCGCCCCGACGGCCCCGAACGCATCGCCGTCGCCCGCGCCCTCGAATCCACCGCCCACCTCCTGCGTACGACCCCCGAGCCCTGCACTCTCTTCGAGCCCCGCGCTCTTCCCGAGACATGCACTCTCCCCGAGGCTCGCGTTCTCCTGGAAGGACGCAGCCTCCTCAGCACCCGCAGCCTCCCCGGCGCCCGTGGCCTCGTCGATGGGCGTGCTCTCTCCGGCATCCGCGGCCTCTTCGAGGGGTGCGGTCTCTCCGAGACCTGTGACCTCTCGGAGGCCCGCGACGTCCTTGAGGGGCGCGAGGCCGCCGCGGTCCACCAGGCGCGCCATGCCGCTGCGGCGGCGGTCAACGCCGCCTGGCAGACGCTGTTGCGCTCCGGCGTCCCTGCTCGGCGCCGTGACGCGCTGGCCCGGCTGCTGGTCCGCGCCGAGGCGGCCGCCGCTGGGATTCTCGGGGAGACCGGTCCGGGCGCTGCGAGGACTCCGGGCCTTCGGGGGCTTTCGGGTGTTTCAAGCCTTCCCGGTGTTTCTGGCCCTCCTGGCCCTCCTGGGGTTCCGGGTACTCCGAATGTTCCCGGTGTTTCTGGGGTTCCGGTGGGCCCTGGGGCTCCGGCCGCTTCCGGTGCGGTGCGGCGGGTCCCCTCCAGAGAGCTCGCCGGCTGGGCCCGCGACCTGCGCAAAGGGCGCCCGCTGCCGTCCCCGCGCGAGCTCGCGCTCCCTGCGGATGAGTGGGCCGAACTCGAAGGCGTCGCGGTTGAACGGGCCGAGTCCGCGATGACCGAAGCGGACAGGCCGGGACGTGCGGCAGCGGCCGGCCGAGTGCGGCGTGGGGCGGCGGGCGGCGGGGTGCGTGGATCGGGCGAGGGAGTGCGGGGTGGGACAGGGGGTGGCGTCGTGCGGGTGGTGGGCGAGGTGGTGAGGCGGTGGCGGGTTGTCGGGATGGTGTCCGCCGGGGCCGCTGTGGCCGGGTGGGGGTCGATGGCGTTGGGGGTGGGCAGGCCGTACTGGGCGGTGGTGACGGCGGCGGCCGTGTTCGCGGCCAACACCACCCTCTCCTGGAGCCGCGCGATCCAGCGTGTCGTCGGCAACCTGCTGGGCGTCGGGCTGTTCACCCTGGTCGCCCCCGTGACCCGGCTGGGCGCGGTGGCGCTCGTCGTGGCCGTGCTGGCGTTGCAGTTCGCGACGGAGGCGGCCATCACGCGCAACTACTGGCTGGGAAGCGTCTTCGTCACGCCGATGGCCATCCTCATGGGGGAGTTCGCCGGGACGCGGCCGGTGGCCGAGCTCGTGGCCGATCGCTGGCTGGACACGTGTCTCGGCGCGGTGGCGGGGCTGCTGGCCTGCGTGCTGGTGCCGGACCGGAGGGCGGCCCGGCGCGTACGGGCGGGGCTCGTACGTCTGGAACGGATGCTGGCCAGGACGCCGGAACCGGGGGACCGCGACCGGCTCCGCGCGGCGCTGGTGGAGGTCCGCGAAGCGGCCGACGTGGCTTCGGGCGAGTGGTGGACCGGGGCGCTGCCCCATGAGCGCATCGCCGCCGCCGAGCGCGCCGGCCACCGCAGACTCGCCACCCTGTACGCCTGATCGTTCAACCCGGGGCCGGAGCGGCGCCGTCGGCGCGTACGATCGGAGCCACCGGAAGATCGGCACGATGAGAGGAACGAGCACGTGGAGGACGCCGTCGCGAAGGCGTTGCGGCAATGGCGGCAGGTCCTTCCCGACGCCGACCTCGACACGATCGCCGTCATCGGCAGGCTCAACCGCTGCGCCGCGCTCCTGCAGCAGGCCGCCGACGCCCCGCTCGGGCGCGCCGGGGTGAGCCGCCCCGAGTACGACCTGCTGTGCGCCCTGCTCAGGGTCGGCGGCGAGCTGACGCCGGGCAGGCTGGCCCGCGAGACGTTCGCCTCGGGAGCGGCGGTGACCAAGCGGGTCAGGCGGCTGGAGGAGATCGGCCTGGTCGCCCGGCGGGTGGACGAGCGAGACCGGCGCGTCGCCCACCTCTCGCTGACCGGACGCGGCAGGGAGCTGATCCTGCGCCTGCTGCCCGAGCAGCTCGACTACGAGACCGAGCTGCTGGAAGGGCTTCCCCGCGACCGCGAACGCCAGCTCGCCGACCTGCTGGCCGAACTGCTGCTCGTCCTGGAGGGCCGCCTCGGCGGCCTGCTCGGCTGAGCGCCCGCCACCTCAAGCACCCCCATCGCCGCACGGCGTGCCCGCCGACGGGCGGCCCGGGAGCGGACCGGGGAGCGCGGCCCCCGGGAGTGCCGCCCCAGGAGCGCGGCCCAAGGAGTGCGGTTCGGGTGGCGGACGGATGGAGGAGGCGGGGAGCGGGGTTAGGGTGGCCGCGTGCATATCGACGAATGGCTGCAAGCGATCCCCGCCGCCTGGTTGTGCGCGATGGTCGCGCTCGTGATCGGCCTGGAGAGCCTCGGCATCCCGCTGCCCGGCGAGATCGTGCTGGTCAGCGCCGCCATTCTGTCCGCCAAGGGGGTGGTCAGCCCGGTCGCCGTCGGCGTGTGCGCGAGCGCGGGGGCGATCGTGGGCGACTCCGCCGGCTACGCCATCGGGCGCAAGGGCGGCCGCCGGCTGTTCGAACGGCTGGGCCGCCGCTTCCCCCGCCACTTCGGCCCCCGTCACGTCGCCAAGGCCGAGAACTACTTCCACCGGTACGGCGTCTGGGCCGTGTTCGTCGGCCGCTTCATCGCGCTGCTGCGCATCCTGGCCGGGCCGCTGGCGGGGGCGCTGCGCATGCCGTACTGGCGGTTCGCCGTGGCGAACGTGCTGGGCGGCATCGTGTGGGCGGGCGGCACCACCGCGGTGATCTACTATCTCGGCATGGTGGCCGAGAAGTGGCTGAAGGGCTTCTCCTGGGTCGGGCTCGGGGTGGCCGTGCTGTTCGGCATCGGCACCACGCTCTATCTCAAGCGCCGCGCGGCCTCAGCGCTCGATGAGGGTGACCTCGAGGGAGTAGTGCGAGGCCCGATAGACGTGTGAGCCGTGCTCGACGGCCCGGCCCTGGTCGTCGTACGTCGTCCTGATCATGGTGAGCAGTGGCGCGCCGCGGCGCTCGTCGAGCAGCTTGGCCTCGATCTGGCCGGCGGCGCGGGCCCCGATGCGCTGGTTTGCCACCCGCATGCGCACGCCCGCGCCGCGCAGCAGCTCGTACAGGCCGCGGCCCTCCAGGTCGGCGGCCGAGAGCGGGGCCAGGCCCAGCGGCAGCCAGTTGTGCAGCACGGCGAGCGGCTCGCCGGCGGCGAAGCGCAGGCGTTCGAGGTAGAGGATCTCGGTGCCGGGCTCGACGCCCAGGATGGCCGCCTTGTCCTCCTCGACCGGGCGCGGCTCCAGCGCGAGCACCTGCGTGGCCGGCTCCTGGCCCGAGCGGCGCAGGTCGTCGTAGAGGCTGGTCAGCTCGACCGAGCGCTTGACCTGGCCGTGCACCACCTGCGTGCCGACGCCGCGCTTGCGCACCAGCAGGCCCTTGTCCACGAGGTATTGGATCGCCTGGCGGATCGTCGGCCTGGACAGGCCGAGCTTGTCGGCGAGCAGGATCTCGTTGTCCAGCCGGGAGCCGGGCGCCAGATCGCCGCGCCGGATCGCCTCGGCGATCTGCTCGGCCACCTGGAAGTAGAGCGGCACAGGGCTGGATCGGTCCAGGTCGATGGCCAGGTTCGGGGTCATGCTGATCAGCCTAACCGAGGTCAGAATGTCAAGACAAATAGCGAGTGGCGAGCAGCGCGGGCAGCCCGGCGAGCGAGGTGAGGCGGGGGAACCCGGCCGGCGCCGCCTCGACTCCCAGCCGGTCGAGCCACACCGAGGGCATGCCGGCCGCCGCCGGGCCGCGTACGTCGTTGTCGAGGTCGTCGCCCACCAGGAGCACCTGCTCGGGCGGCAGCCCGAGGGCCCGCGCGGCGGCGGCGTAGCAGGCGGCGGACGGCTTGAAGTGCCCGCCCAGGCACTCGCCGGTCAGCACCGGGCCCACGTCGAGGCCGAGCGCCCGGATCTTGGCCTCCTGCACGCCCTGTGACCCGTTGGTCAGGACGCCCAGCGTGTAGCCGCGCAGCCCGGCCAGCGCCGGGGCCACGTCGGGGTAGGCGGCCCAGCCGCGCCGGTAGTGGTCGGTGTAGCCGGCGAAGGCGGCCTCCAGGTCGGCGGGCGCCTCCACGGACAGCTCCCGGCACAGGGCGCGCACCCGGCGGCGGCGCTGTTCCTGCCAGGAGCACTCGCCGGCCTGCCAGGCGGCCAGGTGGGGGATCTCCAGCGCCGCCCACAGCGAGGCGACCTCGGGCAGGCGGGGATGGCCGGGGGCCAGCTCCGACGCCCACGCGGTGATCGCGGCGTCGGCCGCGCCGCGATGGTCGAGCAGAGTGCCGTCGAGGTCGAACAGGATGCCCTTGATGGTGCCGCTCACCCGGCGAGCATATCGGCGGCGACGCGGGCGGCCGTCTCGCGCGGCGGGTAGCCCAGGGTGAGGCCGCGCACCGAGCGCGGCGCGGCGGCGAAGCGCGCCTCGGCGTCCTCGCCCAGCACGTAGGCCAGGGCGGGGGACAGGCCGCGATGCGACTCCAGCGCCGCCACCTCGGCCGCGGCCCGGCCGGGGGGCAGGGCCTCGTGGTAGTCGGCGATCAGGGAGTCGAGGTCGAAGAGCCGCTCGTAGGGCTCGGTGGTGCCGGCCACGACCCGGACGGCCGCGCCTTCGGCGCGCGCCCGGTAGACCAGGCCGGTGCCGCCGCTCTTGGCGAACCAGCGCAGCGCCTCCTCGGCGGGCAGGGTGAAGGTGCCGTACGGCTTGCGCCCGTACAGCAGGGCCTCGGCGATCCAGCGGTCGCACCAGTGCTCGTCGCGGTAGGGCGTCGGCGACCCCGGGTCGCAGCTCAGGCCCTGGGCCAGCACCGGGTTCCAGGCCGAGACCAGCGGGCTGCTGAAACGCGGCATGCGGGGGCCCAGGCAGCGGCTCAGCGCGTAGCCGTACCAGACGGTGACGACCTCGGTGCGCCGCTTGGGACGCCTGCGCTCGTAGGCGCCGTTCATCACCTGGCCGTCGGGGTGGCGCCAGGGGCCGGGTTCGGTGGCCTGGTCTGTGGGGACCCGGGGGGTGCGGTAGTCGGGATTGAGCGTCCACACGTCCGCCACAGTGTCGGCTCCTTCGGCGTCGGGGTCGCGGCAAGACCATCAGAGTGACTCATCGTGCAACACCCGTCACGGTGAATCAATGAACCGGGGGTGAACGATGATGTTTGTCATCAGTGGTGCTTGCGGTACTCGCCCGCCTGCCGGATGTGGTCGATCATGACGCGCTCCGCGGCGTCGGCGTCGCCCGCCTCCAGCGCGGCCAGCAGCCGCTCGTGCGCCTGGAGCTGCCGCCCGACCTGCTCCGGGTCGAGCCACAGCGACGCCTCGGCGGGCACCGGGACGCCGTTGCGCACCGACCTGGCGTGGGCGCCGAGGAAGGCCGGGCCGCCGATGTCGACGATGCGCAGGTGGAGGCGGCTGCTCTGGTCGGCCAGCCGGTCGTGCCTGCCCTGCTCGGCGTCGGCGGCCATCTCGCGGTGCAGGTCGCGCAGCCCGGCGAGGTCGTCGGCGGTGATCCGGGCGGCGGCCAGCCGCGCCCCCAGGCCCTCGACGACCGCGCGCAGCCCGTAGTACTCGGCCAGGGCGTCGTCGCCGAGGTCGATGACGGTCGCGCCGTGGTGGGCCTCGTAGCTGATCAGCCGGTCCTTCTCCAGCCGGCGCAGCGCCTCGCGCACGGGGGTGACCGAGACGCCGAGCCGCCGGGCGACGGCCCCGGCGCGCAGGGCGGTGCCGCCCGGGATGCGGCCGCCGCGGATCTCGTCCAGCAGCACGCTGTAGACGTAGTCGGCCTTGCTCATGGGCGGCATAGGAGGCGTCGGCTCGCTGGCTGTCATGTCCCCAGTCTCTCGCACGGCCGGTCGCGGCTATAAATTATTTCTTATAACTTACAAACTATGACAAGCCTGGCCGACCTGCGGGTCATCGACGCGGCGACGCTGTTCGCCGGTCCCTCCGCCGCGATGATGCTCGGCGACTTCGGCGCCGACGTGATCAAGATCGAGCACCCCCGCCGCGGCGACCCCTCGCGCGGCCACGGCGCCTCGGTGGACGGCGTCGGCCTGTGGTGGAAGTCGTTGTCCCGCAACAAGCGCACCGCCGCCGTCGACCTGTCCCGCGCCGAGGGCCAGGAGATCCTGCGCCGCCTGGCCGAGCGCTCCGACGTGCTGATCGAGAACTTCCGTCCCGGCACCCTGGAACGCTGGAACCTGGCCCCCGAGGACCTGCTCAAGGCCAACCCGCGGCTGATCGTGGCCCGGATGACCGGCTTCGGGCAGATCGGCCCGATGGCCGGGCAGCCGGGGTTCGGGACGCTGGCCGAGGCCATGAGCGGGTTCGCGGCCATGACCGGCGAACCGGACGGCCCCCCGACCCTGCCGCCGCTGGCCCTGGCCGACGGCATCGCCGGCCTGGCCATGTCGTACGCGATCATGGTGGCCCTGCACGCCCGCGCGGCGACCGGCCGCGGGCAGGTGATCGACCTGGCCATCATCGAGCCGATCCTGGGCCTGCTCGGGCCGCAGATGACCGCCTACAAGGCGCTCGGGGTGGTGCCGCGGCGCACCGGCAACCGGTCCAGCAGCAACGCCCCGCGCAACACCTACCGCACCCGCGACGGCCGCTGGGTGGCGATCTCCACCAGCGCCCAGCCCATCGCCGAGCGGGTCGTCACCCTCGTCGGGCGGCCGGACCTGGTCGAGCAGCCCTGGTTCGCCAGCGGTCACGGCCGCGTCCAGCACGTGGACGAGCTGGACGAGGCGGTCGCCACCTGGATCGCCGCCCGCGACGCCGACGAGGTGATCGCCCGCTTCGAGGAGGCCCAGGCCGCCGTCGCCCCCATCTACGACGTCACCGACCTGGCGACCGACCCGCAGTACGCCGCGCTCGGCACGTTCGTCGAGCTGCCGGACGCGGAGCTGGGCACGGTCACCCTGCAGAACGTGCTGTTCCGCCTGTCGGAGACGCCCGGCGAGATCCGCTGGCCCGGCCGCCCGCTCGGCCACGACACCGACGAGGTGCTCGGCGAGCTGGACTACCCGGCCGAGACCGTCGCGGCCCTGCGCGAGGCCGGGGTGATCGCGTGAACGCCCCCGTCACCTGGCTGTACGTGCCCGGCGACCGTCCCGAGCGCTTCGCCAAGGCCGCCGCCTCGGGCGCCGACGTCGTCATCATCGACCTGGAGGACGCGGTCGCGCCCGCCGCCAAGGACGCCGCCCGCGCCCACGCCGTCGCCTACCTGCGCGGGCCCAGGCAGGCCGGGCCGCGCATCCACGTCCGGGTGAACGACGTGACGACCGCGCGCGGGCTGGACGACCTGGCGGCCGTGGGCGAGCTGGCCGACGCCGTACGGCTGCCCAAGGTCGAGTCGGCCGCCGCGCTGGACGCCCTGCCCGGCACGGCCCCCCTGTACGCGCTGCTGGAGTCGGCGGCCGGGATCGTCGAGGCCCGCGCCGTGGCCGCGCACCCGCGGGTGGCCGGCGTGGCGCTGGGCGAGCAGGACCTGGCCGCCGAGCTGTCCCTCACCGACGAGACCGCCATGAACCACCTCAGGCTGCAGGTCGTCCTGGCCGCCGCGGCAGCGGGCCTGCCGCCGGTGCCCATGTCGGTCTACCCCGACATCAAGGACGAGGACGGGCTCCTCGCCTCCTGCCGGGCCGGCCGCGCGCTCGGCCTGTTCGGCAGGACCGCCATCCACCCCGCGCAGCTCCCGGCCATCCGCCGGGCCTTCCGCCCCACCGAGGAGGAGACGGCCAGGGCCGCCGAGATCGTCGAGGCGGCCGAGCGGGCGGGCGCGGGCGCGGGGGCGGTCGCCCTGCCCGACGGCCGCTTCGTGGACGCCCCGGTCCTCGCCAGGGCCCGCCGCGTGCTGGACCTGGCCCGCCGGCTCGCCCCCGCGGACCGGCCAGGACCCGGTTAACGCGACGGGTACCAGCGGACCTGCAGCTCCTCGTCCGCCGGGGCCGGGCCGGGCAGGTCGCGGTGGGCGGGCGGCACCCGCAGCGAGTCCATCATCAGCGTCAGGTAGCGGTGGCGGAGCTGGGAGGTGCGCTCCTCGTCGCCGAGCTTGATCGAGGCGATCTGCTCGAACAGCAGTGCGATGTCGGCCACCGTGACGTCGGCCCGCAGCACGCCCGCCTCGACCGCCCGGCGGTGCAGCCGGGCGGCCAGGTCGCCGGCGCGGACGGCGTCGTGGTAGAGCTCCTCCGTCGGCTGGAAGGTGCCGGCCAGCTTGATCGTCAGGGAGTTGGTGTCGGCGTCCACGATGCCGCGCAGGTAGGAGGCGAACGCCTCCCAGGGGTCGCCCTCGTCGTCCATCGCCCGCTGGGCCACGGCGGCGTAGAGCTTCAGCCCGTCGCCGCACAACTTCTGCAGCAACGCCTCCTTGCTGGGGTAGCGGCGGTAGAGCGCGCTGATCCCGACGCCCGCCTTCTCGGCCACGGCCGCGATGGGGGCGCCCGGATCGGCGGTGAAGACCGCCCTGGCCGCCTGGAGGATCAGCTCGTCGTTGCGGGCGGCCTGCGCCTTGCGGCCGCTCATGGGTGCGCTGGTCATGCCTCCAGCATACGGGAACGAAAGATTCCGTTCTACTTCCGATGAAGATCGGAGCGCTGGTCCGTATGTCTATACAAAGAGATCACATTGCGGTAGAACCAGGCTAGCCCGTTGGTCTTGGAGGTATTCGATGAGACGTACCCCGATCGTGCTGGCGCTGGCCGGCGTACTCGCCCTGACCAGCTGTTCCTCCTCCGCCGAGCAGGGCGCGCAGAGCGCCGCGCCCGGCTCGGCCGCCGCCCCGGCGGCCGGCGGCGGCAGCTTCGCCGTCATCACCCACGGCGGCGCCGGGGACGCCTTCTGGGACGTGGTCAAGAACGGCGCCGAGGCCGCCGGCAAGCAGTACGGCGTCAAGGTCACCTACCAGGGCGACGGCGACCCCGCCAAGCAGTCGCAGCTCATCGACCAGGCCGTCGCGGAGAAGGTGGACGGCCTCGTCGTCTCCATGGCCAACCCCGACGCGCTCAAGGAGGCCGTCGGCAAGGCCGTCGCGGCGAAGATCCCGGTCGTCACCATCAACTCCGGGGCCGACTCCTCCAAGGCGTTCGGCGCCCTCACCCACGTCGGCCAGTCCGAGGACGTGGCCGGGCGCGGCGCCGGCGAGCAGCTCAAGGCCGCGGGCGTCACCAAGCTGCTGTGCGTCGTGCACGAGGCCGGCAACGTCGGCCTCGACCAGCGCTGCAAGGGTGCCGAGCAGACCCTGGGCGGCACGGTCGAGCGCCTGCAGGTGGACGTCGCCAACCTGGCCGACGTCACCTCCAAGGTCACCGCCAAGCTGCAGTCGGACAAGCAGGTCAACGGCGTGCTCGCGCTCAACCCGGCGGTCGCCGTGGCGGCCAGGGACGCGATCAAGGACTCGGGGTCGCAGGCCAGGCTCGCCACCTTCGACCTGTCGGGCGACGTGGTCGCCGCGATCAAGGACGGCGAGATCCTGTTCGCCGTCGACCAGCAGCAGTACCTGCAGGGCTACCTGCCGATCACGTTCCTGAAGCTGTACAAGGACAACCTCAACACCGTCGGCGGCGGGCTGCCGGTCAACACCGGGCCCGGGTTCGTCACCAAGGACAACGCCGAGCAGGTGGCCAAGCTGGCCGAGGCGGGCACCCGATGAGCGGCCGCCGGGACGCGGGCGGGGACGCGGGCGGGGACGCGGCCGGGCACGGGGAGGGCCGCCGATGACGGCCGCTCCCGCGCGGGCCGACGAGCGGGTCGCCCGCGTCGGCCTGGCCCGCCGCCTGATCGTCCGGCCCGAGCTCGGCGCCGTGGTGGGGCTGGTCGTGGTGTTCGCGTTCTTCGCCGCGCAATCGGAGGTGTTCCGCTCGCCGGCCGGGATCGCCAACTGGCTCGACCCGGCCGCCACGCTCGGGATCATGGCGGTCGCGGTGGCGCTGCTCATGATCGGCGGCGAGTTCGACCTGTCGGCGGGCGTGCTGACCGGCACCAGCGGGCTGATCCTGGTCACGCTGGCCACCCGTTACGGGTTCGGCGTGTGGCCGGCGATGCTGGCCGGGCTGGTCGTGGCGCTCGCCGTGGGGTTCGCCAACGGTCTGGTGGTGACCCGGACGAGGCTGCCCAGCTTCATCGTCACGCTGGGCACGTTCCTCATGCTGCAGGGCGTCAACCTCGGCGTCACCAAGGCCGTCACCGGGACCGTGCAGGTCGGCGGGCTGCGCCGGGCGGCCGGGTTCGACGGCGCCAGCGCGCTCCTCGCGGGCACGATCCAGATCGGCGGCACGTCGTTCCGGGTGGCGATCCTGTGGTGGATCGCGATCACCGCGCTGGCCACATGGGTGCTCATGCGCTCCAGGCCGGGCAACTGGATCTTCGCCGTGGGCGGCGACGAGCAGGCCGCGCGGGCGGTCGGGGTGCCGGCGGCCCGGACGAAGATCGCGCTGTTCATGACCACGGCGGTGGCCGCCTGGCTGGTCGGCTCGATCCTGGCGCTGCGCTACACCTCCGTCCAGGCCAACATCGGCATCGGGCAGGAGTTCGTCTACATCATCGCGGCCGTCATCGGCGGCTGCCTGCTGACCGGCGGGTACGGCTCCGCCGTCGGCGCCTCCATCGGCGCGGTGATCTTCGGCATGGCCGACAAGGGCATCGTGTTCCTGGGCTGGGACGCCGACTGGTTCAAGTTCTTCCTCGGAGCCATGCTGCTGCTCGCCACGCTGGCCAACCGGATGGTCCGGCGCTACGCCGAGGAGGTGCGGCATTGATCCTGCAGACCCGCGACATCGGCAAGACGTTCGGCTCGGTGCTGGCCCTGCGCGGGGTGTCGATGGGCGTGGAGGCGGGCTCGGTCACCTGCGTGCTCGGCGACAACGGGGCCGGCAAGTCCACGCTCATCAAGATCCTGGCCGGGGTGCACCAGCACGACACGGGGACGTACCTGGTGGACGGCGCCGAGGTGCGCTTCACCGGCCCGCGCGAGGCGCTCGACCGCGGCATCGCCACCGTCTACCAGGACCTGGCGATGATCCCGCTCATGTCGGTCTGGCGGAACTTCTTCCTCGGCTCAGAACCCCGCAAAGGACTCGCCTTCGACGTGGCCAGGGCCCGCCGGGTGGCGGCGGAGGAGCTGCGCGCCATGGGCATCGACATCCGGGACGTCGACCAGCCCGTCGGCACGCTGTCGGGCGGCGAGCGGCAGTCGGTCGCCATCGCCAGGGCCGTGCACTTCGGCGCGCGGGTCCTCATCCTGGACGAGCCCACCTCGGCGCTGGGCGTCAAGCAGGCGGGCGTGGTGCTGCGCTACATCGCCCGCGCCCGCGACCGGGGGCTCGGCGTGGTGTTCATCACCCACAACCCGCACCACGCCTACCCGGTCGGCGACCGGTTCCTGCTGCTCAACCGCGGGACCGGCATGGGCGAGTACGCCAAGTCCGACATCGGCAAGGACGAGCTGACCGCGCTGATGGCCGGCGGCGCGGAGCTGGCGGAGCTGGACCACGAGCTCCGGCGCGAATGAGCACCGCTTGATCGGAATTTGACGAAACCGGGCGATCGGATCGAGGTAGGCCAAGGCAGGAACCGGGTGGACCACACTGACGACCGGGGGCGGCCACCGTGACGACGATGATCAGCAAGCAGATCGTGCTGGAGAAGGCGGCGCGGGAGTTCGCCGACGCCAACGCCAAGCGGCCCTTCATCTACGAGCTGCCGCCCGAGCAGGGCCGCGAGGTCCTGGAGAAGCTGCAGTCCGACCCGGGCGTGCCCAAGCCGGAGATCGACGAGGAGTGGATCCAGGTCCAGGGCGGCCCGACGGGCATCGTGCCGGTGCGCATCGTCAAGCCCAAGGGCGCCACGGGCATGCTGCCGGTCATCTTCTACATCCACGGCGCGGGCTGGGTGTTCGGCTCGGCGCACACGCACGACCGGCTCGTGCGCGAGCTGGCCGTGCGGACCGGCGCCGCTGTCGTCTTCCCCGAGTACGACCGCGCGCCCGAGGCGAAGTACCCCACGCAGATCGAGCAGAACTACGCCGCCGCCCAGTGGGTGGCCGAGCACGGCGCGGAGAAGGGCCTGGACCCCTCCCGCATGGCCGTGGCCGGGGACTCGGTGGGCGGCAACATGTCGATCGTGCTCACGCTCATGGCCAAGGAGCGCGGTGACGTGCGGCTGCTCGGCCAGGTGCTGTTCTACCCCGTCACGGACGCGAACTTCGACACCGAGTCCTACAAGCAGTTCGCCACGGGCTACTACCTCAACCGGGACGGCATGAAGTGGTTCTGGGACCAGTACACGACAGATCCGGCGCAGCGCGCGGAGAGCCACGCCTCGCCGCTGCGCGCGAGCGACCAGGAGCTGCGCGGCCTGCCGCCGGCCCTGGTGCTGAACGGCCAGGCCGACGTCCTGCGGGACGAGGGCGAGGCGTACGCGGCCCGGCTGCGGGAGGCGGGCAACGACGTCACGGCGGTCGAGCTGGCGGGGATGGTGCACGACTTCGCCATGGTGGACCTGCTGCGCGACACCAACGCCAACAAGGCCGCCATGAGCCTGGCGGTCGCCAAGCTGCGCGAGTGGCTGAACGCCTGATCTACAACGTAAAGACGCCTGCGTTCCACGCTGCCCATACGGTGAGAAAGAACCATATTTCTCCACCAAGACAAAGGAGTACGGAAGCGTGGCACGCGACGCTGTCTGGGCCGTTATTACCGGCATGTACGACGCCTACGCGCGAGGCGACAGGCAGGGCATCGACCGGCTCCTCCACCCGGAGGCCACGATCTGGGACTCCGCCGAGCCCGGCCTGATCACCAGCAGGCGGCAGCTCGAAAGAGTGCGCGACGCGCGGCCGTCGGACGGCCCGGCGGAGACCTCCGTCCGGGCCATCGACGAGATCGTGGACGTGTGGGGCGACACCGCCCTGGCCCGGTACCTGCTGCAGGTGGACTTCGAGCACGGCGACCCCGAACTCGTCCGGACGACCAGCGTGCTGCGCCTGGTGGACGGCGAGTGGAAGATCGTCCACGTGCACGAGAACACGCTGAGCTCGTGCACCAGGCCGCACACGGACGACGCGCGCGCGGACACGCCCTGACGACCTGACCGGGCGCAGGCGTCGCGCGACGGCCCAGGGAGGAACCCCGGCAGTGCGCCGCGCACAGCCGGGCCGGCTCCGGCCGGGCGTCGCGCACACCGAGGCGGAAGGGGGACGGCCCTATGGTGCGGCAATACTTCGCGCCCCCCTCCGAGGAGCTTGCATGACCGCCACCGACGCACGGACGCTGCCCATCGGGGCGGCGTTCGACCGGATGCCGTTCTCCCGCCGGCACATGCTCATCGCGCTCGCCCTGTTCATCGCCTTTGTCATCGAGTCCTGGGAGCAGCTCGCCCTGGTCTACGTCTCCGGCGACCTCGGGCCGGCGTTCGGCATCGACGAGGCCGGGATCGGCGTCGTGCTGTCGGCGGTGGCGTTCGGCATGATCCCCGGCGTGCTGGTCTGGGGGCCGCTCGCCGACCGCGTCGGGCGCCGGCCGACCGCGTTCTGGTCGCTGCTGGCCTACGGCGTGATCGCGCTCGCCTCGGCGTTCGCGCCGAACATGGCGACCCTGGTCGCGCTGCGCGTCTGCTCCGGGCTCGCGCTGGCCGGGGTCTACACGATCACCTTCCCGCTCTTCCTGGAACTGCTGCCGACCAGGCACCGGGGCCGGGCCGCGGTCTACCTGTCGATCGGCTGGCCCATCGGCATGCTGGCGGCGATCGCCGCCTCGGTGACGCTCGGCGGGCTCGGCTGGCACGTCGTGGTCATCGCCAGCGCCGCGGCCGGGCTGTGGGCGTTCGCGATCAGGGCGTGGGTGCCCGAGTCGCCGTACTGGCTGGCCGCCCGCGGACGGCAGGAGGAGGCGCGGGCCGTGCTGCGCGTCCTGGGCAGCCCCGACGCCGAGGCCACGTTCACGATGGCTGGCACGACCGCCGGAACGGCGGCGAGCGCGCGCGCCGGCCACCCCATGGACCTGTTCCGCGGCCGGCTGGCCCGGATCACCGTGCTCATGCTGCTGCTCAACTTCGTCTTCAACTGGGGCTACTGGGGGCTGCAGACCTGGCTGCCGACGCTGCTGCAGGCCAAGGGCCTGTCGCTGTCGGCCTCGCTCGGCTTCGCCGCGCTCAGCGCGCTGATGATGATCCCCGGTTACGTGAGCGCGTCCCTGCTGACCGGCCGGTTCGGCCGCAAGAAGGTCTTCCTGTTCTACGTCGTCGCGGCCGTGCTGGGCGGCCTGTGGTTCGCCACCGCGAGCAGCCTGACCGGCCTGTACCTGGGCAACTTCGTCCTGTCGTTCTTCAGCCTGGGCGCGTGGGGCGTCTGGAACACCTGGAACGGCGAGTTCTACCCGACCGCCCTGCGCGGCACCGGCTACTCCTGGGCCACGGCCTCCCAGCTCGTGGCCACCACGGTCGCGCCGTCGGCCGTGGGCGCGCTGCTGGCCCACGCCACCGGCTTCACCGCGACGATGCTGGTGATCAACGCGTTCATGGTGGCCACGGCGCTGCTGGCCATGCCGCTGCCCGAGACCGAAGGGCGCGAGCTGGAGTGATCGTCGGCGTCGCGCTGGACGGGCCGTCGCCGGCGGTGGTGGCCGTCGGCGACGGCGCGCCGCCGTCGCAGGCCGTACGCGCCTGCGTGGCGGTCGACCTCGACGGGATCCCCCGCGCGCCGGTGGCCGCGATCCGCGTCGGCGGACCGTGCCCGCCGGTGCTGCGGCCGGTCGCCGACCCTGGAGTGGCCACGATCGTGCGCGGCGGGCACAGCTTGACCGGCCGCCCGCTGGCGCCGCTGGACACCGGCGCGGTGCGCGAGTTCGCCGCCGGCTGCGGCCTGGTCGACTTCGCGGTGACGGCGACCGGCTCGCCGATGCTGGCCGACCACGAGCTGGCGGTGGCCGCGATCATCGCCGCCGAGGTGCCCGCGGCCAGGATCACGCTGTCGTACGAGTTCGGCCGCCCCGGCCTGCGGGAACGCGAGGCGCACGCGATCCGGAACGCGGCGCTCGGCCCCGAGGCGGGCCGGATCGCCGACCGGGTGGCGCGGGAGCTGCCCGGGGTGCCGGTGTTCTTCGCCCGCACCGGCAGCGGCCTGGTGTCGGCGCACTACTTCCGCAGGTTCCCGCGGGCCTGCGACCGCGGCGGGACGACCAGCCTGCGCCGCGGCCGGGCCGCCCTGGCCACGGCGGACGTCCCGGCGCCGTTCCAGGTGATCGAGTCCGCGGGCGACGACCTGCTGGCCGCGGCCTACGGCGCGGCGCTCGCCCGTCCCGAGGCCCAGGTGGAGCGCATCGTGCAGGCCCGCGGCCGGGCCGAGCTGGACCGGGCGCTGCAGGACGCCAGGGACGAGGCCCTGACCCGCGTGGTCAGCGCCGGCGCCGCGCCCGGCTTCGCCCGGATCGCCGAGACCACCGTCAACCCGCTGTCCTACCTGCCCGACGGCTTCTACCGGGTGCGCGTCACGGCCGAAGGCGCGACGCCGTGACCCGGCTCGTCGGCCCCGAAGAGCTGCGCCGCTTCTCGGCGGGGTCTCGGCTGTTCGCCACGGGCGCGGGCGAGTCCTCCTACGGCCTCACCCTGGCCTGGGCGGAGTCGGTGCTCGGCGACGGCGTCGAGCTGGCCGCCGCGCACGAGCTGGACCCAGGGACGTTGTGCATGGTGGTCAGCCTGGTCGGGTCCACGACCGCGCTGGGCGAGCAGCTGCCCGCGGGCGACGAGCCCGTACGGGCGGTATGGGCGCTGGAGCGGCGGCTGGGGGAGCGGGCCGGAGCCGTGGCGGCGCTCAACCTGGCGGCCGAGAACGCGCTGATCCCGCTGGTCGCCGCGGCGGCCCTGGGCGTGCCGCTGGTCGACGGCGACGGGACGGGCCGGGTGTTTCCGCTGGTGGAGCAGACGACGTACACGCTGGGCGGGCTGAGCGCGTCCCCGCTGGCGCTGGCCGGGGCGTCGGGGGAGCTGGTGCTGCTGGAGACCGCGGGCGGCCGGGTGGAGGAGCTGCTGCGTCCCGTCGTGCTGGCGGTGGGCGGGTGGGCGGTGGCCGCCTGCTACCCGATGGCGGCGCGGGACCTGGCCCGGGTGCTGGTGCCGGGCACGGTCAGCCTGCTGCTGGCGGCCGGGGTGCCCGGCGCGCCGCGCTCGGCGGCCGCCCCGTACGGGGTGCGCACGCTGTGCGCGGGCCGCATCCTGGCCGTCGAGGGCAGCACGGGGCACGGCGCCGACGTGGCCATGCCCTCGCTGCCCTCCAGCATCGTGGTGCAGGAGACCGGCGGCCTGCGCAGGCTCGTCCGGCTGGAGGCGCACAACGAGATCGTGCTCGCCCTGGCCGACGGGGCGCCGGTGGCGATGGCGCCGGACCAGATCTGCATGATCTCGTCCGCGGACGGCCTGGTCGTGGACGTCGACAAGGCGGCGCCGGGCATGGAGGTGGAGGTCATGGTGGTCAAGGCCGCGCCGGTCTGGCACACGGACGCGGGGCTCGCGCTGGGCGGGCTGCGGGCGTTCGGGATCCCGTTCGAGCAGCGGGCGGAGTCGCCGTGAGCGGCCTGCGCGAGCCCGGCTGGGAGGCGCCGGTCACGGTGGCGGAGCTGGTCAACGCCGGCCCGCTGGCCGGGGCCAGGATGTACGGCAGCGGCGACAACCCCGTGCACCAGGTCCGCATCGTGGACGACCTGTCGGTGTTCGGCGCGGTGACGCCGCACACGGCGGTCGTGCTGATCGGCGCGGCGGCCGGCGGCGGCTGGGCGGTCGAGATGGCCATGCGCCGGGCCTGGGAGCAGGCGGCGGCCTGCGTGATCGCGCCGTCGGGCGGCCTGAGCGCCGGGTCGGGCGAGGTGCTGGCCGAACGGCTCGGCGTCACCCTGATCTTCGTGGACGAGGACCCGCTGATCGTCGCCGTCCGGGTGGCCTCGGCGGCCTCCAGGCCGGAGGCGGCCCGCACCCAGCTCGTCGCCCGCTGCGCGACCCGGCTGGCCGACGCGGGCCCCTCGGCGCGGCGGGTGCTCGGGGTGCTCAACGCCGAGCTGCCCGGCACGTCGGTGGCCTTCCTCGACCGGTACGGCCTGCACGTCGCCGGCCGCCAGAGCGCCACCCGCGCGCCGGGCGAGCACGAGCCGGCCCGGCCGCCGGGGTCCCGGTGGGCGGCCGAGGTCGAGGTGCCCGGCCAGGAGGGCCCGGCACTCGGGACGCTGGTGGCCGCCGGCACGTCCCGCTCGCCCGGCTGGCCCGCGGTGGTGCGGACCGTGCTGGGCCTGGCGGTGGCCCCGCTGGCGGCGTGGGCAGCCCAGGAGCGCCTGCGCGCCTCGCGCGACTTCGCGCTGCAGTCGGCGCTGGCCCGGCGGCTGCTCGCGGCGGGCCGGCCGGCCCACGAACCGGCCGGCGACGGCGGCATCTGGCTGGAAGGGGCCCCGGCCGAGGCCGTGGCGCTGGGGTGGGGGGTGCGCGGCACGCTGACCGCCTACCACGTCCGCCCGATGGGGGCGCTGGCCGACGACGGGCCGCTGGTGCAGGCGCTGGTCACCGCGGCGCTGGGCCAGGTGCCTGTGCTGCGGCGCGGCGAGGGCTGGGCCGGGTGGTCGCCGGAGCCGCCCGGCGAGCTCGCCGAGCAGCTGCGGCGCTGCGTGCACGGCATGCCCTGGCCGTGCGCGGCCGGGGTGGGCGCGGCGGTGGAGGGGCTGGAGGCGGTGGGGGAGTCGCTGCTCGGCGCCGAGGCGGCGGCGTTCGTGGCCGGCGCGGGCACGGTGGCCCGCGCCGACCGGATGGGACCGGCCGAGCTGCTCGGTGCGCTCCCGTCGGGGGTGCTGCGCGCGCCGGCGACCGTCGTGCTCCAGCCGCTGCTGGCCGTCGACAAGGACGGCACGCTGCTGGTGACGCTGGCCGCCGTCCTGGACGAGGGCGGCGCGCTCAAGGCCGCCGAACGCCTGGGCGTGCACCGCAACACGGTCACCACCCGCCTGGACCGCATCAAGGCCGCCGGCTTCGACCTGGACGACGCCGCCACCCGCCTGGCGCTCCAGCTCGCCTGCCACGTGCTGCTGCGCTGAGCCGGGCGGCGGCGTCGCCGGGTCAGTAGCCCCTGGTGAGGTGGACGCCCGCGCCGACCTTGCGCCGCTTCCCGACGCCGTCGAGGAGGTTGCCCGAGGAGGTGATCGACATCGACTCGCCCTCGCCCTTGGCCAGCAGGATGCCGGTCTCTTGCTTGGTGCCGTGGCCGACGACGGTGTTGCCGGTGATCGCGGCGTGGCCCGCGCCGTAGTTGACCGCGTCCAGCGCCAGGTAGACGAAGTCCACGCCGTCCGGGAGCGGGCCGGTCGCGGCGATCTTGCGCTCGGGCGGCGCCGCGCCGCTCTGGCGGGCCTTGCGCAGCTCGGCCAGCGCGTTGGGCGGCGGCAGGAACTTGTGCACGCGGTTGCCGGTGATCGTGGTGGCGGCATCGCCCTGCAGGTCACAGCGGATGCCGTAGTACGTCTGGCCCGCCGTGCTCTCGGCGCCGAAGTCCTCGATGTAGTTGTCCTGGATCGAGGTGCCGAAGCAGCGGTGGGCGTCGATGGCGTTCTTCGGCGTCCCGTACAGGTGCAGGCCGCTCATCGTCCAGCCGGCCGCGTTGTCGCTCTGGATGGCGCTGGTGCCGCTGAAGCCGATCCAGGAGCGCTGCAGCGTCCAGTCGGTGACGGAGTTGCCGGGGTCGACGACGCGGATCCCGGCCTCGGCGGCGCCTTCGATGTAGACGTCGCTGATGACGCTGTTGACCATGGTGTTGCGCAGCGTCGTGCCGTTCCTGGACGGGTTGCTGATGCGGATGCCGTCGGACGGCGTGCCGTAGATGTCCACGTCGTAGACCCGGGTGTTCCACGAGCGCAGCAGCAGGCCGACCGTGCCGGTGTTGTGGTCGCGGTTGCCGTCGATGGTCAGCCGCTCGACCCGCACGCTCTCGCCGCTGAACTCGGTGTCCTCCAGCCAGCCCTTGGAGGCCAGCACGGCGGGCAGGTTGGCGCCGTCGGCCTGCTTGAGCACCGTGCCGGCCTTGGCGTCGCCCCGGTAGGTGCGCCGGTCGGCCAGGCTGATCGTGGCGTTGATCAGGCACGGCCCCTTGATGACGATCTCGTCGCCGTCCTTGGAGGAGTCGATGGCGGCCTGGATCGCCGCGGCGTCGCCGGGGGCGTCGGAGCAGGCGGCCTCCACCCTGGCGGCCGAGGCGGGCGCGGCCGGCGTCAGCACGGCGACGCCGGCCAGGCCCGCGGCGAGCGCGGCCGAGCCCGCGAGCAGGCGCGTTCGTAACGCAGTCATGAGAGTCCCCTCGTGAAGATGGTCATGACGGGGACACAGCCTCCCCAGGCTTCGCGTGCCCCCGCGTTGTCGATCATCTTCACAGACCGGAGAACAATCCGTGCGATTTTCGGTCGAATGCGGATCAGTTCGTGATCATGCCCTCGGCCAGGTCGGCCGTCCGCGCCAGGGGAGAGCGCCGGTCGGCCGGGCCGTAGCCGCCGCCTCCGCCGGACTCGCAGCGCAGCACGTCACCGGCCGACACCGGCAGGGCGTTGACCTTGAGCATCCGGCGCTCGCCCGCCGTGCCCGGATTGAGCGTCACCCGTGGCGGAGCGCCCGCCGCGCCACCGGCCAGGCCCCACGCGGGCGTGACCGAACGCTCGAACCACAACGACAACGAGGTGTCGCCGCAGAACTCGTACTCCCGCACCACGCCGTTGCCGCCGCGCCACTGACCGGCGCCGCCGGTGTCGGGACGCATCTCGTAGCGGCGCACCCGGACCGGGAACAGCGTCTCCAGCACCTCGATCGGCATGTCCCGCAGCGAGCCGTTGACGTTGTTGATCAGGCAGGACTCGCCGTCGCCGCCCTCCCATGCCCCCCAGCCGCCGACCGTGGCCTCCTGGGAGACGTACAACTTCCCGGTACGCGGGTCCGTCCCGGTGAACTGCACGATCATCGAGTCCCCGTACGAGGCCGCCGCCGCCTTGCCCGGCAGCGCCGGGGCCAGCGCCTTGACCACCAGGTCGATGAGCAGCCCGAGGTGGGAGTAGTAGTACTGGCAGGCGGCCGGCGACCGCGCGGCCAGCATCGAGCCCGGCCGGGTCTCGACGCTCAGCGGGCGGAAGGAGCCGCCGTTCAGCGGCACGTCCCCCGACACCAGCAGCTTGTACCCCACCCGCACCGCCGCCACGGCCTGCGCCG
This sequence comes from Nonomuraea sp. NPDC048881, assembly GCF_040649795.1. Classification (NCBI taxonomy): domain Bacteria; kingdom Bacillati; phylum Actinomycetota; class Actinomycetes; order Streptosporangiales; family Streptosporangiaceae; genus Nonomuraea; species Nonomuraea sp. NPDC048881. The sequence continues at coordinate 95,111 of NZ_JBEZGC010000021.1, forward strand.
CGCCGCAGTTGACCGGCCCGCGGGCCTGGTCGGCGCAGTCGGTCAGGTCCACGTGCATCGACTCGCCCGACACCGTGACCCGCACGTTCACCGGCAGCGGCGTGGCCAGGTCGATGCCGTCGTTGTCGAGGAAGCCGGACGCCTCGTACACGCCGTCGGGGATCGCGGCGATGGCCTGGCGTTCCATGCGCTCGGTCTGGGCGAAGATCTCGTCCCGGGCGGCCATGACCGTCTCCAGGCCCCAGCGCGAGACGATCTCCTGCAGCCGCCGCTGGCCGGTCATCGCGCAGCTCACCTGGGCCCGCATGTCGCCGAGCGTGGCGTGCGGGAAGCGCACGTTGCGGGCGATCACCTCGTGCAGGTCGCGGCACGGTCGCCCGCCCGCGTACACCTTCACCGGGCCCAGCCGCAGGCCCTCCTGGAAGATCGAGGTGGAGTCCATCGAGCCGCCCGGGTCCTTGGAGCCGACGTCCAGCCAGTGGGCGCGCGAGGCGGCGAACCCGGCCAGCTCGCCGCCGGCGAAGATCGGGCCGTAGACGGTGACGTCGTTGAGGTGGGTGCCGCCGACGTAGGAGTCGTTCAGCACCCACACGTCGCCCTCCTGCCACACCTCGCGGCCGTACATGCGCTCGGTCTCGCGGGTGCACACCTCCAGGTTGCCCAGGAAGATCGGCAGGCCGGACGACTGCCCCAGCACGTTGTGGTCGCGGTCGAGCAGCGCCACCGCGCAGTCCTTGGCCTCGTAGATCACCGGCGTGTACGAGCTGCGGATCAGCGTGGTGTTCATGTCCTCGGCCGCCTGCAGCAGAGCACATCGGATGATCTCGGTGGTGACTGGATCGATCACTGGACGTCCACCTTCACGATGAGGAAACCGTTGTCGTCGACGGCCGCCAGGCAGCCCGGCGGGATGACCGTGGTCGCGGTCTCCTCGACCACGATCGCGGGCCCGGCGAACGAGCCGGACAGGCCCGCCCGCCGCAACACGGGCGTGCGGTGCACCACCCCGTCGAAGATCACGTCCCGGACGTTCCCTGACGTCTCCTCGCGCGGCTCGGCGGCCCCGGCGGCGGCGCGCGGGAACGAGCCGAACCCGGTGCTGCGCAGCATGACGAACTCGACCGGCGCCTCGGGGGTGGCGTGGCCGTACCGGCTGGTGTGGGCCTCGGCGTAGCGGGCCGCGACCGCGGCGAGGAAGCCCGGCTCGCCCGGCTCGGCGGCGTCGCGCAATGGGACGGTGAGCGTGTAGTCCTGGCCCTCGTAGCGCATGTCCACGGCGTGCTCGACCCGGCGGCGCTCCTCAGGGACGCCCTGCCCGGCCAGCGCCTCCAGCGCCTCCCGCTCCAACGTCGCCAGATGCCCCGACATGTCGTCGCCGTCGAGCGTGTCCTGCGGCCGGAAGTACGGGTGCGTCAGGTCCCGCCGCACGTCCGCCTCCAGCATCCCCCAGGCCGAGAACGCGCCCGGGAACCGCGGCACGACCACCTCGGAGATGCCCAGCTCGCGGGCGATGAAGACGGCGTGCATCGCGCCCGCGCCGCCGAAGGCGACCAGCGCGAACTCGCGCGGCTCCACCCCGTGCTCGACCGTCAGCGTGCGGATCGCCTGGGCCATCTTGGCGTTGGCCACGTCGCACACCCCCTCGGCCAGCCGCAGCGGGTCCAGGTCCAGCTCCCGCGCCAGCGTGACCACGGCCGTGCCCGCCGCCTCCTCGTCCAGCGTCATCAGCCCGCCCGCGAACCAGGCCGGGTCCACCCGGCCGAGCACCACGTTCGCGTCGGTCACGGTGGGCCGGGTGCCGCCCCGGCCGTAGCAGGCCGGGCCCGGCACGGCCCCGGCCGACTCCGGGCCGACGCGCAGCGCGCCCGCCTCGGCGTAGGCGATCGAGCCGCCGCCCGCGCCGATGGTGTGCAGGTTCACGATGGGCATGAGCACCGGATAGCCCTCGATGCGGGCCTCGGCGCTGACGTCGGGCCGCCCGTTCACCACGAGCGAGACGTCGAAGGAGGTGCCGCCCATGTCCACGCAGATCGCGTTCTCCCGGCCCAGCATGCGGGCCGCGGCGACGCCGCCCATCGTGCCGCCGACCGGCCCCGACAGCAGCGTCTGCAACGGCCGCCGCATCGCGTACGAGGCGTTGACCAGCCCGCCCGACGACTGCATCACGTGCACCGGCACCGACAGGCCGCGCTCGGCGAAGCGCCGCTCGATCCTGGCCAGGTACCTGCGCACGACCGGCCCGGTGTAGGCCTCCAGCACCGCCGAGGAGGTGCGCTCGTACTCGCGCCACTCGCGCGCGACCTCGTGCGAGAGCACCACGAGCACGTCCTCGCCCAGCTCGGCCCGCAGGATCTCGCCCGCGCGCAGCTCGTGCGCGGGGTCGGCGAAGGAGAACAGCAGGCACACGGCGACGGCGTCGAAGCCCTCCTCGCGGGCCCGCCGCGCGGCCCGCCGCACCGCCTCCTCGTCGAGGGGTTCCAGCTCGCGGCCCCGGTGGTCGAGGCGGCCGCCGGCCTCCATGACGTCCTGGCGCGGCACGAGCGGCGACGGCTTGCGGTAGCGCAGGTCGAACATGCGGTCGCGGTTGCCGCGGGCGATCCGGTAGACGTCCCCGGCGCCCCGGCTCGCCAGCAGCAGCACCCGCGCGCCCTTGCGCTCCAGCAGGGCGTTCAGTCCCTGCGTGGTGCCGTGCACGAAGAAGGAGATGGCCGCGGGGTCGTCCACGACCCGGCCGAGCGCGGCGAACACGCCCTCGGCCAGGTCCCCCGGCGTGGTGGGCGCCTTCGAGGCGGTGACGGCCCCCGTGCGCTCGTCGTAGCAGACGACGTCGGTGAAGGTGCCGCCGATGTCCATGGCGACGCGATAGGTCATGCGCCGCACCGTACGCGCGGGGCGGCGCCGCGATCATGGGCGTCCTGCACAGGGAAGGGACGTCTCCCGTGCATCGCGCTCAACCCGGTGCGCCCACCCGAAAATCTACAACGTAAAGGCGGTAGCCTGGCGGGCGTGTCCCAGTCGTACCTCACCCTCGCGACCGGCGTCGAGCACGAGACCGAGGTGCGCCGCTCCCGGTTCGTCTGCGCGCTGGCCCCCGCCCGTACCGTCGAGGAGGCCGCCGCCTTCATCGCCGCCCGCCGCCGCGAGCACGCCGGCGCCACCCACAACTGCACCGCGTACGTGATCGGCGGGCGGCTGCAGAAGGGCGACGACGACGGCGAGCCTGGCGGCACGGCGGGCACGCCGATGGTCCAGGCGCTGGTCGGCCGGGGGTTCAACGACGTGGTCGCGGTGGTCACGCGCTATTTCGGCGGCGTCCTGCTGGGCGCGGGCGGTCTGGTGCGCGCCTACGGGGGAGCGGTGACCGAGACGCTCGACCTGGTGGAGCCGGTGCGGATGGTCCCGGCCAGGCTGGTGAGCGTCTCGGTGGCCCACGACCAGGCCGGCCGGGTGGAGAACGACCTGCGCGCCTCCCGCTACGCGCTGCGCGAGGTGACCTACGCGGCCGGGGTGACGTTCTCGGTGGCGGTGGGGGAGGACGAGGTGGCGGCGTTCGGCGAGTGGGTGGCCGCGCTGACGGCCGGCCGGGCCCGCGTCGAGGTGGGCGAGGGCGTGCACGTGCCCGGCTGAGGCCGCTCAGCCCTCCAGGGCGTACTGCATGACGCGGAACTTGGCCTGGGCCTCGGCCAGCTCGGCGGCCGGGTCGGAGTTGCCCATGATGCCGCCGCCGGCGAAGAGCCGGGCGCGGTTGCCCTCGATCAGCCCCGAGCGCAGGGCGATGCCCCATTCGCCGTCGCCGTGGGCGTCGATCCAGCCGACCGGGCCCGCGTAGCCGGCGCGGTCCATGCCCTCCAGCTCGCGGATGACCTTGATGGCGGTGTCGGTCGGGGTGCCGCCGACGGCGGCGGTGGGGTGCATGGCGGCCACCACGTCGAGCACGGACGCGCCGTCGGCCAGCCGCCCGGTGACGTGGCTGGCCAGGTGCTGGACGTTGGGCAGCACGAGGAGTTCGGGCTCGTCGGGGGTGTGCAGGGAGGAGCAGAGGGGGGCCAGGGTCTGGCGCACGGAGGCGATGGCGCACTCGTGCTCGTGGCGGTCCTTCTGGGAGGCGAACAGCGCGGCGCCGCGGGCGACGTCGTCGGCCGGGCCGGTGCCGCGGGCGGTGGTGCCGGCCAGGACGAGGGACTCGATCTCCTGGCCGGTGCGGCGGATGAGCAGCTCGGGGGTGGCGCCGACGAGGCCGGCCACGGAGAAGGTGTAGCACTCGGGGTAGCGCCGGGCCAGCCGGGTCAGCAGCAGGCGCACGTCGATGGGGTGCTCGGCGGTGGCGAGCAGGTCGCGGGCGAGCACGACCTTCTCCAGTTCGCCGTCGCGGATGCGGCGGGCGGCCCGGGCGACGACGTGCTCCCATTGGGGGGCGGTGAGGCTGCCGTCGCCGTAGCTGATGCGGCCGGGCTCGCGGATGGGGCTGAACGTCTCCAGCGGGGCCTCGCCGACGGTGGTGAGCCAGGCGCGGCCGCCGCGGCGGGCGAGCACGGCGCGGGGGACGACGAGCACGGATCCGGGGGCGTCCTCGTCGAAGGTGAAGCTGCCGAAGGCGACGGGGCCGGAGCCGGAGCCGGGGGCGCGCCCGGCGTCGTCGGCGGGCGCGTCGCCGAGGACGGTGCGCAGCCACTCGCGGGCCCAGGCGAAGCGGCCGGGGCCCGGCGGCACGGCGACGCGGGCGGCCTGGCCCCATCCCACCAGGCCCTCGCCGTTCCTGATCCAGGCGTAGGGCGCCGTCTTCGGGAGGGATGCCAGCAGGTCACCGGGGTCGCCGACAGGGGTGGTGCGAACCGGTAGCGGGCGGGTTGTTCCGAGCGCGACACTCACTCAAGACACTCTATGCGGGAACTGAACACGTTCGACTCGGACCCCCGTGAATGCGGTGTTACTGCCCACGAGCCAGGAAATAACCGGATCTTGACGTTCATTGGGGGCGCCCAGCTCGCGGAGGCACTGTCAAGCGGCGATAGGAAGACGGTCCTGAAATGGCAGACCTCGCCTGAAGGTCATGGTGCGTCCTTGATCGACTCCCTACCTTTGGGGCCATGATCGGTCGTCTGTCCCCTGTCGTCACCGCCGTCCTCGTCCTGGCCGCTTCGGGCCCCGCGCAGGCCGTCGTCGCAGCTCAGCCCGTCCCTGAGACGATGGCGGCGCTGGGCGACTCGATCTCCACGGGCTTCAACTCCTGCGGCTGGTACGTCTCCTGCGCGGCCCGTTCCTGGGCGGCCGGCGACAACGCGCAGGTGGACAGTCACTACCTCCGGCTGCGGGGCCTGGCTGGAACGCTCCACCGGGAGAACTTCGCGGTGCCCGGCTCGACGAGCGCCGACCTGCTCGGCCAGGTCAACCAGGCGATCGCGGCGAAGGCCGATTATGTGACGATCCTCATAGGCGCCCAGGACGCGTGCAAGCGCACCGAGCGGGAGATGACGCCGGTCGCGCTGTACCGCCGGCGCATGGACGCCGCGCTGTCGGCCCTGCGTGCCGGCATGCCGCAGGCCAGGGTGTTCATCGCGAGCGTGCCCGACCTGCGGCGGTTGTGGCAGGTCGGCAAGGGCAACCCGCTGGCCCGTACGTTCTGGACCGTCGGGAGGATCTGCCAGACCATGCTGGCCGACCCGGCCTCGGTGAAGAAGGCCGACGTGGAGCGGCGGGCCCGGGTGCGGGCGCGGGTGATGGCCTACAACAGGGAGGCGGCGCTGGCGTGCGAGGCGATGGGGCCCTCGTGCGACACCGACGAGGGCGCGATCTTCTCCTTCCCGTTCACGCTCGACCACGTCAGCAAGTGGGACTTCTTCCATCCCAACCTCGCCGGGCAGAAGGCGCTGGCCGAGCAGACGTTCGAGCACGGCTTCGTCTGGGAGGACCCGCGCTAGCCCGACCCGGGTGAGTGGCCGCCTTCCGGCGCGCGGGAAGAAAAGCCGCGTGCGCCGCGAAGGATGGGTGAAAGCAATGATCACCCACCGGAAGGCACACTCATGACGGAGACGGGCACATGACCGCCGACGTGGGCGAGCAGGTGACCGACGCCGACCTCGTCGCCGGCTACCGGCGGAACCCTGAGTTGTTCACCGCCGTGTATGACCGGTATTTCCGTGACGTCTACCGGTACGTGGCGGGACGCCTGGGCGCCCAAGTGGCCGAGGACATCGCGGCCGAGACGTTTCTGCTGGCGTTCGACCGGCGTGACCGTTTCGCGCTGGAAAAAGGTGCTCTGCGGCCCTGGCTGCTCGGCATCGCCACGAACCTGGTGGCCCGGCACCGCCACAAGGAGGCCCGCCGGTACCGGACGCTGGCCCGGCTCGGCCCCGTGCCGGTCGTGGAGGGGCACGAGAACCGGGTCGTCACCGCCGCGACCGCGCAGCCGTACCTGGCCATGGCGCTCGCCTCGCTGAACGGCGGCGAGCGTGACGTGCTGCTGCTCCTGGCGCTGGGCCAGCTCAGCTACCTGGAGATCGCCCAGGCGCTCGGCATTTCCCTCGGCACGGTGGGCTCGCGGCTCAGCCGGGCCCGCGCCAAGATCCACGCCCTCACCGACAAGGAGACCCCTCATGCGTGACCTGGAAGAGATCGCTGCTTTGCTGGACGAGCCGGAGCCGTCCGCCGGGGCGGTCGCGCGCGGCAGGGAGCGTCTGGAGCGCAGGGTGCCGGCGGGCCGGGCGCGCCGGCGCGCCGGCTGGTTCGTCCCGGGAGTGGCCCTGGCCGCCGCCGGTGCCGTCGCCGCAGTCGTGTTCGCCACGGGGGCGCCCACGAACGACGGCGCACCGGTCACGGGCAAGGAGGTCCTGCTCATGGCCGCCGTCAGCGCGGAACGTACGCCCCAGGGCTCCGGGACGTACTGGCACGTCACGCGCCGGTGGCTCTCGTCGGACGCCCCGCCGATAGAGAGCTGGACCAGGCGCGACGGCAAGCGCTGGACCAGGGCCGTGCCGGGGGATCCCGCCGGCGCCGTCATCCCCGCGCCGGAGGGGAAGACGCTCAGGCTCAAGGGCGCCAGGGTGAGCTTCGAGGAGCTCGAAGGGCTGCCGACGGACCCCGAGGCGCTGAAGGCGTCGCTCGTCGCGCGCAAGGGCCAGGAGAGGGACATGTCCGCGTCCGAGATGCGCGGCGATCCCACCCTCACCCTGCTCGCGCTGATCACGGACCTGCCGGCGCCCGGGGAGGTCCGCTCGGCGGCGTTCCGCGCGCTCGCCGCGACACCGGGGGTGGAGAACGCGGGCGCGGTCGAGGGCGGTCAGCATCTGCGCATTCCCGACCCCGACGGCGACACGGACATCGAACTGGTCATCGATCCCGAGGAGGCCCGGGTGGTCCGCGCCAACCTCATCCTCGTCGACGACGGCGACCTGGCGTTCAGCGCCCAATTCATCTCCGTGACCACCGAGTGGACGGACCAGCTTCCCGCGGTGAAGAGCTGAGGCGGGATGCCGTGAGCCCCGCGGGTGATCGCGACCGCTGACGGTCCTCCTCTCCCGCACGCGTCCGCCCCCCGGGCTGGAAGGCCCGGGGGGCGGACGCGTCGTGATTCAGCTTGTCGGCCGTACGGGTCAGCCCACGGCGTAGGCGCGGGTCACGGTCTGGGTGACGCCGTTGCCCGCCTTGTCGGTGACGGTCGCGCGCAGCGAGACGTACCCCGCGGTGGTGGGGTTGTCCAGCCACGCCGTCCAGCCCGATCGGCTCGCCCGGACGTGCACCGGCCGCCACGTCCTGCCGTCGTCGGCGGACGCCTCCAGCTTGATCGAGGAGACCGCCGCCCCGGCGGCGCCGGGAGCGCGTTCGACCTGGATCGGGACGGTGGTCCGTGATCCCGGCCTGGCGCGGTTGGCGTCACCGAGGCCCTGGGGCGCGTAGCGCACGGCCATCAGCGGCAGCGGCTCGGGCTTGGCCGTACGGGCCGAGCGGAAGGTCCAGACGGCGTCGACGCCCGTGGACAGCTCGGCCTGCGATCGCCGGGTGGAGGCGGTCAGGGTGTAGGCGGTGTCGGCCTGCGGCAACGTGGCGGTGAGCGTGCACTCCTGGCCGGGGTAGGGCAGGCAGCCGGTGATGCCGGTCGTGGCGAGCTGCTTGCCGTTCCCGGTCAGGGTGAGGGTGCCGGTCGCGGTCGCGTCCATGCCGGTGCGTCCGGCGACTCCGCTGCTGTACAGCCCGTGGGCGGGGAAGGCCAGGGTGTCGCCGGCCCGGCTGCCGCCGGCGGCGGCGAACGAGGGGCCGGTCACCGCGGCGTTCCAGACCTGGGTGAAGTTCCTGTCGCGCACCGGGCCGGTGCCGAGCTCGGTCAGGCCGCCCGTGACGAACTCGTCGTTCCACGCGAATCCCGGGGTGAGGTACCTTGTCACGCTGCTCGGCAGCGGGATGTCGTCCCAGATGCCCATTCCTGGCGAGAGGGCGTCGCCGGGCGGCACCGGCGCCGTGATCAGGGTGCCGGTGGCGCCCGGGACGGTCGAGCGGTAGGTCTCGGTCGCCTTGACCAGGTCCCGGGTCCGCGCGGCGTACCCGGGGGCGTCGGGGAAGCCGTCCGTCCTGTGGTCGACGAGGTCGTAGCGGTACGGGCTGGGCGTCGTGTCCTTCTTGGTCCAGGTGGACTGGGCCAGGTAGGTGAGCCCCGGCTGCCGCACCGGGACGACGTGGTAGCCGCCGGAGTAGCCGAACGCGATCATCGCGGTCCTCCAGGGCCCGTTGGCCACGGAGAGGGCGAATCCGGGATCGGGGACGGCGGTGGGGTCGTCCACCGTGAACGTGATCCGCTTCGCCTGGCGGCCGTCGACCGTCAGCGACACGTCGGCGTCGCCGACCTCGAACGGCCGGTGCGCGAGCGTCAAGCTGTGCTCCGCCCTCCCGAGGATCTCGGTGTAGAGGTTCCAGCGTCCCTTCGGCAGTCTGATCCTGGCCGTGCCGCCGTGGAAGACGAGGTTGCGCGGCGCACCGGTCGCCTGGTCGTAGACGACGCCCTGCGCATACTCGGTGGCGGCCCCGTCCCTGTCCTGGACGGTCACCGTGACGTCATGGGACTCCGGCTCCACAAAGGCCCCGGCCGGGGTGCGGACCACGGTGTCACCGGCCGTGGCGGTGACGATGCCCGGATGGTCGCCGGGGCCCTTGCCCTCGGCGTCGATGGTCACCGCGACCGACGCCTGCCCGCCCGCGGGCACCTCCAGTCGTTGCGGCGACAGCGTGAGCACGTCGGAGCCGGCCGCGAGGTCCAGGGTGACGGGCGTGGCCCCGGTGTTGCTGTAGGTGATCTTCCCGGTGGCCCGCCGCTCACCCGGCTGGTCCCAGGGGAAGGCGGCCCACACGCCGGTGGGAGTGGCGATCACCTCCTGGGCCAGCGAGCGGAGCACGTCCACCCGCCCGGTGCCCTGCTGGTACGGCGTGGCGCCGTCGGTCGGACGGGCACTGCCGACGAGCGCCGCCTTGAGCTGCTGCCCGCTCCAGTCGGGATGGCGCTGGGCGAGGATGGCCGCCGCTCCCGCCACGTGCGGACTGGCCATCGACGTGCCGCTCATCGCCACGTGGGTTCCGTCGGCGGTGCCCGCCGCGGCGGCGGCCATGATGTCCACGCCGGGGGCGGTGACGTCCGGCTTGACGGCGTGGTCGCCGATCCGCGGGCCCGTGCTGGAGAAGTCGGCCACCTGGTCGGAGCGGTCCACCGCGCCGACGGTCAGCGCGGCGTCCGCGCTGCCGGGGCTGCTCACGCTGCCCCCGCTCTGCTCGCCCTCGTTGCCCGCGGCCGCCACGAACAGGGTGCCCGTGGCCTGCGAGAGGGTGTTCACCGCCTGCTCGATCGGGTCGAGGCCGGCTTCGTCGGGGCCGCCGAAGCTCATGTTGACGATCTTGGCCTTGACCTCCGTGGCGGCCCACTCCATCCCGGCCAGGATCGCGGAGTCGCTGATCTGCGTGCCCAGCTTGCCGAAGGCGATGCGGGCTCCCGGTGCCACGCCGCGGTACTTCTCGCCGGCGCCGGCGATGATCGAGGTGACGTGCGTGCCGTGCCCGACTCGATCGCTCATGTCAGGCTCGTCGGAGAAGTTCCGCGACTGGGTGACCACGTCCTTCAGGTCGGGATGCGTGGGGTCGTACCCGCTGTCGAGCACGGCGACCGTGACGCCCTGTCCGGTGAAACCACGCTGCCACGCCTCGGTCGCGCCGATCTGCCTGGTGCTGCGGTCCAGGGTGTAGGTACGCCGGCCGTCGAGCCAGATCCTGCCCTTGCCCGCGGCCAGTGTGGACGCCCCGCCGAGCAGGCTCCGCCACGCCTCGCCCGCGCCCTTCTTGGCCACCCGCTGGGCCGTCATGTCGAGGGCGGCCAGCCGCCGGGTGGTGGCCGCGCCGCGCAGCGCGGGGGCGCTTCCCTGCGGCGACTGGGTGATCAGCGGGATGTCGGGCGTGTCCGCGTCGCCGTAGCGCCAGGCGAGCAACTGGGTGACATCGAACAGCCGCTCGTCCAGCACCCCCTGGGCGACCAGGGGCGCGGCGTCGGACGGGACGACGTACAGGTGCCCGTCGCGGTAGCCGGAGGAGAAGTGCACCTCCCGGGCCGTGCCCGGCTCCACCCGGAAGCTCCTGCCCGTGACCACGACCCGGTCGCCGGTCAGCAGCGTCACACTGCCCGCCGGGCCGGAGCGCGGCTGTCCGGGACGTGCCTGGCCCGCGTCGGCCGTGCCGGTTCCCGTTGTCGCGCCCACACTCAGCGTGCCTGCCAGGACCGCTGCCAGCAGTCCCTTGCCTAACGTCATTGATCCTCGCAAGAAGAGAAAACGATCGCTTTCTCTCCTCTTCCGCGTAAGGCGGATTCTTCTTCCCTGGGCCCCTGAGGCGGGGGACGAGCTAGCGGCACTGCGCGAGCATGGCGTTCTTGTCGGCCCTGGTCACGGGCAGGTCGTACTTGAGCGCGACCTGGGCGAAACGGGTGACGTACGCGCAGCGGACCCGGCGCTGGGGAGGCAGCCATCCGGCCGGACCGGAGGCGTCCTTCTCCTCGTTGGCGCGGCCGTCGACGGGTAACAGGTTGAGCGGGTCGTTGGCGAAGTCGAGGCGTTTCGACATCGGCCAGCGCGGCGCGCCCATGCGCCAGCCGTAGTTGAGCGGCACGACGTGGTCCACCTGCACCTCGTCGGCCTGGGCCTTGTGCCAGGAGATGAGCCGGCCGGTGTAGGGGTCGGTCAGCTCCATGGCGACGACCTCGCAACTCGACCCGGGCCGGTACTCGACGCCGGTGCCGTCGCGGGCGAGCAGGTCGTCGCGGGTGCGGCAGCCGTTGCGGGCGTAGGGGACGCCGGTGGCGGTGTCGGCCCAGTTCTCGCCGTACCGGCTGCGGGCGTAGCCGGTGTTGGGGCCGCGGTCCTTGACGCGTAAGCGGCCGATGAGGGCGCGCGCCCTGGCCTTGTCGCCGTCGGACAGGACGGGGGCGAGGCCGGGCAGCGTCCCGCTGGCGTTGCCGAGGGGGCTGGCGGCGGTGGCGGCGGGGCTCTTGGCGCTGCCGATGAAGGAAGCGACGATGACGGCTCCGGCGAGGATCGCGATGGCGTCCTTCGTGCTCAAGCAGCCCTCCGTGGCTCCCGCGGGCGAAGTTGTCTAGAGAATTCCCGCCATCGCCGGATTTGACACAGGAAGGCTTCCGTCACTGATCGACCCCGCGCCGCCTCACCCGCACTCCCCACCGCTCGCGCAGCTTCTCCACGCCTGCCCAGTACACGACGACGCCCGGGATCGTGAAGACCGCCGATCCCCATCCCTGCTGCAGGAACACGTTGCCGATCGCCAGCAGCAACGGCGGGCCCAGCACGCCCCACGTCCGCCACTCCGAGCCCAGGACCCAGCAGGCCAGACGGTGCAGCCGGAACCATCGGGGACGCAGCGGCTCCTTCAGGGCCGCCCGGAGCCGCCACACTCCGCGCAGTTGCCGCAGGGCGTACCGGGACTGCCCGGCGGGGGTGGCTCCGGCCCGCGCGAGATGGTGAAGCTCGGCGTGGAACTCCTCGGCGTACCGGGCTCTGTGGGCGGGTGGCAGCAACCGGAGTTCGACGTCGATGAGCTTCTCCGCCGGGCGTGCGGCGGTGACCGCCCGCGCAGCGGCGACGCCGGTCGCGGTGTTCCGCGGCGGTGGGCCCGCCGGGTCCTGCGCGGAGAACGTGGCCGCCTGGTCGGCGAGCCGCCGGTGCAGCCCCGCCCCGAGGGCCCACGCGCCGGGGAAGCCACCGAGCAGGGCGCGGGCCGTCTCGTAGGCGGGCGCCAGGTCGCGGACGACGGCGGTCTCGACGGCCCGGAACAGGCGGTGGACGACGAGCAGGTCCTCGCGCAGGCGGGCGTCTAGGGAGCGGGCGAGGACGAGCAGGCCCTCCAAGGCGCGAACGAGCCCGGAGTCCTCGGCCGGCGTTCCCCGCAGGTCCTGTTCGACGAGCGTGATCAGGTGGTTCGTGCCCTCGTGCGCGATGCGGAGATGCAGGTTCACGGTGGTGAGCAGTTCGAGGGTGCCGTGCGGGCCGCCGCCCGGCAGGCGGCGGCCGAGCGCGCGCTGGTCGGCGGTGCCGAGGTCGAGTCCGCGCAGCTCGGTCAGCGGCGCTTCGACCTGCGCGAGTCCGGCGCTCGCCGCCTCCAGGCGGTGGCCGATCCGCCGGGTCTCGCGTAACGCCTCGCCGGACAGGCCGCGCCTGGCCGGTGCCAGGGTGTTCACGCCACACCGCCGGAGGGCCGCAGCCGCAGGGCGGCGCGCTTGGCGGCGGAGCGGTCGAGCGCCTGCCTGGCCAGCTGGGCGCCGTCGGGGGTGAAGCGGTAGTAGCGGCGGCGCGGGCGGCCCTCCTCGCGTGGATCCAGTTCCTCCCAGCTCGACTCCAGCCAGCCGAAGCCCTCCAGCCGGGCCAGGATCGGATGGATGGTGCCGCTGGGCAGCCCGGCCGCCGCGCAGATCTCCAGGCCGTACATGGCGCGGGTGGGCTCTTCGAGCAGGGCGCGGAGCACGAGCATGGTCGGCATGGTCATGCGGGGAAGGCTTCCCATGGTCTAACTCTACCTAGGGGTGCCGCGGGCCGCCAGATCCCTCGACGCCGCCCTTCGCCGAGCCGGTGCAGGTCCGGCCCGGCGGTGTGCCGCCCGCCCCGCTAGGCCCGGGGCCCGGCCGGCCCGGTGGCCTCGACGGGCGCGGTGTCCTCGCCGGATTCGGCTTCGGCTTCGGGGCGGGGCGGGCGGACGTACGTGCCGTTGCGGCGGGCCACCAGTTCGTCCAGCAGCTCGTCCCACTTCTGGCCCACCGCGTGCACGTCGTACGTGCGCGCCGTCTCCAGCGCCGCCGCCGCCAGCGACCGGCGCAGCGGCTCGTCCTCGATGACGCGCATGATGGAGGCCGCCAGGTTGGCGTTGGTACGCGGCTTGACCAGCAGCCCGTCCACCTCGTCGGTGATCATCTCCTTGGGCCCGTGCGGGCTGTTGAAGCTGACGATGGCCAGCCCCTTGGCCATGGCCTCCAGGATCGTCATCGGGAAGCCCTCGTGCCGCGAGCTGAGCACGAAGATCGACGCCTTCTCCAGCTCGGCCCCCACGTCGCTGGTCGGCCCCGGCAGCTCCACCTTGCCCTCAAGCCCGGCCTCGACGATCTGCGCGGCCAGGTTGTCCTCCTGCGGCCCGGCGCCGAAGATGCGCAGCTTCCAGTCGGGGTGCGCGGCGGCGACGGTCTCCCACGCGGTGATCAGCCGGTGGAAGCCCTTGAGCCGGGTCATCCGGCCCACGGCGACGACGACCTTGGCGTCCAGCCTGGACACCTCGCCGCTCATCGGCGGGACGGCGTTGGGGATGCGCGCCAGCTTCTTCGGCTTCTTCGGCAGCGTGCTGCGGTAGTCGCGCAGGTCGGCCTTGGTGAGGGTGACCAGGGCGTCCATCCGCCGGTACCGCCACTTGATCAGCTTCTGCATCGGCTCGGCCTGGGTGCGCAGGGCCACGTGCTCCTGCCCGATGGTGATCACGCCCGGCTGCGCTAACTGCGCCATGGCCAGGTTGAGCCCGGGACGGGTGGCCATCAGCACGCCGCTGTCGAGCGAGCGGATGTAGCGGGCCAGCTTGTAGTCGGTCCACAGGGTGAAGCGGTGGTAGGCCGTCTCCTCCGGCGGGATCAGCTTGCTGGGGAACTTCGACAACATCGCCCGCAGCGGATCGGGGCTGGGCTTGAGCCGGTCGTCGAGGAAGCGGAAGCGCACCCGCGGGTCGATCGGGAAGAACGGCTCCTCGGCCTCCTTCAGGATGCTGACGATCTCGACGTCGTGCTTCTCGGCCAGGTAGCCGGCCAGGTTGAACACCGTCCTGATCGTGCCGCCCATGCCGTTGGCGTGCAGGAGCAGGATCCTGATGCGGTCGGTCGACGGCGGCGGCGCGTTGCGTGCCTTGCGGCGGTTGTACCCCCGGTACAACCGGACCATCGCCGACTTCCCCCTGCGTGCCAGTGCGCGCACCTGGACGATCCCCCTTGTGCTCGGTTGCATTCGCATGCGCGCGGAGCCGGTCGTCAGGCCGCGCGCGAGCGGAGTGCACATGTCATCCCCTGTGCGCTTTCCCCGCCTATGATCTTTAGACGCCCAAGAGCTTCCTAAGGTTGCATACCTGGCCGATGCGACGGATCCGGCGTATGCGGCGAATGCTCGGCAAGCAGGCCCAGGGCGACGTCGATGGCCCGCTCCAGCTGCGTGTCCACGCCTTTGGCGTAGTCCTGCGGGGTGATGTCCACCTCGATGTCGGGATCCGTGCCGTAGTTCTCCACCTGCCAGCCGACGTCGTCGAAGGCGAAGGAGAACTCCGGCTGCGTGGTCACGGTCCCGTCGGCGAGCCGGTGGCGCGGCCAGATGCCGATCACCCCGCCCCAGGTGCGCTTGCCGACCAGCGGGCCCAGCTTGAGCAGCTTGAAGGTGTGGCTGAAGATGTCGCCGTCCGAGCCCGCCCACTCGTTGGTGATGGCCACCAGCGGCCCGCGCGGCGACTCCGGCGGGTACGGCTCCGGGTCCCCCCACCGCGGGTAGTCGTAGCCGAGCCGCCGCCTGGCCAGCTTCTCCAGCAGCAGCGCCGAGACGTGCCCGCCGCCGTTGAAGCGCACGTCCACGATGAGGGCATGCCGGTCGTACTCGGCCAGGAAGCCCCGGTGGAACTCGCCGAACCCCTCGGTGCCCATGTCGGGGACGTGCAGGTAGCCGATGCGCCCGCCGGAACGCTCGTGGCACTCGGCGCGGTTGAGATTCACCCAGTCGCGGTAACGGGCCGGCTGCTCGTCGGCCAGCGCGCGCACGGTCACCGTGAACACCCGCTCCTCGCGCCGCAGGGTCAGCTCCACCTCCTCGCCGGCCTGGTTGACCAGCCGCTCGTTCGGGGTGGCCGCGCGGCCGATGGGCGCGCCGTTGATGGCCAGCACCGCGTCCCCCGGCCGCACGTCGAGCCCCAGACGGTTCAACGGCGAGGTGGCCTCGGGGTCCCACGGGTCGCCGGTGACGATCGCGCGCACGCGGTAGACGCCGTCGCGGTAGTCCCAGTCGACGCCCAGCTTGCCCTGGCTGTAGTCCGGCCCGGGACGGTACTCCCCGCCGCTCTCGTAGGCGTGGCTGGTGCCCAGCTCGCCGTGCAGCTCCCACAGCAGGTCGGAGAACTCGCCCCGGGTGGTGACCCGGTCCACCAGCGGCTCGTAGCGCCGGTACACGCCCGGCCAGTCGACGCCGGCCATGTCCTCGGTCCAGAAGTTCTCCCGCTGCAGCCGCCACGCCTCGCGGAACATCTGCCGCCACTCCGACTCCGGCGCCACCGACACCTTGACGCGCGACAGGTCGATCCAGCCGCTCTCGCGTCCGGGCGGGTCGTCGTCGTGCTCGGGCACCTCGCCGGCCCTGACCACGCGCAGCCGGCTGCCGGCCCGGTACAGCAGCGTCTTGTGGTCGCGGCCCAGCTCGAACGCGGTGACGCCGTCGGCGAACGTCTCGTTCCTGCCCTTGGCGAAGTCGTACAGGTGCAGGGTGTTCTCGCCCTCCAGCGGGCTGGTCAGCAGCAGCGCCTTGCCCTTGAGCCCGGCCACCCCCTCGTAGCGGCCCTCCGGCAGCGGGAAGGCGGTGACGCGGGCGGCCAGCCCGTCCAGGTCCACCCGGACGGCCTCCACCGGCTCGTCCTCCTCCTCGTCCTTGCCGTTGAGCGGACGACGTCCGGGCACGAACGGGTCGGGCGCGTCGGCCCGCAGCGCGATCGCGTACGGCCGGGTGCCCAGCGGGAACCCCAGGTCGAACTGCAACTGGTCGTAGACGGGCGAGAAGACCCGCTGGCCGATGAAGTACAGGTAGCGGCCCTGGGGGTCGAAGGCCGGCATCGAGTCCTTGAGCACCGGCTCGGAGGCGGCCACCGTCCGGCCGCTCTCCGGGTGGTGCAGCTTGATCGCGGTCGTCTGGGCGTTGAGCGGCCCGGCGTAGGCCAGCCACTGGCCGTCGTGCGACCAGGCCGGGTCCTCGGGGGGCCCGTGCGGGTTGCGTTCCACCAGCGTGGCCGCGCCCGTGGTCAGGTCCAGCAGGTACAGCTCGTGGCGGTGGTTGACCACGGCCACGCGGTCGTGCGCGGGGTCGGGGACCAGCTCGTTGATCCGGCCCAGCCGGGCCACCTCGACGCCGCAGCCGCCCTCGTGGCCCTCCAGGATGACCAGCGTCTCCTCGTCGGACTCGCCGCTGGCCGCGGCGATCAGCCGCACACCGTCGTTCAGCCAGGTCAGGAAGCGGTAGCGGACGCCGTCCGGCTCGCCGTGCTGGCTCACCGGGCCCTCCCAGTCGGCCATCGCGTACGCCTTGCCGCGCGAGGTGATCGCCAGCGCGCTGCCGTCCGGGCTGAGGGTCGCGCTGTCGAGGAAGTCCTCGGCGTCGACGAACCGGCGGTTGCGCTGCGTCCTGGAGCTGGCCAGCCGCACGTCCAGCCGCCTGGGCCCGTCGCCCGGCCCGTCGCCCGGCCCGTCGCCCGGCCCGTCGCCCGGCCCGTCGCCCGGCCCGTCGCCCGGCCCGTCGCCCGGCTCCAGCAGGTACAGGTCGGCGCCGGCGTGGTAGACCAGCCGGTGGCCGTCGCCGGACAGGTTGCGCGCGTAGTAGTCCTCGTGGTGGGTGTGCTTGCGCAGGTCGCCGCCGTCCGGAAGGCAGGAGTAGACGTTCCCGACCCCCTCGTGGTCGGACAGGAAGCACACCCGACGGCCGCTCCAGCACGGCGAGGCCAGGTTTCCCGGCAGCCGGATCAGCCGCCTGAACTCGCCGTCGCCGTCGGTGTCGATCCACAGGTCGCCGACCGTGCCGCCGCGGTAGCGCTTCCAGCGCGCGGGGTCGGCGGTGTTGCGGCCGAGCACGATCATCCCGTCGGGGCCGTGGGCGATCGAGTTCGCCGGTCCGTACGGCAGCCGCTGCGGCACCCCGCCCGGCGCCACGCGGTGCAGCCATTTGCGCCCGGCGAACGGCTGGGACTGGTCGCTGGCGTACAGGATGCGGCCCTCGTGGTCCCAGCCGGTGACCGTGCAGCGGGCGCCGTGGAAGGTGACCCGGCGCGCGGCGCCGCCGACGGCCGGCATCACGTAGACCTCCTCCGGGCCCTCCTCCCGGCCGACGAACGCGATCTGGTCGCCGCGCGGGGAGATGCGCGGGTAGCCGGCCTCGGCCGCCCCGGCGGTCAGGCGGAACGCGCGGCCGCCCTGGGCCGAGACCATCCACAGGTCGTCCTCGGCGGCGAAGACCACCACGTCCTGAAAGACAGTGGGAAAGCGGAGATAGGCCGACATGTGCGCAGCTCCTCTTCCACCGGACAGCCGAGGGCCGCCGGCCCCCGGCTGCGCGATTCACCTCACGGGGTCATCCCTCGTCGGTCCTTCGGGTTTCCTTCTTGGTCTCCTTGGCCTGCCGGCTCGTCTTGATCGCCTGCTTCTTGGCCTTGCCCGACTTGGTGGCCGGTTTCTTCTTCGTGTCAGCCATCGTTTTCCCCCTGTAACGGTTGCGCCCGATTGGCACACTATGGCGGATTAATACCCATCTATCCCTGATATCCGACATACCGCCTATCACGTACGAATCGGGCGATCTCCGGACGGGCGCGACCACCAAACCCCTTCGCCGCGCGACAGGCCCGGCAGCCGCCGCTCGGCCTCGTGCACGGCCGCCGCCGGGATCTCCCCTTCGAGCACCCACGTCCCGTCCCGTCTGCTCGTGCCGTCCAGGATCGCGCCCAGCCCGGCCAGGCGGGACGACACGGCGGCGAAGGCGTCGGCGGGCACCTCCGCCTCGAAGCGGTGACACGGCTCGTACACCCTGGTCCCGGCCCTGCGCAGCGCCTCGGCCAGCACGACCCGGGCCTGCCCGCGGAAGTCGCCGGCGGTCGTGACCGGGGAGGCGTAACCCGTCGCCGTCAGCGTGACCAGCACGTCGGTGACCGGCCACCCCCGCGGGCCCGTCCCGAGGCCGTGCCGGACGCTCTCCTCGATCGCCCGGTGGAAGGCCAGGGGCAGCGAGCCCAGATCGACCTCCAGCCGGTAGAGCACGCCCGAGCCCGGCGCGGCCGGCTCGACCCGCAGGCCCACGGTCGCCATGAACGCGTCCCCGGCCTGACGCATCTCCTCGCTGGCCGCGCCGGTGCCCGCCGGACGCTCGAAGTGCACCGGACGGCTCGGCTCGAACTCCGCCTCCACGCCGAAGTCCCTGGCCAGGGTCTCGCCGATGACCTCCTTCTGGACCTCGCCGTACAGCAGGACCGACGTCCGGCCGCCGGGCAGCGTACGGGTGCCGATCAGGGGGTCCTGCTCGGCCAGCGCGACCAGCGCGGCGTGCAGGCGCGGCTCCTGGCCGGGGACCCGGGGGCGTACGACGGTCTCCAGGCTGGGCGGCGTGAAGTGGGCCTGCCCCGCCGGGCCGGGCTCGCCCAGCCGGTCGCCGACCCGGATCTCGGGCACGCCCCGGACCGTGGCGATGTCGCCCGCCACCGCCACCCGCGCCCCGGACCCGACGACGGCCACCCCGCTCGGCCGCCCCTCGTACGCGTGGACGCCCCCACCCGGCTCCCGCCGCAGAAACGTCACCCGCTCCCGCGCCCGCAGCTCCCCGCCCCACATCCGCAGATATGCGATCTTCTCCCCACCCCGCCCCCGCCCCACCGCAAACACCACAGCCACAGCTGCCGCCGTCGCCGTCGCCGTCGCCGTCGCCGTCGCCGCCGTCGCCGTCGCCGTCGCCGCCGTCGCCGTCGCCGTCGCCGCCGTGCGGTCGGCGCTTCCATCCGCGCCGAGCGGCGGCTGGGGAACCGCGGGCAGCAGCCGGACCGCCCCGAGCAGCTCGGCCACGCCCTGGCCGGTGATCGCCGACCCGAACAACACCGGATGCGCATCGCCCGCCGCGCATTGCGCCGCAAGCGCCTCCCGCACCCGCCGCGCACCCGGAACCACGTCATCGACGAGCAACTCCAACAGCCCGTCATCCCCCTCAGCCAACACCTCAGCCGCCACCATCCCCGCAGCCTCCACGCCGCCCTCCACGCCGCCCCCTGCGCCGCCCTCTGCCCCGGGCCCGGTGTCGGCCGCCAGGTCGGCCTCCGTCCTGGCGGGCTCGGCCTCGACGGGCCCAGCGGCCCGCACCACCTCCTCCGAGCCGCCGCCCGCCACCCCTGGGCGGGAAGCACCCCCGGAGGAGGGGGGAGCAAAGACGGGGGAGCGGGTGGCGACGGCCGGGTCGCCGGAAGCCGCCCCGGAAGTCGAGGAAGGTCCGGTGGCGGAGGCCGCGTCGCGGGGAGCGGCCCCGGAGGACGAGGGAACGGAGGTGACGGGACTGGAGTGAGCCGGCTCGCGGGGAGTAACGCCCGGAGGCAAGGGAGTGGAGCCCGGAGGCGGGGGAGTGGAGGCGAGGGGGTGAGGGGGCGGGGGGCTCGGGGCGGTGCCGAAGGGAGGCGGGGCGAAGGTGAAGGGGTGGGTGGTGGCGGACGGGCCGCCGATGCCGCTCACCGTGTTGAGCGGGACCACCCGCGGCGACAACCACCGCCGGATCTCGGCGAGCACCCCCGCCTCCCGGGCCCCCATCCGGTCGATCTTGTTCACGAAGATCAGCGTGGGCAGCCGCAACCGCCGCAGCGTCTTCATCAGGACCCGCGTGTGCGGCTGCACGCCCTCCACGGCCGACACCACCAGGACGGCGCCGTCGAGCACGCCGAGCGCGCGTTCGACCTCGGCCACGAAGTCGGCGTGGCCCGGCGTGTCCACCAGGTTGACCCGCAGGTCGCCCATGGTGAACGAGGCCACCGCCGAGCGGATGGTGATGCCGCGGCGGCGTTCGATCTCGCCGCTGTCGGTCTGCGTGCTGCCGTCGTCGACGCTGCCGAGGCGCGCGATGACCCCGGTCTCGAACAGCAGCCGCTCAGTGAGGCTGGTCTTGCCCGCGTCTACGTGCGCGAGGATGCCGATGTTCAGGATGTGCATGAGTGGTGGAGCCCTCGAGAACTCTCGTGCCAATGGGGCGCTGGAAGATCTCTGGGCGGCGCCGCATCTCATGCTCCTGAACGTCGTTCGGCTGGGTGCCCGGTCATCCTGTCACCGGGGCGGGCCGGCGGACCACCGATTTAACCGGGTCACAACAGGCGAAGCTGCTCCGGCTCTGCGACGGTGCCGGGCGTTCGGCGGGGCGGCACGCGGCGGGCCATGGCAGGCGTGGCTCTGCCGACCCCGTGGCGGCGGGCCAGCTCCTTGACCTGGGCGACGACGCGGTCCTGGTAGGAGGCGGGGGCGTAGGCGCCGCGGCCGTACAGCTCCAGATAGCGCGGCACCAGGCGCGGGTGCTCGCGCCCGAGCCAGCTCAGCCACCACTCGCGCGCCCCCGGCCGCAGGTGCAGGACGATCGGGGCGAGGTGGGTGGCGCCGGCCTCGGCGATCTCCTTGACCGTGCGTTCGAGCTGGGCGGGGGAGTCGGTCAGGTACGGCAGGATCGGCGCCATCAGCACCCCGCACGCCACGCCGTTGTCGTTGAGCGTGGCGCACGCCTCCAGCCGCCGGCGCGGGTTGGGCGTGCCGGGCTCGACCCCGCGCCACACCGCCTCGTCCACGAAGCCGACCGACACGCTCGTGCTGACGTCGGTGACCTCGGCCGCCTCGGTGAGCAGATCGAGGTCGCGCAGGATCAGCGTGCCCTTGGTGAGCACCGAGAACGGGTTCGCGGCGTCGCGCAGCGCGGCCAGGATGCCCCGCATGAGCCGGTAGCGGCCCTCGGCGCGCTGGTAGCAGTCGACGTTGGTGCCCATGGCCACGTGGTGGCCGCCCCAGCGGGCCGCGGCCAGCTCCTTGCGGGCCAGCTCGGCCGCGTTGACCTTGACGACGATCTTCGAGTCGAAGTCGGCCCCGGCGTCGAGGTCGAGGTATTCGTGCGTCTTGCGGGCGAAGCAGTAGACGCAGCGATGCCCGCACCCGCGGTAGGGGTTGATCGTGTACTCGAACGGCACCCGGCTGGCCCCCGGCACCCGGTTGATGATGGACCGGGCCTGGACCTCGTAGAAGGTCATCCCCCTGAACTCGGGCGTGTCGAACGTACGGGTGACCGCGCCGCGGGCGAACAACGGCACGGCTGGATCGGCCTGACCGGGCCCGGCCAGGCGCAGGTTGTCCCAGCGCATCCCATGATTAGAACAAAAGTTCGAGCGTGATCGCAAACCGAAAAGAGGCGGTAATTAGGGGGTCACGTCAAGGCTAATGATCTTCATGGTTGGGGAGGAACACGCCACAGTGCTTGCGTTCCGGAGGTACGTCTATGGCCTGGTCGCAGGACGAGGAGCGAATGCTGGCCCAGATCGAGCAGCACCTCGTCGACGACGATCCGCGGCTCGTCGCCCGGCTCGAGTCGTTCAACGAGCGGGCTCGTCGCAGCGAGGCGCGGGCGAAGGGGCAGCCGGGCCACAGGCGGCCACGCCGGTCGACGGTCATCATCGTGATCAGCTGGGTGCTCATCGCGACGCTGGTGGCCACCCTGCTGATCATGGTGCTCCAGCACGAGGCCGCCACCGCCGTGGCCCTGGCCGCCTCGCGCTGACCTCCCCCGAACGGTCGGCCTGCCTCAGGCCGTGCGAACGGTCGGTTCGTGGCGTACCGGGAAGTTGACCGAGGCGGCGATGAAGCACGCCTTGTGGGCGTCCTCGTGCAGGCGGGCGGCGGTCTCGGCCATCTCCGGCGCGGCCACGGTCACCTCGGGGCGGAGCACGACCTCGGTGAAGTGGCCGCCGGCGCCGCTCTCGGCCATGGTGCCCGCCGCGTGGTCGGCGTACGCGGTGACCACGACGCCCGCCTCGGCGCACAGGTGCAGATACCACAACATGTGGCACTGGGAGAGCGAGCCGACCAGCAGCTGCTCGGGGTTCCACCGGGCGGGGTCGCCGCGGAAGGCGGGGTCGGAGCTGCCCGCGATGACCTGCCGGCCCTCGGCGGACAGGTCGTGGTCGCGGTCGTAGTCGCGGTAGCCGCTGGTGCCGGTGCCCCGGTTGCCGGTCCAGGTCACGGTGGTGGTGTACGTGTGGTGGCGGGTCATGCGGGTTCGTCCTTGCTGTGAGTGACGGCGCGGGTGTCGAGGACGTGCGCGCGGGCGATGGCCGCGGCGTCCTGCGGCCGGGCCTCGGTGATCGCGGCGAGAAGCTGTTCGTGCTGGCCGGAGACGTGCGCCGGACGGGACGGCGGCGCCAGCGAGCGCAACGTGGACACCTGGATCTGGTCCCACACGCGCTCCAGGGTGTGCAGCGCGATGGCGTTGGCCGCCAGCTCGGCGATCCGCCGGTGGAATCGGCGGTTGAGCCCGACGGCCTCGCCGAGCCGGCCCTGCGCCGTGGCGGCCGCCGTGGCGTCGGCGACCTGCCGCAGCGAGGCCAGGTCGGCGGGGGCGATGCGGCCCTCGCCCTGGCGGGTGGCCGCCAGCTCGGCCGTGAGCGCCTCCAGCGCCGCCCGCACCTGGTAGGCGTCCTCCAGTGCGGACGGCTCCAGGGCCACGACGACCACCCCGCGCCCGGCCGGGCGCACCAGTCCGTCGGCGGTCAGCGCCCGCAGCGCCTCGCGCACGGGGGTGCGGCTCATCTCCAGACTCGCCGCGACCTCCGTCTCGGTCAGCCGCGCCCCCGGCGGGTAGGTCCCGTCGAGGATCAGCTCCCGCAACCGGCTCCAGGCCACATCGCTCTGCACGGACCCGACTCTAATGCTTTGCATACATTGCATGCAATGCATGCGACTGGTGTGAGAGAGAAGCTTCGAGCTGTCCTTGAGGAGAGGTCAGAGACCCTTGAGGAAGGTCGCCGCCACCGGGGCCGCGACCTTGCCGCCCGTGCCGCCCCCCTCCACGACCACCGCGAAGGCCACGTCGCCCTTGAACCCCATGAACCAGGCGTGGGTGTCGAGCTTGTCGCCGGTGCCGAACTCGGCCGTGCCGGTCTTGCCGTGGGTGCCGGCGGGCAGGCCGCTGCCCCTGGCGGTGCCCTTGGAGACCACGGCCGCCATCATGCTGTGCAGCTGCTCCTTGACCCCCTTGGGCAGCGCCTGCTCGCCGGCCTTCTGCTTGAGCGAGGGCACCAGCGTGGGCGGCCGCCACGTGCCGTCGGCGATGGCGGCGGCGACCGAGGCCATCGACAGCGGGCTCGCGGTGATCCTGGCCTGGCCGAACGACTCGGCGGCCAGCTCGGCGTCGGACTGGGCCCGCGGGAAGCTGGCCTTCGTGGCCGGCACGCCGATGTTGAGCGGCTGGTTGAAGCCGACGCCTTCCGCCGTCTTGAGCAGCTTGTCGGCGCCGAGCCGCTGTTCGGCCAGCGGCGCGAAGGTGGTGTTGCACGAGTGGGCGAAGGAGTCGAGGAACGACAGCGAGCCGAACTCCTCCTTCTCCGAGTTGCGGATCTTCAGCCCGCCGACGGTGGCGTACATCGGGCAGGTGACCTTGTCGCTGGGCGACAGGCCGGCCGCCAGCAGGCCGATCGCGGTGACCGCCTTGAACGTGGAGCCGGGCGGGTAGCGCCCGTCGAGGGCCCGGTTGAAGCCGCCCTGGTTGTTGACCACGGCCAGGATCTCGCCCGTGGAGGGCCGGATGGCGACCATGGAGGTGGGCTTGGGGACGTCCTTGACCGCGGTGACGGCCGCCGCCTGCGCCCGCGGGTCGAGCGAGGTCTCGACGGGCTTGCCGTCGGTTCCCTCGATGGTGCCGAGGGTCTTGCCGCCGAGCTGGATCTGGGTGGTGGGGGTGCCGGCCAGCCGCTTCTGGAACGTCTCCTGCAGGCCGCCGCGCCCGATCGCCTGTCCCGGCTTGTAGGAGGCGCCGAGCTTGGCGACGTCCTTCTTGGTGGCCTTGTCGAGGTAGCCGACGAGCTGCTGCACCGAGCCGCCGGACGTGCCGGTGTCGATGCGGCCGCCGTCGGCGTCGGTGATCTTCGCGCGCTGCGGCCAGCTCGTCTTGACGGCGAACGCCGCCCCCGGGGTCATCTGCGGGTGCAGCGTGGCCGGCCGCCAGTCGACCTTCCACATGCGGTCGGCCACCACGAGGTCGAGTTGCCCGTCGTAGGACCAGGAGCCGATGTTCTTCAGCGCCAGGGTCGCGGTGTAGGGGACCTTGGCCCGGCCGTCGCCCTCGACCACCCGCCCCAGCTTGACCGTGGCCGACTCGACGCCGAGCGCGGCGCGCTGCTGGTCGTAGGCGGTGAGCTGCTGCTGGGTGGCCAGCTCGGCGGTCATGGCGGCCTTGTCGCCGGCCTGCCAGGCGGCGGCGAAGCGCTGCGCCGTCTCGCCCGGTGTGCCCTTGGTGCGCAGCAGGTAGTAGGCGCCCCCGCCCGCGGCCCCCGCCACGAGCACGGCGGACACCGACACGATCGCGATGGTACGGCCCCGCGCCACTGGTCAGCCCCCCGGTCCTCGACGTCAGGTGTCAGAGCCTAGCGGTGACCGGTCACGTCGTTCCATTGGCGGTCTTGAAGCTGGAGGCGTACGCGGGCACGTACTCCTGCCCGGACAGTTTCTGGACGGCCTCCATGACCTCGTCGGTGACCCGGCGCCGGTCGCGCGCCTTGGTGTGGTCGCCCTCGAAGCGCATGGGCCGGCCGATGGAGATGCCGATCTTGGCGGGCCTGGGCACCTTGGCCCCGACCGGCAGCACCTTCTCGGTGCCCTTGAGGGCCACCGGCAGCACGGGCGCGCCCGTCTTGAGCGCCAGCCAGGCCACGCCGACCTTGCCGCGGTAGAGGCGGCCGTCGGGGGAGCGGGTGCCCTCGGGGTGGATGCCGAACAGCTCGCCGCGCTCCAGCAGCTCGGCGGCGGCGTCGAGCATGGCCTGGGCGGCGTGGGCGCTCTCGCGGTCGATCGGCAGGCTGCCGCCCAGGCGCATGAAGAAGCCGGAGACGGGGTTGCCGTCGAAGTACTCGTTCTTGGCGGTGAATGTGACGTGCCGGGGGAGCAGCGCGGGCAGCAGGAAGGAGTCGAGCACGGAGAGGTGGTTGGCCGCCAGGATGGCCGGGCCGACCCTCGGTACGTTCGCGGCGCCGGTGATGTGCGGCCGGCACATCGCGTGGGCGAGCGGCGCGGCGGCGAACTTGACCACTTCGTACAGCAACGGGCTCTCCTGGATCATGGGCAGTCAACCTTGCCACCCTAAGGCAGCGGGACGCCCGGAAAGCTTTAAGGCCGATGTGGTGGTCGCCTCCTCGGCGAGGTGCACAACACGGTTCCAGCCGAACGGTATTCCGTGAAGGCGGTAATTTGCGGCCCGGGGGACACAGCCACATCGGCATTTCCGAGTTAAGCACAGCCTCTGGCGTAGGAGGTAATCGTGCCCGCCGGATGGGGCGCGCGTGACCTGCGCGCCGGAGCTCAGGGGCCGGCGGGGCCGTCCATGAGCAGGGCGTAGGCGTGTTCGGCGGCGCGCACCGCGTCGGCCTCCGTCTCGGCCAGGGGCCGGCCCCCGGCGAGCTGTGCCCAGGTGCGGCGGGCCAGCACCCGCTGCACGGCCAGCGCCTGGGCCGCCAGCAGCGCGGCGGTCAGCTCGTCCATGCTCTCGGCCAGAGCCTCGGCCAGCTCGGCCTCGTCCTGGGTCATGTGGTGGAACAGGCGGACGGCCAGGCTGGGCGTGTCGAACACCATGCGGTGGAAGGCCAGCACCTCGGGGTGGTCGTTGAGCCCGGTGACCGGATCGTGGGCGGCCAGGCCGTCGAGGTGGTGGCGGCGCAGCGCCGCGACCGGGTGCTCGCCGGGCGCCCGGCCGCGCACCACGCGGGCGGCCTCGCCCTTGTGGTCGGCGAACCGGTGCAGGACGAGGTCCTCCTTGGTCGGGAAGTACTTGAACAGTGTCGGCTTGGACACCCCGGCCGCCGCCGCGATCTCGGTCACCGGCACCTCGTCGAAGCCGCGTGCCAGGAAGAGCGCGATCGCCGCCGTCGAGATGGCCTCGTGCACCCGCTGCCGCTGCAGCTCCCGCAGTCCCGTCATGACCGCACTCTATCAAAGTGTTAACCTGGTCAATGTCTTAACCGAGTTAACGCTTTGGGGGTGGGCATGGGAACGCTCGACGACGAACGGCGTCACGTCGAACGGTGCAGGGCGGGGCTGCGCAGGATGCTGGAGGGCGCGCGGGAGAACGTGATCGTCGGCGAGACCGTCGCCGGCGACCGCTACAGCGCGGAGCGGCTCGGCCGCCATCTCAAGAGCCTGGCCAAGGAGCTGAGCGAGGAGCCCGACGGGCCGCCGTTCTTCGGCCGGCTCGACTTCGGCCAGGACTCGGCCGAGCATCGCGGGCGGGCGTACCACATCGGCCGGCGGCACATCGCCGGCGAGCACGGCGGGCCGCCGGTGGTGATCGACTGGCGCGCGCCCGTGGCGCGCGCCTTCTACCGGGCCGGCGCCCGCGACCCCCAGGGCGTCGAGGTGCGCCGCCGTTTCGGCTGGTCGGGCAGCACGCTGACCGGCTTCGAGGACGAGCGTCTCGGCGCGGGGGAGGAGGGCGGCGGCGCGCTCCTGGCCGCCGAGATCGAACGCCCCCGCGTCGGCCCGATGCGCGACATCGTCGCCACCATCCAGCCCGAGCAGGACGACCTCGTCCGCGCCGACCTCGACACCACCATCTGCGTCCAAGGCGCCCCCGGCACCGGCAAGACCGCCGTCGGCCTGCACCGGGCCGCCTACCTGCTGTACGCCCACCGCCGCCGCCTCGAACGCTCCGGCGTCCTGGTGCTCGGCCCGAACCGGACCTTCCTCGGCTACATCTCGGCCGTGCTGCCCGCGCTCGGCGAGGTGGACGTCGAGCAGACCACCCTGGAAGGGCTGCTCGGCGCCCATCCCGTACGGGCCGTCGACTCCGCGGCGGCCGCGGCGGTCAAGCACGACGTCCGGATGGCCGAGGTGCTGCGCCGCGCGCTGTACGGCCGCATCCGCAGGCCCGCCGAGCCCGCCGTGGCGGCCGACGGCTCCTACCGCTGGCGCGTCGGCGAGGACGAGCTGCGCCGCATCGTGGAGGACACCAGGCGGGCCGCCCTCCCGTACGGGGTCGGCCGCGAACGCGTCAGGGCCAGGACGGTGGCGGCGATGCGGCGGCAAGCCGAGGCCCGCGGCCAGACCTGCAACGCCGCCTGGGAACGCCGGATCGGCCGGGCGCTCACCCCGGCGCTCGACGCGACCTGGCCCGCCGTCCGCCCCGAGGACGTGCTGCACGAGGTCCTCAGCGCCCCGCCCGAGGGCCTGCTGACCGACGCCGAACGCGCCGCGCTCGCCTGGCCCGGCCCGCCGCGCGGGGCCAAGAGCGCCAAGTGGACCGAGGCCGACCTGGTGCTGCTGGACGAGCTGGCCTGCCTGCTCGAACGTCCCCGCGGCTACGGCCACGTCATCGTGGACGAGGCCCAGGACCTGTCGCCCATGCAGTGCCGCGCCGTGGCCAGGCGCAGCGAGCACGGCTCGCTGACCGTGCTCGGCGACCTGGCCCAGGGCACCACGCCGTGGGCGGCCAGGTCGTGGCCGGAGCACCTGGAGCTGCTCGGCAGCCCCGGCGGCCGGATCGTCGAGCTGACCACCGGCTTCCGCGTGCCCGGCGTGGTCGTGGAGCTGGCCAACACGCTGCTGGCCGCGCTCGACGCCGACGTGCCCCCCACCCGCTCCCACCGCTCCGACGGCAGGCTGCGCGTCATCGCGACGGCCGAGCTGGAGAAGGGGGTCGTGGCGGCCGTACGGGAGGCGGGCGGGTTCGAGGGGTCGATCGGGGTGATCGCGGCCGACGCGCACGTCGAGGCGATCACCTGCGCGCTCTGGAACGAGGGGCTGGACCTCGGCGAGCGGCTGAGCGTCATGCCCGCCTCGATGGCCAAGGGCCTGGAGTACGACCACGTGGTGCTCGCCGAGCCGGCCGCCGTCGTCGCGGCCGAGCCGCGCGGGCTCAACCGCCTGTACGTCGCCCTCACCCGCGCGGTCTCCCGGCTCGACGTCGTCCACGCCGAACCCCTTCCCCCTCAGTTTTCCCGCCCGTCATAACCCTTCTGAAATGGGCAGATGTCTGGACTCGGCGGCTCGACAGGTCTCCGGCTCTGGTGTGTGATGTGACTCACTTCACGAGGGAGCCGGAGAATGACCGCTTCGCAAGACCCGCCCCAGGGCGACGACGAGCACACGCGTGAAGGGCGCCGGCCGCAGCCGCCGCCCTACACCCGGCCGCAGCGGCAGGGCGCCCAGGTCCTGTCGATCATCGGGTTCGTCAGCGCCGCGGTGGCCATCCTGTTCATACCGATCCTGTTCGGCCTGGCCGGCATCGTGCTCGGCATCGTCGGCCACACCCGCGGCGAGTCCCTGGGCAAGTGGGCCGCCATCGCCGCCGCGGCCTGCATGGTCGTCGGCATGGTCCTCGGCGCGCTGGCCACGCGCGCGCTGGGCTCCTGATCCGCTGTGCCCGCGTGAGATCCGCCGTCGCGCGGGCACAGGGACGCGTCCCGGAATGAAGCGCGCCTCCCGGATGCTGTCAGGGACGCAGTCGCTCATGGAAGAAGGCGTTGACCATGTCCCCGCAGGCGGACGCGGCCCATCTGATCGTGCGAGCCCTGGAGGCGGAAGGCGTCGAGTACGTCTTCGGCATCCCCGGCGAGGAGAACATCCACTTCGTCGACGCGCTCAACGACTCCTCCATCCGTTACATCCTCGTCCGGCACGAGCAGGGCGCGGCGTTCATGGCCGAGATCTACGGCAGGCTCACCGGCAAGGCGGGGGTGGCCTCGGCCACACTCGGCCCCGGCGCGATCAACCTGCAGCTCGGCGTGGCCGACGCCACCACCAACAGCACCCCCGTCGTGGCGATCACCGCCCAGGTCGGCCTCGACCGCATCTACAAGGAGTCGCACCAGGTGGTCGACCTGGTGTCGCTGTTCCGGCCGATCACCAAGTGGGCCGACCTCGCCCCCACGGCCCTGGCCCTGCCCGAGATGATCCGCAAGGCGTTCAAGACCGCCCAGACCGAGCGGCCCGGCGCCGTCTACCTGGCCATCCCCGAAGACGTCGAGTCGGCCCCCGTGCCGGCCGACCTCGGGCCGCTGCCGGTCAACGTCGTACGCCCCCAAGACCCCTCCGCCGCGCAGATCGCCCGCGCGGCCGACGTGCTGGTGCGCTTCTCCGGACGGCTCGGGCTGCCGGTGGCCACCACGTTCAACGGCAAGGGCGTCTTCCCCGACGACCACCCCCACGCGCTGGGCGCGGTCGGCTTCATGCGGCACGACTACGTCAACTTCGGCTTCGACGAGGCCGACGTGCTGATCAGCGTCGGCTACGAGCTGCAGGAGTTCGACCCCGTCAAGATCAACCCCAACCGCGACAAGGAGATCATCCACCTTCACCGGTTCCCCGCCGAGGTCGACGACCACTACCCGGTGTCCGTCGGCGGCGTGCACGGCGACATCTCCCGGTCGCTGGACGCGCTCGCCGACGCCGTCCCGCGCCGCTTCGAGCTCAACGGCACCGGTGAGAAGATCCGCCGCCTGATGCGCGAGGAGCTGGAGCAGGGGCGCTCGGAGGACGGCTTTCCGCTGTCGCCACGGCGCGTGGTCGCCGACATCCGGGAGGCCATGGGCCGCGAGGACATCGTGCTGGCCGACACCGGCGCGGTGAAGATGTGGATGGCCCGCATGTACCCGACGTACGAGCCCGACACGATGCTGGTCTCCAACGGGCTGTCCTCGATGGGGTTCTCGGTGCCCGGGGCGCTGGCCGCCAAGCTGGCCTTCCCCGAGCGCAAGGTGCTGGCCGCCACCGGCGACGGGGCGTTCCTGATGAACTCCCAGGAGCTGGAGACGGCCGTCCGCGAGCGCGTCCCGATCACGGTCCTGGTGTGGGTCGACGACGCGTACGGGCTGATCGAGTGGAAGATGGACCTGGAGCTCGGCCGTTATTCGGGCATCCGCTTCGGCAACCCCGACTTCGTCGCCTACGCCGAGAGCTTCGGCGCCCGCGGCTACCGGATCACCAGCGCCGGAGAGCTGCTGCCCACGCTGCGCAAGGCGCTGGCCGACGAGACGGTGTCGGTGATCGCGGTGCCCGTCGACTACGCGGCCAACCTGGAGCTGACCGGCAAGCTCGGCGAACTCACCGGCCCCTTCTGACCGGCCGTCTCCAGGGGCATGGGGGTCAGGTTCTCATCCAGTGGGGCTGGGCGACGTCGAACACCCGCTGTTCGCGCCCGCGCAGCGCCACCTCGGCGAACTGCCACAGGATCGCCCCGGTCGGCGCGTGGATCACGATGTCCGGCCCGAGCGGCATCTGCAGCAGCTCGCCCTGCCAGCGCGGCACGCCGGGCGCGAGGAAGCGCTCCAGCGGCACCGCGTGCACCGAGGCCACCTCATGGGCGTCGCCCACCGGCTCCTGACGGCCCCCGAACGCCACCACCGGAGTGATCGTGAACCCGGAGTCGGCGACGAAGTCGTCGAGCAGCCCGGCCACCGCCACGCCGGTCACCCCGACCTCCTCGGCCAGCTCGCGCAGCGCCGCCTCCACCGGCAGCTCGCCGTCGTCGAGCCGCCCGCCCGGCAGCGCCCACTGCCCCGCGTTGCGCCCCCGCGCCGCCCTGCGAATCAGCACCGTGTACGGGACGCGCTCGGCGTCCTCCAGCACGCACACCGTCACGGCCGCCCGGCGCACCCCTGGGACGGGCGGCACCTCCCGGCGGTCGAAGGCGGCGAGATGCGCGGTGACCTGCTCGCGCAGCACGTCGATCGGGGGCAGCATCCCCTCAGGATCTCACGCCCCGCCCGTACGGGCCGAGGGCCCGTCAGGAGAGGGCGGCCACCCCCTCCAGGAGGCGGTCGACGTCCGAGCGGTCGTTGTAGTGGACCAGGCCCGCGCGGACGGCGCCGCCCGAGTCGCGCACGCCGAGCGCGCCGGTCAGTTCCCAGGCGTAGTTGTGGCCGTTCCAGACGTTCACCCTCAGCCCGGCCAGATGCTCGGCGACCTGGCGCGGGGTGTGCCCGGCGACGGTGAAGTAGGCGGTCGCGGTGCGCCTGGCGGGCTTGCCGAGCAGGGTGACGTGCGGCATCGTCTCCAGGCCGGAGATCAGGGCGGCGAACAGCTCCAGCTCGTGCTCCTCGGCGGCGGCCATCGAGGCGAGCAGGCGTTCGCGGCGGGTGCCGGCGCCGGGGACCATGGCGGCCAGATGGTCGACGGCCGCGGTGACCCCGGCCAGGTCGGCGAACGCGGACGTGCCCGTCTCGAACCTCTCCGGCACGGTGTCGGGGGAGGGCCGCAACTTGGCCGGGCGGACCGTCTCCAGCAGCGCCGGGTCGGCGACGACGGCCCCCACGTGCGGCCCCGACCACTTGTAGGCGCTGGTGGCGTAGAAGTCGGCGCCCAGCGCCCGCATGTCCACCGGGCCGTGCGGGGTGGCGTGCACGCCGTCCACGTACAGCAGGGCGCCCGCGCGGTGGGCCAGCTCGGCGATGGCGGCCACGTCGGGACGGGTGCCGAGGATGTTGCTTGCCGCCGTCACCGCGACGACCTTGGTCCGCTCGCCGATCAGGTCGGCGTACTGGTCGACCGGGAGCTCGCCGGTCACCGCGTCCACCTCGGCCCAGCGGACGGCGGCGCCCGTCTGGGTCCACGGACGCACGTTCGCGTCGTGGTCCAGCCGCGAGACCACCACCTCGTCGCCGGGCCCGGTCAGCGCCCTGGCCAGCCGGTACGTCAGCGTCGTCATGTTCGGGCCGAGGATCACGCCGTCGGGGCGGCCCCCGACCAGGTCCGCGACGGCGGCACGGCAGGCGGCGACGATCTCGTCCGCCCGGCGGCTGGCGGGGAAGGCCCCGCCCACGTTGCCGAGACCCGCCCGGTAGGCGGCGGAGATGGCGTCGATCACCGGCTGGGGCGTCTGGGTGCCGGCCGCGCCGTCAAGGTAGGCGAAACCATCGGAAAGCGCAGGATAGGAGGAACGTACGGACTCCAGGGGGAAAGGCATGATAAGTAGATGCTCACCCTCAGAGACCTCAACCGCGCCACCTTGGCCCGGCAGCACCTCCTCGCCCGGCACGAGGGCCGCCCGGCCGACGTCGTGCACCGGCTGGCCGGGCTGCAGGCGCAGGAGCCGCGGCCGCCCTACCTGGGGGTGTGGACGCGGCTGGCCGGCTTCCGGCGCGACGACCTGCACGACTCGCTGCACGCGGGCGGCCTGGTGCGGGCGACGATGATGCGGGCCACGCTGCACCTGGTGACGGCGGAGGACTACGCGTCCTTCCGCCCGCTGCTGCGTCCCATGCTGGCCGCCGCGGCGCGCCGGTTCGAGGGCGTCGACTTCGAGGCCGTCGCCGCGGTCGCCGACCGGCTGCTCGCCGACGGGCCGCTCACCTTCAACGAGCTGCGGCCCCTGCTGCTGAAGGAGTTCCCCGGCGCGGACGAACGGGTGCTCGGCTACGCCGTGCGCATGATGACGCCGCTGGTCATGGTGCCGACGCAGGACCGGTGGAGCTTCCCGCGCGAGTCCGCCTTCGGGCTGCCCGGCGTCGAACTGGACCCGGCGCCCAGCGCGGAACGCCTGGTCGAGCGGTACCTCGCCGCGTTCGGCCCGGCCACCCCCGCCGACGTCCAGACCTGGTCGGGACTGGGCGGGATGCGGGCCGTCATGAAGGGGATGGAGCTGGACAGGCTCGCCGACGAGACGGGACGCGAACTGTTCGACCTGCCCGGCGCGCCGCGGCCGGGCGGCGACGTGCCCGCGCCGGTGCGCTTCCTGCCCGACTTCGACAACCTCGTCCTGGGGCACGCCGACCGTACGCGGGTGCTGGCGGACGAGTTCAGGCCGCTGGTCGCGACCAAGAACCTGCGGATCAAGGCCACGTACCTGGTGGACGGGTTCGCGGCGGGGACCTGGCAGATCAAGCGGTCCGGCAAGAAGGCCAAGCTCATCATCAGCCCCTTCGCCGCGCCGACGCCTCTGGACGTCCTGGAGGAGGAAGGGCTCGCGCTCCTCGCCTTCGCCGAACCGGACGCGACCACCTACACCCTCGAACACACCCCACCCGACTGACCACCCCGCCCGAAGAACGAACGTGTGAAATTGAGATGCCGGAGCCGGGGGTGCATCCCTACCCTCGGCCCATGCGTCACGAATCCGCCCTGTTGAACGTCATCGATGTGGAAGCCACCTGCTGGGACGGGCAGCCGCCGCCCGGCTCCGTCAACGAGATCATCGAGATCGGCCTCACCGTCGTGGACGTGTCGGCGCGGAGCCGGGTGTCCCGGCACCGCATCCTGGTCCGCCCCGTCCGATCGGCGGTGAGTGACTTCTGCACGGAACTGACCGGCCTGACGCAGGCCGAGGTGGAACAGGGTGTCACCTTCGCCGAGGCGTGCCGGATCCTCGCCGAGGAGTACGACGCCGGGGAGCGTCCCTGGGCGAGCTGGGGCGAGTACGACCGCCGGCAGTTCGCTCGACAGAGTCAGGCCGACGGAGTGGCCTACCCGTTCGGCTATCCAACGGAACGCACCCATACCAACGCCAAGGCCGTGTTCGCGGCGGCGTACGGACTACGCAAGAAACCCGGCATGGATCACGCTCTGCAGATCGCCGGACTGCCGCTGGAGGGACGCCATCACCGCGGCGAGGACGACGCGTGGAACATCGCGGCACTCGTCCTCGACCTGTTGGACCGCGGGGCATGGCCGGGCCTCTAGCTCCTGGTGGGACTGACCCGGTTGTGTCGGTGCGGCCTCGTAGACTCCCCGGCCACGTCGTCGAAGGGATCGCCGTGGAAGACCCGACAGGTATCGCAGCGCTGACCGAGATCCTGCCTGCGGATCTCGGCGCGGACGAGGAAATCGACTGGCCGGACTGGACGAGCACAACCCCTGCCCTCTCAGCATCGACCTGCGTAACGCGTCGCGCATGCCACGTGCTCTGGCGAACCGCGCTTCTTGGGGGACGGGGACTTGGACGGCCTTCTCCCGGATCATGCAGCCGATGCCGCGTCTGCGGGCGGGCACGTCGGTGATCATGTTGGGGCCCGGACTCTGGCGGGAGGGGTGCAGGGTGGCGGGGTCGGTTCCGAGGCCGGCGGCGGCTACGCCGGACGACGTGATGCGGGCGCGGGCCGAGACGGCGATGAGCCTTCCGGCTCCACTGGTGGCACTGTGGAGGGTGCGGGACGGCCTGCACACAGAGTCCGGTGTCGTGGTGTACTCGGCGGGAGACATCGGTGAACGCAACGCCACCTACGAAGTCGCGCAGTATGCACCAGGATTCCTCCTCGTCGGCGATGACAGCGGCGGCTGCGGGTTCCTTCTGCGTGCCGACGACCCGGACTCCGCCGTGTTCTCCTCCGGTCTGGGCGATCTGGATCCTGCGGGCTTCGACGTCGTGGCCGCGGGCTTCGCGTCCTGGATCGCATCGCTTGGTCCCGGCCCTTCCTGCTGACGAGCGGCGTTCTCGGGCGGCTGCTGCTTCGGGTCCGTGCGGACGCCAAGCATTTGATCACATCGACATCGACATGACGCCACGCTGCCGGAGCCCGAAACAGCCGTCAGCAAGTCGCCTTGACGGACGCAAAAGGCTTCGCGATGTGAGTGCACCGGATGGCAGGGTGCAGCGCATGGCACCTCAGTACCAGATTCGCGCAGACTACGACGCTGACACGATCGTGGTCTACCAGGCGTATGCACCTGCCATAGCCGACGCGGCGCTGCGAGCGGGCCGTTTCGTCGCGCCGTTCTCCTTCCACAGGATGACCTGGATCAAGCCCTCGTTCCTGTGGCTCATGCATCGCAGCAACTGGGCCCGCAAAGCCGGTCAGGAGCGCGTTCTCGCAGTGCGGATGACCCGGCGGGGCTGGGAGGAGGCTCTGTCCCAGGCCGTGCTCACGACAGCGGATCCGGCGGCTGTGGCCCAGGCAGCCGTCCATGTCCAGTGGGACCCGGAACGTTCGTCGCGCGGAACGGCACTGAACCACTACAGCATCCAGGTCGGCATCGGCCGCAAGCTGATCCGCACGTTCACCGACGACTGGATCGTCAGCCTCACCGACCTCACCCCCCAGGTCCGCAAGGCCACCGTATTGACACAAACCGGGCATGCTGCCAAGGCTCAGCGGCTGTTCCCCGCCGAGCGGGTGTATCCACTTCCGCGGACGCTGGAAAGCCTCCTGTCCCCGGGCAGATGACGGGCCGGTCGGCGAGGAGGCGAACCGTGCCATGAGCGCATGGGTGTGCCGTTCGCCGTGGTTCTGGCCGGTCGCGGACGCCGCGGGGCCCGCCCTTCGGAGGGATGACGACGACGGATACAGGGCCGGGACGGAGACAGGATCTCTTCGGTCATGGCCGCGGTCTCGTGCAGCAGCCTCCACAGCAACCGTTCACCTAGCGCATGCGCGGGGCCGGTGAACAGCGTCTCCAGGCGGCCGGCGGGGATGGCGTGGTCGCCGCGGCGGGTGTCGGGGCGGGGTGCGGTAGCGCAAAGTGATCAGACGGCCATAGTTCAACTACTCATTGTTATCGCATGCTGGGAGTGTCCGATCATGCTCTTCCCGGAGGCGCCATGTTCCCACCGCAACATAGAGCGACCTGCCCCCAAGCCGAGCACGCCCTCGACCTGCTCGCCTCAGCCAAGCAGAAAGGCAAGCCCGCCATGAAGCACCTCCTACGCCTGGCCGCGACGACAGTGGCCACCGCGGCGATCGGCGCGCTGGTCGGCGCGGTGGCGCCCGCCCAAGCCCACACCGCGCAGGCCGCCGCACAAGGCGCCTTCTCCTTCACAGGTGCCCGCGGAACGCCCTCCCCCAAGGACATCACCCTGCACTGGCGCGGCACCTGCGAGCGAGCTGCGGGATTCCAGCGCTCAACGTCGCGAGGTTCGTCGAGGCCTTCGTTGACGGGAGCTCCGATCGTCTTGATGGCCGGCACGACTGTGCGCATCATCCGGCTGGAGAGCTTGGAGAAGCCCAGCAGGAAGACCTCGCTGCGCTCGAAGTGGGCGGTGATCCGGCGCAGCAGCCGGACGAAGGTGGGCTTGGTCATCCACGGGTAGAGCCCGTCCATGACCACGACCCCCG
This sequence comes from Nonomuraea sp. NPDC048881, assembly GCF_040649795.1. Classification (NCBI taxonomy): domain Bacteria; kingdom Bacillati; phylum Actinomycetota; class Actinomycetes; order Streptosporangiales; family Streptosporangiaceae; genus Nonomuraea; species Nonomuraea sp. NPDC048881. The sequence continues at coordinate 131,642 of NZ_JBEZGC010000021.1, forward strand.
GCCGAGCGGCCGGGAGCGCCTCCAGCCAGCCGTCCTCGTCGAGTGACACGGCCAGCGGGTCGATGCGGTCGGTCTCGCCGTAGAGCTGCGCTCGTACGGCCAGGGGCAAGCTCGGCGGGCGCCGAGCCCGGGACGGGGACCATCTCCGACTTCATCGAGTGGAAAGCCGGCTGAGGACGCACTCGCCGGGAGCACGACCATGGTCCTGCCTAGCGCGTCCAGCGGTGCCGTGCCAGCCGGCGATGTCCCGCGTCGGACTCGACGTGGCCATCGCGGAGCCCGAGATGACCAGGCTCACCCGGGTCAGCGGGGCGCGGCGGTCGGCCCGCGCGAGACGCGCCGCGCGGCCAGGAGGCCTCAGGCTGCGCGCGGGAGCCGGTCCCGGAAGGTCGCGATCCCTCGCCACGCCACCCACGCCAGGAGGCCGGCCGCGAATCCGTACACCGCTACCAGCCCGTGTCCGTTGCCCTGCGCGAACCACATCACCAGTCCCAGTGCCGGCACGCCGACCGCGAGCAGCCGCTCCTTGACGAGCCGGGTCCGCATCAACAGGGCCGTGGCCAGGGTCGCCCCCAGGAAGTAGGTGGCCCCCGAGCTGCCGGCGAAATTACGCGGGTCGGTGCTGGGGCCGCCCATCCCGAGGAGTGCGTCGACCCGCTCCGGCAGAAAGATGCCGCCCGCGAACAGCGCCGCCGTCAGCAGCCCACCCCAGAACCACTGCGCCAAGGCCGCCACGGCGGCGAGCGTCGCGATGTTCCACACGGCTCCGGCGACGCCGCCGTTCTGCATGAAGACCGAGGTCACGACTCGCCACCATCCGGTCTTGGCGGGGTCGTTGTCGAGGGTGTCCATGGCGCCAGGCCACACCAGCTGGATCAGCACTCCGCTCACGGCCAGCGCCGTCAGCACCACCGCGACCCACGGGACGGGCCGGCCGCGCCACGGCCCCAAGGCCAGCCCACCGTTGATCATCATCACCATCAGCGCGGCCGTGGTGGCGAAGAACAGCAACTCACTCAAGGCAGACCCCATTTCGAACACCGTTCAAAAACGTTGCAGCGGAGGCTAGCACAAGATTTGAACAGCGTTCAAAATGCGTTACCGTGGGGACATGAAGCTCACCCAGGAGCGAATCGTCGATGCGGGGATGGCCACGTTCGCCGAGTGCGGTTACCACGGCCTGTCCATGCGCCAGGTGGCCATGCGCCTCGACGCCACGGCGGGCAGCCTCTACTACCACGTCAAAAGCAAGAGCGACCTGCTGACGATGATGGCCGACCGCGTCTGCCGGCAGGCATACGACGCCGCCACAGCCGCCCTGGAGGCACTTCCGCCCGAATCCACCTGGCGCGAGGAGATCGAAGTCCAGGCCCTCACCCTCCGCCGAAGCCTCCTCGAGCACCCCGGTGGCGCCATCCTCCTGGCCGACAGCCCCAAGATGCTCAGCACCGGGAGTCTGTCCCTCATGGAGCGCCTCCTGCGAACCCTGCTGGACGCCGGCGTCCCCGACCCGCACCGCGTCACAGCCGCCGACACCCTCCTGAGCCACATCACCGGATTCGCCCTCCAGGAACAGAGCGACTCCGAACCCCCCGCCCTCACCCCGGAGCACTACGCCGACCTGCGTACCCGCTTCCCCCTGACCTTCGAAGAAGCCCCCGGACACGGCCAGGACGAGAAGTTCCACCGAAGCATCCACCTGCTCTGCACAGCCATCGAAAGCCTCATCCCCCAAGGTCGCAGGCAGCCGACGTGATCAGTGACGGCTCGGGCAAGCGGCAGCGGCCACCGGGCAGCAGATTCAGGGTTCGCGCCCGCCTCAGAGCCTGCGACTGTCACCATCAGGTCAGGCCGGCCGTCGGTGCGATCGGCGACGCTCTTGCGCTCCAGGCGCCCTGCGGCGCGTCGGCGACCACCTCCTGGCCGCTGACACCGGTCCTGTGGAGTCGGTGATCCTCAGCTGGAGGACATCGACTCCGGCCGGTCGGCGAGTGTCTCCAGGCGGCTGCCGCACGGCGAGGTGACCGCCATGACGAGGCTGGGGACCCCAGCCTGATGATATGAGGTGCCATCGGCGGGGCGCCGCCGCCGTGCGGAACCCGTGCCAGTCGCCCGCCGCGTTCAGCGCGAAGGCCGCGTGAGCGGTGGACGACGGCCGCACACGCCGCTGCTCGCGATCCTCGGGGTGGCGGCCTGGGGAGCGAGTTCGTCGCCGCCGGTCACCTCGCGGTCGCCGAGGTGGCGCTACTCCCGGCGTCGTAGTGCGATCGTCTCCTGCCCCCTCGGCGAGTTCTGCCTCCTCCTGCCCCTCGAAAACCGGAACAGCAGGACGGTGGGGAGATCAGGCTGATGGCCGGAGCGGCCGGGCTCGATCCCTGCTCTTCAACACCGTCCAACGGCACCTGCTGAGCGACGCCTTCGACGACGCCCTGTCCCGAGGGGGCCGCCCGAGCGGCGGCGACCGGTGCTACGTGCTGGTGCGGCGGCTGCTCGACTCGCTCAACAATCCGTTCTGGGACAACCCCGCCATCAAGGACGCCACGAGACCCGTCACGACACCCTGCGGCACGCGATGGCCCCCGGCCATCCCTTCCTCACTCTTGATGCCGGGCGTCACCGTCGCTGTGGCTGCGCCGGAGCAGGAGATGTCTCACCTATCGCGCGGGGCGCCCAAGGGCCGCCGCGGCGCGTGGGGGCTCCGCCGCGACCGCGAAGAAGCCCCCGGACGGCGTGACCGTCAGAGCATCAGCCCGTTGCCCCATTCCGGCTGCGGTTTCGACTGAAGTGGAAGGGACAGTGCGTGCCGCCCGTTCCGATGGTGGTCCGGCGATCGAACCGGAAGCCATGCCGGTCGGGCGCGATGGACTCGATCCAGTTGATGTCGAACGCGCACATGACCGGGGTCAGCTCCGGTGCCGAGTTGGCGACCAGAACGTCGTGGTAGAAGCACCGGTGCACGTCGAGGTGGTAGCGCTCGTCGTCCTCGACGGTCCGGTCGAAGACGAATCCCTTCCCGAACGCGTACTCCTCGCGTGACCTGCTCAGCTCGACCATGGCGGCGAAGGCGTCCGGCGCGTTGTCCAGCACCGCCTGGGTGCCCTCCTTCAGAGCGTCGCCGAGCGGTTCGATGAACGACGCTCGTACGACGGCGACGGCCGCCTCCCGGCCCAGCCTGGGCAGGAGCAGAGCGTAGGCGGCCACCAGGGCCAGGGTCATGCGCAGGTTGTGGCGGGCGGGCTCATCAACGATCAGGGACTGCTGAGCCGCTTCGAGTTCGCTCTGCCGTGCCCGCATGGCGGACACGAGATCGCCAGGAAGCGCGCGCTCATGCAGGATCGCGGCGAGATGGTCGTAGAACGCGTCCAGGAGCAGGGTCGTGTCCCGGTCGGGATCGGGGACGTAGGCGCCTTCGGCGAGCCCGAACTGGTCGGTGGACATGGTCATCCTTTCGTGTACGGCTCGGCGCGTACACGACCGCGATCCCGCGTGGAGAGGTGACTGGTCGTGCCGCGGCCAAGCAGGCACGCCAGCGCGCTCCACCGACCGACCAGGCGCTGACGAACTTGTGGTGATGTTTCGGCGCCAGCCTGCCACACCCCCGACGATCATGTTCATCCGGCGGCCGACGAAGCCCGGCGCGCGCCCGACCGCCGCCCGCCGTCAGTCGGGGAGGGCACACCCCCAGCCGTGGCCGGCTCGCGCTTCCCGGTGCGCCTGCTCCACCGGCGCACTCAGCGGTTCGCTGCGGCCGCACGAACGTCCACCGAACCGGCCACGCCGCCTCCCACGATCCCCGGCCGTCCAAGAGCGACGATCATCGTCGCGCCGCCGGAAGGCCTGTTTGCCTTCGAGCGCGCTCGAATGTCTATCTTCGCCGTCATGACCACGACGAACGGGACCAAGACCTGGATCATCACCGGCGCGAGCTCCGGGCTCGGCCTGGCGCTGGCCGAGGCGGCGCTGGCCGCGGGCGAGCAGGTGCTCGGCACGGCGCGGCGGGCCGGCCGGTTCGACGCGCTCCGGGCTCGGTACGGTGACCGGCTGCTGCCGGTCGAGCACGACGTGCGCGACACGGACGGGGCCGCGGCGGTCGTACGGCGTGCGCTCGACGCGTTCGGGCACGTCGACGTACTCGTCAACAATGCCGGAGCCGGGCAGGTGGGCGCCGCGGAGGAGGTCACGGACGCGCAGTTGCGCGACATGCTCGACCAGCATCTCTTCGGTCCGGCCGCCTACGTGCGCGCGGTGCTGCCGCACATGCGTGCGCGTCGTTCCGGTGCGATCGTGCAGATGAGCAGTCAGGGCGGGCGGATGTCCTTCCCCGGCGTCGGCAGCTACTCGGCCGGCAAGTTCGCGCTCGAAGGCTGGTCGGAGGCGCTGGCGGGCGAGGTCGCGCCGTTCGGCGTGCGCGTCCTCATCGCCGAGCCCAGCCGCTTCCGCACCGCCTTCAATTCCGCCGACGTGCTCAGGACCGTGGACCACCACCCGGTCTACGACGAGGTGCTCGGCGCCGTCCGCGCGAACATGGCCGAGGCCGACGGCGTCCAGGAGGGCGACCCGGCACGCGCCGCCCTGGCCATCCGCGACATCCTCGACACGCCCGGCGCGCCGCTCAGGCTTCCGCTCGGCGCCGAGGCCGTGCGCAATCTCACCCGCAGCTACACGAACGCGCTCAGCGACGTCGAGAAGTGGGCGCATGTAAGCCAGACGGCCGACTTTCCCGGCATGCCGCCCGCGCTGCGCGCGTTCTGAGCTCCGTACCCTGTCGAACATGGCCACCGAAGACCTGATCGAGCGCATCCTCGCGGCCGGCGACGAACCGTCCGCGTCGGTCATCGACGCGCTGCACGAACTCCTGGACGACACCGCGATCGAGGCCTCGGCGACGCCCAGGAGCGTCGCCGAGGCCGCCCGCCTGGTCGGCCTGTCCCCCCACACCCTCCGCTACTACGAGCAGGAGGGACTGCTGCGGCCGGCACGCAACGCCTCCGGTTACCGGGAATACTCGGTGTTCGACCTGCGCCGCCTCGTCTTCCTCACCCGGATGCGGCTGTCGGGAATGACCATGCAGGATCTCAAGCGCTACATCGCCCTCGTCGAGCAGGGCCCGAGCACCGTCCCGGAACGCCGGCACATCATGCTCGACCAGCGCGACCGCATCGTGCGGCAGATCCGCGAGCTCACTCTCGCCCTGGAGACGACCGAATACAAGATCCGCGTCTACGACGGGCACCCAGAAGGCTGACCGGCCGCCGGGGTGACCGCGCAACAAGCCCTGACGAGCCTGGACAACGTGTCGTGCACGTCTGCTGGAGCGAATTGGCCTGACGTGCCTGACGGTTCATAAGGCTCGGCTACTGGTCGGTGTCGGGGATCCAGGAGCCGTGGATGCCGCCGGTGACGCGGCGGGGCAGGTGGACGGTGGCGATCCGGTCGAGGCCGGTGGCGTCCAGGACCAGGAGCTGCGAGGCGTCCTGCTTGAGATCGGAGACGACGGTGAGGAGGTAGCCGTCGTCCTCGCTGGTGGCGCCTTCGGCGGGGACGAAGACGGCCTCGCTGGGCAGGCGGGCGTCGCCGGCCTGGTGGACGCGGCGGGCGCCGGTCGCGCGGTCGTACTTGACGACGCCGTAGCCGCCGAAGCCGTCCTGGTCGGGGAAGGAGATGGCGTAGGTGTAGCGGTTCTCGGTCCCGAGGTAGTCCTCGTTGAGGGTGGGGAACTCCACGGCGAGGTCGTCGATCGTCTGCTCGTCGACGCTGCCCTGGGCGAGGTCGACGACCCAGCGGCGGGTGTAGGAGCGGGTGTTGGGCTCGGTGCCGCGGCCCGGCGCGCCGACCCACCAGTTCCAGGACAACTGGAAGCCCTGCCGGTCGACGGTGGGGCCCTCCAGGACGATGCGGCCCCGGCCGTCCTCATAGGCGTTGGCGGCGTGCAGCATGTTGCCGGGCTCGATGTCGAACCAGCGGATCTTGGCGGCGCCGTCGGCGGTGCGCGGCATGACGCAGATGCGGGAGGGCTGGGCGTCGCTCCAGCCATAGGGGATGCCGGAGTGCTCGGTCGGGTCGAAGGTGACCGAGCCCTCGACGAAGACCACGTGGTGGCGGGTGATCGCGAAGTCGTGCTTGAGGGAGGCCGAGGCGCCGGAGATCTCGGCGCTGTGCACGATCTGCCCCTTGGCGTCGGCGATGTAGTACAGGAGGTAGGGCGGGAACGGCGAGGAGCCGAAGAAGTGCAGTTCGCCGGTGACGGGGTCGGTCTTGGGGTGGGCGGTCATCGCGCTGCGCAGCTTGCCGTCGAAGTCGTAGGCGCCTACGGTCTCCAATTCGGCGTCCAGCTCGAACGGGAAGTTCGCCTCGCACAAGGCCAGCAGGCGTCCGGCGTGCTCGATGACGTGCGTGCCGGCCGGGCTGGCGGTCAGGTCCGGACCGTGCTCGGTCATGTAGGGGGCGCCGTCCAGGGCGGGGGTGCGGACCCACCGGTTGCGGTACCACTCGGCCCGGCCGTCCCGCAGCCGAATCCCGTGGACCATGCCGCTGCCCTTGAACCAGTGCGTCGGGGTGACGCCCGGCTTGGGGTTGTGGCTGTTGCGGATCAGCCGGCCGTTCAGCTCGGGCGGCAGGTGGCCTTCGACGGTCAGCCCGGTCGCGGTGATCTCGTCGACGGCGGGGGTGTAGTGGCCGGTCAGGTAGGGCTTGGTGGTCATGGGGAATTCCTCTCCCTTGATGTGGTGCGGGTGTTCTGCGGTGACACGGGTCGTCATCAGGCGGGCTGCTCGGCGTGGGTCTTCAGGGCCGTGAGCCAGGATTCGAGTGAGGCGTGCAGGGCCTGGCCGAGTTGCTCGGCGGCGGCCTCGACGGGCGCCCCGGCCCACGACTCCTCGGTGTGGACGGTGACGCGGTCGCCGTCGGCGGTGAACGTCCACACGTGCACGCCGTCGATGCCGCCGGCCGGGCCGCCCCACACGATCCGCTCGCCGGGGACGACCTCGAAGACGGTGGAGGTGATGTCCAGGCCGTGGGTGGTCCACCGGAAGGAGCCGCCGGGCTCCACCGGGCCGATGAGCGTGGCGGTGTCGATGTCGTCGTTCCAGGTCGGCCAGGCGTCGATGCCGGTGTGCAGCGCCCACACACGATCGATCGGGGCGTCGATGGTGGTGGACAGGCGGACGATCACCGGAGCGGTCTCGTCGATGGTGCGCATTTCGGGGTTCCTTTCGGTCGAACGGGTCAGCCAGGCGGCCAGGACGGCCGTGGCGAGCAGGACGGCGGCCGAGGCGGCGAACGCCGCGCGGTAGCCGTCGGTGAGGGCTTGGAGCTGCGGTGAAGAGGAGCCTGCGGTGACCGACCCGGCCAGCGTGGCCAGGACGGCGAGCCCTATCGCGCCGCCGACCTGGCGGGTGGTGTTCACCAGCCCGCCGGCCGTTCCGGAGTCCTCCTTGGCGATTGCGGCCATGGACAGGTCGGTGAGCTGGATGAAGGCGACACTGAGACCGAGCCCGATGAGCAGGCTCGGACCGAGCACGTCGGCGAGGTAGCTGCTTGCGGCGCTGATCTGCGCCAGCCACAGCGTCCCGGCGGCCTGCACGAGCAGGGCGGACACCAGCGTCCGGCGGGATCCGAGCCGGGCGGTGAGCCGGGGGGAGAGGGCGGAACCGACCATGACGGCGCCGGCGAGCGGAAGCTGGCCCAGGCCGGTGACCAGCGGGCTCTCGCCGAGGACCTCCTGCTGGTAGAGCGGCAGGAAGAAGAACAGCGCGAGCCACACCGACCCGAACACGGCCATCAGCAGGTTGCCCGCGGCCACCCGGCCGCCCCGCACCAGCCGCGGCGGCACCAGCGGATCGGGATGACGGCGTTCCACCAGGACGAACACCGCGCCGAGGACGGCGGCCACGGCGAGGGCGCACAGGACGCGCCCGTCGGTCCAGCCTTGTGCGCGTGCCGTGCTCAGACCCCATACCAGGCCAGTCAGGGACAGAGTGATCGTGAGGGTGCCGAGCGGGTCGAACCGGCCGCCGCGGCGCGGCTGGGCACGCGGGGTGCCGAGCGCGACGGACAGCAGCACCGCGAGGGTACCGGCGGTGACGGCGAAGAACAGCGCCCGCCAGCCCCACGCCTGGGCCAGGAGACCGCCCAGGAGCACCCCGGCGGCGCCGCCGGCGCCCGAGACCGCGCCCCACACCCCCAGCGCCCTGCCCCGGCCGGGGCCAGGCGGGAACAGGCCCATCACCACGGCCAGCGCAGCCGGGGCGATCGCCGCCGCTCCCATCCCCTGCACGGCACGGGCCGTGATCAGCACACCCGCCGAGGACGCCAGACCCGACGCGGCCGAGGCCGTCCCGAAAACCGCCAGCCCGCCGAGCAGGAGCCTGCGATGGCCCAGCAGGTCCGCGGCCCGCCCGCCGGCCAGCAGCAGGGCGCCGAACGCCAGCCCGTAGGCGTTGACGACCCACGTCGTGGCGTCGTCGGAAAGACCGGCGCCGTCCCGGATCTGGGGGAGCGCCACGTTCACGATCGAGTTGCCGAGCACGACGAGGAACTGCGCCGCGGCCAAGGCGGCGAGCGCTGGGCCAGTGGCTGTCTTACGCATCTCCGACTCCATTGTGTGTGGTTAATCACTCACTCTTGCGTGGGAAAGAAGCGGGGCTCGCGCCCCGCCGACGTCGCCCGGGATGGCTCAATAGTGCGTGATGCCCGCCGAGAGGGTCCGCGCCCAGGGCGCCTGCACCTCGTCGGCGCCGGTGGACACCAGCAGGTGGCACAACATGCCCCGGGCGAAGAAGTCCTGGACGTGGGCCTCGCTGCCACCGGAGGCGCCGCGCACGTACTCCACCAGACGGGCGTAGCCCTGCCGGACCGCCTCGCGCACGGCGGGCTCGGACACCGCCGCCGCCTGGGCGTGCAGCTGGATCAGCATCAGATCGTTGTCGCTGATCAGATGCGCGTAGGCGTCGCCCATCGCGCGCAGGACGCTCTCGGCCGAGCCGCCGGCATGGGTGGCCACCGCCTGCTCCAGCGCGCCGCGCACCTTCACGAAGCAGTGCTCGACGACCGCCACGAACAGCGACTCCTTGCTCGGGAACAGCCGGTAGACATAGGCCTGGGAGATGCCTGCCGCCTTGGCGACCTCCGTCGTGGTCGTGCCCCAGTAGCCGCGGGCCGCGAAGGCGCCGATGGCGGTGGCGAGCACCGTCTCCCGGCGCTCGTCGGCGGTGGACAGCTGTCGCGCTCGGCTCGTCGTCATGTGAGTAATAAACCACTCACACTTCCTGGCGTCAAGCCAGCCACTCGACCGCCGCCCCCGATCCGGGGCGGCGACGGCTCGCGCCGGCACCGTCCGGGCGGCCTTCACCGTGCGGCACCGGGTCGTCGCCACGACGTCGATGCGGGTGGGGCCCGGCTGGAGGGCTTCCCCGCAGTCGTGGCGGCTGCCGCGGCGGCTCGTACCGCGCGCTGAACGCGGTCTCCGGGACGGTGAGCCCACAGGCGGCGTCGCCGTCGCGTGCCCGTGCCGGACGTCTTCCAGATCGCGCTCGAGATCAAGGTGGCGGCGCCGGATCAGCGACCCAGATCGTGACCGGCGGGGCCAGAGCGGCGGGCTGCTCGGCGGCCGCCTCCAGCGCCGGGCTCTGCTGCAGCAGGCCGGACACCTAGGCGAGGCCGAGGTCCCGCCGCACGCGGGCGTAGTGGCGGCCCGGCAGCAGGCTGCCGACCGCCCACGGCTGGTTCTCCGGCATGCGCCTGCCCAAGCCCTCCAGCAGGCGCTGCGCGCCGGTGAGGTGGCCGCCGTGGAAGAGCGCCGCGCCGAACAGGTGCGCGGCGTCCAGCGCCCTAGGATGCGGCCGGGCGCCCTCGCGCCATTTGTCGGAGGCCGCCACCAGCGGGCCGGCCACCTCAGGGTCGCCGAAGTAGCCTTCGAGGATCTCCCGCGCCGTACGCTCCGACTCGCCGATCCGGCCCCACGCGACTTCGAAGTGGGCCAGCGCCAGCGTTGCCGTCACCGGGTCGCCCGGCGGCGCCGCGTCCGCCGCGTGGCGGGCGAAGGCCAGCACCTCGTCGTCGGAGCCGTACCACTTGCCGCACAGCACCTGGACGCGGGTGTAGTGGCCCGGATACAGGTGCGGAGCGCGGGCGGTCAGCTCCGTCCAGAGGCGGTCGAGCTCCTGTCGGCCGGCCTGCGCGCCGAGCGCGTGCCACTGCAGCCGCTCCCACGGAACGGGATCGTCCGGACGGGCCTCGGCGGCCTGCCGCAGCGGGACGGCGGCGTCCGCCAGCACCTCGTGGAAGCGGGCGAAGCGCTGGTCGCCCACGTACGCGGCGTAGGAGCCGCCGCGGATCGCCCATGCCCGCTGGATCCGGGCGGCGCCGAGCCAGAGCAACGCGTCGGGGTCGTCGCCGGCCAGCCGGAGCAGCGCCTCGGTGTGCGCACGGGCGGCGATCCCCAGTTGCTCGACGCGCAGCGCACGCACCTCGTGGTCGTCGCGCGCCTGGCGGACCAGCTCCAGGCCCGGCTCCAGCCGTCCGGCCCGCACCTGGCGCAGCGCCTGCTCCAGCGCGGGATCGTCCCACGACCGGCCCGGACGCATCCGCGAGGTCTTGTCGAGCAGCTCGGCCGCGGCCGTGATCACCCGTATCAAGGACATCCGTGATCAATACCGCACGTGATCATGGTGTCGCAACAGCGCCAAGCGGCTAGTTCCAGGCACCAGGCACCCCGTAGGGCACCTTGCCTTCGAGTTGCTCCTGATCGAGCACCTCGCTCTGCAGAGGCAGCGCAACGGTGACCTGCCGTCCCCAGGTGGAGTAGCGGGTGTCCGCCGTGAGCCGGAACACGGACCCCTTCCAGTGGTGCATGACCCCCTTGGCCGTGACTCGCTCCACCAGTCCGGCCGTGCTCAGGCGGATGGTGTAGGAGATGGTGCTGACGGGCTCGCTCAAGGAGTAGCCGCGAAAGCGCGAGGCGAAAGAACGCGACACCTTGACCAGCTTGTCAGCCTTGATCATGCCCTTCACCACCCCGCCCCGCCAGGACGTGCGGTGAGCCAGCAGCGTCTTGAGCGTGGCGGGCTCCAGAACCTCCAGCAGCGGGTTGCTGGCCGGCAGATCGGTGTGCGGATAGCGCACCCAGCTCGTGCCCTGCGGCAGTACGTCGGCGAATCGGGGGCCGGAGACGTAGTCGTCGTGGCCTGACGAGATCACCCTCAGGGGCAGCTCTTCAGCGGCGGCGTCCTCGGCCATGCCGAGTTTCTTCAGACCGCTCATCACCGTCTTGCTGAACCGCACGCGCTGGGACGTGTCAGAGGCGATCTCGCCTTGCGGCCCGAACCCGACCGTGCCGTCCAGGGCCTGGGTGTAGGACCCGGCGCGACCGTGGTCCACCTTCGCGGTGGACACGATGTTCACGCCCTTACCGCGGGTCAATGCGGCTCGGAGCGCTTCTACAGGGCCGTTCCCGGACGCCGCCTGGGCGGGGACGGCGACGAGCTGTGCCAGGCCCGCGGTCAGGATGACACCCATGACGGTCCGCTTCATCACGTTCCTCTGGAGATGGTGGGAGGGCGCAACAATCTTGTGCCTACGAGATCAACTGTCAAGCTGAACCGTGACCGTGGGGTCCCGGGCGGGGCCGGAACTCGGTGACGATCCTGAGCCCGACGTCATGAACTGCTGCGACCACTCCGCGGACGACGTTTGTCTGGGCCGGTGAAGCCGGGTTCCGGACAATTCAGCAGCCGCCAAGGCTGAGCCCTGACACGCCTACTGGGGCGTGCCTCCTCATCGAGCCGCGAGAGGCAATCCGTGATCGATAAAATGCCGCTTCGACGTCTGGCCGCCGGTCTGGGCAGCGCCGTCGTAGCGCTGGGTGGTGTCGGTGTGCTGTTCACCGCGACTCCCGCAGTGGCCTCGGCCAGCACAGCCACCGCCCTGATCTTCAAGTGCAAGTACGACGGCAACGTCCGCAGCTCTCCCCGGCTCGGACAGCCCAACTTCCTCTTCACCTGCTATGCGGGGACGCAGATCTACCCGCGCTGCTGGGTTCGTGGAGACTACAGCGGCGGGGACAACCGCTGGTACACCTGGCGTGGCGGCCAGGGCCAGCCGGACCGCTACATCCACTTCAGCCAGGTCTCCAGCGAAGGAGACGGCGGCGGCATGATCCAATGCCCCTAGTGCATCGGAAGTAGGTCCCTTCCGGCTCGGTCACGTAACGGCACCTGGACGGGTGGCCCGTGACCGAGCCGGAAGGCCGCGTCGGATGACGCAACCGGGGTTGCAGTGGACGTCCGTGTCGTACCGGGCGGCAGCACGCGCATCCGCGGTCCGCAGTTCCTGCCCGAATGCGGCCCGCCCCCCGACGATCGCCCGGCGGGCCTCGCGTTCCAGCACCCGAGCGCCATGGCGGTGGACGTCATCGAGGGTCCTGATCGACAGCGTCTTCGCATGCGCGTGGCGACCGGCTCTCACCGAAGCGTGCAGGCCGTGAAGCAGGCCAGGGCGGGGCGAGGGGGCGGGCGTCTTCTGGAGTGCCGTCGGCCGGCGGGGGTGGTGGCGAGGGGACGGGGTTGGGGGGCTGGTCAGGGGGTGGACGGCGCCGGCGGGGAAGCGATGATCGGGTGTTCGTCGAAGCCACGTTCGAGGAAGTGTTGGGTAGCCTGGTCAGAGACGGCCCTGCCAGGCCCCGCTTCTTCCGTTCCCTCATGCCCTGAAGGTTCCGACGCCTATCGGCCCGCTACGTTTCCCCGCCGGCCCTGCCCGCAGGCCGGCTCAGTCACTGAGCGTCCACCCAACGCGAGCGAGGAGAGAATTTTGTCCCAAGCAGCAGAGGTTCTCGAACTGGACGACACCATCGCCGACGGTGGCACGGCCGTCGGCGCCGACTCGGTCAAGACCTATCTGAAGGAGATCGGGCGCGTCCCGCTGCTCACCGCGGAGCAGGAGATCGAGCTGGCCAAGCGCATCGAGGCCGGCCTGTTCGCCAGGGAACGGCTCGACAGCGAGCCCGGCCTGCCCTCCGAGCTGCGTGCCGACCTGGAGTGGATCGCCGACGACGGCCTTCGTGCCAAGCGCCGCATGCTGGAGGCCAACCTCCGGCTCGTCGTCTCCATCGCCAAGCGTTACACCGGCCGCGGCATGCTCTTCCTCGACCTGATCCAGGAGGGAAACCTCGGCCTGATCCGGACGATCGAGAAGTTCGACTACCGGCTCGGCTACAAGTTCTCCACCTACGCCACCTGGTGGATCAAGCAGGCCATCACCCGTGCCATGGCCGACCAGGCCCGGACGATCCGCATCCCCGTGCACATGGTCGAGCTGATCAACAAGGTGGCCCGCGTGCAGCGCCGCCTGCAGTCCGACCTGGGCCGCGAGCCCACCCCCGAGGAGATCGCCGCCGAGACCGATCTCGACGTCGAGCGGGTGTCGGAGGTGCAGGGCTACGGCCGGGAGCCGATCTCGCTGAGCACGCCGCTCGGCGAGGAGGGCGACAGCGAGTTCGGCGACCTGATCGAGGACACCGAGGCCGTCTCCCCGGCCGACGCGGTCTCGTTCACGCTGCTGCAGCAGCAGTTGCACAGCCTGCTCGACCAGCTTTCCGAGCGCGAGGCGGGCGTGATCACGATGCGCTACGGCCTGGCCGACGGCAAGCCGCGCACCCTCGACGAGATCGGCCGCGTCTACGGGGTCACCCGTGAGCGCATCCGGCAGATCGAGGCCAAGACCATGTCCAAGCTGCGTCACCCCTCCCGGGCCATGGCGCTGCGCGACTACCTGAGCTGACCGCCCGGTCCCGGGAGCGGCGGCACGCCGCTGCCTGAGCCGATCGTTCCCGCCCGGGAACGGCATCACGCGACACGCCGAGCAGGGCTCGCCGCGTGGACGTGGAGCGTCACCGCCTTGTCGACCGAACCAGCCGCCGCGACGCCGGCGCGACCAGCGACAGGCACGACCTCCGTCCACCCCGGCGACGGCCACCCGAGCACCCGCGTGCCGCGCGCCACGGCGACGCGCCCGTCACCCACGGGGAAGAGCGGTCCAGGGGTGGGAAAGGGCGGGTAAAAGGGCGCTCTGGAGTGTGTGGAGCCTGGAGCGGGCCGGGTGGGCCGGACCTACTCTGCCCAACGTGAAACGCTCCCGTACGAGCCTCGTCCACCAGGCCGCCTACGCGTTCCGGCACCCCCACAGGATCGCCCCCCACCTGCGCCGGCTGGCCCGCGACACCTGGTTCCGGCTCCGCACCCACGACCACGTCACCTACTACCGCGCCGTCATGAGGTCCGACACGGCCCGCGACCCCGAGGGCGCCGTGGGGTCGCACCGGCACCGGCGCTGGCTCGCCCTGGGACGCATGCAGTTCGACTACCTGGTGGAGCACGGGCTCAAGCCCGACTGCCGGATGCTGGAGATCGGCTGCGGGAACCTGCGCGCCGGCCGCCTGTTCATCGGCTACCTGTTCACCGGCAACTACTACGGCATCGACATCTCGCCCGACATCCTGCTGGCCGCCCAGGACACGGTCGAGAAGCACGCCCTGCAGGACAAGTTGCCGTACCTGGCGCCGGTGCGCGACCTGCGGCTGGCGTTCCTGCCGGACGAGTACTTCGACGTCGTCCACGCCCACAGCGTCTTCTCGCACTCGCCGATCGAGGTCATCGAGGAGTGCTTCGCCAACGTGGGCCGGGTCATGAAGCCGGACGGCTGGTTCGACTTCACCTTCGACCGGACCGAGGGCGAGGAGCACCACGTCCTGCGCGAGGACTTCTACTACCGCACCGAGACGCTGGTCGAACTGGCCCGCAAGCACGGTCTGAAAGCGACGTTCATGGACGACTGGGAGCAGGGCCCACATAAGCAGTCGAAAATCCGCATCACCCGGCGATAACCTCCCGGAGAGTGAGAGACCTCCGCCTGCTGCCCAAGGCCCACCTGCACGTCCACCTGGAGAGCACCGTACGGCCCGCGACCGTGCGCGAGCTGGGCGGCCCGCCCGAGCCCGAGGGCCCGTTCGCCGATTTCCGCGAGTTCGCCGACCAGCGGGCCAAGGTGCGCGGCCTGCTGCGCACCCCTGAGCACTTCCGGCGCGTCGCCCTGGAGTTCTGCGAGGACGAGGCCGCCCAGGGCACCCGCTACGTCGAGGTCACCTTCACCGCCGCCGCCCACGGCGAACGGCTGGGCGCCCCGGAGATGCCGCTGGAGGCGGTGCTCGACGGCCTGGCCGAGGGCAGGCGGTACGGCGTCGAGGCCCGGGTGCTGCTCGACCACTCCAGGCGGCGGCCCCTGGAGCGGCTGTGGCGGACGTACGAGCTGGCCACCCGCTACGACGAGGTGATCGGCCTCGGGCTCGCGGGCGACGAGGCCCATCCGCTGGCCCCCTTCGCCGAGGTGTTCGCCGCGGCCGGGCACGCGGGCCTGCACCTGGTGCACCACGCGGGCGAGGCCGCCGGGCCGGCGAGCATCCGCGAGGCGCTGGACCTCGGCCGCACCGAGCGGCTCGGCCACGGCATCCGGGTGCTGGACGACCCGGCGCTGGTGGCAGAGGTGCGCGAGCGCGGCGTCCCGCTGGAGGTCTGCCCCACGTCGAACGTCCTGCTCGGGCTGGTGCCGTCACTGGCCGAGCACCCGCTGCCGCGCCTGCGCGAGGCGGGGCTCGCGGTCACGGTCAACACCGACGGCGAGACGGCGCTGGCCGACGAGTACCTGCGGCTGCGCGAGGTCTTCGGGTACGGCGACGACGTCCTGGCCGAGCTGGCCCGCGCCTCGATCAGGGCCTCCTTCGCCCCGGACGCCCTCAAGGCGGACCTGCTGGCCGCCGTCGACGCCTGGCTCCGCTGACCCGACCGGCCCCCGCCGGGCACGGCGATCTCCGTCACATCGTGGAATAGTTGGCGAATCGGCGACCGTTGCGAACGGAGGTGGCGCGAACGCCACGACAGTGGCAGCCCGCGGCCTTGACGGGCCGGGGCCGACCGCCCGACCGAAGGAGCAGCGTTTGCGCACCGACTCGGCAGACTTAAGACTCAGGACCGCGTCGGCGGTCTACCCGGCGGGCATGCTGGCCGCGCCGCCCCGCACGCTGATCGACATCCTCGACGAGACCACCCGCCGCCACCCCGACGCGCCCGCGCTGGACGACGGCGCCGTGTGCCTGGACTACCGGTCGCTGCGCGCCGAGGTCGACCGGGTCGCCGCCGAGCTGGCCGCGGCCGGCGTCGGGCGCGGTTCCCGGGTGGGCGTGCGCATCGCCTCCGGCACCGCCGAGCTGTACGTCTCCATCCTCGCCGTGCTCGCGGCCGGCGCCGCGTACGTCCCCGTGGACGCCGACGACCCGGACGAACGCGCCGAACTCGTCTTCGCCGAGGCCGCCGTGGACGCCGTGCTCGACGGCGGCCCGGTCACTCCCGCCCGCCAGGCGGCCACGCCCGAGCGGCCCACCCCGGACGACGACGCCTGGATCATCTTCACCTCCGGCTCCACCGGCAGGCCCAAGGGCGTGGCGGTGACGCACCGCTCGGCCGCCGCGTTCGCCGACGCCGAGGCCGGGCTCTTCCTGCAGGACCGGCCGCTCGGCCCCGGTGACCGGGTGCTGGCCGGGCTGTCGGTGGCCTTCGACGCCTCCTGCGAGGAGATGTGGCTGGCCTGGCGGCACGGCGCCTGCCTGGTGCCCGCGCCCAGAGCGCTCGTGCGCACCGGCATGGACCTGGCCCCCTGGCTGGCCGGGCAGGGCGTCACCGCCGTCTCGACGGTGCCGACGCTGGCCGCGCTCTGGCCCGCCGCGCACCTCGACGGCATCCGGCTGCTCATCTTCGGCGGCGAGGCCTGCCCGCCCGAGCTCGCCGAACGGCTGGCCGTGCCCGGCCGCGAGGTGTGGAACACCTACGGGCCCACCGAGGCGACCGTGGTGGCCTCGGCCGCCCGCCTGACGGGGGAGGGGCCCGTACGCATCGGCCTGCCCCTGGACGGCTGGGACCTGGCGGTCGTGGACGGCGCGGGCGAGCCGGTCGCCATGGGCGAGACCGGCGAGCTGATCATCGGCGGCGTGGGCCTGGCCCGCTACCTCGACCCGGCCAAGGACGCCGAGAAGTACGCGCCGCTGCCGTCCCTGGGCTGGGAGCGCGCCTACCGCAGCGGCGACCTCGTCCGCGCCGAGCCCGAGGGTCTCGTCTTCGCCGGCCGCGCCGACGACCAGGTGAAACTGGGCGGACGCCGGATCGAGCTCGGCGAGGTGGACGCCGCGCTGAACGCGCTGCCCGGCGTCACCGGCGCGGCCGCGGCCGTCCGCACCGCGGGCGGCGGCCACCAGGTGCTCGTCGGCTACGTCGTCACCGGGCCCGGCTTCGACGCCGGACGGGCCCGCGAGCTGCTGGCCGGCTCGCTGCCCGCCGCGCTCGTGCCCCGCCTGGCCCCTGTGGACGCCCTGCCCACCAGGACCTCCGGCAAGATCGACCGGGACGCGCTACCGTGGCCGCTGGACGGCCCGGCCGCCGCGGACCCCGGCCTGACCCCGGCCCAGGAGCTGCTGGCCGCGCAGTGGACCGAGATCCTCGGCGTGCGCCCGGAAGGGCCCGGGTCGGACTTCTTCGCCGACGGCGGCACCAGCCTGGCCGCCGCCCGCCTGGTCTCCGTGCTCCGGGCCACCTGCCCCGACGTGGCCGTCGGCGACGTCTACGCCCACCCGACCCTCGCCGGACTGGCCGAGCTGCTGGCCGCCAGGGGCGGGACGCAGGCCCCCGCGCACGCCGCGGCCGCCCCCATGCCGAAACGCGCCGCGCTGGCGCAGACCGCGCTGATGATCCCGCTGCTCACCGTGGGCGCGCTGCGCTGGGTCGTGCCGCTGGCCGCGCTCGGCAACGTGCTCGCCCCGCCGTGGGCGCCGCGGCTGTCGTGGTGGTGGGTGACGCTCGGCGCGCTGGCGTTCGTCACCCCCATGGGACGCATGGGCCTGTCGGCGGCGGTCGCCCGGCTGCTGCTGCGCGGCGTGCGCCCCGGCGCCCACCCGCGCGGCGGCGGCGTGCACCTGCGGTTGTGGTTCGCCGAGCGGTTCGCCGACCGGCTCGGCGTGCCCGACCTGGCCGGCGCGCCGTGGATGGCCTGGTACGCCCGGCTGCTCGGCGCCACCGTCGGCCCGGACGCCGACCTGCACTCGCCTCCGCCGATCACCGGCCTGCTCAAGCTGGGCAGGGGCGCCTCCGTCGAGCAGGAGGTCGACCTGTCCGGCCACTGGTACGACGGCGACCTGCTGCGCGTCGGCGAGATCCGCATCGGCGCGGGCGCCACCGTCGGCTCCCGCTCGACCCTCCTGCCCGGCGCGCGCGTCGGCAAGAACGCTCAGGTCGCCCCCGGTTCCGCGGTGGCCGGGACGGTCCCGTCGGGCGAGCGCTGGGCCGGCGTCCCGGCCTTCCGCCAGGGCAAGCCGCGCCGTTCCCGGCCGGCGGAGCGCGCCGCCCGCTCCCGCCCGTGGGTCGCGCTGTACGGGGTGAGCGCGGTCGTGCTCAGCCTGCTCCCGGTGGCCGCGGCCGGTGTCGCGCTCGCCGTCCTGGCCGCCTTCGCCGGGGACGAGCCGACGCTCGGCGGCGCGCTGGCCGCCGCCCTGCCCGCCGTGCCGTTGGCCACGGTCGCCGGCATGGCCGCCTTCGCGCTGGTCACGCTGGCCGGCGTGCGGCTGCTCGGCCTGGGCCTGCACCCCGGTCACCATCCGGTGCACAGCCGTCCGGCCTGGCAGGCGTGGGTGACCGGCCGGCTGATGGCCTCGGCCCGGGTGTGGCTGTTCCCGCTGTACGCCAGCGTCCTGACGCCCGTCTGGCTGCGGGCGCTCGGCATGAAGGTGGGCCGCGGCGCCGAGCTGTCCACGGTGCTCGCGCTGCCCACGATGACCTCCGTCGGCGACGGCGCCTTCCTGGCCGACGACACCATGGTGGCCCCGTACGAGCTGGACGGCGGCTGGATGCGGCTGGCCTCGGCGCGGATCGGCAAGCGCGCCTTCCTCGGCAACTCCGGGATGACCGCCCCCGGCCGCAAGGTGCCCAAGGACGGCCTGGTCGGCGTGCTGTCGGCGACGCCCAAGAAGGCCAAGTCGGGCTCCTCGTACGTGGGCATGCCGCCCATGGAGCTGCGCCGCACGGCCGAGGAGGCCGACCGCAGCAGGACCTACGACCCGCCCGCGCGGTACCGGACGGCGCGGGCGCTGGTCGAGGTGTGCCGGGTGGTGCCCGCGATGGGCGTGGTCGCGCTGGCCGTGCTGGCGGTGGCGGCGTTCGAGTGGCTGGCCGCCGGTCACGGCTTCGCCGTGGCCGCCGCGCTCGGCGGGCTGGTGGTGCTGGCCGCCGGGGTGCTCGCCGCGGCGGTCGCCACGGCCGCCAAATGGGCGCTGGTCGGCCGGATCAAGGCCGGGAACAGGCCGCTGTGGAGCTCGTTCGTGTGGCGCAACGAGCTGGCGGACAACTTCGTCGAGGTGCTGGCCGCGCCCTGGTTCGCCCAGCCGTGGCTGGGGACCGCCCCGCTGAACGTGTGGCTGCGCTCCCTCGGGGCACGCGTCGGACGTGGGGTCACCTGCGAGACGTACTGGCTGCCGGAGGCGGATCTGGTGGCGCTCGGCGACGGCGCGTGCGTCAACCGGGGATGCGTGCTGCAGACGCACCTGTTCCACGACCGGGTCATGAGCATCGACACGGTGACGCTGGAGGCCGGCGCGACGCTCGGCCCGCACGGCGTCGTCCTGCCCGCCGCGCGGGTGGGCGCGGGCACGACGGTCGGGCCGGCGTCCCTGGTCATGCGCGGTGAGGCGCTGCCCGGCGGCAGCCGGTGGTTCGGCAACCCCGTCTCGGCGTGGCGATGACGGCGTACTTCCCCGGGCACGGCGACCACCGGTACGCGGTCGAGCACTACGACCTGGCGCTGCACTACCGGCTCGCGGCCAACCGGCTCGACGGCACCGCCCGCCTGACGGTCCGTGCCGCCGAGCCGCTCGCCGATCTCGGCCTCGACCTCGGCCACTTCCGCGTCCAGGGCGTCACGGTGGCCGGCCGGGCCGTCCGCCACACGCACGGCCAGGGCAAGCTGCGCCTCACCCTGCCCGGCCCGCTGGCCGCCGGGGAGCGGGCCGTCGTCGAGGTGCGGTACGCGGGCACGCCCGTCCCGGTGCGCAGCCCGTGGGGCGGCCTCGGCTGGGAGGAGCTGACCGACGGCGCGCTGGTGGCCGGTCAGCCGATCGGCGCGCCCTCCTGGTTCCCGTGCAACGACCGGCCGGACGACAAGGCCCCCTACCGGATCTCGGTGACGACGGCGCCGGCGTACCAGGTGATCGCCAACGGCGTGCTCACCGCCAGGCGGCGGGCGTCCGGGACCACGACGTGGGTCTACGAGCAGGCCGAGCCCATGGCGACGTACCTGGCCAGCGTGCAGATCGGGCGCTACCAGCTGTCGGAGGCGGGCGGCGCGCGCCTGGCCCACCCCGCGCGGCTGGCCGCCCGCGCCCGGCACGACTTCGGCCGCCAGGGCGAGATGATGGCGCTGTTCGGCGAGCTGTTCGGGCCCTATCCGTTCAGCGGCTACACCGTAGTCGTGGCCGACGACGACCTGGACATCCCGGTCGAGGCGCAGGGCATGTCGATCTTCGGCAGGAACCACGTGGACGGCGCGCGCGGCTGCGAGCGGCTGGTCGCGCACGAGCTGGCCCACCAGTGGTTCGGCAACAGCCTCACCGTGGCGGGGTGGGCCGACATCTGGCTGCAGGAGGGGTTCGCCACGTACGCGGAGTGGTTGTGGTCGGAACGCTCGGGCGGCCCGCCCGCGGACGAGCACGCGCTGCGCTGGCACCGCAGGCTCGCCGCCCTGCCGCAGGACTTCGTGCTGGCCGACCCCGGCCCGGCCGCGCTGTTCGACGACCGCGTCTACAAGCGCGGCGCACTGACCCTGCACGCCCTCCGCCGGGCGGCCGGCGACCAGGCGTTCTTCACGCTCCTGCGCTCCTGGGCCGACAGCCGCCGGTACGGCAGCGTCACCACGCGGGAGTTCGCCGCGCACGCCGAGCGGCACGTCCCGGCCGGCGCGCTGCTGACCGCGTGGCTGCACGACCGGCCCCTGCCGCCGATGGCGGGCGGCGCCCTGACCCGCGACCGCGGCGCCTGACCGGCCCCGAGCTGCGCATACCGCGCCGACCTGGTCGGACGGTCGCCGGGGTGGCGGCTCGGGGACGGGCCCGTCCGCTCATAGCCTGGTCGCATGGTGACCCGGCTCGCGACCTGCAACCTGTGCGAGGCCATGTGCGGCCTGCGCGTCGACCTGGACGGCGACCGGATCACCGGCATCCGCGGCGACGAGGACGACCCGCTGTCGGCCGGGCACCTGTGCCCCAAGGCGGTGGCCCTGCAGGACGTGCGCGAGGACCCCGACCGGCTGCGCCGTCCCGTGGTCCGCACTCCGGACGGCTGGCGCGAGGTCTCCTGGGCGGACGCGTTCGACCTGGTCGCCGCCCGGCTGGCCGGGACGCGCATCGTGCACGGCCCCGACGCCGTGGCCGTCTACCTCGGCAACCCGGTGGTCCACAGCCTGGGCGCGCTGACGCACGCGCCGCCGTTCGCCCGCCTGCTGGGCACCCGCAACCGCTACTCCGCCGCCTCCCTCGACCAGCTCCCGCACCAGTACGTCGCCCGCCACCTGTACGGCAGCCAGTGGCTGCTCCCCGTGCCCGACATCGACCGCACGGCCTACTTCCTGGCCTTCGGCGCCAACCCGGCCGTCTCCAACGGCAGCGTGATGAGCGCGCCCGGCGTCGTCCGGCGCATCCGCGACCTGCGTGCCCGCGGCGGCCGGATGGTGCTGTTCGACCCGCGCCGCACGGAGACCGCCCGAATCGCCGACGAGCACCACTTCGTCCGTCCCGGCACCGACGCCGCGCTCATCCTGGCCATGGTCGGCCTGATCGTCGCCGGCGGCGCCGCCCGTCCCGCGCCCTACGTGGACGGGCTCGACCGGCTGGCCCCGGCGCTGGAGGCGTTCACGCCGGAGCGGGCGGAGGCCGTCACCGGCGTGCCGGCCGAGGTGATCACCCGGATCGCGGCCGAGTTCGCCGCCGCCCCCAGCGCCGCCGCCTACGGCCGGATCGGCGTGTCCACCCAGCGGTTCGGCACCCTGTGCCAGTGGGGGATCCAGCTGCTGAACCTGGTCACCGGCAACCTCGACCGGCCCGGCGGCACGCTGATGAGCAGGCCGGCCGTCGACCCGGTGCGCAACCGCCTGATCGACCCCGGGCACGAGGGCAGGTGGCGCAGCCGGGTGCGCGGCCTGCCGGAGTTCGGCGGCGAGCTGCCCGCCGCGGCGCTCGCCGAGGAGATCCGCACGCCCGGCGCAGGGCAGGTGCGGGCGCTGGTGACCATCGCCGGCAACCCGGTGCGCTCGGCCCCCGGCGGGCACGAGCTGTCGCGGGCCCTTTCCGGACTCGACTTCATGGTCAGCCTCGACTTCTACGTCAACGAGACCACCCGGCACGCCGACGTCATCCTGCCGCCCACCGACCTGCTCGAACGCGACCACTACGACCTCGTCTTCAACCTGGTCGCGGTCCGCGACCACGCCCGCTACGCCCCGGCCGTGCTGCCCAGGACGCCCGGCGCCCGGCACGACTGGGAGATCCTGCGCGAGCTGGCCCGGCGATACGGCCGCCTGGTCCGGGCCGGGTCGCTGTCCGACCGGCTCATGCTGCGGCTCTCGCCGGAGCGGATCGTGGACCTCGGGCTGCGGGCGGGGCCGTACCGGCTGAGCGTGGCGCGGTTGCGCCGCCACCCGCACGGGCTGGACCTGGGCCCGCTCAAGCCGAGCCTGCCCGGCCGGCTGCGCACGCCGGGCCGCCGCGTCCAGGCCGCGCCGCCCGTCCTGCTCGACGGGCTCGCCCGCGCCCGCGCCGAGCTGCTGGCCCCCGCCCCCGCCGGGCTGCTGCTGATCGGCCGCCGGCACCTGCGCGACGACAACTCCTGGCTGCACAACTCCGCCCGGCTGGCCAAGGGCCGGCCCCGGCACCACCTGCTCATGCACCCCGGCGACCTGCGCGCCCGCGGGCTCACCGACGGCGCGCCGGTCCGGGTGCGCTCCCGCAGCGGCGAGGTGACGGTGGAGGTCAGCGCGAGCGAGGACGTCATGCCCGGCGTGGTCAGCCTGCCCCACGGCTACGGCCACGACCGGCCGGGCGTGCTGCTGTCGGTCGCGGCCACGCTGGGGGGCGCCAGCGCCAACGACCTCACCGACCCCTGCCTCCTGGACGAGCTCACCGGCACGGCGGCGCTGAACGGCGTGCCGGTCACCGTCGAGCCGCTCAGCTGACGGGCACGATCTCCGCGCGGGTCAGGACGCCGTCCTCGACGGTCAGCAGCCCGATCGTGCCGTGCGGCTGGCGACGGCGGTCGGTGGGGGAGCCCGGGTTGAAGATGCGCAGCCCCTCGCCTGACTCGTCGAGCGGGATGTGCGAATGGCCGAAGACCACCAGGGCGGCCTCGGGGAAGCGGCGGCGCAGGCGGGCCAGGCGGCCCTTGGCGGGCCCGCTGTCGTGGATCATCCCGATCCGCAGGCCCTCCAGGGTCAGCTCCAGCGTCTCCGGCGCCACCACGTCGGGGCCGTCGTTGTTGCCCTTCACCACGTGCACCGGGGCGTAGGCGGCCAGCTCGTCGAGCACCGAGCGCACGCAGACGTCCCCGGCGTGCAGGATGACGTCGGCCCCGCGCAGGTGCTCGGCCACCCGGGGCGGGCAGGCGCGCCACCGCCGGGGCGCGTGGGTGTCGGACAGCGCCACCACGTTCATCCGGACGTCATGCCCGCAGATCCTCCAGCCAGGCCCGCCAGGCCGGAGCCTGCCCCGCGGGGTCGCCGAACAGCAGATGCATGGCGAGCAGGCTGCCGCCCATGCCCTGGACGAACCGGTAGAGGGCGTCGGGGGTGCGGACGCCGACGCTCTGGGCGTTGCGGACGTAGACCACGCCCTGGACCGGGGGCAGGCCGGGCGGTGCGAGCCGGACGGTGTCGCCGGGCTCGGGGCGGCCGCCGAGGGCGGCGTACAGGGCCTGCCAGGCGCGCGGCCAGTCGCTCACCGGCGGGCCGGACTCGGTGATCGGGGTCGCGGCCCGGCCGGCGAAGTGGCCGAGGTACTCCGTCAGCGTCGCGAAGAACAGGGCCAGGCCCGTGGACATCGCCTCGTACTCCTGCTCCCAGTCGTCGCCGGGCAGGAAGCCGCTGGTGACCATGCGGAGCAGGGTGCTGCCCTGGCCGCGGCCCTCCAGCAGGAACTCGTAGGCCACGAAACGGCCGTCGGGGCCCGGGACGCCGGAGTGGGCGAAGCGCTTGAGCGGGTCTTCGGCGGTCACCCTGGACTCGGGCAGCTCGGCCCCGGCGAAGGCGGTGCGGATCGCGCCGCCCTCGACCTCGTTGCGGCCCATGAACCACGAGTCGATGCCCGGCCCGGTGGTGATGGCCGCCCACACCTGCTCGGGCGTCGCCTCGACCATGGACTCAAGGGGGATCTCGAACTCGCGCCCCACCTCAGGAACCCTTCTTCACGGACGGGTGCACGGCGACGATCAGACGATGGTCCCGTCCGCCTTCCGCGGACTCGTCATGATATTTGCTGACCAGCGAGGTGACGCACTGCGCCAGCTCCTCGGCGAACGCGGCCCGGTCGGCGGCCGAGGCGAAGCGCACCTCGCCGTCGATGGCGAACGTGGCCACCTTCTTCTGCGCCTTGGCCGCGCCGGTGATCAGCGTGCCGACGTCGCGGACGAGCTGCGCCGCCAGGGCCAGCAGCCAGCGCGCCGACAGCCGGTCGGGGGACCGGGCGGGATCGGGCTGCACGGCGGCCAGGGCCGTGGGGGAGATCACGAAGGAGGCGGCCGTGGCCTGCATGACGCGCTCGGTGACGTTGCCCTTCCTGCGCTCCTCGACCAGCTCGACCAGCCCGTGGCGTTCGAGGGTGCGCAGGTGGTAGTTGACCTTCTGCCGGGCCAGGCCCACCTTGGCGGCCAGGGACGTGGCAGAGCCCGGCTCGACCAGCTCCGCCAGCAACTTCGACCGCATCGGGTCGAGCGACGCCTCGGCGGCCGCCGCGTCTTCGATCGCTGCCACTTCGTGCATGCCTGAAACGATCGCACCGAAAAAAATCGTTGTCAAGCCAGCCGGGCGGCCTTGCCCTCCAGATAGCGCTGCTCAGGCAGACTGAGCGTGCGCCGGGCCGCCTCGCGGAAGGCCAGCGCCGCCCCCTCCGCGTCACCCTCCATCTCCAGCAGGTGGGCGCGGACCGCGGCCAGCCGGTGGTGGCCCGCGAGCCGGTCGTCGGCGGCCAGGCCGTCGAGCAGGTCGAGCCCGGCCCGCGGGCCGTGCACCATGGCGGCGGCCACGGCCTGGTTGAGCCGCACCACCGGGTTGTCCTCCAGCCCGGCCAGCACGCCGTAGAGCGCCAGGATCTGCGGCCAGTCGGTCTCGGCGGCGGTGGACGCCTCGTCGTGCACGGCCGCGATCGCCGCCTGCAACTGGTACGGGCCCAGCGCGCTGGTGGCCAGCGCCTTGCTGACCAGCTCGACGCCCTCCTCGATCAGCCGCCGGTCCCACGACGAGCGGTCCTGCTCGGCCAGCGGCACCAGCGAGCCGTCCGGCCCGGTGCGCGCCGCCCGCCGCGCCTCGGTCAGCAGCATGAGCGCCAGCAGCCCGGCGACCTCGCCGTCGCCGGGCAGCAGCCGGTGGACGAGCCGGGCCAGCCGGATCGCCTCGGCGGTCAGCTCGGGCCGCTGCAGGTCGGGCCCGGAGGTGGCGGTGTAACCCTCGTTGAAGATCAGGTAGAGCACGTGCAGCACCACGCGCAGCCGCTCGGCCCGCTCCGGCTCCGGCGGCGGCCCGAACGGCACCCCCGTGGACCTGATGCGCTGCTTGGCCCGGCTGATGCGCTGGGCCATCGTCGCCTCCGGCACCAGGAACGCCGCCGCGATCTGCGCCGTGGTCAGGCCGCCCACGGCCCGCAGCGTGAGCGCGAGCTGCGAGGGCTCCGAGAGCGACGGGTGGCAGCACAGGAACAGCAACGTCAGCGTGTCGTCGCCGGACGGCGTGCGCTCCTCGCCCGGCGCCGGCTCGACGAACTCGTCGGCCGGGACGGCGACCGCCGCGCTCTCCTCCCGCCGCCGGCGCGCGCTCTCGCTGCGGAAGTGGTCGATGACCCGGCGGGAGGCGACCGTGATCAGCCAGGCCCGCGGGTTGTCCGGCACGCCCTGGTCGGGCCACTGCACGGCGGCGTCGAGCAGGGCCTCCTGGACGGCGTCCTCGCAGGCGTCGAACTGCTCGTAACGGCGGACGAGCACGCCGAGCACCTGCGGCGCCAGCTCGCGCAGCAGCCCTTCGATCACTCCGCCACCTCGTCGATGACGGGCCGCACCTCCATGGCGCACAGACGCGCGTCCGGCCAGCGCGCGGCGATCTCGGTGGCCCGCTCGACGCTCGCGCAGTCGACGATCAGATAGCCCGCCAGGTACTCCTTGGCCTCCAGGAAGGGGCCGTCGGTGACGGCGGGCACGCCGTCGCGCACCATCACGGTCTTGGAGGAGGCGGGGTCGCCCAGCGCCTGGCCCCCGGCCAGCTCGCCGTTGGCCTCCAGCTCGGCCATGAGCGCGTCGACCTCGGCCATGACCTGGTCGAACCCGTCGGCGACGGCCTGCTGGGCGGCGGGGTTGCTGTAGATGAGCAGCATGTATTTCACCTGCCTCATCCTAGGGTTCCGGGAAATCCGGCCGGGCCCGGCCGGGTTCAACCGAGTCGCAGCCCTGGGGGACGAGGGTGCCGGGCGGCCGGTCGGCGGCGGTCCGCACGCTCATGTGCAGGCGTAACCGGGAGCCCCGCGGGCTCTGGTCGAGCTCGACGCGGTCGCACAGGTGCTGGATCAGCCACAGGCCGAAGCCGAACCCCGCCGAGTGGGCGCGGCCGTGCGCGGCCGCGGCCAGGTGGGCGGCGCTGAGCCGGCCGGCCTCGTCCGCGATCTCCACCGTGACGCCGCCGGAGTCGGTGCGGGCCAGCAAGGTGCCGGTGCCGCCGCCGTGGTCGAGGACGTTGGTGACCGCCTCGTTGACCGCCAGCACGAAGTTGTCCAGGCGCTCACCGGACAGCCCGCCGCGGCCGGCGTGGTCGCGCACGAGGCGGCGGATGGCGTCGAGATCGGTGCTGATGGGACAGCGTAGCTCCGGTTCCATGCCCATGGTCTGATCAGTCCTGCCTGGGTGTGGCGTGGCGGGGGACCCGGCTTTGGTTGCTTACCAGACGCAAGCCCGGCAAACTCCCGGGCCGCCCGGCCGCGGCGCGGACGGCTACTGGAGGCGGGCGCCGATGATGCACGTGTCGTCGTCGGTGTCGGAGTTGCTGTGCGTCAGCAGGTGGTCGAGGCGCTGCTCCAGGGTGGCCGCGGGGTGCCGGGCGATGTCCAGGAGCCGCTGCTGGGACTCGTGCAGGTTGACGTCCCGGCGTTCGATCAGGCCGTCGGTGTACATGAGCAGGATGTCGTCGGAGGCGAGCTGGACGTGCGTCTCCTCGTACTCGGCCTCGGCGACCGCCCCGAGCAGCAGGCCCTTGGTCAGGTCGAGCTCCCTGGCCTGGCCGTCGCGGACCAGGATGGGCGGCAGGTGCCCGGCCCTGGCGTAGCGCAGCACGCGGGTGCGGGGGTCGAACAGCCCGCAGATCGCGGTGGCCGTGACGTTCGCGGTCAGGTGGTGGGCGACCAGGTTGAGCCAGGTCAGCAGCTGGCCCGGCCCGGCGCCGGTGGCGGCCAGGCCGCGCAGCGCGTTGCGCAGCACGACCATGCCGGTGGCCGCCTCGATGCCGTGTCCGGCGACGTCGCCGACCGACAGCAGGATCTGCTTGGTGGGCAGCACGACCGCGTCGTACCAGTCGCCGCCGACCAGGTGCTCCTTCTCGGCCGGTCGGTAGCGCACGGCGATCTGCAGGTCGAACGCCTCCAGCGGCTCCCGGCTCGGCGGCATGATCGCCTGCTGGAGCTGCAGGGCCAGCCGGTTGCGCTCGGCGGCCTGCTGCTCGGTGTGGGCGAGCTGGTCGCGGGTGGCGGCCAGCGCCACCTCTGTCCAGTGCTGGGAGGAGATGTCCTGGTAGGCGCCGCGGATGGACAGCAGCAGGCCGCTGTCGTCGAAGACCGGCTCGGCGACCACTCTGATGTGCCGCACCGTGCCGTCGGACCGCTGCAGCCGGTAGGCGGTGGAGGCCGGACGGCGGTGGTGCAGCACGGCCCGGACGAACCGGCCGATGGCCACGGCGTCGTCGGGGTGGGCGTGCGTGGCCAGGCGTTCCAGCGGGATGGGCGGCTCGTCGAGGGACATGCCGTACAGGTCGTGGAGCTGGGCGCTCCAGACGATCTCGCCGGTGAGCAGGTTCTCCTCGAAGCCGCCGATGCGGCCCAGGCGCTGGGCGTGCTGGAGCAGGTTGGCGAGCTGGGCGTCCTGGTCCTGCAGCCGCCAGATGAGCAGCACGCCGTCGCCGAGCCGGATGATCGCGATGCCCGCGACGGTGTGCAGCGGGATCTGGTCCACCAGGGCCGTGATCGTCATCTTCTCGGCCCTGAAGGTCTCGCCCGTGGCGTGCACGTGCTCGATCCTGGCCAGCAGCGCGCCCTCCTCGGCGGCCAGCGGGTACGCCTCCAGGAACAGGCTCCCGACGACCTCGCCGCGCGGCCGCCCGGCGGGGTCGAGGAAGCGCGGGTTGGCGTGCACGATGCGGAAGTCGGTCAGCCGGCCCTCGGTGCCCAGCTGCGGGCGCAGCACCAGCGCCGCGTCCGGCAGCGCGTCGGCCAGGTCGATCAGCTCGGGCAGCACCTGCGGCTCGTGCACGGCCTGGTCGGTGGTCTCGAAGGTGTGGGCGCACAGGTCGGCCAGCACCTCGATCTGCTTGACGATCCGCGCGTCGGGCTGCGGCATCGCGTGCGGCCAGCCGATCTCCAGCACGCCCAGGATCCGGCCGCCCGTCCCGGCCGGGGCGGTCGCCCGCGCGCCGGGGGTCTGGCGCTGCCCGATCGAGGGCAGGCCGACGGCGGCCAGGTCGTCCAGCCACACCGTGCCGCGTTCCAGCAGCGCGCGGCGGGCCGGCGTGGCCACGCCCGGCGGCACGTAACGCCAGCGCCTGGCCTCCTCGTCGGCCAGCCCCGCGTACCCGGCCAGGGTGAGCGACGCGTCCGGCCCGGCCTCCCAGATGGCCACCGTCGTCGCGCCGAGCGCGGACAGGGCCTGCTCCAGCAGCGACTGCGCCACGGCCTGCGCGTCGGTGGCGGTCAGCGCCCCGTTCTCGGCGGTGCGCAGCCGCACCGCCACCTCCGCCGACTCCTGGGCGCGGGCCGAGCTGAGGAAGTCGCGGGCGGCCTCGCTGATGCGGTCGTGGGCGGCCTGGTTGATGATGTCGGCGGCCAGTTCGAGCTGCGTCACCCCCGCCTGGTCGGCCAGGGTGGCGAGCTGCCTGGCGGCGGTGGCCAGGCTGCACTGCAGGCGCTCGACCAGCACGCCCTTGGCGACCTCGACCAGGGCGCGGCCCTCGGCGGCCCGCTGGGCCTCCAGGATCTGGTTGTGCAGGCGGTCGACCGTCGCGGCCAGGCGGCCGAGATTGGGCGGCTCGGTACGCTCCGGCGGCACGGCGGCCGCCGGATCGTGCTGGTGGTGCACTGCGTTGCTCCTTGAGGGGGACGGGTCAGGCGCCGAGCCAGTGACGGATGCGTTCGACCAGATGGTCGGCCTCGACGGGCTTGGTCACGTAGTCGCTCGCGCCGGCTGCCAGCGCCTTCTCCTGGTCGCCCGGCATCGCCTTGGCCGTGACCGCGATGATGGGCAGGTCGGCGTACTGTGCCATCGCGCGGATGCGGGCGGTGGCGGTGTAGCCGTCCATCTCGGGCATCATCACGTCCATCAGCACCAGGTCGATCTGCGGGTGGGCGACGAGCGTGTCGATGCCCTTGCGGCCGTCCTCGGCGTGCAGCACGTCGATGCCGTGCACCTCCAGCATGCTGGTCAGCGCGAACAGGTTGCGGGCGTCGTCGTCGACGATCAGCACCGTCCGGCCCGTCAGCGAGGTGTCGATCTCGGCCCCGGCGAGCTGGTTGACGTTCCCGGCCCGGATCAGCGGCAGCACGTCGCCGGGCTGGTCGGCGGTCAGGTGCAGGGCGATGCGCTCGCGCAGTTCGTCGAGGCTGGACAGCAGCTCCAGCGGCTGGCCGCCCTCGCGCGTCTGCAACGGCACCGCCTGCTGGGAGCTGGCCCGCCAGTTGTTGTAGGCCAGGACCGGCACCGAGTTCAGGGCCTGGTCGCCGTCCATGGCCTCCAGCAGGCGGTAGGCGCTCTGGTCGGGCAGGTCGAGGTCGAGCACGATGCAGTGGCAGGGGTCGGCGGCGAGCGTGGCCGCGGCCTCCTGCGCTCCAGCCGCCGTGACGATCTCGATCGTCTCGTCCTTGCTCAGCGCCAGCTCGGTCACCACGCTCTCGGCCACGTGCGAGAGCAGGCCCTGCGGCCGTTCCTCGATCACCAGCAGGCGGCGCGGCTGCGGCTGGTGGGACCTGGCCGGCGCGGCCGCCTCCTGCTCGGGCGTGGTGACGCGGGCCGCCTCGACGATCACCGAGGGGCCGGCCAGGGCCTTCTTCGGGGAGAGCCCGATGAAGTCCGGCCGGGCGATCGGCAGGTAGAGGGTGAACACGCTGCCCTGGCCCGGCGTGCTCTGCGCGCCGATCGCGCCGCCGAGCAGGTGGGCGATCTCGCGGCTGATGGACAGGCCGAGGCCGGTGCCGCCGTACTTGCGGCTGGTGGTGCCGTCGGCCTGCTGGAACGCGCCGAAGATGGCTTCGAGCTGCTGGGCGGCGATGCCAATGCCGGTGTCGACCACCCGCACGGCGATGGCCGCGCCGTGCTGGCGCACCGAGGCGGGCAGCTCGTCCTGGGCGGCCGGCTCGATGCGCAGCTCGACGCTGCCGGTCTCGGTGAACTTGACCGCGTTCGACAGCAGGTTGCGCAGCACCTGGCGCAGGCGCGAGTCGTCGGTCACGACCTCCACCGGGATGCCGGGGGCGTTGGTGATCGTGAAGTCGAGGCTCTTCTGCGACGTCATCGGCCGGAACGTGGCCTCGACGTAGTCCAGCAGCTGCCGCAACGGCACGCGTTCGGGGTTGATGTCCATCTTGCCCGCCTCGACCTTGGACAGGTCGAGGATGTCGTTGATCAGCTGGAGCAGGTCCGAGCCGGCCGAGTGGATGATCTCGGCGTACTCGACCTGCTTGGGCGTCAGGTTGCGCGTGTGGTTCTGGGCCAGCAGCTGGGCCAGGATGAGCAGCGAGTTGAGCGGGGTGCGCAGC
>NZ_JBEZGC010000022.1:0-147396 GCF_040649795.1 Nonomuraea sp. NPDC048881
CGATCTCACCCAGCAGCCCATCGGCGTCCTCGGGCAGCCGGGTACGGAAATCGCCGTCCCGGACCGCCGTCAGCCCGCCGAGCAGCTGACGCAGCCGAAGCTCGCCGACCTCGGCGCCCCCGGACGCGGAACGGGAGCCACCGGTCATCGCTTCGCTCATGTCACCCTCGTGTCCTACGACGTTGTCGGGACTGTCCTGCCGGTGACCTCGCGAACGGCCCTGATCAGCAGGCCATGATCGAGGTCGTCGACGGAACAGTCGTGGTTGTCGGTCATCCGGATTCTAGAGCCGGTACTCATGATCTTCAGCCCCGAACGCCGAGGTGCGGCGGGGACCGCTCACGACGACTCGCGGAGGCTGTCGGGGCGCTGCGCGCCCATCGCGGCCACGGCGTCGCCCACGTCGGCGTGGACGGTCAGCGAGGACCACACGCCGGTGACCTGGAGCACGCGCGCGGGCAGCTCCTGCACGCCGGCCAGGCGGAGGGCGCCCCCGTGTTCGAGCACCGCGGCGTTGAGGCGTAACAACACGTGCAGGCCGCGGCTGTCCATGAAGCTCAGCCCGCCCAGGTCGAGCACCATGCCCGCCCCGGGCCGCAGGTGCCGCTCGGTGAAGGATCCCAGCCGCGTCGAGTTGGAGGCATCGAGCTCGCCGATCACGGTCACCAGCACGCCGCCGGGCAGATCGCGGCAGTTCAGGCTCAGAGGGGTCACGCTGTCACCGGAGGCCGGGCAGCACGAAGGCCCGTCCGGCCTGAAGGGGACGGGTGTGACGGCGGACGAAGGAGGTCAGGCATCACAGGCCGGCGGCGGGATCGACTCGGTCACGGGACCGACGCGGTCGCCCGAAGGGCGCGGCCACCCCGACTGTGCTGCCTCTCGATCGCCTGGCCTGCGGCCACGGCCTCGCCGCGGACGCGCCATGTCGCCGCTACGGCCGGGACTCAATCGCGATCATCTCCTCCGTGCCGCGGCGATCGGTGCTCGCCTCCAACCCTTGAGCCTTCGGCGGTGGCGGGTCAGCACATCAGGCGAAGAATCCGGCTCACTCCTGTCCACAGAACGAACCGGGCATCAGAGGATCAGTCGCGGCGGAGCTCGGCCGCGGAACGGAGGGTGTCGCCGGGCGAGCAGCCGAAGGCGGCCCGGTGGAGCTGGGCGAAGCGCCCGGGGTGGAAGAAGCCCCACCGGGCGGCGACGGCGGTCACCGTGGTGGCGGGATCGCCGGTCTTCAGCTCGGCGTGCGCGCGGGCCAGCCGGGCCTGGCGCAGGTAGCCCAGCGGGGTGGTGCCGAGGTGCCGGCGGAAGGCGTACTGGAGGGCGCGGGCGCTGACCCGGGCGGCGGTGGCGATCTCGTCGATGCCGATGGGCAGGGCGGCGTGGTCGTCGATGAAGGCCGTCGCCCGGCGCAGCGCCTCGGGACGGGCGGAGCCGGGGGCGGCGTCGTCGGCGTCGGTGGGCAGGGCGGTGAGCACGCTGGCGGCCAGGAGCTGCCCGGCGGTGGAGACGACCAGCGGCTCGGCGGCCAGCTCGGGGGCGGCCAGGACGTCGTCGCGCAGGTAGGCGAGGGTGCGCCGCAGATGGCGGCCGGCGGCGGCGGAGACCGGGCGGTGCCCCACCAGCCGGACCGGCTCGGCCCGGCGGCCGGGCAGCGTGCCGGCCACCTGCTGCAGCAGCGCGGGGTCGAACATGATGATGTCGTAGCGCGAGCGGCGGATCTCGCCGGTGTAGGGCAGGTCGTGCGGGGCGAACAACACCGTGTCGCCGGGGCCGAAGAGCTCGTCCGGCCCGCCCGCGACCTGCTGGGCGATGGTGCCGGTCTCGACCGCGCACAGGCACACCTTGCCGAGCGGGTTGACGTCGAAGCTCATCGCGTACTCGAGGTTGAGCCGGTCGATGCTGACCGAGCCCATGACCTGGCGGGAGATCTGGGTGCGGGGGTTCTTCACGTCGGAGCCGATGCTCATCTTGGCGTACGCCTTGCTGAGGAACTCCTCCGTCTGGCCGATGTCACGGCTGTCGAAGACCTCTGGGCCCATCGGACCACCTCTCTCCGGTCGGGGGGACCACGCCTGCCGCGGCCCGTGCCGATTTTCCCAAA
This sequence comes from Nonomuraea sp. NPDC048881, assembly GCF_040649795.1. Classification (NCBI taxonomy): domain Bacteria; kingdom Bacillati; phylum Actinomycetota; class Actinomycetes; order Streptosporangiales; family Streptosporangiaceae; genus Nonomuraea; species Nonomuraea sp. NPDC048881. The sequence goes on from NZ_JBEZGC010000022.1 coordinate 2,102, forward strand.
CGGCTACGACAACGGCCGACCGCCGACGGGACAGGGCCCTCTGCCAGGGACGATCCGCTTTTGGTATACCATTTTTCAGGTGACTTCCTGGACGATCTCCAACGTGCGCCCCTGGGGCGGCGCGCCCGTGGACCTGACCATCGACGGTACCCGGATCGCCGCCGTGCTCCCGGCCGGGACCACCCCGCCCGCCGGCGAGCACATCGACGGCCGCGGCCTGCTGGCCCTGCCCGGATTCGTCAACGCCCACGCCCACGTCGACAAGAGCTGGTGGGGCCGGCCCTGGGTGTCGTACGGCGGTGTGGCGACCACGCAGGGCCGCATCGAGCACGAGCGCGCCGAACGGGACAAGTACGGCATCCCGGGTGTCGACGGCACGGTGGCGGTGCTGCGCGAGTTCCTGCGGCACGGCACCACGGCCACCCGCACCCACGTCGACGTCGACCTCGGGGTCGGGCTGCGCGGCATCGAGGCCGTGCGCGAGGCCGCGGCACGGCTCGACGGGGCGATCGAGGTCGAGATCGTGGCCTTCCCGCAGGACGGCGTCGTCCGCCGGCCCGGCGTGCTCGACCTGCTCGACCAGGCCGCGCGGGCGGGCGCCACCAGCATCGGCGGCATCGACCCCGCGACCATCGACCGGGACCCGGTCGCCCAGCTCGACGGCCTGTTCGAGATCGCCGAACGCCGCGGCGTCGGCCTGGACATCCACCTGCACGACGGCGGCGAGCTCGGCGCGTTCCAGTACGAGCTGATCATCGACCGCACGCTCAGGACCGGCCTGCAGGGCAAGGTCACCGTCTCCCACGGCTTCGCCCTCGGCGACCTGGCCCCCGAACGCCAGCGCGGCCTGCTCGACGACCTCGCCGCGGCGGGCATCTCCTGGGCGACGGTCGCGCCGGTGCGCACCGCGCCCCTCCCGTGGCGGGGCATGGCCGAGCGCGGCATCGGCCTCGGCCTCGGCACCGACGGGATCAGGGACCTGTGGTCGCCGTTCGGCGACGGCGACCTGCTGCGCGTCGCCCTCGGCTTCGCCCGGCTGCACGGGCTGCGCTCCGACGACGAGCTCACCGCCGCCGTGGAGCTGGCCACCACGAAGGCGGCGCCGTTCGTGCACCGGGACCGGCACGACCTCGTCGCGGGGGCGCGGGCCGACGTCGTGCTCGTGGACGCCGAGAACGTGCCGGACGCGCTCGTGCGGGTGCCGCCGCGGGCGCTCGTGGTCGCCGGCGGCAGGGTGGTCGCCCGCGACGGCGACGTGCTCCTGGACGCCTGACGCCCGCGCGGGGTCGCCTGACGCCCGCGCGGGGTCAGGGAGTGCCGGACCGCAGCCGGTCGGCGTGCTCCCCGATGAGCCGGGCGCTGGTCGCCACGTGCCGGGCGACCAGCTCGCCGACGAGGGTCACGTCGCGGGCGGCGATCGCCTCGTAGAGCTCGCGGTGCTCGTCGGCGACCGCCTGGAGGTCGTCGTGCCGGCCGAGCAGCCAGCGCATCCGGCTGCGCAGGACCTGCCCCACCTCGACCAGCAGGTCGTTGCCCGCGATGGCGGTGGCCGTCTCGTGGAAGTCGGCGGCGGCCCGCCGGGCGCGGACCGCGTCGCCGGCGCGCGCCGCCCGCAGCTCCGCGTCGAGGTCGGCGCGCAGCCGCCGCAGGCCCTGCGCGTCGTGCCGCCGGGCGGCGAGCTGGAAGGTGACGGCCTCGAACGCCGAACGCACCTCCACCAGGTCGGCGACGTCGCGGGCGGTGAACTCGCGCACCACGGCCCAGGTGCGGGGCCGCAACGTCACCAGCCCCTCGGCGGCCAGGGTGGCCAGGGCGTCGCGCACCGGCACCCGGCTCACGCCGAGCTCGGTGGCCAGGTCGCGCTCGACGAGCCTGCTGCCCGGCGGGCGGACGCCGTCGAGGATGTCGTCGCGCAGCCGCCGGATGACGCGTACGGACTCGGGTTCGAACCCGGCTCCTGCCACCATGCCCTCAGTCTCCCACCGGCGCCGCACCGGACGGGCTGTCCGCGTCCCCGGTGTCGAGGCGTCGCGCCTGCTGCTGGAGATGGGCGAGCATGACCTTGCCCGCCGGCGTCAGGGCGCGGGACCCGGGCAGGGTGGCGCCCACCGAGCGGCGCACCGACGGCAGCGGCACCTGGAGTTCGAGGAGCTGGGGATCGGTCCTGACGAAGAGCGCGGGCAGCGCGGCGATCATGTCCGTGCCGAGCAGCAGGGAGCGGATCGTCAGGATGGAGCTGCATTCGGTGCGGTCGGGCGGCAGCGGCAGCCCGTTGCGGTGGAACACCTGCTCCAGCTCCCGTCGCAGCGAGGTCTGCTCCAGCGGCAGGATCCACGGGTAGTCCAGCAGGCCGGCCAGCGCGCGGGCGTGCGCCGCCGGGTGCCCGGCGCGGGCGACCAGCAGCACGGGCTCGTTGTAGAGCGGGATCTGGCGCAGGTCCGGGCGGTCCTCGATCGGGTTGAGCCGGCCGAGGATCAGGTCGAGGTCGCCGCCGGTGAGCTGGGGGACCAGCGAGTCGAACGTGCCCTCCTTGACGATCACGGTGATGCCCGGCCGCTCGGCCTTGAGCGCCGCGATCGAGCGGGGGAGCAGCACGTTCGTGGCGGCCAGCAGGGTGCCGACGGTGACCGTGCCGGCCGTGCCGTCGGCCAGGCCGGCGATGCGCTCGCCCGCGCGGCGCAGCTCGGCCTGCACGGCGCGGGCGTGGTCGATGAACGCCTCGCCGAAGAGGGTGGGGGTGACGCCGCGCGATCCGCGGGTGAACAGCTCCACCCCGAGGATCTGCTCCACCTCCCGCAGCCCCCGGGTCACGGCGGGCTGGGCCAGGTGGAGGTGCTCGGCGGCGCGCAGGACGCCGCCCTGCTCGGCGATGGTGGTCACGAGCACGAGGTGCCGCAGCTTGAGCCGGCCGCTCAGCAGGTCCAGCGGACGAGATATCACGAAATCATCATATGACCAGGGCGAACCTGCCCTATTTCGCTATGTCGGCGGGAACCGGCTGGTCACCCAGGCGTTCGGCGTCGTTGCGGGGGATCACCAGGGCGGCGACCAGGCTGATGACCGTCACCACGGTCAGGTAGGCGGTGATCGACAGCGAGGTCCCGGTCGAGGCGAACAGCGAGGCGGCCACCAGCGGCGTGATGCCGCCGCCCAGCAGCGAGGCGAGCTGGTAGGCGACCGACGTGCCGGAGTACCGGATGGCGACCGGGAAGAAGCTGGCGGTCAGCGTGCCCTGCGGCGCGTGCGTCATGGCCAGCACCGCGCCCATGACCAGCATGAACACCGCGATGAGCGGCTTGTTGCCGGTGTTGACGACCGGCAGGATCGCCAGGGCGCCGGCCAGCAGCACCACCGAGCCCCAGGTGAAGACGGCACGCAGCCCGTGCCGGTCGCCGAGGTGGGCCCACAGCGGCGCGGTGACCAGCCAGACGGCGGCGCCGCCGATCACGCAGCTCAGCAGGAACGTCCGCGACAGGCCGGCCGCGGCCTCGCCGTAGCCGAGGATGTAGACCATGAAGATGTAGGCCAGCGCGCTGTTGCCGATGATCACGCCGATCGTGTGCACCACCTCGCGCCAGTGGTCGCGCAGCACCACCGCGATCGGCAGCTTGACCGGCTTGCGCCGCTCGACCAGGTCGGCGTAGTCGGGGCTCTCCTCGATGCGCAGCCGCAGGTACAGGCCGACCGCCACCAGCACGATGCTGAGCAGGAACGGCACCCGCCAGCCCCAGGCCATGAAGCTCTCCTCGCCCAGCAGCGAGGACGTGCCGAGGAAGACGGCGTTGGCGCACAACATGCCCGCCGGGGTGCCCATCATCGGGAACGCCCCGAACAGGCCGCGCCGGCCCTTCGGCGCGTGCTCCATCGTCAGCACCACCGCGCCGCCGAGCTCGCCGCCCAGGCCGATGCCCTGGGCGACGCGCATCACCACGAGCAGCACCGCCGCCCACACGCCCAGGCTGTCGTACGTCGGCAGCACGCCGATCAGCGTGGTGCCGATCCCCATGATGAGCAGCGAGACGACGAGCGTGTTGCGCCGCCCGATCCGGTCGCCGAAGTGGCCGAAGACGATGCCGCCCAGCGGGCGGGCCAGGAATCCCACGGTCATGGTGCCGAAGGAGGCGATGGAGCCGGCGACCGGGTCCATGGCGGGGAAGAACTGCTTGTTGAAGACGAGGGCCGCGGCGGTGCCGTAGAGGAAGAAGTCGTACCACTCGATGGCGGTGCCGATGAAGGCGGCCCGCGAGACGCGGCGGGCGGCCAGGCGGCGATCTGTGTCCATCTCTCTGTGCCTTCCGAATGAGGGTACGGAAGAGGATGCACGCTGGTGGTATGCCAGAACGAATACCGATTCGGTCGGCAGACATAGCAGAACCGACATATAACGAAATAAGGATAGCCAGGCGACATTTCGGTATTGGACTGTTATGTCGAGCGATCAGCAGAATGTCGACCATGAAGCCCGCGCACTACGTCAACGGCGTCTTCACGACGGCGGGGACCGACTTCCCCCTCATCTCGCCCGTCGACGGCCGCACCGTCGGAGCCGTCCCCGAGGCGTCCCGCGAGACCGTCGACGAGGCGGTCCGGGCCGCCCGCGCCGCCCTCGACGGCCCCTGGGGCGCCACCTCCACCGAGGAGCGGTGCGCGTACCTGCGCCGGATCGCCGACGGGATCGAGGCCAGGTTCGAGGAGTTCGTCGAGGCCGAGGCCGCCGACACCGGCAAGCCGCGCGAGCTGGCCGCGACGGTGGACATCCCGCGCGCCGCCGGCAACTTCCGCGCCTACGCCGACCTGGCCTACGGGCGTCCCGAACGGGCCTACAACACCAGCGTCCCGGCCTGGAGCGGCAGCGGGCAGGCGCTCAACTACACCGTGCGCCGCCCGCTCGGCGTGGTCGCCGTCATCTCGCCGTGGAACCTGCCGCTGCTGCTGCTCACCTGGAAGGTCGCGCCGGCCCTGGCCGCGGGCAACTCCGTCGTCGCCAAGCCGTCGGAGGAGACCCCCTCCACCGCCACCCTGCTGGCCGAGGTGATCGACGCGGCGGGCCTGCCGGCCGGCGCGTTCAACCTGGTCCACGGCCATGGCGCGGGGGCGGCCGGCGAGCACCTGACCGCGCACCCCGGCGTGGACGCCATCGCCTTCACCGGCGCCTCGGCCACCGGCAGCGCCATCATGCGCAACGCCGCCGCGCACGTCACGCCGGTCTCCTTCGAGCTCGGCGGCAAGAACCCGGCCCTGGTCTTCGCCGACGCCGACCTGGAGGAGGCCGTCGAGGGCACGATCCGCTCCAGCTTCACCCACTCCGGCCAGATCTGCCTGTGCACCGAGCGCGTCTACGTCCAGCGCCCGATCTTCGAGGCGTTCACGCGGGCGCTGGCAGAGCGGGCCAGGGGCCTGAGCGGCTACGGGCCGATGATCTCGGCCCAGCACCGCGACAAGGTGCTGTCCTACTACCGCCTCGCCGTCGAGGAGGGCGCGACGGTGCTGGCCGGAGGAGGCGTGCCGGAGTTCGGCGACGCCCGCGACGGCGGCTTCCACGTCGAGCCCACCGTGATCACCGGCCTGCCGCCGCACGCCAGGACCGTCCGCGAGGAGGTCTTCGGCCCCATCTGCCACGTCGCCCCCTTCGACGACGAGGACGAGGCCGTCCGGCTGGCCAACGACAGCCCGTACGGCCTGGCCGCCACCGTGTGGACCACCGACCTGTCGCGCGCCCACCGCGTGGCACCCCGGATCCAGGCCGGCATCGTCTGGGTCAACTGCTGGAACCTGCGCGACCTGCGCACCCCGTTCGGCGGCGTGAAGGCCTCCGGCATCGGGCGTGAGGGCGGCGAGTACTCGCTCGACTTCTTCTCCGAGCCGGTCAACGTGTGCGTCAAGATATGAGGACAGAAGTGACAGACAACCATCGCGCCGCCGCCGCGCGGCTGCTGGAGGCGTACGCGTCCGGCCGCCCGTGCGAGCCGGTCCGCGACCTGGTCGACGGCCTGGAGGCGGCCTACGCGGTGCAGAGCCTGCTCACCGAGCACTGGCTCGGCGAGGGCAGGCGGATCACCGGCCGCAAGGTCGGGCTGACCAGCGAGGCCGTGCAGCGGCAGCTCGGCGTCGGCTCGCCCGACTTCGGCGTGCTGTTCGCCGACATGGCGGTGCCCGACGGAGCGGAGATCCCGGCCGGCGCGGTGCTCCAGCCGCGCGCCGAGGCCGAGGTCGCGCTCGTGCTCGACCGCGACCTGCCGCACGAGCGCCACACGGTCGCCGACGTGATCGCCGCGACGGCGTTCGCGCTGCCCGCGATCGAGGTCGTCGGCAGCCGCATCCGCGACTGGGACATCACCCTGGCCGACACCGTCGCCGACAACGCCTCCTCCGGCCTGTACGTGCTCGGCAACCGCCCGGTCCCGCTGCGCGACGTGGACCTGCGGCTGGCGGGCATGGTCATCGAACGCCGCGGCGAGCAGGTCTCGACCGGCGTCGGCGCGGCCTGCCTGGGCCACCCGCTGCACGCCGCGGTCTGGCTGGCCGACACGCTGGCCGCGCTCGGCCGTCCGCTCCGGGCGGGCGACACCGTGCTGACCGGGGCGCTCGGCCCGGTCGTCCCGGTGAGTCCGGGCGACGTGCTGGAGGCCCGCATCGACGGGCTGGGCGACGTCCGCGCCGCCTTCGCCGCCGACGACGAGAAGGAGGAGCGGTGAACGCGCTCGCCGAACGCCTGGACGAAGCCACCCTGACCGGCCGCGCCATCCCCCGCCTGACCGACACGGCCGACCTCGACGTGCCCGCCGCCTACGAGGTCCAGCGCGCCCTGATCGAACGGCGGCTGGCCCGCGGCGAGCGGCTCATCGGCGTCAAGATGGGCTTCACCAGCCGCGCCAAGATGGCCCAGATGGGCGTGGACGACGTCATCTGGGGCCTGCTCACCGACGCCATGCTGGTGGAGTCCCGGCTCGACACCACCGGCCTGATCCACCCGCGGATCGAGCCGGAGATCGCGTTCCTGCTGGACCGGCCGGTGCGCGGCACGGCCGACGTGGCCTCGGCCGTCGGCGGCGTCGCGGTCGGGTACGAGGTGCTCGACTCCCGCTACGAGGGCTTCAGCTTCACCCTGCCCGACGTCATCGCCGACAACGCCTCGGCCAGCGGCTTCGGCGTCGGCCCCTGGCGCCGTCCGCAGGACGCCGGCGACCTCGGCAACCTCGGCCTGGTCATGGAGATCGACGGCCGCCAGGTCGCCGGCGGCTCGTCGGCGGCCATCCTCGGCCACCCGCTGCGCGCGCTGACCGCGGCCGCCCGGCTGACCAGGGCCGCCGGGATCGAGATGGAGGCCGGCTGGATCGTCCTGGCCGGCGCGGCCACGGCGGCGCTGCCGCTGCCCGCCGGGGCGCACGTACGCGTCGGCGCCGCCGGCCTCGGACACGTGGAGGTGACCACCCGATGAGCGACGCGCTGCTGGTCGAGGGCAAGGCCCGGCCCCGCGGCCGGTTCCCGCACGTCAAGCGGGCCGGAGACTTCGTGTTCGTGTCGGGCACCAGCTCGCGCCGCCCCGACGGCTCCTTCGCCGGGGCGAGCGCGGACGAGCTGGGCACCACCAGCCTCGACATCCGCGAGCAGACCAGGGCGGTGATCGAGAACATCGCCGACCTGCTGGCCGCCGCCGGAGGCGGCCTGGACGACGTGGTGAACGTGACCGCGTACCTGGTCAGCATGAACGACTTCGGCGGCTACAACGAGGTCTACGGCGAGTACTTCGACGAGAGCGGCCCCGCCCGCACCACGGTCGCCGTCCACCAGCTCCCGCACCCGCACCTGCTGATCGAGATCTCCTGCACCGCCCTCATCCCCCAAAGGAGCCAGGCATGATCCCCCCCTTCAACCTGAACAAGTGGATCGACGAGCACCAGGACCTGCTCAAGCCGCCGGTCGGCAACGCGCAGATCTGGAAGGACGCCGACCTCATGGTGACGATCGTGGGCGGGCCCAACCAGCGCACCGACTTCCACGACGACCCGATCGAGGAGTTCTTCTACCAGCTGCGGGGCGGCATGGTGCTGCGGGTCATGGAGGAGGAGGGCAAGCCGCCGGTGGACGTGCAGATCGGCGAGGGCGACGTCTTCCTGCTGCCGCCGCACGTGCGGCACTCGCCGCAGCGGCCGGTGCCCGGCTCGATCGGCCTGGTCGTGGAGTTCGCCCGCCCGCAGGGCGCGCTGGACGCCTTCGAGTGGTACTGCGTCAACTGCCACCGCCTGGTCCACCGCGCCGAGGTGCAGCTCCAGTCGATCGTGGACGACCTGCCGCCGGTCTTCCGCGCCTTCCACGAGGGCGACCGCACCTGCCCCCACTGCGGCGCCGAGCACCCCGGCAAGGACTGGCCGGACCACCTGCGGCCGGTGGTCCGGTGACCATGATCGACGTGCACGCGCACGTCTTCCCGCGGATCTCCCGCGAGGAGGCCAGGACGCTCGCCGGGGCCGGCGAGCCGTGGCTGCGCGACGGCATGATGATGAGCGGCGAGGACGACTACCGCCCGGTCACGCCGGAGCTGTGGGACGCCGGGGCCCGCGTGGCCGCCATGGACCGCACCGGGGTGGCCGTGCAGGCGGTCTCCTCGACCCCGCTGCTGTTCGGCTACGCGGCCGACCCGGCCCGCGCCGCCGAGTGGTGCGCCATGGTCAACGACCGCGTGCTCGACCACTGCGCGCAGGCCCCCGACCGGCTGCTGCCGCTGTGCCAGGTGCCCTTGCAGGACGCCGCGCTGGCCGCGAAGACCGTCACCGAGGCCAAGGCCGCCGGTCACCGCGGCGTGCACATCGGCAACCACGTCGGCCCGCGCAACCTGGACGACCCCGACATCGTCGCCTTCCTCGCGCACTGCGCCGAGCAGGACATGCCGGTGCTCGTCCACCCCTGGGACATGCTCGGCGCCGACCGCATGCGCGGCCACATGATGCCGTGGCTGGTCGGCATGGCGGCCGAGACCCATCTCGGCATCCTGTCGCTGATGTTGTCCGGGGCGTTCGAGCGGCTGCCGGGCTCGCTGCGGCTGTGCTTCTGCCACGGCGGCGGCAGCTTCGCCTACCTGCTGGGCCGGGCCGACAACGCCTGGCACCAGCGCGACATCGTCCGCGAGCACTCGCCCAGGCCGCCGTCGGCCTACACCGACCGCTTCTACGTGGACTCCGCGGTGTTCGACCCGCGCGCCCTGCGGCTGCTGGTCGAGGTGATGGGGGCCGAGCGCGTCATGCTCGGCACCGACTTCCCGTTCCCGCTGGGGGAGCAGGAGCCGGGCGCGGTCGTGCGCGCCTGCGCCGAGCTGGACGAGCAGGGCCGCGCGGCCGTCCTGGGCGGCAACGCCGCCGCCTTCCTGGGGCTCGGGGGATGACGGTCGCCGAGACGCCGCTCGGGGCGTTGCGCGGCGTCCGGGGCGGCGGCGTGAGCACGTTCAAGGGCGTGCGCTACGCCGCGCCCGCCCGCCGCCTGGCCGCGCCGGAGCCCGCGCGCCCCTGGCGGGGCGTCGCGGACGCCCGCACCCCCGGCCCGCCCGCCCCGCAGCGGCCCGGCCGCATGGCCTGGGTGCCGGGCCTGGAGATCGACCCGGCGACGTCGGCCGAGGACTGCCTGTTCCTCAACGTCTGGACGCCCTCCGCCGAGGGGCGCCGCCCGGTGCTGGTGTTCCTGCACGGCGGCGCGTTCGTCTTCGGCTCCGGCTCCCAGGCGATGTACGACGGCACCGCGCTCGCCCGTGACCACGGCCTGGTCGTGGTGACCGTGAACTACCGGCTCGGCCTGCCGGGCTTCTGGCACGGCGACGGCGTGCCGGCCAACCTGGCGCTGCGCGACCAGATCGCCGCCCTGGAGTGGGTGCGCGCCAACATCGCGGCCTTCGGCGGCGACCCCGCGAACGTCACCCTGGCCGGGCACTCGGCGGGCGGCACCTGCGTGCTGGCCCTGATGACGTGCGCGCCCGGCCTGTTCGCGCGGGCGGCGGCGATGAGCCCCGTCCCGTACGGGTTCCGCACTCCCGCCGAGGCCGCCGCCTGGACCTCGGTGGCGCGTTCCGCGCTCGGCGGCGACCCGTACGCCGTGCCGCTCGCCGATCTGCTGGCCGCCGAGGAGGCCGCCGTACGCGCCTGCGCCCCGGCCGCGGGGCTGCTGCCCGCCGCGCCCGTCGTGGACGGCGAGCTGCTGGCCGTCCACCCGGTGGAGGCGGTCCGCACGGGCGCCGCCGCGCGCGTCCCGCTGCTGGTGACGACGACGGCCGAGGAGACCCGCCTGTTCACCGCGATCGGCCAGGACAGCCTGGACACCGGCGAGCTCTTCGCCGGGCCCGCCCAGGAGCTGGCCGACGCCCATCACGGCCCCGCCGGGCACCACGTCTGCGGGCACCGCTCGCCGATGAGCCACGCCGGAGTCGCCCTGGGCGCCTGCCATCTGGTGGACGTCCCCCTCTACCTCGGCACCCACGGAACCCCGCTGACCGGCACGGGCCCCCAGGTGGACGCCCTGTCCCACTCGATGAGCACCACCTTCGCCCGCTTCTGCCACGACGGCACGGGCCCGTGGATCATCGGGGCCGGCCGCGAGGCGGACGGGCTCACGGGCCGTCGGGGGTGGTGAGGGGGTGGCCGGGGAGCGGAGTGGACAGGATCATGGTGCTGGAGGGCGGGCCGTAGACCGCCAGGCGGTCGATCAGGTCCTCGAAGGCGACCATGGAGACCGCCACGATCCGCAGGATGCTGCACACGTCGCCGGTGACCCGGTGGATCTCGCGCACCTCCGGCCAGCCGGCCACCTCGGGGTCGCGCAGCACGCAGCGGGTGCCGTAGCAGGACATGCGGATGAAGGCCGAGACCGGCCAGCCGGCCCGCACCGGGTCCACCGTCGCGTGGTAGCCGGTGATCACGCCCGACTCCTCCAGCTTTCGTACGCGGTCGGCCACCGAGGGCGCGGACAGGTGGACCCGGCGGGACAGCTCCTTGAGGGAGAGCCGGGCGTTGTCCTGGAGTTCGCGCAGCAACTCCCAGTCGGTCTCGTCCACGATCATGCCTTCCGTTCGTAAGCCCCAAATCACGATTTATACCGAAACATAAGCCTATATGGCGATATAGCCTTCCATATGGCATTCCTTCTCCATCATCCCGACGCCATCATGGGGACAGCAAGGCTAAGAGAAGGGCAAGCGCGTGGACGCGACGCGACAGTTAGCAGCAGTGCGGCCGACCACGGCGGAGGAACGCGCCGCAAGAGCCAGGGCGACGGGCGGAGCTCCCACCCTGGACTTCCAGACCCGCACCCCCTACGACGCCTACGTCCGCACCGACGTGCTGCACGACCTGCAGCACCCGATGAGCGACGACGCGGGCGAGATGTCGTTCCTGATGATCACTCAGGTGATGGAGCTGTACTTCAAGCTCATCGCCTTCGAGCTGCGCAACGCGCAGGAGCGGCTGCGGGCCGACGACGTGTGGGCCGCGCTGGACCCGCTCCGCCGTACCGTGCTGCACCTGGAGGGCCTGAACGCGAGCTGGCGCGGCCTGCGCTGGATGACCCCCGCCGACTTCAACCGCTTCCGGGACGAGCTCGGCGAGGCCAGCGGCCTGCAGTCGGCGATGTACCGGCACGTGGAGTTCCTGCTGGGGCTAAAGAACCCGGCCCTGCTGCGCCCGTTCAGACGCCAGGACCGCACCCACCGCGACCTGCTCACCACCCTGGAGTCGCCGAGCCTGTGGGACGACGCCATCGCCCTGCTGGCCCGGCTCGGCCACGACCTCCCCCGCGAGCTGCTGGAGCGCGACTTCGCCGTCGAGCACGAGCCGCACCCGGCCGTCGAGCGGGCCTGGGTCGAGGTGTACCGCGACACCGGCCCCGGCAACGCGCTGCGGCTGCTCGGCGAGGCGCTGACCGACGTGGCCGAGCAGTTCGGCGACTGGCGCTACCAGCACGTGACGGCGGTCCGCCGGTCGATGGGCGCCAAGCCCGGCAGCGGCGGCTCCAACGGCCTGGCCTGGCTGGAGCGCAGCATGGCGCGGGTGGTCTTCCCCGAGCTGTGGTCCGCCCGGACCCACATGTGAAGGACGGACGACACGTGATCGACGACTGGAAGCCCGCCGAGCAGGACGCCCTGCGCCGCGACCGCGACGACCCGGGCCACCGCGAGCTCTTCCTCATCCCGCCCGCCGACGGCGGCGGCCACCCCGAGTGCGCCTACTTCGCCGGCAACTCCCTGGGCCTGCAGCCCCGGGCGACCGCGGCGGAGCTGGCCGAGGACCTGGAGGCCTGGGCCCGGCTCGGCGTGGAGGGACATCTGGAGGGGGCCCGCCCGTGGCTGCCCTACCACGAGCGGCTCACCGGCCCGGCCGCCCGGCTGGTCGGCGCGCTGCCCGAGGAGACCGTGGTGATGAACTCGCTGACGGTCAACCTGCACCTGCTGATGGTCTCGTTCTACCGGCCGCGCGGCACGCGGACCCGGATCCTCATCGAGGACACCGCGTTCCCCTCCGACAGCTACGCCGTGCGCAGCCAGGCCCGCCTGCACGGCCTCGACCCGGACGAGACGGTGGTCCGGCTGCGCGACGGCCGGGAGGTGCTGGACTTCCTGGACCGCGAGGGCGACACGGTCGCGCTGGTCCTGCTGGGCGGCGTCAACTACCTGACCGGCGAGCTCATGGACATCCCGGCGATCACCGCGGCCGGCCGGGCGAGCGGCGCGGCCGTCGGCTGGGACCTGGCGCACGCCGCCGGGAACGTGCCGCTGGAGCTGCACGCGTGGGGGCCGGACTTCGCCGCCTGGTGCTCCTACAAGTACCTCAACTCCGGGCCCGGCGCCCTCGGCGGCGTGTTCGTCCACCAGCGGCACCTGGGCGACCCGGCGCTGCAGCGGCTGGAGGGCTGGTGGAGCACCGAGCAGGCGACCCGGTTCGAGATGGCGCCGGTCTCCCGGCCGCCGGCCAGCGCCGACGCCTGGCAGGTCTCCAACCCGCCGATCTACGCGATGGGCCCGGTGCGCACCTCGCTCGGCGTCTTCGACCGGATCGGGATGACCGCCCTGCGGGCCCGCAGCGTACGGCTCACCGCCTACCTGGAGAGCCTGCTCGACCGGGTCACCCCCACCAGGCCGCTCACGGTGGTCACGCCGCGCGACCCCGCCCGCCGGGGCTGCCAGCTCTCCCTGCGCGTCGAGCGCGGCGGCGCGGCCGAGCTGACCCGGCGGCTGCGTCACGAGCACGGGGTGATCGCCGACGCCCGCGAGCCGGACGTCGTCCGCCTGGCGCCGACGCCCCTGTACTCGACCTACCACGACTGCTGGCGCGCCGCCGTCGCGCTGGCCGAGTGCGTCGAGGAGGACCGATGAACGTCACCGTGGTCGGCGCGGGCCTGACCGGCTGCCTGCTCGCCTGCTACCTGGCCCGGCGGGGCCTCGACGTGACCGTCTACGAACGGCGGCCCGACCCGCGCGCCGGGCTCGCCGAGCGCGGCCGGTCGATCAACCTGGCCATCTCCGAACGCGGGCTGGCCGCGCTGCGCCGGATCGGCCTGGAGGAGCAGGTCATGGCCGGCGCGCTGCCCATGCGCGGCCGGATGATCCACCCCGTGGACGGGCCGCTGAACTTCCAGCCGTACAGCCACGACGGGGTGCGCTCGATCAACTCCATCAGCCGCGGCGCGCTCAACAACACGCTGCTGGACGCCGCGGAGTCCGCGCCCGGCGTGAAGATCTTCTTCGGGCACCGGCTGACCGGCCTGGACCCGGCGACCGGCGCGATGGAGTTCGACACCGAGGCCGGCCCGGTGCGCGCGGCGGCCGGCGTGGTGCTCGGCGCCGACGGTGCCGGCTCGGCCGTACGGGCCGAGCTGGTGGCCCACCGGGGCATCCGGGAGAGCCTGGACTTCCTCGGCCACGGCTACAAGGAGCTGACGATCCCGCCCGTGGCCGGCGAGTTCGCCTTCGACCCCGGCGCCCTGCACATCTGGCCGCGCGGCACCTCGATGATGATCGCGCTGCCCAACCCTGACCGCTCCTTCACCTGCACGATGTTCTGGCCGACCGAGGGCACGTCGAGCTTCGCCTCGCTGAGCGGCCCGGCCGCGATCGAACGGCACTTCCGCACCCACTACCCGGACGTGCCCCCCCTCGCGCCCGGTCTGGTAGGGGAGTACATGGAGAACCCGGTCGGCCGGCTCGGCACCGTCCGCTGCGCGCCATGGCAGGCGGACGGCCGGGTCGGCCTGATCGGCGACGCCGCGCACGCCATCGTGCCCTTCTACGGCCAGGGCGCCAACTGCGGCTTCGAGGACGTGACCGTGCTCGACCGGTGCCTGACGGAGACCGGCGGCGACTGGGCCCGCGCGCTGCCGCTGTTCGAGGCGCGGCGCAGGGACGACACCGACGCGATCGCCGAGATGGCGCTGGACAACTTCGTCGAGATGCGCGACAAGGTCGCCTCCCCGGTGCACCGGCTGACCAAGAGCGTCGAGCACCGCCTCGAACGCGCGCTGCCCGGCCGCTACGTGTCGCGGTACGAGCTGGTGTCGTTCTCCACGGTGCCGTACGCGCAGGTCAGGCGGCGGGTCCGGCGGCAGCACCTGCTACTGGCCGGGGCCGCCGGGGCCGGGGCCGCGCTGCTGGCGGCGGGCGCGGCCGGGCTCGCCCGGCTCGGCTCGCGACGGTCCGGCGGGAGGTGAGGGTGGAGAACCGTGCCGTCCTGACCCGCCCGGCGCCCGGCCCGCTCCGGACCCTGCGGTACGGGGACGACGCCGACCAGGTGATCGACCTGTGGCCGGGCGAGGGACCCGTGGTGGCGCTGGTGCACGGCGGGTTCTGGCGCCCGGAGTACGACCGGACGCACCTGCGGCCCATGGCCAACGCGCTGCACCGGGCGGGGTGCGGCGTGGCCGCCGTCGAGTACCGCCGCAGGCCGGGAGATCCGGCGGCGGCGGTCGCCGACCTGCGGGCCGCGGTCGGCCTGCTGCGTCCCTCGGTGGTCGTCGGCCACTCGGCCGGCGGTCATCTCGCCATGTGCGCCGCGCCGG
This sequence comes from Nonomuraea sp. NPDC048881, assembly GCF_040649795.1. NCBI lineage: Bacteria > Bacillati > Actinomycetota > Actinomycetes > Streptosporangiales > Streptosporangiaceae > Nonomuraea > Nonomuraea sp. NPDC048881. Next base: position 17,129 of record NZ_JBEZGC010000022.1, read on the forward strand.
ACGGCACCGCCGTCCTCGCCCTGGCACCGGTCGCCGACCTGCGGCTGGCCGCGCGGCTGGACCTCGACGACGGCGCGGTGGCCGACTTCCTCGGCGGCCCGCCGGACGACCATCCCGGCCTGGACCCGGTACGCCTGCCGGACCGGACGGGCCCGCTGGTGATCGTGCACGGCACGGCGGACGAGCGGGTCCCCGTCCAGGTCTCGGAGTCGTACCTGGCGGCCCACCCGGGGACGTCGCTGGTGCGCGTCCCGGGGGCGGGCCACTTCGTGCTCATCGACCCGGAGAGCCGTACCTGGCCGCTGGTCAGGCGTGAGCTGACCGCCCTCCTGCCCGCCTGACGGCGTCCGCCGCGAGCAGCGCCGCGCCGAGCTGCACCGCGACCAGCGAGCGCAGCGGGATCGGCGTGCTCCGCGCGTCGGCCTCGGCCTCGGCGAACCACTCGTCGAAGCGCGCGCCGAGCCGGGCGCGCTCGGCCCGGACGGCGGGCGTCGCGTTGCCCGCGGCCAGCTCGGCGTCCAGCATGCGCAGGCAGGTGCCGCAGTACCGGAGCCGCATGAGGTGCACGAGCTGCCGGCCGCCGACCGCCTCGGCCACCGTGGCCGGGCGGTCGGTGCCGGGCAGGCCCTCCCACTCGCCGATGAAGTCGTCGTGGGTGCCGACGAAGTCCTCCAGCGCCCGGCGGAAGGCGGAGCGCACGGTCAGGTCGCCCTTGACGCGGGCGAGGGAGGCGGCCAGCTCGCCGATCAGGTCGCGCTGCCCGGCCAGGCAGTCGCGGATCGTCTCCTCGTACTTCTGGCCGGTCGGGGTCTGGTCGGAGACGCGGGGATCGGCCCAATAGGGCAGCTCGGTGACCAGGTGCAGGGCGCCGAACCGGTCGGCGTAGTCGACGCTGCCGCCGCCGGTGCCGTACGTCGGGCCGATCTCGGCGCCCCGCGGGGTCAGGTAGGCCGCCGGCGCGATCTGGACGGCGCCGGGCAGCTCCGGCGGGCCCATGTGCAGGGGCAGGCCCTCGGCCGTGGCGATGGCGGTCAGGCGGGCGGCGAGCGCGGGGTCGTTGCGGCTGAGGTAGTAGAAGGCGCCCTGGAGCTCGCCATTGTGCAGGGAGTAGACCAGGGCGGGCCGGACCTCGTCCATCAGCCGCATCAGCGCCTCGGTCTCCGGCAGCGTGCGGTCGAAGAAGTAGTCCTCGCCGGTCAGCGGGAAGGTCCATTCGACCTGGTCGGCCTCGGCCGGGCGATAGAAGTGCTCGGCGTAGGCGCGGCGGTCGCTCGGGCGGGCGTACCAGCCCTCGTTGAGCCGGGCGCCGTCGGGGTCGACGCAGGGGATGAGGTGCCAGCGGAAGCCGAAGTCCTCCCGCAGCGCGGCGTCCTCGACGAGCTGCCGCAGCAGCGTGCTGACGGTGAGCGCGCCGATGGGCTCGTTGGGGTGGGGGCCGCCGATGATCACGGCGTCATGGGGGCCCGCGCCGATGGTGGCCACGCGCAGCGGCTCGCCGAGGCGGGAGGTGCCGATGCGGCGCAGGCGCACCAGGTCGGGGTGGGCGGCGGCGAGGTCGTCGAGCTCGGCGTGCATCTGGTCCACCGTCGGGAACGCGGTGAAGTCGGGCACGCGGCTCATGTGGGGGGCGACGTCCATTTTCGGGCCTCCTGATAATCTGGATTATTCTAGTAAATCAGATTATCTTTACGGCATGCAGGAGATGTCATGCGGCTGACCAGAGCGGAAAGCAAGGCCGCCAACAAGCGCGCGCTGATCGAGGCCGCCCGCGAGATCGTCGGCAGGGACGGCTCGAAGGCCAAGCTGGAGGACATCACCGAGCTGGCCGGCCTGACCACGGGGGCGGTCTACTCGCTGTTCGGCGGCAAGAACGGGCTGATGGCCGCCATGGTCGACGACTACGTCGGCCCGCTCGACCTGCGCACGCCCGAGACCGGCGGGTTCGGCGCGCGGCTGGCGGAGGTCGTGGCCGAGATCGCCCGCCGCTACCTGCACATGTCGGCCGACCCCCAGGCGGCCGGCCGGATGTTGTTCGAGACGCGCGTGCTCGACCTCGTGCTCAACGACCCCGACCTGCGCCGCAGGCTCAACACCTCGATCAGGTCGACCGAGGTCGAGCTCGCCGCGCTGCTCACCGGCCGCGAGCACGGCGGGGCCGCCGTCACCGCGCAACAGGCGCTGCGCCTGGCCCGCGCCCTGAAGGCCCTGCTGTCCGGGCTCGGCCAGAGCGTCGTGCTCGGCGCCCACGAGGCCGACGAGGAGTTCTTCGTCGAGACCGCCCTGGCGCTGATCACGCCGACGGTGCTCGGACCGGCCTAGATCACGGCCGGGGTTCGGGGGGACCACACGGCCGCACGTCACCCCACCCCGAAAGGCAGAACCATGTCCAGATCCGGCTTCGGCGTCATCGGCGCGCCGGTGTTGTACATCGGCGTCCTCCAGACCATGGAGATGACGCTCTCGCCCGCGCTCCCGCTCGTCCAGCAGGACCTGGGGGCCTCGCCCGGCGCGCTCGCGTGGATCTTCACCGGCTCGCTGATCAGCTCGGCGATCAGCACCCCCATCGTCGGCCGCCTGGCCGACATGTACGACAAGCGGCGCGTGCTGCTCGCGCTGATGGCGATCAGCGGCGCCGGGGTCCTGCTCTCCGCCCTGGCGCCGAACATCACCCTGCTGATCACCGGCATGGCGATCGAGGGCATCTGGCTGGGCGTGCTGCCCCTGACCGTCGGGCTGTTCCGCGACACCCTCACCCCCGAGCGCGCCGCCACCGGCAACGGCCTGGTCGTCGGCGTCGCCGCGCTGGCCAGCGCACTCGGCCTCATCCTGGCCGGGCCCATCACCTCGGCCCTCGGCTACCGGTCGCTGTTCCTGCTGGCCGTGGCAGGCGTGGCGGCGGCCGCCCTGCTCGCCTGGTTCACCGTGCCGTCCACCCCGCGCGCGGCCGGCGGTCGCGTCGACTGGGCGGGCGGGCTGCTGCTCGGCGGCGGCGTGGCCCTGGTCATGCTGGGCCTGACCGCCGTCTCCAGCTGGGGCTGGACGTCCCCGGCCACGCTCGCCCTGTTCGCCGCCGCCGTGCTGACGCTGGGCCCGTGGGTGGTCGTCGAGCTGCGCGTCGCCGACCCGCTCGTGGACCTGCGGCTGCTGGCCGGACGCACCCCGGCCGGGGTGACCGCCATGGGGGTGCTGCTCGGCTTCGCCTCCTTCGGCCTCGTCGTCGCCCTGCCGATGATGCTGGCCGCGCCCGCCGGCACCGGGTACGGCCAGGGCGCCGACACCCTGTGGATCGGCATCTACATGTTCCCCATGGGCGTCGCGGGCACCGTGATCGCGCCGCTGGTCGGGCCGATGACCAGGCTGCTCGGCCGGCGCACGGTGCTGGTGCTGGGCAGCGTGCTCGTCTGCGCCGGGACCGGCGGGCTGGCCCTGTGGCACTCCGCACCCTGGCAGGTCATGGCCGCGGTGACGGTCATCGGGCTGGGCGCCTCCATCGGCCTCACCGCCGGGCTCAACGCCGTGGCCGCCGACGTGCCGGGCGAGCGCGCGGCCGGGGTCAGCGGCGTGGTCTTCGTCGCCAAGAGCATCGGCGGCACGTTCGGGGCCCAGCTCGGCGCCATGGTGCTGGCCTCCGGCGCCGTCGCGGGGGCGCCCACCGAGCAGAGCTTCGTCGACACGTACCTGCTGTCGGCGGCGCTGGGCCTGCTGGCGGTCGCCGCCGCCTTCGTGATCCCGGCCACTGTGCGGAAGACGCAAGCGGGGCAGGCGGTTTCTGCCCTGGCGACGAAGCCGTCCGTCCGCCCCGGTGAAAGCCTGTGACGATGACGAACGTCTACATCTCCATCGACATGGAAGGCGTGGCGGGCATCGCCACCATGGACCAGGTCTCCCGCGCCGGCCACGGCTACCCGCGGGCCCAGCGCCTGATGACCGCCGAGGCCAACGCCGCCATCGAGGGCGCCTTCACGGCCGGGGCCGCCAGCGTCCTGGTCAACGACAGCCACGGCACCATGGACAACCTGCTGCACGAGGAGCTCGACCCGCGCGCCCGGCTGATCTTCGGCACGCCCAAGCTCGACTGCATGGCCGAGGGCGTCTCGGCCGAGCACGACGTGGCCATGTTCCTCGGCTACCACGCCGCCGCCGGCTCGCCGGGCGTGCTCGCCCACACCTACTCCTCGCACTTCTACGAGGTGCGGCTCAACGGCGCCATCGTCTCCGAGGCCGAGGTCAACGCCCTGCAGGCGGCCGCCGTCGGCGTGCCGGTGGGGCTGCTCACCGGCGACGACGTCATCTGCGACGTCGCCGGCAAGGCGTTCCCCGGGGTGCGCACGGTCGCCGTCAAGATCGCTCACGGGCACACCGCGGCCGACAGCCTCTCGCCGTCCGAGGCGCGGCGGCTGATCAAGGAGGCGGCGGCGGAGACCGTGCGCTCGGCCGGGGAGCTGCGGCCGGTCGAGCTGCCCGGCGTGCTGGAGCTGGAGATCGACATGCCCACCACGCCCGCCGCCGAGCTGGGCGCGCTGGTGCCGGGTGTGCGCCGGATCGCCGACAAGACGCTCGCGGCCACCTTCACCACCCCGAGGGAGGTGCTCGGATGCGTGACGACCTGCTACCACCTGGCGGCGGACGCCATGATCGCCAGGATGGCCCTGTACGGCAGACCAACCAGGTAGCCCCCAGGTTTGCCGCTCCGGACAAGCGTTTCGAACCCGGACATCCAGATACTTGAACGATGGATTTTGAGCAGGTAGAACGCGCGCTCGACGCCCTTCCCGGCCTCCGCTCCGGCGGGCCGGGTCTGGCCGTCGGGGTCTACGCCGACGGCAAGGTGCTGCACACCGCGGCGAGGGGCGTGGCCACCGTCGAGTTCGGCGTCCCGATCGACTCCCGTACCCGCTTCGACATCGCCTCCATCAGCAAGCAGTTCACCGCCGCGTGCCTGCTGCTGCTGGCCCGCGACGGCAGGCTGAGCCTGTCGGACGACGTCCGCGAGCACGTCCCCGAGCTGCGGCTCGGCGTGCCCGTCACGCTCGACCAGTGCCTGCGGCACACCGGCGGCCTGCCGGAGTGGTACGGCCTGCAGGCCGTCACCGGCGTCCCGTTCACCCTGATGGACGAGGAACGGCTGATGAAGATCGTGGCGGGCATGCGCCGGACCACGTTCGAGCCCGGCACCCGTTTCTCCTACTCCAACACCGGCTACGTCCTGGCCGCCGTCGTGATCCGGCGGCTCACCGGCCGGTCGCTGGCCGACTTCGCCCGCGAACGGCTCTTCGAGCCGCTCGGCATGGACGACACCGTCTTCCGCGACGACGCCTCCGTCCCGCTGCCGCGGATGGCGTACGGCTACGACGGCGCCGGCGCGCGGGCCGACACGCAGGAGAGCGCGGTCGGCGACGGCGGCCTGGTCACCGGCGTCGCCGACCTCGCCCCCTGGTTCGGCTTCCTGGCCGACGGCCGGGTGCTGGGCGCCGACGTGCGCTCCGCGCTGCTGGAGCGGACCACGCTCGCCGACGGCGCCGTCCTGCGGTACGCCCGCGGCATCTGCCACCTGACGGTCGGCGAGCTGGACGCCTACGGCCACGCCGGCGGCATGCACGGCTACGTCGGCAACCTGCTCCACCTGCCGGAGCCCGGCCTCGGCGTGGCCGTCCTGACCAACCACAGCGGCCTGGACCCGGTCGGCCTCAGCCTCCGCCTGGCCCGCGCCCTCACCGGCCAGGAACCGGCCCCCCGTCCGGCCCCCGCCCCCCGGGCCGACGCCGAGGCCGCGCGGCCCGCCCTGCTCGGGCACTGGCACGACCCGGAGACCGACGCCACGCTCACGCTCGAACCCGCCGGCGACGACCAGGACGGCACGATCGCCCTGACCGGCGCCGCCGACCTCGAACTCGCCCTCGACGTCGACGGCCGCTGGTACGCGCAGGTCCCGGCAGGCCGGATCTGGATCGTGCCGGAGGACGGGCGGCTGCTGTTCGGCCACGACGGGTCGATCCGCTGGCCGAGCGTGTACGAGCCGTGCGACCCCCCGGGGGAGGAGCCCGCCCCGCGAGGCGCCTGGCTCAACGACGAGACGGGCGTGCTCGCCGTCGTCGACGAGGGGACGCTGCGCGTCGGCCTGACCTTCCAGGCCCCCGTAGCCCCCGCACCCGCCGGGACGTGGCGCGCGGGCCCGTTCACCCTGCGCCTCGACGGGGACGGCGACCTGCTGCTCAGCGGCTTCGGCCTGCTCGGCCTGCGCTTCACCGCCCAGCCCGACGGCACCGCGCCCGTCGGCGTCCCCCCTGGTCTGGTCTAGGGCCGTGTTGGCCTGCAGCACGAGCCGGGGCGCGCAGAGTTTGGCTGCCGGGTCAGTGAACGAGGGAGGCCGGGCTTCTAGCGTCCGACTATTCCCCCCGCTCACTCCCCGAGGTGGTTCCATGACATCCGCAACCGCACTCGCCAGGCTCGCCACGGGCGCTCTGCTCGTGCTGGTGGCCGGCTGCGCCGGAGCCGCGAGCTCCGGCGCGGCCCCCGACACGCTCCGCTGGGCGACGGGGACGGCCCCCAACAGCCTCGACATCGCCCACGGCTTCAACGACGCCTCCACGACCGTGCAGTTCGCCGTCCTCGACACGATGGTGACCCTCGGCCCGGACGGCAGGGTCATCCCGAGCATCGCCGCCTCCTGGACCCATCCTGACCCGCGCACGTACGTCTTCACCCTGCGCGAGGGCCCGAGGTTCAGCGACGGCACGCCGGTCACCGCCGAGGACGCCGCCTACTCCCTGACCCGCCACCTCGACCCCGCCGTGACCTCCCAGGCCGCCAGCTACGTCACGCAGGTCAAGAAGGTCGAGGCCACCGGCCCGCGCACGGTGAAGGTCACCCTGAGCAAGCCCAGCGCCAGCTTCCTGGCCACCGCCGCGCTGGCCTGGCAGATCGTCCCGAAGAGGCTGGCCGCCGCGCACCCGAAGGACCTCGGCTCGCCCGAGGTCGGCACGCTCGGCTCCGGCCCCTTCAAGGTCACGAAGTTCTCGCTCACCTCCGGGGTGACGCTGGAACGCAACGATCTGTACTGGGGCCCCAAGCCGGAGCTGCGCAGGATCGAGATCAAGGCGATCGGCGACCCCGAGACGCTGCGCCTGGCCGTCTCCTCCGGCGAGGTGGACGGCACCAACGACATCCAGGTCAGCGAGACGCGCAAGTGGAGCGCCCTGCCCGGCGTCACGACCTCCTTCTACCCGGCCAACAACATCACCTACCTGTCACTCGGCGTGCGCGAGGGTCCGCTCAAGGACGTGCACGTCCGCCGCGCCATCGCCCACGCCCTCGACCGGGACGCGCTGGCCACGCTCATGACCAGCGGCCACGGCGGCATCGCCGACCTGATGCTGCCCAAGCCGCAGCTCGCCGCCCTGTACGGTGACACGCCGCCGAAGCTGCCCGCCCACCCCCACGACGTGAACGCCGCCAAGGCCGAGCTGGCCAAGTCGGCCCACCCCCAGGGCTTCACCCTGGCCGCGCCGTACGACAGCGGCAGCGACGACGTCAAGGCGCTGCAGGCCATCGTCGCCGACCTGGCGGTGATCGGCGTCAAGCTCGACCTCCAGCCGCTGCCCACCGAGCAGTACCGGCAGCGCATGTTCAGCCACCAGGACACCCCGCTGCAGCTCGTCGACCTGCTCTACGGCACCCCCGACCCGGGCGAGGTGCTGCCCGACCTGGTCAGCCGCGCCTCGGCCGGGCCCCAGGGCTTCAACTTCAGCGGCTACGGCTCGCCCGAGATGGACGCCCGGCTCGACGCCCTCGGCAAGCGCGAGGGCGCCGACCGCGCCGCCGCCGTCACCGAGGTGCTGGCCGAGATCGCCGACCAGGTGCCGTACGTGCCGCTCTACACCAAGGAGGCCGCCGTCGCGCTGCGCAAGCGGTTCACCGGCCAGTTCGGCACCTGGACCATGAACGTCTTCAGCACCATCCGCCCGGCGGCCGGTGTCTGATGGCCTTCGTCGCCCGCCGCCTGGCCGCCGCGCTGCTCCTGCTCGGCGTGCTGTCCGTGCTCACCTACGCGCTGCTGGCGCTCGCCCCCGGGGATCCGGAGCAGGTCCTGCTCGGGCCGCGGCCCTCCACCGCGGAGTCGCGCGCAGCCGTCCGCGCGCAGTACCACCTCGACGACCCGCTGCCCGTCCGCTACGCCACCTGGCTCGGCGACGCCGTGCGCGGCGACTTCGGCGCGTCCCTCTACAGCCGCGAACCCGTCACCAGCGTCATCGCCGACCGGCTGCCCGTCACCGCCGGGCTGGCCGCCTACGCGATCATCCTCACCCTCGCCGTCGGCCTGCCCGCCGGGCTGGCCGCCGCCATGCGCAGGGGCGGCCCGCTGGACCGGGGCATCACGCTCTCCGCGCTGGTCGGCCTCGCGATCCCGCCGTTCGCGATGAGCATCCTGCTCCTGTACGGCTTCGCCGTCACCCTCGGCTGGTTCCCCGTCTTCGGCGCGGGCGAGACGTTCGCCGAGCGGGTCGCGCACCTGACGCTGCCCGCGATCGCGCTGGCCACCGGGCAGGCGGCGGTCGTCATCAGGCAGATGCGGGCGGCCGCGCTCGACCTGGCCGGGCAGGACTACATGACCTTCGCCCGGGCGCGCGGGGTCGGCCGCGCCCGCTACTGGATCGGGTACGCGCTGCGCAACACCGCGCTGCCCGTCCTCACGGTCGGCGGGCTGCTGCTGGCCGCCAACCTCACCGGCGCGCTGTTCGTCGAACGGGCCTTCGGGCTGCACGGCGTCGGCGAGCTGCTCGTCAGCGCCGTCGGGCAGAAGGACCTGCCCGTCGTCCAGGCGCTCGTCCTGATGGGAGGCGCCGTGGTGGTCGCCGTCAACCTGCTGATCGACCTGGCCTACCTCGCGGTGGACCCGCGGGTGCGGCACGGGGCGGTGGCCGCGTGAGCGTCGTGACCGGGACCGTGCGCCTCGGCGGACGGGCGCGGCGGCTGCGCCGGGCCCGGCCGGGGCCGCTGACGCTGCTGTCGGGCGGGATCCTCGCCCTGATGGCGTTCGCCGCCCTGTTCGGAACGTGGATCGCGCCCTACGACCCGGCCGCGCAGGACCTCGCGCTCGGCGCGACGATGCCGAGCTGGGCCCACTGGGCGGGCACCGACGAGCTGGGCCGGGACGTGTTGTCGCGCTGCCTGGCCGGAGCCCGCTCGGCGCTGCTGTGGCCGCTCGTCGTCGCGCTGGGCACGTGCGCGATGAGCACGTCGCTCGGGCTGCTGGCCGGCTACCGCCGCGGCTGGATCGACGCCGTCATGATGCGGGTGGTAGACCTGCTCATCGCGATGCCGGGGCTGCTCATGCTGATCGTCCTGGTGGGCGTGCTGGGCGGCGGCATCGGGTGGGCGGTGCTGGCGATGGCGGTGCTGTTCACGCCCGGCGACATCCGGGTGGTGCGCAGCCTCACCATGGCCCAGCGCGAGCTGGCCTACGCCGAGGCGGCCCGCACGCTCGGGCTCAGCCGCGGCCGGATCATGTTCAGGCACCTGCTGCCCAACATCGCGCCAACGGTCGTGGCCGGCGCGCTGCTCAGCTTCGTCGCCGCGCTGGTCGCGCTGTCCGGTCTGTCCTTCCTGGGCATCGGGCTGCCCGCCGGCACGCCCGACTGGGGGCTGATGATCGAGGAGAACCGCGGCCTGCTCGACCTCAACCCGTGGGCCGCGGTGGTGCCCGCCGCGCTGGTCACCGTCGCCGCCACCGCCGCCACCCTGCTGGGCGACCAGCTCTTCGAGAGGCTCTCCGATGCTTGAGACACGCGGCCTGCGGGTCGTCGGCGACCGGGTGCTCGTGGACGGCGTGGACCTGACGGTCGCCGCGGGCGAGACCGTCGGGCTGGTCGGCGAGTCCGGCAGCGGCAAGTCCCTGACCGCCCGCGCCCTCGTCGGCCTGCTCCCGCGCGGCCTGCGCGCCGAGGGGTCGGTCGAGGTCGGCGGCGCGCAGCTCGTCGGCGCGTCCGAGCGGCTGCTGCGCGGCGTGCGCGGACGGCGGATCTCGCTGCTCATGCAGGACCCCTTCGCCATGCTCAACCCGCTGCGCACGGCCGGCGCGCACATCGCCGAGACCCTGCCCGGCCGCACGTCCCGGCAGGAGATCGCGCGCAGGCTGGCCGAGGTCGGCATCGGCGACCCCGCCGTGGCCGGACGCTACCCGTTCCAGCTCTCGGGCGGCATGCGGCAGCGCGTCGCCCTGGCCGCCGCGCTGGCCGGCGACCCCGAGCTGCTCGTCGCCGACGAGCCCACCACCGCGCTGGACGCCACCACCCAGCACGAGATCCTGGCGCTGCTGCGCCGGGTCCAGGAGGCGCGCGGCATGGGCGTGCTGCTCATCACCCACGACCTGCGCGTGGCGTTCGCCGTCTGCGACCGGGTCGCGGTGATGTACGCCGGGCGCGTCGTCGAGCAGGGGCCGGGCCCGGAGCTGGCCGCGGAGCCCGCGCACCCGTACACCGCGGGGCTGCTGGCCGCGCTGCCCTCGGCGGAACGCACGCTGGAGCGCCTGGTGGGCATCCCGGGCGCCGTGCCGCGGGCGGACGCGGTGGCCGACGTCTGCGCGTTCGCCACCCGCTGCGACCTGGCCGCCGACGCCTGCACCGCGGCCAGGCCGCCGTTGCGCCCGATCGGCCCCGACCGGCTGACCGCCTGCGTGCACGACACCGCCGGAGCCGCCCGCCCGGCGCTGCGCGAGGCCGCGCTCCCCGCCGCCCCGGCCGCCGGCGAGCCGCTGCTGCACATCGAGGACCTGCGCAAACGGTACGGCGCCCACACCGCGCTCGGCGGCGTCAGCCTGCACGTGAACCCCGGCGAGACCGTCGGCCTGGTGGGCGAGTCGGGCTCGGGGAAGACCACGCTGGCCCGGTCGGTGCTCGGCCTGATCACCCCCGACGGCGGCCGGATCCGGCTCGCCGGCCTCGACGTCACCGACCGCGCCGCCCTGAATCCGCGCGAACGCGCCCGCGTGCACCGGCTCGTCCAGTGCGTCTTCCAGGACCCCTCCACCTCGCTCAACCCCGCCATGACCGTCGGCGCGACGCTGGCCGAGGCGATCGCCAGGGCCGCGCCCGCCGACCGGATCGGCGTGGGGGAGCTGCTGGAGCTGGCCGGACTGCCCGCCGCGTACGCCGCCCGCCGCCCCAAGGCGCTGTCCGGCGGCGAACGCCAGCGCGTCGCCATCGCCCGGGCCCTGGCCGTCCGGCCCGCGCTGCTGATCTGCGACGAACCGGTCGCCTCCCTGGACGTGTCGGTCCAGGCGCACGTGCTCGAACTGCTGCGCGGCATCGGCCGGGAGCTGGGCACCGGGATGTTGTTCATCACCCACGACCTGGCGGTCGTCCGCCAGGTCGCCGCCAGGACCGTGGTGCTGCTGAAGGGCGCGGTCGTGGAGGAGGGGACGACCTCGGCCGTCCTGGACGCCCCGGCCCACGACTACACCAGGCGCCTGGTGGCGGCCGTCCCCTGACATGACCGACGCATCTCGTACCCGGGAAAGGTAATACCTTCATGCACGACCTCATCCTGCGCGGCGGCACCCTGCACGACGGGTTCGGCTCGCCCGGCCGTACCGCGGACGTGGCCATCGGCGGCGGACGCGTCACCGCGACCGGCCGCGACCTCGGCCGGGCCGCCCGCGTGGTGGACGTGGACGGCATGGTCGTCGCGCCCGGCTTCATCGACCCGCACAGCCATTCCGACACCGTGCCGTTCATGGCCGGGGCGCAGCCGTTCAAGCTGTGGCAGGGCGTCACCACCGAGATCATCGGGAACTGCGGCTTCTCCTGCGGGCCGGCCGACCCCGAGTCGGCCCATTTCACCCCAGGGATCTTCGGCGAGCACGCCTTCACCACCTTCGGCGGCTACCTCGACGCCGTGGAGCGGGAGGGCACGACCAACAACCTGGCCGCGCTCGTCGGCCACAACACGCTGCGCACGGCCGTCTGCGGCATGGACGCCGCGCCGCCGCCCGGCGCGCTCGACCGGATGACCGAGCTGGCCGAGGAGGCGTTCGCCGCGGGCGCGTGCGGGCTGTCCAGCGGCCTGGAGTACGTGCCGGGCGCCTACGCCGGCACCGGCGAGCTGATCGCGCTGGCCCGCGCCGCCCGGCGCTGGAACCTCGTCTACGCCACCCACCTGCGCAGCGAGAGCGAGGGGCTGGCCGACGCGCTGGACGAGGCCGTCGAGGTCGCGGCGGCGGCCGGGGTGCGGCTGCAGGTCTCCCACTGCAAGGCGTCGGGCCGGGCCGTGCACGGGTCGTCGGCTATGCTGCTGGACAAGCTGACGGCCGCCCGGGTCCGGGGCGTGGACGTGCGGGCCGACGTGTACCCGTACCGGGCGTTCTGCACCGGGCTGGTCGCGCTGCTGCCACCCGCCGCGTGCGAAGGCGGCGAGCCGGAGCTGCTCAGGAGGCTGGCCGACCCGGCGGAACGGCGGGCGCTGCGCGCGCTGGCCGAGGATCCCGAGCGCACGACCGGCGTCGGCCTGTGGCGGGAGACGCACCCCGAGGACGTGCGGCTGCTGCGGCACGCCTCCGCCGCCGTCACCGGCCGCTCGCTGGCCGACCTGCTGGACGGCCGCGAGCCCTGGGACGCGCTGTGCGACCTGCTCATGGCCGACCCGCACGCCGACGGCGTCTTCCACACCATGCACGACGACGACGTCACCCGGATCATGCGGCACCCCCTCGTGTCGATCGGCTCCGACGGCGGGCCGCCCGACGGGCCGACCCATCCGCGCACGTACGGCACCTTCCCCACCTTCCTCGGCGCGTACGTGCGCGAACGCGGGCTCGTGCCGATGGCCGAGGCGATCAGGAAGGTCGGCTCGGCCACCGCCGCCCAGTTCGGCCTGGCCGACCGGGGCTGGCTGGGCAGGGGAGCGGTCGCCGACGTGTGCGTGTTCGACCCCGCCGCCATCCGCCACGACGGCACCTACGACGAGCCCGCCACCCGCCCGGCCGGCGTCACCCACGTGCTCCTGGGCGGCCGCATGGTGATCGACGACGGCGAGTTCACCGGCGGCCGGCACGGACGCCTCCTGCGCGGGGGCCGGGCGTGAGCGGCCAGGGCCGGGTGACGCTCGGCGTGCTGCTCGACAGCCTCGGCGCGGAGACGGTGAGCGCGCTGTGCCTGCCGTCCGGCCGCCAGGCGATGGTGGGCGCGCCGGTCATCCACGGCTCCGACGAGCCGCTGGCCGCCTACGCCGGGGCGCTGCTGCTGGCCACCGGCAGGCCGGAGCCGTCCCTGCTGGAGAGCGCGGCCGGGGCGGGCGTGAGCGCGGTCGTCGTCCGGGCCGGGATCGGCGACGCCGCCGCGCTGACCGAGGCGGCCCGCGGCGCGGGCGTGGCGCTGCTGGCCGCCGCCCCCGGCCTGGCCTGGGGCCAGCTCTACGCCCTGGTGGACGCCCTGCTCGCGCTCGTCGCCCCGGCCGCGGACCTGGGCGGCGGCGGCCAGGCGGGCGACCTGTTCGCGCTGGCCAACCAGGTCGCCGCCCGCGTCGGGGGCGCGGTGGCCATCGAGGACCTGGCCATGCGCGTCCTGGCCTACTCCACGATCGGCCAGCCGATCGACGACCTGCGCAGGGAGGGCATCCTCGGCCGGCGCGTGCCCGAGCACCCGACGAACGCCGAGGAGTACGCCGCCGTCCTGCGCTGCGAGGGGGCCGTGTGGAGCCACGAGCCGCGCGAGTACCTGCCCCGGCTGGCCATCGCGGTCCGCGCCAGGGGCGAGGCGCTCGGCACGATCTGGGCCATCCAGGCGGACGAGCCGCTCGCGCCCGACGCCGACGCGGTGCTCGCCGAGGCCGCCAGGACCGCCGCCCCGCACCTGGCCCGCCTCAGCCTGGCCGCCGACGAGGCCCGCCGGACCAGGGACGAGTGGGTGGGCCGGCTGCTGCGCGGCGCAGGCCCCGCCGGGGAGCTGGCCGCCTCCTTGGGCCTGCGCCCGGACGAGCCGGTCAGGGTGGTGGCCGCCGGGGACCCGGCCGGGCGGACCGACGTCTTCGCCGCCACGCACGCCGCCGACCTGCTGCGCACCGCCTACGCCGTCTACCGGATCAGGGCCGCCGTCGGCGCCGTGGACGGCCGGACGTACGCGATCGTGGCGGCCGGCGCCGGGACCGCGCTGCTGCGCCGCGTCACCGCCGAGACCCTCGGCCGGATCACCGACCGGCTCGGCGGGCACTGGCGGGCGGGCGTCGGACGGGTCACGGCCTCGCTCGCGCAGGTCCCCGCCGCCGCCCGGCAGGCCGAGGAGGCCCTGCGCGCGATGGGCGGCCCGTTCGCGGGCGGCGAGGTGGGCCTGCACGAGGAGCTGGCCGCCGCGCTGTTCCTGCTGGACGCGGCCGCCTCGATGCGGTCCGGCCCGGCGCTGACGGGCGAGCCGCTGTCCCTGGTGGCCGAGCACGACGCCGGGCACGGCACCGACTACGTCCGCAGCCTGCGGGCCTGGCTGGCCGCCCACTACGACGTGCCCAGGGCGGCCGAGGCGTTGTCGCTGCACCCCAACACGCTCAGGTACCGGCTGCGCCGCATCGGCGAGCTGATCGCGCTCGACGAGCCCGACGTCCGGCTCGTGCTGGGCCTTCAGCTGCGGCTGGCCGAGATCGGCGCGTCCGGCGCGGGCGGTGGTCAGAGCCCGGCGTCCGGCACAAACGGCGGCGGCTGAAGTTGGGCTTGCGCGCCAACGATCCGGCGGCGGTCCGGCGGAATGCTGATGCCATGCTCGATATCCGCATCCTCCACGGGACCTCCGAGTTCCAGGCCGCCGACCGGCTGCTGCGCCGCGTCTGGAACACCAGGGCGGGCGACGACCCGCCGGTGGCCGTCGACCTCATGTGCGCCCTTGAGCACACCGGCGGTTACGTCGGCGGCGCCTACCTCGACGGCGTGCTCGTCGCCGCCGCCTCCGGGTTCCTCGCCGAGGGGGGCAGCCTGCACTCCCACGTCGTGGGCGTGGCCGCCGAGGCGCGGGGCCGGGGGATCGGCCAGGCGATCAAGGCGCACCAGCGCGCGTGGGCCGCCGAACGCGGCCTGAACTCCATCTCCTGGACCTTCGACCCGCTCGTGCGCCGCAACGCCTTCTTCAACCTCGCCCGGCTCGGCGCGCGGGCCGAGCGGTACGTGCCCGACTTCTACGGGCCGATGAACGACGGCATCAACGGCGGCGACGTCACCGACCGCCTGTTCGCCCACTGGCCCGTCGACCCGGCCCCTTCTCCGGAGCGGTCGGCCCCGGGCGGGACCCGGAAGGCCGAGGTGATCCTCGACGAGACCGGGGCGCCGCGCGAGCCGGGCGGCGCGGCCGTGCTGCGCTGCGCCACGCCCGCCGACGCCGAGCGGCTGCGGCGCGAGCAGCCCGCGGAGGCCGCGCGGTGGCGGGCCGCCCAGCGGGCCGCCCTGGGCGGCGCGCTCGCCCGCGGCTACCGGATCGCCGCCTTCACCAGGGACGGCTGGTACGTGCTGGAGCGCGCGGCATGAGGATCGCCGAAGCCGAGCTGCGCACGGTCGCGCTGCCCCTGATCACCCCGTTCCGCACCTCGCTCGGCACGCAGACCGTGCGCCGGGCGCTGCTGGTGCGGGTGCGCGGCGCCGAGGGGGAGGAGGGCTGGAGCGAGTGCGTGGCCGACGACGAGCCCACCTACAGCCCCGAGTACCTGGAGGGCGCGGCCGACCTCATCCGCCGTTTCCTGCTGCCCGCCCTGTTCGCGGTGCCGCGCCTCGACCCGGCCGGCGTCGCGCCCGCGCTGGCGCACCTGCGCGGCCATCCGATGGCCAAGGCCGCCGTCGAGACGGCCGTCCTGGACGCCGTGCTCAGGGCGCGCGGCCTGTCGCTGGCCGCCCACCTGGGAGGGGTGCGGTCCAGCGTGCGCGTCGGCGTGTCCGTCGGCATCGCGGACACCCTCGACGACCTGCTCGACACCGTGGACCGGCACGTCGGCGCCGGGTACGCCCGGATCAAGCTCAAGATCGAGCCCGGCTGGGACCTGGAACCGGTGCGGCTGGTGCGCGAGACGTTCGGCCCCGGCCTGATGCTCACCGCCGACGCCAACACCGCCTACACCCCCGCCGACGCCCGCCACCTGGCCCGCCTGGACGCCTACGGCCTGACCCTGCTGGAGCAGCCCTTCGCCCCGGACGACCTGGACGGCCACGCCCGGCTCGCCGCCCGCATGGACACCCCCATCTGCCTGGACGAGTCGATCACCTCGGCCCGCGCCGCCACCGCCGCGATCAGGGCGCGCGCCTGCTCGATCATCAACATCAAGCCCGGCCGGGTCGGCGGCTACCTGGAGTCCCGCCGGATCCACGACCTGGCCCTGGCCGCGGACGTGCCGGTGTGGTGCGGCGGGATGCTGGAGACCGGGCTCGGCCGGACGGCGAACCTGGCGCTGGCCAGCCTGCCCGGCTTCACGCTGCCGGGCGACATCTCGGCGACGGCCCGCTACTACGAGCGTGACATCACCGCGCCGATCGAGCTGACCGGCGACTCCATCGTGGTGCCCGACGGCCCCGGCGTCGGCGTCACGCCGGACCCGGACGCCCTGGCGGCCTTCACCACCGACCCGCCCGTCCGCGTCACCCCCGCCGGGTGAGACGGTCGGGCGTGGGCTGACCGGACGTTGTCACTCCTGCTCGACGAGGTGGTCGAGCAGGACCTGGCTGATGTCGGCGAGTTGCCGCAGCTGTTCCGCGGTGAGCAGGTCGACCAGGTGCTCACGGACGCTGGCCACGTGCTTCGGGGCGGCCGCCCGGAGCGCGGCGTGCCCGTCGTCGGTGAGCACGGCCAGCCACCCGCGCCGGTCGCCGGCGTAGTGCTCCCGGCGCACCCACCCCTTCTGCTCCAGCTTGTTGACCGCGTGCGAGATGCGGCTCGGCTTGGAGTTGGTCCACTGCGCCAGCTCGCTCATGCGCATCGTGCGCCCGGGGGCCTCCGACAGCAGGACGAGCAGCTCGTAGTAGGTGGGCGGCATGTCGGCGGCCGCCATCAGGTCGCGTTCCAGGCGGTCGGTCAGCAGGCGGGTGGCCAGCCCGAACCTGCGCCACGCCTGCTGTTCGTCGTCGTTGAGCCAGCGGGTCATGCCCCGATCGTACTGGAAGGTTGCGTGCTGAAATAAATCTATGTACTGTCGTGCCGAATCTTCCAGTGCTGAACTAATTGGAGCGCGACATGTACCCCAGCGAGCTGAGCGGCGACTACACCTTCGACCCGGCCCACAGCCGGTTCGGGTTCGTCGCCCGCCACGCCATGGTGACCAAGGTGCGCGGCAGCATCCCCGTCCAGGAGGCCACCGCCCGCCTGGACGCGGCGAACCCGGCGGCCTCCGCCGTCCGCGTGGTGCTCGACGTGGCCGGCATCCAGACCGGCAACCAGATGCGCGACGGCCACCTGCGCACCGGCGACTTCCTCGACGCCGCCGCCCACCCGCACATCGTCTTCGAGTCCACGTCCGTCAAGCACGCGGGCGGCGACACCTTCGAGGTCACCGGCGACCTGACGATCCGCGGGGTGACCCGGCAGGTCACCGTCCCGCTCGACTACACCGGCACCGCCGTCGACGCCCAGGGCGTGACCAGGGTCGGCTTCGAGGGGGGCACGGCGATCAACCGCAAGGACTTCGGCATGACGTACAACGCCGCGCTGGAGACCGGCGGCGTGATGATCTCCGACCGGATCGCCCTGGAGTTCGACATCTCCGCCGTCAGGTCCGCCTGACCGCTCCGTTCCGCCACGGTCGGTCACCGTGTCCACGGCCGTCGAGCGGCACGGGCGCCGGCCGCGCCTCCAGTTGCGCCCGGTAACGGCGGAGGAAGTCCTCGCTCGGATCGCCGAACCGCGTCCGGCCCGCGTACCGGGCGGTGCCGCAGTTGCGATCGACCAGCACGACGGCGGGCCGGCGCACGTTCCCGTAATGCACGACGAAGGACAGGCTCGTGCCGCGGCCGACCGGGGTGCAGATCTCGCCGAGGTGGAGGTCGTCGCCCAGGACGCGCCCCTTGGCCGACTCGCGCCGGCGCAGCTCGGCCTCCAGCGCGTCGCGCGTGGGCAGGCCGTTGAGCTCGGAGACCATCGCGCCGACCCCATCGGTGAGCCTCCTGACCGGCACTGCCGCCTGCCCTCGGGACCACGGCAGGGGCAGCTCGCACATCGTCACCGACACCGCGCCGTCGGCGGGCACCAGCTCCCCGGGCCGGTCACCGCGCTCCCACCCGCCGGCGGACGAGACCGGACAACCGCCGGCTCCGAGCCGCGGCCCCAGGGCGTTCACCGGAAAGGCGGCGGAAGCCCCCAGCACCAGCGCGACCACACCCGCGACCACCCGGCCGACGCGCAGCAACATGCCAGCAATGTACGCGCCGGAACCCGGTTGAGCCGCCCCTCCTGGAGGACTGCTCCTCTGGTAGGGCTGCTCCACTGGTAGGGCTGCTCCACCGGTGGGGCTGCTCCGCAAGCGCGCGTCCACCGGCCGCGGTGACGCCTCCGGCGGCCCGGCCGGTGCGAACGCGCGGGCCGGGCCGGTAGGTCAGGTGGCCGGGGCGGTGTCGTCGTGCTGCTGGGGGGCGGCGTCGGTGCGGGCGCCGGACAGGATGGCGTCGAGCAGGCCGGGGTAGCGGGCGTCCAGGTCCTCGCGCCGCAGGACGAGCAGGTTCTCCCGGCCCGACGGCTGCTGCCAGATCACCCCGCTGTCGCGCAACACCCGCCAATGGTGGGTCATGGTCGACTTCGCGGTGATCCCCAGCGTGTTCAGCACGCTGGTGCAGTTGTGCTCACCCCCGGCGTCGAGGATGCGGACGACGGACAGCCGCACGCCGTTCCCCAGCGCCGACAGCACGTCTTCGACCCGGATCTGATCAGGGTCGGGATGACGGAAAGCCATGGTCCAACTGTACCGCGACTGTCGAACAATCCCCTTCCGGTCTGGCATAGTACGACCGTACGTAAATCATCGTACGATCGTTTCGTGCGGCGGGCTTCCGCGTGCCCGCTCACCGGCTCCCTCCGAAGGGCGTTCCATGTCCACACCATCCACGCTGCCCGCGTCCGTCGCGGACGGCGTCAAGCCCCGGCTCGGCTGGCCCCTGGCGTTGCTCGCCCTGGCCCAGCTCATCTACGCGCTCGACCTCAACATCGTCTTCGTCGCGCTCCCGCGGATCGGCGCCGACCTGGGCTTCCCCGGCCAGACCCAGCAGCTCGTGGTCAGCGCGTACGTCGTCTTCGCCGGCGGCTTCCTGCTGTTCGGCGGACGGGCGGCCGACCTGCTCGGCCGCCGCCGCGTCTTCGTGCTGGCCCTGGCCCTCTACGCGCTGTCCTCGCTCGCAGGCGGGCTGGCCGCGGGCCCCGTCGTCATCATCGCCGCCCGCGCGGTGCAGGGCGTCGGCGGGGCGCTGCTGCTGCCCTCGACGCTGGCGCTGCTCAACAGCCTGTTCGCCGAGGGGCGGCAGCGCAACCGGGCGCTGGCCGTCTGGGGCGGCGCGGGCGCCAGCGGGCTGACGATCGGCGCGCTGCTCGGCGGCGTCCTCACCGAGAACTTCGGCTGGCCCGCCGTCTTCTTCGTCAACGTCCCCCTGGCCGGGCTGGTCGCGCTGGCCGCCCTGGCCGTCGTCCCGCGTGACCCGGCCAGGCGGGAACGGCGCAGGTTCGACGTGCCGGGGGCGCTCACCGTGACCGGCGGGTCCACGCTGCTGGTCTTCGCCCTGGTCGAGGGGCCCGAGCTGGGCTGGGGCAGCCCCCTGGTCGCGGGCGCCTTCGCGGTGGCCGCCGCGCTGCTGGTGATCTTCGCGCTGGTCGAGGCCCGCAGCGCGGATCCGCTCATGCCGTTCCGGCTGTTCCGCAACCGCAGCCTGACCGTCGGCATGCTGGTCACCTTCGTCTACATGGCCACGTTCGGCGTCCTGCCGTACTTCCTCACCGTGCTGCTGCAGAGCGTCCACGGCTACAGCGCCCTGCAGAGCGGACTGGCCTTCCTCGTCCCGTCGCTGGCCATCGCCGCCGGCACCCAGGGCGGCGAGCGCCTGGCCACCCGGATCGGCACCCGGGCCACGCTGCTGATCGGCTTCGCCGTCGGCGTCGCCGGGACCGCCGTCCTGGCCCTCGGCTTCGACGCCGACGCCGGGTACGGCCTGCTGATCCCCGGTCTCGTCGTCTCCGGCCTGGGTCAGGGCGTCGTCTGGACCGCCATGTGGATCGCCGCCGCCACCGGCACCCCCGCCCACGAACAGGGCGTCGCCAACGGCATCGCCTCCACCGCGCTCAACATCGGCAACGCCATCGGCCTGGCCGTCTTCACCGTCATCGCCGACCTCGGGACCGCGGGCAGGACCGGCCAGGCCCTGCGCGCCGCCACGGCGGACGGCGAGTTCCTGGTCGTCCTGCTCACCGCGGCGGTGATGATCGCCGGCCTCCTGGTCACCCTCACCCTGCCCCGCCGCACCCCCGACCCGACCCCCTGACGGTCCGCCCCCTTATCCCCTGCCCCCGGCACGGGCCTCGGCCGCCGCGAGCACCCCTTCGGTGCATGCGGCGGTCACGGCGTCCGCGCCCGCAGGGCCGCCGTTCAGTGCTGGTGCGCCTCTTCCAGCGACGCCCCCGCCAGCCGCGCCCTGACCGCCCCGGTGAAGGCGGGGCACTCGAAGACGTTCTCGTGCGGGCAGGCCATGCCGTGCGCGATGGCGGTGCGCGCCACCTGGGCGCGGGCGATGCGCTCGTCCAGCTCGGCGAGTTTGCGCCCGTACAGCTCCCGCCACCCGTCGCCCGGCTGGGACCGGGCCGCGATGAAGGTCCTGATCTCGCGCAGCGTAAGGCCGACCTCGCGCAGCAGCAGGATCACCGCGACCAGCTCGGCCGCCGACGGCGGATACCGCCGCTGCCCCGAGACGCGCTCGGGCTCCGGGATCAGCCCGAGCTCCTCCCAGTAGCGCAGCGCGGAGGTGGCGACCCCGGTGCGTTCGGCCAGCTCGCCGATCGTCAACTGCTCACTCATGGGACCGCAAGCATACGTGAGCCCGCCGTCCTGGATCATGCCCCGGCAGGCGGCGCGGCGATTGGCGGCGCCCCGTGTTGACACTGGCCGACCCTTCTCCTAATCTCTTCTTCAGAGAAGATAAATCTTCGGAGAAGCAAATGCCTCCGCGAAGTTACCTGGGGAAGGGCAACGACCATGAGCAACACCCTCGCCGCCGCCGACGCCGCCGCCGTCACCTCCGTGCTCGACCGTCTCGCGGACGCCTGGAACCGGGCCGACGGCGGCGCGTACGGCGACCTGTTCACCGAGGACGCCACCTACATCACCTACGTCGGCACCCTCTACACCGGCGCCCGCGAGATCGGTGACGCCCACCAGGCGCTGTTCGACAGCTTCGTCAAGGGCACCAGGCTGGCCAGTGAGACCGTCGGCATCCGTCTCGCCGGCCCCGACACCGCCCTCGTCATCACCCGCGGCGACACCTACAAGGGCAAGCCCGGCAAGCTGCACAAGATCCAGACCTACACGATGGTCCGGCAGGCGGACGGCGACTGGAAGATCGCCGCCTTCCAGAACACCAAGCACCAGGCCCTCATGGAGGCCATCTCCTTCACGTTCCAGCCCGCCAGCAAGCCCGCCGCCCACGTCTGACCCCTCGACCACCCCTTCGCCCCACCTCTCGCCACGGAAGATCGCCCGCCGCCCCGGCGGCCTCGACCTCGACCACCCGCGGCTCGTCCGCCGCGCCGCAGACGTGACCGACCGGCCCGGCACCGGCCGCCCCCGCGTCTCGATCGGCGCGACCGAACGCCTGGGCGCCCGTACGTCACGCGCCGACCTGGCCGCCCTCCTCGTCGGCCACCTCGACGACTCGCGGACCTACCGCCTGCCCGTCGCCGTCTCCTCCTGACCGCGACCCCGGCCTCACCGCCCCGGCGGACCTCACCGCCCCGGCGGAGCAGTGAAGGCGCCGGCCGCGGCGGCGAGCACGGCCGTCCGCGCCGCCTGCTCCGGCAGATCCGGGTCGGGGGGAGTGCGGAGGAGCACCAGGTGGTGGTAGAGCGGCGCGGTGGCGGCGACGAGCAGCCGCCGCGCGTCGGTGCCGGCCGGCAGCTCGCCCCGCGCGACCGCCCGCCTGACGATGACCTCGCAGCGGGTGTACCGGTCCTCCCAGAGCCGCCGCACGCCGCGAGCGGCCTCCTCCGAGCGGAACGAGGCGGCGATCAGGGCCGCGGCGATCGACGGCTGTGCGGTGATGGCCGCCTGGTTCTCGTGGTTGAGCGCCGCCAGGTCGCCCAGCAGGGAGCCGGTGTCCCGGGGCTGCCAGTCGTCGTCGCCGGTCGCCTCCAGGACGTCGGTGAGCAGGCCGCCGACGTCCCGCCAGCGTCGGTAGACCGTCGCGCGGTGCACGCCCGCGCGGGCCGCGACGGCGTCGAGGGTCAGCCCGTCGAAGCCGCGTTCCGCGAGCTCGGCGCGGACCGCGTCGAGAACCTGCGCGCGGATGCGACCGGTACGGCCACCCGGACGGCGGCGCGGCCCGGACGACGGGCTCTCGGACGACGGGCTCTCGGACGACGGGCTCTCGGACGACGGGCTCTCGGACGACGGGCTCTCGGACGTCATCGTTCCCTTTCCCGTTTGCGAGGCGGACGTCGGCATGCCACCATCTTAATGTACAAATTGTCGCATTAGCAGCGGCGGAAAGAAGAGATCCATGAACGCCCGCGTCCCCGCCGACCCCACCGTCCTGCACCCGATGCCCGCCCAGCCACGGGTGGTGCTGCTGCGGCCGCTGGTCAAGTCCCCGCTGATCGAGGTGGGGGAGTTCTCCTACTACGACGACCCCGACGACCCGACCGCGTTCGAGACCCGCAACGTGCTCTACCACTACGGCCCGGAGAAGCTGGTCATCGGCCGGTTCTGCGCCCTGGGCACCGGCGTGCGGTTCATCATGAACGGCGCCAACCACCGCATGGACGGCCCCTCGACCTTCCCCTTCCCCACCATGGGCGGCTCGTGGTCCGACCACTTCGACCTGCTCACCGGTCTGCCCAGCCGCGGTGACACCGTCGTCGGCAACGACGTCTGGTTCGGCCACGGCGCGACGGTGCTGCCCGGCGTGCGCATCGGGCACGGCGCGATCATCGGCGCCGGGTCCGTGGTCACCTCCGACGTGCCCGACTACGGGATCGTCGGCGGCAACCCGGCCCGCCTCATCCGCACCCGCTACCCGGCCGACGACGTCGCCCGCCTGCTCGCGGTGGCCTGGTGGGACTGGCCCGCCGAGCACATCACCGAGCACGTGCGCACGATCATGTCGGGCAGCGTCGCCGACCTGGAGGCCGCCGCGCCGGATGCGCGTCGCGCCTGACCGTCGTCCAGCACCCGTCCCGCCGCGCAGAACCCGAAATGAGTGATTCGCCCATGTCTCGCCGCCGCGCCCACATCGCCATGGTCGGCATCCCCGCCGTCAGCCACGTCCTGCCCAGCCTGGAGATCGTCCGCGAGCTGGTGGCCCGCGGCCACCGGGTGACGTACGCCAACGACCCGGCGGTCGCCGACCTGGTCACGGGCACCGGCGCCGAGCTGGTCCCGTGCACCTCGACGCTGCCGGTCGCCGACAACGACTGGCCCGACGACCCCATCGCGGCGATGAGCCTCTTCCTGGACGACGCCGTCCAGGCGCTCCCGCAGCTGCGCGCCGCCTACGACGACGACCCCGCCGACCTCTACCTGTACGACATCGGCGCCTACGCCGCGCGGGCGCTGGCCGAGGCGCAGGGCCGACCCCTGTTGCAGCTGTCGCCGACGTTCGTGGCCTGGAAGGGCTATCAGGAGGAGGTGGCGGCGCAGCTGTGGCGGCTGCCGGGGGCCGACGCCTACCGGGCCAGGTTCGCCGGCTGGCTCGCCGGGTCCGGCGCCACCACCACCGACGTCGACGCCTTCTCCGGCCATCCGCCCCGCGCGCTGGCCCTGATCCCGCGGGCCATGCAGCCGCACGCCGACCAGGTCGACACCGCCACCGTGACCTTCGTCGGCCCCTGCCACGAGCTGCGCGGGCAGGGCGGCTGGACCCGTCCGGGCGACGCCGCGAACGTGCTGCTGATCTCCCTGGGGTCGGCCTACACCCGTCAGCCGGAGTTCTACCGCCGGTGCCTGGCGGCCTTCGGCGACCTGCCCGGCTGGCACGTCGTGCTGCAGATCGGCAAGTACACCGACGTGGGGGAGCTGGGTGAGATCCCGTCCAACGTCGAGGTGCACCCGTGGGTGCCGCAGCGGGCGATCCTCGACCAGGCCGACGCGTTCGTCACCCACGCGGGCATGGGCGGCTGCTGCGAAGGGCTGCTGGCGGGCGTGCCGATGATCGCCGTCCCGCAGGGCGCCGAGCAGTTCGCCAACGCCGACCGGCTCGTGGAGCTGGGCGTGGCCCGCCGCATCGACACCGCCGACGCCACCGCCGAGGCCCTGCGCGCCGCGCTGGCCGAGCTGACCGGCGACCCCGAGGTGGCCCGCCGCCTGACGCGCCTGCAGGCCGAGGCGCGGGCCGAGGGCGGCACCACCCGCGCCGCCGACCTCGTCGAGCAGATGCTCGGCTGAGCCGCCGGGCCGGGCGGCGATGGTGACCGGGTGAAGATCCCGTGGTAGGTACTCTCGGCATGGAGTTCTTCTGCTACCACCGTGACCGTCCCGGATCGGGCCCCCTGCGCGGGGAGTTGGGGGAGGCGCACTGGTCCTACATGGACCGGTACGAAGCGGAGCTGGTCGCCCGCGGCCCGACCTTCGACCGCGACACCGACGCGGCCACCGGCAGCGTGCACATCGTCGACCTGCCCGACCCCGCCGCCGCGCGGGCGTTCGCCTTCGACGAGCCCAACTACCAGGCCGGGGTCTACCGCGACGTGCTGCTCCGCCGCTGGCGCAACGTGCTGGGGCGCACCATGTGGGAGTTCCCCGGCGGCCGGCGGGGCGGCAACCGGTACCTGGTGCTGGGCCTCGGCTCCGGGCAGCCCGCCGACCTCGTCCCGCCGGCCGACGGCGACGAGCTGATCGCGTACGGGCCGCTGCTGTCCGACGACGGCGCCACCTGGGTCGGCACCGCGCTGCTGGTCCGCGCGCCGGACGCGGACGCGGCCCGCGCGGTCCTCACCGCCGACCGCTACGCCGGGATCGAGGTGCACGACTGGGAGTTCGGCGGCCGTCGATGACGACCTGCGGCCACGCGACGGTCAGGGCGGGCAGGGCGAGGCCGGGGAACCCCAGCTGGCGCCCATGACGATGATCGGCGTGACGATTGCCCTCGGGCGGCCGTGCGATCGGCCGCGCGCTCCATGGACGGCTACCACTCGGCGAACGAGCCGTCCCGGTGCCGCCAGACCGGGTTGCGCCAAGCGTGCGACGACGCCTGGCGCACCGCCTTCTCGTCGACCTCGATGCCCAGGCCGGAGGCCGTCGGGCGGTCGAGGTGGCCGTCGGCGAAGGTGAAGACCGAACGGTCCACCAGGTAGTCGAGGAGTTCGCTGCC
Source organism: Nonomuraea sp. NPDC048881 (assembly GCF_040649795.1). Classification (NCBI taxonomy): domain Bacteria; kingdom Bacillati; phylum Actinomycetota; class Actinomycetes; order Streptosporangiales; family Streptosporangiaceae; genus Nonomuraea; species Nonomuraea sp. NPDC048881. Next base: position 42,630 of record NZ_JBEZGC010000022.1, read on the forward strand.
GTCGTGGTAGCCGATGCCCAGCGACTGCTCCTGGATGAGGAAGTTCGGGGTCGCGAAGTCGATCTGCAGACAGGCGGCCAGAGCGATCGGGCCGAGGGGGCAGTGGGGAGCGAGGGTGACGTCCCAGGTCTCCGCCATCGCGGCGATCCGGCGGACCTCGGAGATGCCCCCGGCGTGCGACAGGTCCGGCTGGATCACCGCCACGCCCGTCGGGAGCACGTCGCGGAAGTCCCAGCGGGAGAACAGGCGCTCGCCGGTCGCGATGGGAATCGAGGTGGACTCCACCACGCGTCGCAGGTCGCGGGAGAACTCCGGGAGCACCGGCTCTTCGGCGAACAAGGGGGACAGCGGCTCAAGCAGCGGCAGCACCTTGCGCGCGGCCGCCGACGTGAAGCGGCCGTGCAGGTCGACGGCCAGGTCGACGCCGTCGCCCACCGCATCGCGCACCGCCGCGAAGCGGGCCACGATCCGGCTGGTGAGGGCCGGTGACGGGATCGGCGGCAGCCGGCCCTCCCAGGCGGCGAACTTCAGCGTGTCGAAGCCCGCCTCCACCCGGGCCACGGCGTTCTCGGCCAGTTCCGCGTCCGTGTCGCCGTGCGCCCACGTGTAGACCTTGGCCTGATCGCGCACCGGGCCGCCGAGCAGGTCGTAGACCGGCACGCCGAGAGCCTTGCCCTTGATGTCCCACAACGCCTGGTCGATCCCGGCGACCGCGCTGGACAGCATCGGGCCGCCCCGGTAGAAGCCGCCCTTCGACATCACCTGCCAGTGGTCCTCGATGCGGCCGGGGTCGGCGCCGGCCAGCGCCTCCATCAGCGTGTTCACGCAGGCGGCGACCGTCTCGGCGCGGCCCTCGACGATGGGCTCGCCCCAGCCGCTGACACCCTCGTCGGTGTCGACGCGCAGGAACATCCAGCGCGGGGTGACGATGAAGAGCTCGAAGCCGATGATCTTCACTGGAACACCTCGGGGTTGTCGCCGTGCAGGTTCCGGTGGAACGGGTCGCCCGGACCGATCTCGCCGGAACGCACCGGCTGCCCGGTGAGCGCCGACTTGTACATCGCCGTGATCAGCTCCAGCGCCCTGCGGCCGTCCTGGCCGCTGCCGCGTGGCCGCCGTCCGGCCCGCAGGTCGGCGATCAGGCCCCGGAGCTGGGCCAGGTGGGAGCTGGGCACATCGTCGGGCGGCGGCCAGTCGAGACCGGTCACGCCGGGGGCGGGGGTGATAGTCCAGTTCTCGTTGGCGTAGCCGTACAGGTGGGTGAGCTCCAGGGTGGCGGCGGCCAGATCGACGCGCAGGTGGCTGACCTGGCGCGGCGCCAGCGACGTGCTGACGACCGTGGCCAGCGCGCCGGAGTCGAAGCGGACCAGCGCCGTCGTCACGTCGTCGGTCCGCACGTCGCGGGCGAGCCTGGCGGCCATGCCGCGCACCTCGCTCCAGTCGCCGAGCAGTTCGAGCATGAGGTCGATCTGGTGGATGCCGAGGCCCATGGCGGGGCCGCCGCCCTCGGTCTCCCACCGGCCGCGCCACGGGACCGCGTAGTAGCCGGGGTCGCGGAACCAGGTGGTCTGGCAGTGCGCGACGTACGGCCGGCCGAGTGCGCCGCCGGAGATCAGCGCGCGGGCGTGCTGCGCGGCCGAGCCGAAACGCTGCTGGTAGATGACCGCGGCGTACGGGCCGCCGGCCCGCTCGGCCGTGGTGATCTCGTCGTACTCCGCCAGCGACAGGCACGGCGGCTTCTCGCACCACGCCCACGCGCCCGCGCGCAGCGCGGCGACCACCTGGTCGCGGTGGAGCGCGGGCGGGCTGGCGATGTCGACGAGGTCGGGGCGCAGGTCCCGCAGCGTCGCGGTGAGGTCGTCCGAGGCGTACGGCACGGCCCACCGGTCGGCGAACGACCTGGCCGCCTCGACGGTGGCGTCGACGACCGCGACAACCTCGATATCGGCCGACATTTCGCGAAAAGCCGGCATGTGGGTGGAGTCGGCGATCTGACCGCCGCCCACCAGGACGACGCGAAGAGGGGAAGGCATGGGGGGTACCTCGGGAGGTTCAGGCGGTTTGGGCGGAGACCACGCGCAGATAGGCGGAAGCCGACTCGCGGGTGCGGATCTCGATCGGCAGCACCACGTGCTCGACCTCCGACGCCGTCTCGGGATGGTCGATGCGCTCGGCCAGCAGCCGCATCGCCCGCTCGCCCATCTCCCGCGACGGCAGGCGGGCGGCGGCGACCGTCAGCGGCAGCAGGTCGAACGGCCCCGCGTCGTCCATGCCGGCCAGTTCGACCTGGCCGGGCACCTCGACGCCCATCGCGGTGAGGTCGGAGGCCGCGTGCGCCAGCACGAACCCGTTGGCGCACAGCAGCACCGTCGGCGGCTCGCGCCGGTCGAGCAGCCCGGCCAGCATCTCCCGCCGCCGGTCCTCCGGCAGCCGCAGGTAGGTCTTGAGCGCGGTCAGCTCCGGCGAGACCGGCAGCCCGTGCTCGCGCAGCGACTGCACGTGCCCGGTGAGGCGCTCCTGCACGGAGGTGCACTCGGTGGCGTCCCACAGCGCGGTGATGCGCCGGTGCCCCTGCCCGATGAGGTACTCGGTGAGCCGGTAGCCGATGGCGAAGTTGTCGAAGAGCACCGCGTCGGTCGGGGACTCGGGGTGGTAGCGGTCGACCATGACCAGCGGGACACGCCGCCGTCTCAGCTCGGCCAGGGCGGGGGAGTCGTGGTGGGCGTCGACCGAGTACAGCGCGACGCCGCTGGCCTGGGTGTCGAGCGCCTGACGCAGCGCCTTCTCCTGGGCGGCCGGTGAGCCCTTGGTGTTGGACAGGAACATCCGGTAGCCGAGTTCGGCGCAGACCGACTCGATGCCGTCGATCACGTCGGAGTTGTGCGGCCCGTGCCCGTGCATGATGTAGGCGATGGAACGCTCCCGCGTCGACTCGGCCGGGACGGGCCGGTCGGCCACGAACGTGCCGCGCCCGCGCCGGCGTACCAGGTAGCCCTCGGTGACCAGCTCGTTGAGCGCGCGCACCGCGGTGGTGGTGCTCACTCCGAACCGTTCGCAGACCTCGCGCTGGCTGATGAACGGCTCGTCCTGCACGTACTCACCGCGCGAGATCGCCGCGACCAGATCCCGCTTGACCTGCTGGTAGAGCGGCTCCTGGCTGTCGGACGATTCGTTCATCCTGCCCCCATCCGTCCCATTCGTGATCGTTGACACGTTAACACGCTAAGACTAACGTCGGGCCGCATTCGGCGAAAGGACACCCAGCGGTGACACCCGAGGAGTTCCTGAAGGTTCAGGACGAGCGCTACGACCCCGAACACCGGCTGCCGTGGCAGCTGTCACGCAGCAACGGATACCACACGACGATCCCGGCCGGCACCCGCGTGCACGACACCCGCGCCTCCACCGACTACGCGATCGCGTTGTTGCAGGCAGGCCGCCTCGACCGGGCCAAGGACGTGCTCGGCGCGATCGTCGGCCTGCAGGAGCGCGACCCGCTCGACGACCACTACGGCATCTGGGGCTACTTCATGGAGGAGCCGCCCCAGGCCATGGCGCCCGCCGACTGGAACTGGGCCGACTTCATCGGCGTACGGCTGGCCCAGGTGCTGGCCGCGCACGGGGACGTCCTCGACGGCCGGATCGCCGAGGCGCTGCGCCACGCGGCCCTGTCCATCTTCCGGCGCAACGTCGGCCCGCGCTACACCAACATCGCCCTGCTCGGCTCCGTCACCTGCGCGAGCGCCGGCGAGCTGCTCGGCACGCCCGAGTTCCTCGCCTACGGCAGGCGCAAGCTCACCGCGATGCTGGAACGCGACGCCTTCGCCGAGTACAACTCGCCCGCCTACAGCCCGTTCCTGCTGGAGATCTGCGAACGCGCCCACGTGGTGGTCCGCGACCAGGGGTTCCTGGAGCAGATCGAGGTCATGCGGGAACGCGTCTGGGCGGCGCTCGCCGAGCGCTTCCACCCGGGCACCGGGCAGCTCGCCGGGCCGCACGCCCGCGCGTACACCGACTGGCTCAGCGAGGAGTTGACGTGTTATCTCGCCGCCCAGACGGGAGCGCCGATCGAGCCGCGCCCCGGCGTCGGGATCCGTGACGACACCCCGCGCTTGGTGCCCACGCTGCCCTGCCCGCCGCGTCTGGCCGGGCGCTTCGCCCGGCTGCCCGAGCCCGAGGTGCAGGTCAGGACCGTCTTCGACGGCCAGACCACCGGCACCACCTGGCTCGGCGAGGACGCCACGCTGGGCACGGTCAACGAGGAGTTCGCCTGGGTGCAGCGCAGGCCGCTGCTCGGCTACTGGCGCACGCCCGAGGACCCGGCCGTGGTGCTGCGCGCCCGGATCATGCACAACGGCCACGACCTGACCGCCGCGTGGTGCCGTCAGGCACAGGACGGACCCAGGGCGCTGGCCGGATGGTGGCTCACCTACGACTCCGGCGACTTCCACCCGAACCTCGACAAGCCAGAAGGCAGCGTCTTCGACATGGGCGACCTGCGGCTGCGCGTCACGCTGCGCGGCCGGGGCGTGCGGGGCCGCGAGCTGGGCGACGGCGTCTTCGAGCTCGCCGCCGGAAGGCGCCGGGCGGTCGTGCACACGGGCGCGGCCGCCTTCCTCGGCGAGCCCGCCACCTGGGCCCTGACGACCGCCGAGGACGAGGTCGCCGTCGAGGCGGTGCTCTACAGCGGGCCGCGCCGGCCGGTCGACTTCCACCACGCGGTCCTGCGCGCCGGGTTCGCCGTGGAACTGCTCGCGGAAGGCGCGGAACCCACCGCGCAGGCGCTGCTCAGCGCCGTGGGGGAGGAGGAGGTCCGCTGGTCGTGGGGCGGCCTGGAGGTCGCCGTGCCCGCCCGTCCCACCCGCTTCTGAAAGGCGCGTCCCCGCATGCAGGAAACGCAGGCCCCCTGGCCGTCCAGGGACGGGCTGACGATCACGCGCGTGCGTGCCGTCGTCACGGCGCCCGAGGGCATCCCGCTGGTCGTGGTCAGGATCGACACCTCCGACGACGGCCTGCACGGCCTCGGCTGCGCCACCTTCACCCAGCGCTTCCACGCCGTCGCCGCGACCGTGGACGAGCACGTGGGCCCGATGCTGATCGGCCGCCATCCGGCCGACATCGAGGACATCACCCGCATGATCCACCTGTCGTCCTACTGGCGCGGCGGACCGGTGCTGAACAACGCGCTGTCCGGCGTCGACATGGCGCTGTGGGACATCGCGGGCAAGCGCGCCGGCATGCCCGTGTACGAGCTGCTCGGCGGCCGGGTGCGCGCGGCGGCGCCCGTCTACCTGCACGCCGAGGGCGCCGCCGTCGAGGGCACGCTGGAGCACGCCCAGCGGCTCATGGCCGCCGGATATCGCCACGTCAGGCTGCAGACCGGGCAACCGGGGCTGGGCGGCTACGGCGCGCCCGGCAGGGCGAACGCCTACCCGGACGCGCCGCATCCCGACGGCTGGGACGTCAGGCACTACCTGCGCACCACCCCCGCCCTGTTCGACCGGGCCCGCGAGGTCCTGGGCGAGGACGTCGAGCTGCTGCACGACGTGCACAGCCGGCTCACCCCGAAGGAGGCGATCCTGCTGGCCAGGTCGCTGGAGCCGTACCGGCTGTTCTTCCTGGAGGACGTGGTCGCGCCCGAGCACTACGACCGGCTGCCCGAGGTGCGGGCGGCCTCGCCCGCGCCCATCGCGGTCGGCGAGCTGCTCGTCTCGGTGCCCGACGCGGCCAGGCTGATCCTGGGCGGCGGCGTCGACCTGCTGCGCTGCCACGTCTCGGCCATCGGCGGGCTGACCCCGGCGCGCAAGCTGGCCGCGCTCTGCGAGCTGACCGGGGTGCGCACGGCCTGGCACTCCCCGGGCGACGTCTCGCCCGTCGGCGTGGCGGCGAACCTGGCGCTGGACGTCACCACGCCCGCGTTCGGCATCCAGGAGGGCCACGTCTACCCCGACAGCGTGTGCGAGGTGTTCCCCGGCACGCTCAATCCCGTCCGAGGTCACCTGCGTCCCGCGGACCTGCCCGGCTGGGGCATCGAGCTGGACGAGAAGCTGGCCGCCGCGTACCCGCCGGTCACGCACCTGCACGAGCGGTGGGCCGCGCGGGTCCGCCGCCCCGACGGCGGCATAGAGCCACCCTAGTTGACGCGTTAACTCGTGGCATTTCGTGCGCGTTACCATCCCGTGCTTTACACGTTAACGCGTCATATATAGCGTTCGACTCGACTCGCCCCCCGGCATGAACTTGGAGTCCCGATGAACACGTACATGGCTAGAGGAGCCGCGGGTCTGCTGCTCCTGGCCGCGGTCGCGGCGTGCGGCGGCGGGCAGGACGGCACGTCCGGCGGCAAGACCGAGATCACCGTCTCCGGCATGCCGCCCAGCACCCAGCCGGAGAGCCAGAAGAACTTCCTGGCCCAGGTCGCCGAGTTCGAGAAGGCCAACCCGACCATCAAGGTCAAGCCGACCGAGACGCAGTACGACGTCAAGACGTTCGCGGCGCGCCTGGCCGCGGGCCAGCTGGAGACGGTCTTCCGCGTCCCGCTGACCGACCCGCAGGCCATGATCAGGCGCGGCCAGGTCGCCGACCTCACCGCGGACCTGAAGCTGCTCGCCAAGTCCGACTTCGACAAGCGCATCCTGGCCCCGAGCAGCACCCCGGACGGCAAGATCTACGGCCTGCCCACCGAGGCGTACGCCGCCGGCCTCGTCTACAACCGTGAACTGTTCACCAAGGCCGGGCTCGATCCCGACAAGCCCCCCACCACCTGGGACGAGGTGCGGGCCGCCGCCAAGACGATCAGCGACAGGACCGGGGTGCCCGGCTTCGGCATGCACGCCACCGCCAACACCGGCGGCTGGATGCTCACGACCATGACCTACTCCTACGGCGGCCGGATGGAGAGGGAGGAGGGCGGCAAGGTCGTCCCCGCCTTCGACGACGCCCCCACCAGGCAGGCCCTCGCCCTGCTCAAGGCGATGCGCTGGGACGACCGCTCGATGGGCACCCAGCACCTGCGCAACCAGGACGACCTGCTGCGTGACTTCGCCGCCGGCAAGGTCGCGATGATGATGGGCGCGCCCAACCTCTACGGCAGTTACGTCGCCAAGTTCAACGGCAAGCCCGAGGTGTACGGCCAGACCACGCTGCCGTCCGGGTCGGGCAAGGGCACGCTGCTGGGCGGCACGGTCGCCGTCGTCAGCCCGAAGGCCACGCCCGAGCAGCGCCGGGCGGCGGTCAAGTGGATCGACGCCGTCTACCTGCGGCCCAAGTACGACCCGGCCCTGGCCACCGAGCGGGCCGAGAAGAAGAAGGCCGACGGTCTCGTGGCCGCCGTGCCGCAGCTGCCGTTCTTCGCCCCCGCGGTCTCCGACCCGGTGATGGCCGCGGAGAAGGCCGTCTCCAACGTCGACTGGGAGCACTTCGCCACCTACAACGAGGGCGTGAAGGCGCAGGAGTTCATCTCCGAGCCGCCCGTCGCCGGCCAGGAGCTCTACGCCGCGCTCGACACGGTCGTCCAGGCGGTGCTGACCCGCCAGGACGCCGACCCGGCGGCAGAGATCACCAAGGCCGTCGAGAAGGTGAAGCCGATCCTGGACAGGTCGCAGCAGTGACGGCGCTGGCCGAGCAGGCGGACGCGGCGGTCACCACGCCGCGCCCGCCCCGGCGGCGCCGGGCCCGGCACCCCTACGCGGTGGCCTCGGTGTTGTTCCTCGCGCCGCTGGTGCTCGTGTTCGCGGTGTTCTCCTGGTGGCCGATCCTGCAGAGCGCCATGCTCGCCTTCCAGCGCACCAACCTGGTCGAGGCGGCGAGCTGGGTCGGCTGGCAGAACTTCGCCAACCTGTTCGCCGATCCGCTGCTCGGCAAGGCCGCGCTGAACACGCTCTGGTTCACCGTCCTCGCCCTGATCCTCGGCTTCCCCGTGCCGGTCTTCCTCGCGGTGGTCATGTCGGAGCTGCGCAAGGGCGGCGGCCTGTTCCGCGTGCTGGTCTACCTGCCGGTGGCGGTGCCGCCGGTCGTGGCGATCATGATGTGGAAGTTCTTCTACAACAGCGACTACGGCCTGCTCAACGGCCTGCTCGGGCTCGTCGGCCTGGGCCCGTTCCCGTGGCTGCAGGACACGCAGTGGGCGATGCCCTCGCTGGTGCTGGAGGCCACCTGGGCGGGCGCGGGCGGCACCGTGCTGATCTACATCGCGGCGCTGACCAGCGTCCCCAGGGAGCTGTACGAGGCGGCCGAGAGCGACGGCGCGTCGATCCGGCGGCGCGTGTGGCACATCACGCTGCCCCAGTTGCGCGGCGTGCTGCTGCTCATGCTGCTGCTGCAGGTCATCGGCACCTTCCAGGTCTTCACCGAGCCGTTCGTCATGACCGACGGCGGCCCCGAGGACGCGACGGTGACCGTCCTGCTGCTCATCTACCGGTACGCCTTCGTCTACGGCGACTACGGCATGGCCGGCGCTCTGTCGGTGCTGCTGGCGGTCGTGCTCGGCCTGCTGTCGGCGGTGTACCTGCGCATGACGAAGGCTTGGAGCACGACATGAGCGGACTCATCTCCGATTCCGACCGCAAGAAGCGCGGCGTACGCGCGGTGCTCGGCTCGACCCAGTTCGCCGTCTTCCTCGGCGTGCTCGTCGCCGGGCTCGGCCCGATCCTGTGGACGGTCAAGGGGGCGATCTCCCCGACGCGGGAACTGCTCACCGACCCGCTGCGCCTCTACCCGGCCGCCCCCGACTGGTCGCTGCTCGCCGAGGCCTGGAGCAGGCTGCGCATCGGCCACTTCATGCTCAACACGGTCGTCCTGGCCGGAGGGTCGTGGCTGGCGCAGATCGTCGTGTCGGTCATGGGCGCGTACGCGCTGTCGGTGCTTCGGCCGCGCTACGGCAAGTACGTCTACGGCGCGATCCTGGCGACGCTGTTCCTGCCGGGCAGCGTGTCGCTCGTCGCGCTCTATCTGACGGTGCTCGACGTGGGCATCGCCGACACCACGTGGGCGGTGTGGCTGCCGCACGCCGCGCACGCCTTCACCGTCCTGCTGATGAAACGTTTCTTCGACGGGATCCCGCGCGAGCTGTTCGGCGCGGCCCAGGTCGACGGCGCCGGCCCGTGGCGGATGTTCTGGTACATCGTGCTGCCCATGTCGAAGCCCGTCCTGGCCGTGACGTCCCTGCTGACGATCATGGGTGCCTGGAAGGACTTCCTGTGGCCCATGGTGGCCATCTCCGACGGCGAGCTGCACCCGATCTCGGTGGCGCTGCCCAGGCTGGCGGAGTTCGCCGAGGAGAACATGGTCATCGCCGGCATGTTCATGGCGTTGATGCCGCCCGTGCTCGTCTTCATCGTCTTCCAGAAGTACATCGTGCGCGGCGTGGGGTTCACGGGGGTCAAGGGTTGATGCTCAGCAGAGTGCTCGTCACCGGCGCCGCCGGGCTGATCGGCCGGGCCGTCCTCGCGCGCTGCGCGGCCGAGGACGTGCCGGTGACCGCGCTGGTCCTGGAGGATCCGGGCGACCTCAAGGCCGACCGCGTCGTCGTGGGCGACGCGGGCGACCCCGAGGTCGTACGGCGGGCGCTGGACGGCGTCGACGCCGTGGTCCACCTGGCGGCCATCCCCAGCCCCAACGACAACCCCCCGCAGGAGGTCTACCTCAACAACACCGGCGCCACGTTCGCGGTGCTCGACGAGGCGGGCCGGGCCGGGGTGCGCCGGGCGGTCATCGCCAGCAGCCTCAGCGTGCTCGGCATGCCGTTCTCCCCGCACCGCCTGGAACCGGCCTACCTGCCCGTCGACGAGGCGCACCCGCTGCTGGCCGCCGACCCGTACGCGCTGTCGAAGGAGGCCGACGAGTCCACCGCGCGCATGATCCACCGGCTGCACGGCATGACGGTGGTGGCGCTGCGCTTCCCGTTCGTCGGCGGCCCCGAGGACCGGCTGCCCGAGCGGGCCGCCGAGTTCGCCGCCGAGCCGGCCAGGGGAGTCGCCGACCTGTGGGCCTACCTGGACTCCCGGGACGCGGCCACCGCCTGCTGGCTCGGCGTCACCCGGCCGATCGACGGCTCCCACGTGCTGTTCGTGGCCGCCCCCGACACCATCGTCCCGCTGCCCACCGAGGAACTCGTCCATCACTTCCTGCCCCGTTCCCCGCTGCGCGCGGCCCTGCCCGGCCGGGCCGTGCCGATCGACGTGACCAAGGCCCGCCGAGTCCTCGGCTTCGAGGCGGAGCACCTGTACCGGTTCTGACGAACGGAGAGGATCCACCCCCCATGAGATCCCGCATCCATCTCTGGTTACGTACCGTCATCACCTCCCTGCTGATCGTCCCGTTCCTGGCCGTGCCGTCCCTCGCGGCCACCGACGTCGACCAGGTCGTGGGCGACTTCGAGTACGGCACGCAGGGCTGGGCCCTGGGGCTCGGCCCGGAGTTCCCCGGCGCCAAGGGCGCCCTCACCAGCGACGCGGCCGACGCGAGGACCGGAGCGCGCTCGGCCCTGCTGACCGCCGACCTCACCGCCGGCGGCAAGTACGTCGAGGCCGGGTACGCCACGGCCGCCGACCTCAAGGCGCTGTCGCTCTGGGCGCGCTCGCCCGCGCTGCCCACGGTGACGCTCCGGCTGGTGGACAGCACCGGGCAGACCCACCAGCAGCGGCTGCCGCTGGCCGCGGGCGGCGGCTGGCAGCGGCTCACCGTCACCTCCTTCACCGCCGGGCAGTCCTACCAGCACTTCGGCGGGGCCGGCGACGGCGTCTGGCACGGGCCGGCCAAGCGGGTGGCGTTCCTCGTCGAGCGCACCGGGCAGCTCAGGCTCGACGGGGTCACGATCACCGCGCCCGCCCCCGACCTCGCCCTGGGGCAGCGGGCCGTGGGCAACGTGTTCGTGCAGCCCGCCCAGCCCTCGTTCGACGTGACGAGCCGGGGCGACGCGCTGACCTGGACCGTACGCGACCTGTCCGGCGTCCAGGTGGCCGCGGGCGGCGGAACTCCCGGGACGCTGGCCGTACCGGTCGCCAGGCCGGGGCACTACCGGCTCAGCGTGACCGCGACCGCGGCCGGGACGGCGATCGCCACCAAGGAGACCGCGTTCGCCGTGCTCACGCCCTTCACCGCGACGGGCGACTCCCCGTTCGGCGTGGCCGGGCACTTCACCCGGGCAGACTGGGGCGCTCCCGGCGGCGACCTGCTGGAACTGGCCGTCAAGGCCGGGGTGCGCACCGTGCGCGACGACGCGTTCTGGGAGTCGATCGAGAAGACCGAGGGCGTCTACGAGTACGGGCGCTACGACCCGCTGCACGCCACGCTCGACGCCAAGGACATGCGCTGGCTGGCGATCGCCGCGTACACCAACCCCCACCACGACGGGAACGCCACGCCGTACACCGACGCGGGCCGCGCCGCCTACGCCGCGTACGCCTCGGCGTTGATCGGCAGGTACGACCTGCCGTGGATCGAGGTCTACAACGAGTTCAACATCGGCTTCGGCGACCGCGGCAACGGCCCGGCCGACTCGCGCGCCGACTACTACTTCCCGCTGCTGAAGGCCACCTACGAAAAGGTCAAGGCCGACCACCCGCAGGTCACGGTCGTCGGCCCGGCCTCCGCCGGCGTGCCGCTCGCCTGGCTGGAGGAGCTGTTCAAGCTCGGCGCCCTAAAGTACCTCGACGCCGTCTCCATCCACCCCTACGTCTATCCGGGCACCCCCGAGTCGGCCGCCAAGAGCATCGACGACCTCGACGCGCTGGTCAGGAAGTACAACAACGGCCGGTCCAAGCCCATCTGGATCACCGAGCAGGGCTGGCCCACCCACACCGACGCGCGCGGCGTCACCGAGGCCGTCCAGGCCGCCTACGTGGTCCGCGCCCACGTGACGGCGCTGGCCAAGGGCGTGCAGCGGTTCTTCTGGTACGACTTCATGAACGACGGCACCGACCCGGCGCTCAACGAGGACAACTTCGGCCTGGTGCGCAACACCGCCGACGCCTCCGGCCGGTGGACGCCCAAACCCGGCTACGTCGCCTACGCCGCCATGACCAGGCAGCTCACCGGGGCCGCCCATGTCAGGCAGGAGGCCGAGGGCCGCCAGCTCTTCCGCAAGGACGGCCGCGACCTGCGCGTCCTGTGGTCGGCCCGGCCCGCGACCGTCTCGCTGCGCACCGACGCCCCGCTCACCGTCACCGACCTGGCCGGCGCGAGCGAGGTGCTGCGCCCGCTCGGCGGCCGCGTCACGCTCTCGCTGTCCGGCGACCCGATCTACGTGCGCGGTGACGCCGTGCTGGAGGACGCCGCCCGCTACACGGTCACCGGCGGCGGCGGCGTGGTCGGCGAGGGGATCGAGCTGAAGCTGGCCGTGGACGCCACGCGCGGCCCCGCCGTACGAGGCAGCTTCGCCGTCGGCGACGTCGAGGTGCCGGTGTCGGTGCGCGGCGGGCGCAGGGCCGAGATCCCGGTGTCGCTGCCCGCAGTGACCCGCACCGGCCCGCTCGACCTGGTCGGCCGCCTGAAGATCCACGGGAGGCCGGTCGCCAGGCTCGGCTCGCGGGTCGAGGTGACGCCGCCGTTCGTGATCAGCGCCAGGCACGTGCTGCCGGACGACCTGGCGATCACCGTGCGCAACCTGTCGGCCAGGGAACTCGCCCCCGGCGACATGGGCTGGACCTTCGGCGCTCGCACCGGCACGCTGCCGATCGCCGGGACCGTGCCCGCGGGCGGCTCGCGCACCGAGCGCCTTCCGCTGGCCGACCTGCCCGCCGGGCCGTACGAGCTGCGGCTGGACGCCGTCGCGGGCGTCGGCGTCACCGGCCGGGTGGCCCGCGTCGCCGACGGCGCGCTCAACCGGGCCGGCCGCGCCACGATCACCGTCGACGGCGTGCCCGACGACCTGACCGGCCGCCCGGCCGTCGACCTCGCCGACGGCACCGTCAAGATCCCCTCGTACGGCGGGTCGGACGACCTCAGCGGCACCCTCCACGTCACCTGGGACGCCGACCGCTTCTACCTCAGCGCCAGGATCCACGACGACGTCCACACCCAGACCAGCACCGGAGCCGACATCTGGCAGGGCGACTCCCTGCAGTTCGCCGTCGCCGCCGGACTGCCCGGCGAGACGCGCACCTGGTCCGAGCTCGGCCTCGCGCTGACCGCCCAGGGCCCGCAGTTCCACCGCTGGCTCGGCGACGGACCGGAACCCGAGGCCAAGGTCGCCGTCACCCGGGACGAGACGGCCGAGGAGACCGTCTACGAGTTGTCGCTGCCCTGGGCGGCACTCGCCCCCCTCACCCCGCAGGACGGCCTGTTCAGCCTGTCCGTCGTCGCCAACGACAACGACGGGACCGGCCGCGAGGGCTGGATCGAATGGGGTTCCGGCATCGCCGGGACGAAGAACCCCGCCCTCTTCCGCCCCGCCCGCTTCATCGGGCAGTAGACGAAACCCCCCTTGCCCCGCACCTCACCCTGCCCGCCGGGACCCGCACCGGTCTTCGCGCGGGGCCCGATCACGAGCGTCACCTAGGAGTGGCATGCATCGGCTGAAACGCTGGAACACCCCCACCGTCTACAACGGCTGGGAACAGATCACCCAGCGCGACATCGCCTTCCACCAGGAGGAATCGCGCGACTTCATGCCCCAGATGGGCCCCATGGTCGGCCGGGCGGTCACCGTCGTCATCGAGCCGGGCAACCCGGAGCACCCCGCTGACGTGTGGGACGACTACCGGCGCTACGTGGCCTCGGTCGACGGGCCGAAGATCGTCGTCGTCCAGGACCTCGACAAGCCCAGGACCGTCGGCTCGTTCTGGGGCGAGGTCAACAGCGGCGCGCACCGCGCGCTGGGCTGCGTCGGCACCATCACCGACGGCGCGATCCGTGACCTGGACGAGATGACCGGCGCCGGGTTCAAAGCCCTCGCCAGGCGGCTGTGCGTCGGGCACGCCCATGTCCGCCCGGTGCGCTGGGGCGTGCCGGTCGAGGTGTTCGGGCAGGTCGTCGAGCCGGGGCAGCTCGTGCACGCCGACCAGCACGGGTTCCTGGCGATCCCGGCCGAGGACGAGGACGGGCTGCTGGAAGCGGCGGCCTTCATGGACGCCAACGAGTGCGGCACCGTCATCCCCGCCGCGCAGGCGGCGGGCCGCTCCCACGAGCAGGTGATCGCCGACCTCGGCGCGGCGGGCGAGGACTTCGCCCGCGCGGCCGCAGAGCGCTACGGACGGCAAGGAGAATCCCGCTGATGAAGATCACCTCAAGGAGGGTGGCCGCCGCCTGCGCGGCCACCCTGGCGGCCGGGCTGCTGACGGCCCTGCTGACGGCCCTGCCCGCGCAGAGCGCGAGCGCCGCGGCGGCGGCCACGGCCGTGCTCGGCGCCGACCCCGTCTACACCGGCGTCGTCAAGGCGTGGCCGGGCGACGGCGACAAGGACCCGGCCCACGCCGTCGGCGAGCGCGGCGGCGAGTCGTGCTGGCAGATGTCCGGCACGCCGTACAACCGCTACGTCTACGTGGACGTGGCCGACGCCGCGATCCCGGCCGGGGCGACCCGCGCGTGGGTGGTGGTCCGCTACTTCGACGCCGGACCGGTCGGCCTCGACGTGCACTACGACGGCAAGGCCGGCGCCTTCACCGGCAGCGCCAACGTGGCGCTGACCGGCACCGGCACGTGGAAGAGCTCGGTCATCGGGCTCAGCGACATCAACTTCAAGAACCGGGCCAACGGCGCCGACTTCCGGCTCAACGTCAAGGCCGACGCCGCCTCGATGCCCGCCGTGTGCTTCAGCCGGGTCGAGGTGCACTTCACCGACCCGTCGCAGCTCACGATCACCAACCCGTCGCTGGTCTTCACCCAGGGGACGAACACGATCGACGTCGCCGCGGCGGCCGACCAGGTGGAGTGGACGATCGGCGACCCGAACGGGGTCCCGCTGCGGTCGGGCACGCGGGCGGTGGCCGGCGGCACCACGAAGATCGACATCTCCGATCTCGGCCCGGGTTACTACCGGCTGACCGTCTCGACCGGGCTCACCACCCGCTCCACCTCGTTCGGGGTCGTCACCCCGTTCGCCACGAGGGATCCGTACTTCGCCGCCGCCATCCACTACGGCTGGCAGCCGGGCATCGAGGAACAGCTGCTCAGGACGGCCGCGCAGATCGGATGGACCGAGGTGCGCTCCGACGCCAACTGGTCGGGCATCGAGAAGCAGGCGGGCGCTTACGACTTCACCGGCGCCCTCGACACCGGCCTGCGCAAGGCGCATGAGAACGGCATCACCACGATGCCCATCCTCGGCTACCGCAACCCGCTGTACGACGGCGGCAAGACGCCCAGCACCCCCGCCGGCCTGGCCGCGTTCGCCCGCTTCGGCGCGGCCGTGGCGGCCAATTACGCCTCCTTCACCAAGGACGTCTCGGTCTACAACGAGTACAACTCCACCGGCTTCAACGACGGCGCCTGCGGCATCACCCCCCAGTGCTACCTCGACGTCGTCAAGGCCCTCTACCCGGCCATCCACCAGGCGGTGCCCGCGGCCAACGTGGTCGGCCCGACCTCGGCCGGCACCCAGCTCGCCTGGCACGACCAGTTCCTCGCCCTCGGCGGCCTGGACTACCTCGACACGCTGAGCGTCAACTTCTACGGCTACGCCGACGCCGGGGCCGGCACGCCGCCCGAGCGGACCGTGATGACGACCGAGTTCCCGCAGCTCGTGGCGAAGGTCAAGGCCAGGAAGGACATGCCGATCTGGATCAGCGAGAACGGCTGGCCCACCCACACCGCCGGCTCCACCGAGGCCCAGCAGGCCGACTATCTGATCAGGGCGCAGACGCTGGCCAGGAGCGCGGGCGCGGACAAGTACTTCTGGTACGACCTCATCGACGACGGCGACAACGCCGGCGAGCGCGAGCACCGCTTCGGCCTGTTCCGCCGCCCGGTCTCCGGCGTCGCCGCCCCCTCGCCCAAGCCGGCCGCGATCTCGCAGGCCGTGCTGATCCGCAAGCTCGCTGGCCGTACGCTCGGCGCCCGCCAGGACACCGGCGACGCCGACGTCCACTCCTACCCGATCAGCGGCGGCACCCGGCTGCTGTGGGCCGTCCAGCCCCGCTCGGTCACGCTCTCCGCGCTCGGCGACGTCACGCTGACCGACCAGTTCGGCGCGGTCAGCACGCTCAGACCGCAGGCCGGCAAGGTGCGGCTCGACCTGGACGGCAGCCCCGTCTTCGTCTCCGGCCCCGTCTCCTCGGTCGAGGCCGGCGCCTCGCCCCTGTCGGTCAGCGCCCCCGAGCAGTCGGTCACCGGCGAGAAGCTGGCCGTGACCGTCACCGCCGACCGCACCGGCGGCGCGAAGCTGCCGGGCAGGCTGGCCGTGGCCGCCGGCGGCGTCAAGGCCGACCTGGTCACCCGCAAGGGCAGGAAGACGTCGGTCACGCTGGAGCTGCCCGCCACTCCGGTGACCGGCCGCAGGCCGGTCACCGCGACGGCCGCCGCCGACCGCGGCCCCATCGCCCGGCTGCGCTCGGGAACCCAGGTGGTCAGGCCGTACACGGTCAACGGGCGGCCGGTCGTCGACGGGAGGAAGCTCCGGGTCACCGTGACCAACAACAGCCCGTCCGCGCCGGTCAAGCTGAGCTCCGTCGGCTGGCAGGTGGGCTCGTGGCGCGGGGTGGTCGCCGATCCGGCCGAGGTGCCCGCGCTGGGCTCGGCCTCGGTGGAGGTGCCGGTGCCGGACGCCCTGCCGTACGTGAACTACAGCTACGCGGTCACGGCCGGGAACGCGAGCGACACCGGGTCGCTCAGCTTCAGCCCGATCGAGAAGGCCGGGGCGACCACCCTGGACCCGATCGACCTGAACGGCCTCGGCCGCTGGGTGGGCCTGCGCGGCGGCACGCGGACCGGCCCCGACGACCTGTCCGGGACCATCCGGTTCACGCACAGCCCGGACGCGCTGATCCTGGACGCGGTCATCAAGGACGACGTGCACAACGCCGCCCGCACCGACCCGTCGCTGACCTGGCAGGTCGACTCCGTGCAGTTCAGCCTGTACTCGGCCTTCCCGGGCGAGCTCACCGGCGACCGCGTCGAGATCGGCGCGGCCCTGCTGCCGTCGGGGCCCGCCGCCTACACCTGGACCGGCCCGGCCGGGCCGCCCCCGGGCGCCGACGTCGCCATCACCAGGGACGAGACGGCCAAGACCACCACGTACCGGCTGGCCGTGCCGTGGGCGTCGCTCGGCTACGACCAGCCGCCGACCGGCGTGATCGGGATCTCGTTCCTCGTCAACGACGCCGACGGCGGAACGGGCGGCGACGCCCGCGACGGCTACCTCGAATGGGGGAGCGGCGTCGGCAGCGCGCCGAAGAACCCGGCGCTGTTCCGCTCCGCCCAGCTCGTCTGAGCGGACCGGTCCAGGTCGTCGAAGCCCAGGACGTCGAGTCCCAGCTCGGCGGCCTGGGCCAGCACCGTCTCCAGCCGCGCCGGTGACACGTGGTTGCACTCGTGCGAGTCGGCGACCGCGTGCGCGTAGAACGTCACCGCCTCCTGCCGCCCGGCCGCGCGCACCAGGGCCGAACGCACCGAGGCGTCGTCGACCCCGGCGGGCTTGAACAGCTTGCCCGTGTCGATCCCGGCCCCGATCAGCACGCGGCGCCCGGCGAGCTCGGCGACCGGGGTGAAGATCTCGTCCACGGTGTCCAGGCCGCCCTCGGCCGGGTGCCGGGCGCCGCCGCGCAACCGGGGGAACACCCCGCCCAGCACCGCGTCCGATCGTTCGTCGCGGCGGCTCACCGGATAGGCGAAGCAGGCGGCCTCGAACCCGTGCGCGCGCAGCGCCGCCAGGCACGGGGTGACGTCCTCGGCCAGGTAGCCGTCGCCGCCGAGGGCCGCGATCCGGTCGGGCGCCCACAGGTGCCGGTAGCCGTGCGCCCCCACGGTGTGCCCGTCGTCCGCCAGCTCGCGCAGCCGTTTCCAGCCGTCGTCGTCGATCCTGTACGGCTCGCTGACGAAGAACGTCACCCGCGCGCCGTACTCCCTGAACAGGCCGCGCACCGCGCTCCATTCGGGGACGAAGAAGTCGTCGAAGGTCATCAGCAGGAGGCCGCTCATGGCGGTGATCATAACGTGTTAACGCGTCAACTTGAAGGCGTACACGTCACTCGTACGCGTCCGTTGACGGGAGGCGGTCCGGATCTCTAGTCTCCACTTAATCCGGGGGATGGATTTAGTCGCCGTTCGCGAAGGAGAACCCGTGACCGCAGCCGATCCGCCCGACGTTCCTCGTGCCCTCTCCCGCCGTGCCGTCCTCGCGGGCGCGGGTCTCGGCACGGCCGCCGCCGTGCTCGGGCTCCCCGGGCCGGCGAACGCCGCCGCGACGCCCGTGCCGCTGGGGGCGCTGCTCGGCACCAACCACGCCGCCGGGGCCGGTCCCGGCATCGGCGCCCTGGCCGGGATGTCGTGGGATCGCGCCGACGTCCTCTGGGCCGCCGTCGAACCGGCCCAGGGGACGTACGACGACACCGCCGTCCACGCCTTCGGCGCCCGGTTCGCCGCCGCCGCGCTGAACGGCGTCACCCTGCTCCCGGTCCTGGCCTACTCCGCCCCGTGGGCCGCCCGGACGACGGCGTACGGCTGGACGCACTGGGACGTGCGGTACGAGGTCGGCGCCGCCCAGGCGAACACCGGCTCGGGCTGGTCGCGCCGGGTGACCAGGACCCGGATCAGCACCGGCGAAATCCTCCAGGACGAGGTCGTCGTGCTGCCCAAGGACAGGACGCCGCCGGCGGACCCGGCGAGGTGGAGCGCGTTCGTCGACCACGTCGTGGGGATCCTGCGCGGCACCTACGGGGTCGAGTACTTCCAGGTGTGGAACGAGGCGTACTGGTCGGCGGGGTTCTGGTACGGCAGCCCGTACGAGTACGTCGACCAGATCCACAAGCCCGCGTCGGCGGTGATCCGCGGCCACGGCGGCAAGGTCGTCTACGGCGGCTGGCCCTCGGTGGCGGCGATCGCCCGCTTCACCGCCCTGCTGACCGAGACGAGCGCCTGGTCCAGCATCGACGTGCTCGACGTGCACTACTACAAGCCGTCCGACCTGGAGTCGCTGCGGGTCGCGTGCGTCGCCGCGCTGGGGACGTCGCTGCCGATCTGGCAGACCGAGATCGGCTACTCGACCAGCCCCGCGGCGGCCGCCCTGGTGTACCCGGGACTGCTGCACTGGGCGATCACGCGCGGCCTCGCGCAGCGGCCGGACGGCTTCAAGCTGCTCTGGTACGCCTGGCAGGCGCCCGCCTCGGCGTCCGCCGCCGACGCCGGCCGCTACCTGCGCAAGGCCGACGGGACGCCGACCTCCCACGGGGTCTGCCTCGGCACCGTCGCCGACCTCTTCGACGGCGTGGTGCCCGAGACCTACGACACCCACACCAACGACGCCGGGCTCACGACGTCCCGGGACTGGGCCTCCGGTTCCGTCGAAGGGTTCCTGGTCGGCGGCAGCAGGATCGTCATCGCCGTCCACACCCCGGCCGGCTGGGCGGGCACGCACGTGACCTTCACCCTGGCCTCGCCGCCGCCCACGGCCGTCGCGGCCCGCGTGGACCTGACCGGTCAGCGCACGCCGCTGACCCTCACCGGCGACACGGTCACCGTGCCGCTGGCCGACGCGCCGGGATCGGCCGCCGCCTCCTGCAACGCCGCTTCCAGCATCCGCACCTGCTATCTCGAGGTCTCCTTGTGACAATCTCCCGCCGTACCTTCCTGCGCGGCGTCGGCGTCTCCGCCACCGCCGCCGTGCTCCCCGCCGTCACCGCCCAGTGGGCGGCCGCCGACCCGCGCTCCGCCCTGCTGACCCGCGAACAGCTGACGGCGCTGCTGGGACGGGGCGCGCACCTCCCGCTCGTGAGGCTCGCCGCGGCGGGGGACCTCGGCGGCGCGTTCGGCGCCCGCCTGCCGAGCCGCGACGACCAGGTGTCCATCACGGGGTGGGCCGGCGCGGACGACCTGTCGGCCGACCTCGCGCTCGGCTACGACGCCGAACGGCTGTACGTCGCCGCGACGGTGACCGACGACGTCCACCACCCGATCGGCGGCACCAACCAGTGGCAGGGCGACGGGCTCCAGATCGCCTTCGGCGACAGCGGCGGCGGATACGGCCCGGAGTACGGCCTCGCGCTGCTCGACGGCGGCCCCGAGGTCTACCGGTTCAGCGACGGCCCGGTCACCTCGCCGGTCGGCGACGTCACCCTGACCGCCCGGCGCGAGGGGACGAAGACGCACTACCTGGCGGCGTTCCCATGGGCCTCGACCGGCGTCGACGCCCCGGCTCCCGGCGGCTCGGTGCTGTTCAACGCGATCGTCAACGACAACGACGGCGCGCACCGGCGGGGCTGGATCCAGTGGCGTCCCGGCATCGCCACCGGCAAGTCCGCGCAGGAGTTCGTGCGGCTGGCGGCCCTGCCCGAGTCGGGCGCGTGCCAGGCCTGGATCACCCTCGACGAGGACGAGGTCGAGGCTGGGTCCACGATCGAGGCGGCGATCTACGTCCTGAACTGGGACGACGCCGACCGCCGTGTCGAGGTGACCGGCCCGGACGGCGCCGCCACCTCCGCGACGATCCCGGCTCGCACCACCCTGCGGCTCACGATCCCGATCACCGCGACGACCGCGGGCGAGCTCGCGATCAGCGCCTCGGTCAAGGACCTGACCGGCGGCGCGACCACCGATCTGGCGGCGACCGGCCGGGTCACGATGTCGGCGGAGGCGATCGCGCGGGACCTCGCCGCGATCGCCGCCTCCGTCAGGACGGCCGGGGACCTGCTGGCACAGTGCGAGGACCGGGGGATCCCCGCTCACTACGAACGCGTCGACGCGACCACCTTGGAGAAGTTCACCGGCTACACCCGCGACGACGTCACGGCAGGTCAGAGGTGGCGTGCCACCTACAACACGGTCACCATGACGGCGATGGCCGACCACCTCCTCACCCGCCTGCGATCCCTGGCCGCCGGGAAGGCCCAGGGGACGCGGGTGCCGCGCTACGTCACCGGGCCGATCGGCCGCGACGACTGGATGTTCACCGGCACGGTCTCCGACGGCACGACGACCAGGAAGGGCCGCCCGGTCGTGTTCAGCGGCCCGATGGGATGGGCCGAGGTGGTCGCCGACCTCCCCAGGCTGGCCGATCTCGGCTTCAACGCCTGCGCCCTGGAGATGGGGCCGCAGAGCGCGATCGTCCCGCCGGACGCGATCCCGGGCTGGGGCACGGCGGGCGTCGGCGACGCCGCGGTGACCTTCGCCCGTGACCCGTCGGTCGCGCACGGCTCCGCCGCGTCCCTGCGGGTGTCGTTCGCCGGTCCGAGGCGGCCGAACAACTACCGCCAGCTCTCCCAGCTGCTGACCGTGGAGCCCGGGGCCGCCTACCGGGTCCGCGCGTGGATCAAGGGGCAGGACGTCACCCTTCGCGCGGTGTCGATCCCCACCGCCACCTGGGCCACCCGCTACTACCCGCCGGCGGGCAGCTACGACTGGCAGCAGGTCGAGTTCACCCTCACCCCCGGCAACGTGTCGTCCTACCGCTTCTCGATCATCTGCGAGGGCCAGGTCGGGGCGCTGTGGATCGACGACCTGACCATCACGCGCGCCGACGGGACGGGTCCGGAGAACATCGCGGGCAACGGCGGGTTCGACGAAGCGGTGACGGTCGCGGCGAGCGGCGAGTACGCGGTGTCGCCGTACGAGATCGACCGGGGCCCGGTCCGCTGGCTCGCGGCGGCGGCCGAGGCGAACGTCGCCCTGAGCCTGCTGCTGGCGCCGCAGTACTTCCCGGCCTTCCTGACGGCCAGGCACCCCGAGCTCAAGCTGGCCGAGGGATACGAGGTGCACCACCCGCTGGCGCGGGAGGTGATCGAGGCGTTCCTGCGTGCGATCGTCCCCAGGATCGCGAAGTCGCCGGCGCTGCACAGCCTGATCCTCAGCAACGAGCCCCGCTACGTCGACACGGCGAGCCCGTCGACCAGGCTCGGCTGGGCGCGCTTCCTCACCGCGGAGTACGGCGACATCGCCGAGCTCAACAAGGTGTACGGCACCGTCCACCGGACCTTCGACGAGGTGCCCGCCCCCGGCGTGCGGGCGGTCGAGCCGACCGTGCGGTGTCACGACTGGATCACCTTCAACACCAGGGCGTTCGCCGCGTGGCACGCGTGGATGGCCGAGGTGGTCCACGACATCGCCCCGGACGTCCCGGTGCACTCCAAGATGGTGGGCAGCACCCTGAAGGACCGCAACTACCTGCTGTGGGGCCCCGATCCCGAGCAGTGGGCCACCTTCTCCCAGCTGTCGGGCAACGACGCGTCGAACTACCCGGGACAGGGCGCCGACGGCTTCCTGGGCAAGTTCGCGTTCTACGACCTCCAGGCCGGCATCGCGCGGACCCCGGTGTTCGACTCCGAGGACCACGTGATCCCCGACCGCAGCACGTCGTACTCGAAGGTGGAGGCGGCCCACGTCGCGGCGGACCTGTGGCAGGGCGCCCTGCACGGCCGTTCCGCCACCGCCTTCTGGGTGTGGGCGCGGACCACCGAGGCGGCGTCCACGCTGGCGGGCAGCATGCTGCACCGGCCGGACGTGATCGCCGCGGCCGGCCGGACCAGCCTGGACCTGAACCGGTTCGCCGCCGAGGTGGCCCTGCTGCAGGACGCCGGGGCCGGGGTCGGCATCCTGTACTCGCGCACCTCGTCGGTGTACTCCGCGCAGCACCTGGCCGCGGTGCGCGAGGTGTACAAGGCCCTGACCATGAACGGGGTCCCCGTGCACTTCGTCACCGAGTCCGGCCTGTCCGGGCGGCAGGCCGCCGAGGGGGTGAGGACGGTGATCGCACCCGGGGTGACGCATCTGCCGTCCGCCTGCCTGCCAGGGCTGCGGGACCTGGCCGGCAAGGCCCGGCTCGTCGTCGCGGGCGCCGACGCCCTGACGCGCGACGAGCGGAACCGGGCCCTTCCGGCCGGTGAGCGCGCGCAGGTGCTCAGGAAGGCGACCGTCCTGCAGGCCGACGGCCCGGCCGGCATCGGGGCCGCCGTCCTCGGCCTGGCACGGCGGCTCGGGCTCGACGTGGTGACGCTGGAGCGGACGTCCGGCGGCACGCCCGCGGACGTCGAGTGGCGGCCGGTGCACGACGGCAGGCGCTGGCTGGTCGGCGTGACGAACTACGGCAAGCGGCCGGAAGTGGTGACGATCAGGCTCCACGGCCGCGGGCCGCGCGACCTCCAGGACCTGCTCACCGGGGAACGGCTCGACCGGTCGCGGACGGAGCTGGCCCCGCTGACGCCGCGCCTCCTGACCCTCCGGTAATGCCGCTTTTTATTCCATCCATCGGACTAAAGGAAACCCAACGTGTTGTGGACCGTGAAGTCGCCCGAGGGCGCGGTCGAGCTCGACGTCTCACTGGACGACCGGGGCCGGCTCTTCTACGACGTGCGGCGGCGCGGCGTCGTACTCCTGCGGCGGTCCAGGCTCGGCGTCGAGCGGCGGGACGCGTCGTTCCACGACGGGCTCACGCTGGTCGCCGAACCCGTGGCCGAGGTGCGGGAGGACGGTCACGCCGCGCAGCACGGCAAGCGCGCCGTGCTGCGCGAGCGGTCCACGGCGGCGACGCTGTCGGTGCGCGGACGCAACGGCGCGCGCCTCGACCTCGACCTCCGCGTCCTGGACGACGCCGTCGCGTTCCGCTACCGCTTCCCCGAGGGCTCCGGCACGGCCACGGTCACCAGGGAGCTGACGACCTTCGCGTTCGCGGCGGAAGGGCGGGCCTGGGCGCAGCCGACCTCGCCCTCCGACGGCGGCGGGCCCGCCCACGAAAACCTCTACACCAACGGTGTGCCCATCGGCACCCCGACCGGCGCGCGCTCGTACGACCTGCCCGCCACGTTCGAGGTGAACGGGCAGTGGCTGCTCCTCTCCGAGGCCGGGCTGGACGAGACCTTCCACGGCACTCGGCTGGCCCCCGTCCCGGCCGGCCGGGAGTACGGCGTGCTGGGCCCCGACCCGGACGAGGGCCTCGGGCACGGCGACGCCCTGGCCACCTCGGCGTTGCCGTGGACGCTCCCGTGGCGGTTCGTCGCGATCGCGGACACCGCGGCCGGGCTGATCGGGTCCACGACCGTGTGGCACCTGGCCGAGCCCGCCGCGATCACCGACACCTCGTGGATCAGGCCGGGACGCGTGTCGTGGAGCTGGTGGTCGGAGAACGCCAGCCCGCGCGACCTGGCCGCGCTGCGGCGCTTCGTGGACCTGGCGGGCGAGATGGGCTGGGAGTACTCGCTCGTCGACGCGAACTGGACGGTCCACACCGAGCAGGAGATCCGCGACCTGGTCCGCTACGCCGCGGAACGGGACGTGCGCCTGTTCCTCTGGTACAACTCCGCCGGGCCGAACAACGACTCGACCGAGGGGCCGCGCGACCTCATGCACCTGCCCGAGACGCGGCGGGCGGAGCTGGCCAGGATCGCGGGCTGGGGGATCGCCGGGATCAAGGTCGACTTCTTCCACTCCGACAAGCAGGCCGGGATCGCGCACTACCTCGGCATCCTGCGGGACGCGGCCGAGGCCGGGCTGATGGTCAACTTCCACGGCAGCACCATCCCGCGCGGCTGGGAGCGGACGTGGCCGCACCTGATGACGCTGGAGGCCGTACGCGGGGCCGAGTGGTACCTGTTCGGGCCGGCGTTCGCGGAGGAGGCCGTGTGGCACAACACCGTGCTCCCGTTCACCCGCAACGTGATCGGCCCGATGGACTACACGCCGGTGACCTTCGGCGACGCGCTGCGGCCCCGCAGGACCACGGCGGCCCACGAGCTGGCGCTCGCGGTGGTCTACGAGTCGGGGCTGCTGCACTTCGCGGACTCGCCCGAGTCCTATCGGGCGCAGCCGGCGGAGGTGCGCGAGGTGCTGCGGGCCGTGCCGGCCGCCTGGGACGACACGGTCGGGCTGGCGGGGGAGCCGGGCGACCACGTCGTGCTGGCCCGCCGTACGGGAGGGACCTGGTGGCTGGCGGGCATCAACGGCCCGGTCGCGCGCCCGGCGGCCACCCTCGGCCTCGGGCGCCTCGGGCCGCTGAGCGGCACCTGGCGCCTGGTCGGCGACGGCGCGGACCGCGACGCGGTGGCGGTCTCCGACGTCGCGGCGGGCGAGGCGTTCCAGGTGCCCGCCATGCCCCCGGGCGGCGGCTTCGTGGCCCGCCTGCTTCCCGAGCAGACCTAGGGGCGGGCCGAGAAGCGTTCGTCGAGGATCAGGCAGGCGGCGCCGATCGCGGCCACGTCGGCGCCCAGCGCGGTCCCCATGACGCCGAGATCGTGGATCTCGCGCATCACGAACCGCTCGGCCACCGCCGACCTGAGCAGCGGCAGGTAGTGGTGTGCGGCCGGCGCCCATGCGGGCCCGCCGCACACCACGAGCTCGGTGTCGAGCAGGTTGCCGACGGTGAGGATCGCGCGGGCGAGCCGCCGCCCGGACCGGCGCAGGATCTCCACCGCCCGCGCGTCGCCGTCGTCGGCCGCCCGGCACAGCGCGCCGAGCCGCCGGACCGCCTGGACGAGCTGACCGTCCTCCGGCGTGGCGGGCAGGACGCCCGCCGCGACGGCCTCCTGAATGAGGAACAGCGGCGAGCAGGCGGTGCCCAGGCAGCCGCGCTGCCCGCACTCGCAGGGCGGCCCGTCGGCGTCGACGATCAGGTGCCCGATGTCGCCGGCGTTGCTGGACCGGCCGCGTACGACGATGTCGCCGCTGACCAGCCCCACCCCGACGCCGGTGCCCAGGTAGAGGAAGACGAAGTCGCTGTTGCCCGTCGCGCCGCCGGCCCAGCGCTCGGCCACCGCGGCGGCGGTGACGTCCTTGTCGAGCACGATGGGCAGCCCGGTCGCCCGGTGCAGCCGGTCGACGAGCTCGACGCGGTGCCAGCCGGGCAGGTGCGGCGGGTCGACCATGGCCCCGCCCGCGATGTCGAGCGGGCCGGGCGCCGCGATGCCGAGGCCGAGCACCCGGTCGCGCTCGACGCCGGATCCGGCGAGCAGGACGTCGAGGGCCGCGGCCATGCCGGTCATGATGGCGTCGGCGTCCTGGGGGCTGGCGGTCTGCCTGCTGAAGTGGGCCACGAGGTTGCCGCCGAGGTCGAGCAGCACGTACGTGATCGTGGCCGGGTCGATGTGCACGCCGAGCGCGTAGCGGCTGGCAGGGACCAGCTCAAGGGTGCGGCGCGGCCGGCCGAACCCGGTCGTGGACGTGCCGGTCTCCGCGATGAGCCCCTGGTCGAGCAGCCGCTGGCAGACGTCCGACACGGTCTGTGCGGCGAGGCCCGTCTCGACGACCAGCTCCGCGCGCGAGCTCCCGGTCCGCGCCCGCCTGATCGCGTCGAGGACGACCGAGTCGTTGAAGTCCGCGACGTGTTCGAGATTGGAGCCGCGCCGGAGCCCGGAGGATCGGGCCGGCGGCCCGCCCTCGCGCCTGGCTGCCTTCCCGGCCGTGGTCGACTCCCGCCTGGCTGCTGCCACTGCTCCCCGTTCCCCTCGCCGTCGTCGCGCTCTGCGCCTACCTTAGCCAACCCGTCGTTGACTTATTCAAGACGTCGGAAATATTGTAGGTCCGCGTTGCTGGATTCGACCCGAGAAAGTCGGCAATCATGATGCAGATCGCACACACCGCCGATGTCACCGTGGTCGGCGGCGGCCTCGCCGGTGTCACGGCCGCCGTGAGCGCCGCGCGCAACGGCGCGAAAGTGGCCCTGATCAACAACAGGGGAGTGCTGGGCGGCAACTCCAGCAGCGAGATCCGGGTGTGGGTGGTGGGCGCCACCGCGCACGGCGCGCAGAAGTTCGCCCGCGAGACCGGCCTGATGGGCGAGCTGTTCGCGGAGAACCAGTGGCGCAACCCGGAGGGCAACCCGATCCTGTGGGACCACGTCGTGCTCGACCTGGTACGCGCCGAGCCCAACATCACCCTCTTCCTCAACACCGAGGTCCGCGAGGTCGAGGCGGGCGGCGAGGAGGAGGACCGGGTGATCCGCTCGGTCACCGGCTGGCAGTCCGGCTCGGAGAAGCTGATCACGTTCGAGTCGCCGATCTTCCTCGACTGCACGGGGGACGGCCTGGTCGGCCTGCTCGCCGGCGCCAGGTTCGCCACCGGCAGGGAGGACCGCAGCGTGTACGGCGAGGATTGGGCCCCCGACGTCGCCGACGACAACATGCTCGGCAGCACGATCCTCTTCTACACCAAGGACACCGGCCGCCCGGTCCGTTTCGTCCCGCCGGGCATCACCAAGGACGTCGAGGCGTTCGACCTGCCGCTGCGCCGCCACATCGACCCCGGCATGAACGGCTGCGACTACTGGTGGATCGAGTGGGGCGGCGAGCTCGACGCGGTCGCCGACAACGAGCGCATCCGCGACGAGCTGTGGGGCATCGTCTTCGGCATCTGGCACCACATCAAGAACTCCGGCCGCTTCGACGCCGACAACCTGACGCTGGAGTGGGTGGGCAGCCTGCCGGGCAAGCGCGAGTACCGCCGCTTCCTCGGCGACCACGTCCTGACCCAGCAGGACATCGTCGGCCAGACCCGCTTCCCCGACTCGGTCGGCTTCGGCGGCTGGTCCATCGACCTGCACCCGCCGGGCGGCATCTACGCCGCCGACAGCCCCTCCAAGCACCTGTTCGGCCCCGGCCTGTACGACATCCCGTTCCGCTGCCTGTACTCCGCCAACGTCCGCAACCTGATGCTGGCGGGCCGCGACATCTCGGCCAGCCACGTCGCCTTCGGCAGCACCCGCGTGATGGCCACCTGCGCCGTCGTGGGGGAGGCCGCGGGCGCGGGGGCCGCGCTCGCGGTGCGCAGGGGCGTGACGCCGCGCGAGATCGCGACCTCGCACCTGGGCGAGCTGCAGTCGATGCTCCTGCGGCAGGACGCCTCCCTGCTGGGCGTGCCCTGGCAGGACCCGTCCGACCTGGCGCTCAAGGCCACGGTGACGGCGTCGTCCACGCTCACCCGCCTGGCGGGCGACGGAGGCGGCGAGCCGGAACCGCTTCCGATCGGCGAGGCCGACTTCGGGCTGCTGCTGCCCGCCGACCCGCGGATCGACGTCGTGCGGATCGGCGTCGACGCCGCCCGCGCCACCACCGCGACGGTCGAGCTGTGGGGCACGGGCGGCGGGCTGAACCACATCCCCGTGGAACCGCTCGCCCGGCGCGAGGTCCGGGTGGAGGCCGGGCGCGGCCGGCTGGAGGCCCGCTTCGACGACGTGCCCTTCGACGGGGGCGAGGTGGTCGTGGTCGTCCGGCGGAACGCCGACCTCGCCGTCCAGGTCGGCGCGGGCCGCCCGCCGTACGGCGTCCTCGGGCTGCTCAGCAGGGAACCGGCGCTCGACACCGGCAAGCCGCAGAGCAACGCGTGGTCGGCCTTCGAGCTGCGCAGGCGCACGCCGCGGTTCGAGGTCGAGCCCGCGACCGCGGCCTACCGGCCTGAGCAGGTCGCGGGCGGGCTCGCCAGGCCCTACGACGGGCCGAACCTGTGGGTCTCCGAAGGCGGCGGCGAGCAGCACGTCGAGCTGCGCTGGAGCGAGGCGCGGGCGATCGGCCGGGTGGAGCTGATCTTCAACGACGACGTCGACGAGGACCTGGTCAACCTGCATCACCATCGCACGCCGTACCTCGTCATGCCGGAACTGGTGAAGGACTACCGGATCGAGGTGGCGCGTACGGGCGGCTGGGAGACGGCCGCGTCCGTCACCGGCAACCGCATGCGCCGCCGGGTCCATGTGCTTGACCCCGCCACGCGGGCGGGCGCCCTGCGGGTCGTCGTCACGGCGACCAACGGCGACGAGCGAGCCATGATCGTCGCCGTGCGGGTCTTCGAAACCTGACTTTGGAGAGAGTGCATCGTGCATGACAACCGTTTGATCGTCGAGGGACGGCTGGCGCGTTTCGTCCAGCAGTTCCTGCCCGGCGCCCTCTACCGGGAACGACGGCCCCTCACCGTGGAGGCATGGAACGTGCCCGGCGAGCCGGTGCCCGCCCAGGCGGCGTTCGCGGCCGGCTACCAGCCGGTCACGCTGCCGCACCGGTGGGGCGACCCGTGGGGCACGACCTGGTTCCACGTGACGGGCCGCACGCCGGAGATGATTCCCCCGGGCACCCGGCTGGAGATCGTCGTCGACCTGGGCTTCTCCGGGCCGCGTCCCGGGTTCCAGGCCGAAGGGCTCGGCTACCTGCCCGACGGCACACTCATCAAGGCCGTGGCGCCGCGCAGCTCCCACCTGCCGTGGGACCCGGCCGAGCCGTACGTCGACCTGTACGTCGAGGCGGCGGCGAACCCGGAGCTCGCCGGCGAGAACACCTACGAGCCGACGACGCTGGGGGACCGGGCGACGGCGGGCGGCGGGCCGTTGTACACCGCCAGAGCCTTCGACGTGGCGCTGCTGGACATCGGGGTGTGGGAGCTGGCGCAGGACATCTGGACGCTGGACGGGCTGATGCGCGAGCTGAGCCCCGAATCGGCGCGCCGGTGGGAGATCCTGCGGGCGCTGGAGCGGATGCTCGACGCCGTCGACCCCGCCGCCGTTTCGGCGACCGCGGCGGCGGGACGCGCGGCGCTGGCCGACGTGCTGGCCAGCCCCGCCGCGGCCAGCAGCCACCGGATCGTCGCCGTCGGGCACGCCCACATCGACACGGCCTGGCTGTGGCCGGTGCGCGAGACGATCCGCAAGTGCGCGCGCACGTTCGCCAGCGCGGTGACGCTCATGGACGAGCACCCCGAGTACCGCTTCGCCTGCTCCTCCGCCCAGCAGCTGGCCTGGGTGAAGCAGCACTACCCGGCGCTGTTCGAGCGCATCAGGAAGAAGGTGGCCGCCGGGCAGTTCATCCCGGTCGGCGGCATGTGGGTCGAACCCGACATCAACATGCCAGGCGGCGAGTCGCTGGCCCGCCAGTTCCTGTACGGCAAGCAGTTCTTCCTGAAGGAGTTCGGCGTGGACACGCTGGAGGCCTGGGTGCCGGACACCTTCGGCTACTCGGCCGCGCTGCCGCAGATCATCGCCGCCTCGGGCAGCCGCTGGTTCCTCACCCAGAAGATCTCCTGGAACCAGGTCAACCAGATCCCGCACAGCACCTTCCTGTGGGAGGGCATCGACGGCACCCGGATCTTCACCCACTTCCCGCCCGCCGACACCTACATCTCCGAGCTGTCCGGCGCCGAGCTCGCCCACGCCGCGCGCAGCTACAAGGAGAAGGGCGTGGCCGGGACCTCGCTCGTGCCGTTCGGCTGGGGCGACGGCGGCGGCGGCCCGACCCGCGAGATGCTCGCCGCCGCCGAGCGGCTCAGGTCACTGGAAGGCTCGCCGGCGGTGACGATCGACTCGCCCCAGGCCTTCTTCGAACGCGCCGAGGCCGAGTACGCGAACCCGCCGGTGTGGTCGGGCGAGCTCTATCTCGAACTGCACCGCGGGACCCTGACCAGCCAGCACCTGACCAAGCAGGGCAACCGCCGCAACGAGCACCTGCTGCGCGAGGCCGAGCTGTGGGCCGCGACCGCCGCCGTCCGCGAGGGGGCCGCCTACCCCTACGACGAGCTGACCGACAGCTGGCACACCGTGCTGCTGCAGCAGTTCCACGACGTGCTGCCCGGCACCTCGATCGCCTGGGTGCACGACGAGGTGGAGCAGAACAACGCCGACCTGCTGGAGCGGCTGGACCGGGTGATCGACCAGAGCGTACGCGTCCTCGTCGGCGACGGCGACCTGGAGCTCGCCACGGACGGGCTCGGCATCCGCGAGCGCGTCACGCACCCGGCGGGCGTCTCCCTCACCGCGGAGGACGCGGGGTTCGTGCTCGACAACGGGCTCGTCCGGGCGGTGATCGACCGCCGGGGCCACCTGGTGTCGCTGCGCGACGCCGGGACCGGCCGCGAGGCGATCGCGCCGGGCGCGGCAGGCCACCGCCTGGTGCTGCACCGCGACATCCCCAACGAGTGGGACGCCTGGGACATCGACGAGCACTACCGGCGCGTCGCCCGCGACGTCGACGAGGTCGAGAGCCTGGAGACCGGCGACGGGGAGGTCGTCGTGACCCGCCGCTTCGGCGACTCGACGATCAGGCAGACGCTGCGGCTGCGCCCGGGATCGGCCGCGCTCGACCTGGTCGCCGAGGTGGACTGGCACGAGCGCCACGCCCTGCTCAAGCTCGTCTTCCCGCTGGACGTGCACGCCGACAGGTTCGCCGCCGAGACCCAGTTCGGCCACGTGTACCGGCCCACGCACACCAACACCTCCTGGGACGCCGCCCGCTTCGAGGTGTGCGCGCACCGCTGGATCCACGTCGGCGAACCCGGGTACGGCGTGGCCATCGCCAACGAGTCGACGTACGGCCACGACGTGGTGCGCGACACCCGCCAGGACGGCGGCACGACCACGACCGTCGGCCTGTCCATGCTGCGCGGGCCGATGTTCCCCGATCCCGGATCCGACCTGGGCAGGCACACGCTCGCCTACTCGATCAGGCCGAACGCCGGCATCCGCGAGGCCGTCGCCGAGGGGTACCGCGCGAACGTGCCGGCGCGTGCCGTGCGCGGGGGGCGGGAGGTCGAGCCGCTGGTGCGGGTCTCGCACCCGGCCGTGATCGTGGAGGCGGTCAAGCTCGCCGAGGACCGCAGCGGCGACGTGATCGTGCGCCTGTACGAGTCGGAGGGGACCAGGGCGCCCGTGCGCGTCGAGGGGGTCGGGGACGCCCGCTTCGTGGACCTGGTCGAACGCGACGTCGAGCCGCCCGCGGACGCGCGGTTCGAGCCGGGGGCCGTGTCGCTGACGCTGCGCCCGTTCCAGCTGGTCACGCTGCGCTTCACAGCAGCTGGTCGATGAACTCCAGCAGGGTGGCGAGATCGCCGGCGGCCTGACCGCCCGCGGTGGTGCGGCCGACGACGAGCTTCGGCGCGAAGTCGGCCGCCGTGCCCGGCGCGATCAGGTGCCGCGCGGCCGCGTCGCCGAGCGCGGGCAGGTTGGGGTCGATGGTCGTCAGGAACCCCGACCTGCGCTGCGGCGGATCCATCGAGAAGTGGTCGTGGCCGACCAGCGCCACGTCCTCCGGGATCCGCAGGCCGTGGGCGCGCAGGCCGACGTAGGCGCCGTAGGCGATGAAGTCGTTGGCGCAGAAGATGGCGTCGACCTCGGTGCCCGCCTCGATCAGCCGGTTGACGGCCTGCAGGCCCCACGCCTTGGACCAGTCGCCGACGATGGGCTCCACCGCGTGCCCGGCGGCGGCCAGGGTCTCCACGAACCCGCGCGTGCGCAGCTCGGCGCCCCGCTCGCTGCCCTCGCCGATGTGCGCGATCTTCGTCCTGCCGAGCGACAGCAGGTGCTCGGCGGCGATCCGCCCCGCGCCGTGGTCGTCGGGCAGGAACGAGACGTCGGCCGGATTGTCGGACTCGCAGAAGGCGTAGGCGACGGGGCACGACAGCCGGTCGGAGACGGACGGGTAGAGGCCCGACGGCCCCGACCCGATGACCAGCACGGCGTCGACGTGACGGGCTTCGAGCGCCCGGACGAACTGGGCCCGCCGCTGGTCGCTCTCGGCGGCGTCGCACACGAGCGTGGCCAGCCCGGCCGCGGCCAGTCTGCGTTCCGCGCCGCGCAGCACCATGCTGCTGAAGATCTCCGAGGCGTCCTCGATGATGATCCCGACCAGCTCGCTCCGCCCTCTGGCGAAGGACTTGGCCAGGGCGTTGGGCCGGAAGTCGAGGCGTTCCACGGCGTCGTGGATGCGCCTGCGGGTCTCCTCGGAGGCGCGTCCGGTGTTGTTGAGCACCTTCGACACCAGCGACACCGAGACGCCGGCGGCCGCGGCGACGTCCGCGAGGGTAGCGGCCTTGCGCGCCATCAGTTCCTGTCCTCCCGGTGACAACAGGTGACGTCCACGTTTCTCCGGACTCTTGACAAAGTACCAGGATCAGCACGACCATGGCGATGGTCAACCGGTTGACCATCGCCACGAAATCCGCCGGCACGCCACTGCTGCCCGCGTGAGCCCCCAGCGGTCACGACACCGCCCGAGCTCGATCGCCACCATGCCCGCAAAGAGGGATTCGTCATGCTTTATCACAAAAACTGGCGGCTCGCCGGTATCGCGATGACCGGAATCATAGCTCTCACCGCGTGTTCGTCCGGACGTCCCGAGGCCGGGACGGACCCGGACGCCAAGGTGACGATCCACGTCGGCAACATGCCCACCAAGGACAACGCCGACAATCTCGCTCTGTTCACCAAGCAGGTCACGGCCTTCCAGAAGCTCCACCCGAACATCACGGTGGTGGGCGAGGAGACCAAGTTCGACCCGCAGACGTTCGCCGCCCTCGTCGCCGGCGGCTCGATGCCCACCACGATGCAGGTGCCGTACACCAACATCCAGCAGCTCGCCCTCAACGGCCAGGTACGCGACATCACCGACCTGGTCAAGGGCGACGCGGTGCTCTCCAAGCTCAACCCGGCCGTCGCCAAGCAGACGCAGAACGCGGAGGGCCACACCTTCGGCGTCGTCTCCGCCGCGTACACGATGGCCTTCATCTACAACCGGGCGCTGTACGAGAAGGCGGGCCTCGACCCCGACACCCCGCCGAAGACCTGGGACGAGGTGCGCGCCAACGCCAAGGCGATCAGCAGGTCGAGCGACGCGGCCGGCTTCACGATCGCGACGACGACCAACTCCGGCGGCTGGATCCTCACCACGATGGCCTACGCCAACGGCAGCATGATCCAGCAGCGCCAGGGCGACACCGTCACGTCCACGATCGACGCGGCCGGCGTGCAGGACGCGCTGACGTTCCTGCACGACGTCCGGTGGACCGACCAGGCCGCGGGCAAGAACTTCCTGCTGAGCCAGGACGACATGCGCAACTCCATCGCCGCCGGGCGGATCGGGCAGACCGTCCTCGGCGCCGACCTCTACCGCGACCTCGTCGGCAACCGCGACATGCCCGGCGACGACCTGGGCATCGCGCCGCTCCCGCAGTCGGCCGCCGGCATCGGCACGCTGGGCGGCGGCGACATCGCCGTCGTCAGCCCCAAGGCCGCCCCGAGCGAGGCGGCCGCCGCCCTGGAGTGGGTGAAGTTCCGGTACCTGAACCGCTTCCTCGACCAGCAGGCCGCCGTCGAGTGGGCCGAGACGTCCAAGGCGGGCGGCCTGCCCGTGGGCGCGCCCGAGGTGCCGCTGTTCTCGCCGGAGATCTACGACCGCTACCTGACCTGGGTCTCCGGCTACGTCAACGTCAAGCGGGACAACTACCGGGCCTACTTCGACAGCCTGGGCAAGCTGCCCATCCTCGGCGAGCCGCCCGTGGCCGCGCAGGAGACCTACGCGCTCCTCGACGCCGTCACCCAGCAGGTCCTCACCAAGCAGGACGCCGACATCCCGGCGGCGCTCACCCAGGCCCGGACGGACGCGCAGGCGCTGATCGATGCCGCCGCTCAGTAGGTGGACCCAGCGCGGCGGCCTCGGGAAACTCCTGTTCACCGCGCCCATGCTCATCGTGTTCGGGCTGTTCTCGTGGTGGCCGATCCTGCGCAGCCTGGTCCTCAGCTTCCAGCGCACCAACCTGGTCACCGACCCCACCTGGGTCGGGCTGCGCAACTTCAGCAGGGTGCTCGCCGACCCGCTGCTCGCCACCGCCGCCTGGAACACCGTCTGGTTCACCGCGCTGGCCCTGGTCGTCGGCTTCCCCGTGCCGGTGCTGCTCGCCGTGTTCATCGGGGAGCTGCGCCGGACGCGGACGATCGCCAGCGTGCTCGTCTACGTGCCGATCATCATCCCGCCGGTCGTGGCGGTGCTGCTGTGGAAGCAGCTGTACGACCCGAGCGAGCACGGCCTGCTCAACACCGTGGCCGGCTGGGCCGGGCTGGGACCGTTCCCCTGGCTCCAGAGCGCCGAGACGGCGATGCCCAGCATCGTCGTCCAGGCGACCTGGGCGGGCTTCGGCACGACGACGATCATCTACGTCGCCGCGCTGATGTCGGTGCCGCCCGAGCTCTACGAGGCGGCCGAGCTCGACGGCGCCGGGGTGCTGCGCCGGGTGTGGCACATCACGCTGCCCCAGCTGCGCCCGGTCATCCTGCTCATGCTGATCCTCCAGGTCATCGGCACCTTCCAGGTGTTCACCGAGCCCTACGTCATGACCGGCGGCGGGCCGGACAACAGCACGGTCACGCTGCTCATGCTGATCTTCAAGTACGCCTTCGTCGCCGGCGACTTCGGCAAGGCGACGGCGCTGAGCCTGATGCTCGCCGTCCTCCTCACCGCCCTGTCGGCGGTGTACCTGCGCGCGACGAGGGGGTGGAAGCACTCGTGAACGAGCGTGGCATCCTGTCCAGCGGCGAGCGGCGCAGGCCGGCGACCCGCGTGGTGTTCACCGGGCTGATCGTGGCCGTGCTCGCCTGCCTCGCGATCGTCGCGGCCGGGCCGATCCTCTGGCTGGCCAAGTCGGCGGTGTCGACCTCGCAGGACATCCTGCGCGACCCGTTCGGCTGGTGGCCGAGCGGCATCCGGTGGGACAACCTGGCCAGGGCGTGGAACGGCATGGACATCGGCCGGGCCCTGGCCAACACGGTCTGGATCGCGGCCGGCAACTGGTTCTTCGGCCTGCTGGTCGCCCTGACCGGCGGCTACTCCCTCGCCATCCTGCGGCCGAGGTACGCCGGGGTCGTCTCGGCCGCGGTGATGGCCACCCTGTTCATCCCGGGAGTCGTCTCCCTGGTGTCGCTGTACCTGACCGTGATCGACGTGCCGGGCGTCGGGGCCAACCTGATCGACAGCTACTGGGCCGTGTGGCTGCCCGCCGCCGCGCACGCCTTCAACGTGCTGCTGGTGAAGAACTTCTTCGCCGAGCTGCCGAAGGAGGTCTTCGAGGCGGCCAAGGTCGACGGCGCCAACTCCTTCGAGGTGTTCCGGCGCATCGTGCTGCCGATGTCGCGGCCGATCATCGCCGTCGTCTCGCTGCTCACGCTGGTGTCGGCCTGGAAGGAGTTCCTGTGGCCGCTCCTCGTGCTGCCCTCGCCCGATCTGCAGCCGCTGTCCGTCGTCCTCTACAAGATCTCGGCCACCGCGGAGACCAGCACGCTCATCGCCGCCATGTTCATCGCCGTGATCCTCCCGCTGGTCTTCTTCCTGCTGTTCCAGAAGCAGTTCCTACGAAGCGCCGGCCGCGCCGGCGCCGTCAAGGGGTGACCCGATGAAAACACTGTCAGCGCTCCTCCTCGTCACCACCGCGTTAGCCGCCCCGAAACTCCCGTACTCCAACACCTTCGACCCGTGGGCCATCAGCAGGAGCGGCTCGGCCGAGGTCGCCTTCACCGCCACCGCGCAGGGCCACACCGGGTCGGCGGTGCGCATCGTCAACCAGACGCCGAGCAGCCCGAACACCTACGGGCAGCTCGCCCAGACCGTGCCGGTCAAGCCGGGCACGCTCTACCGGTTCACCGCCTGGGTGGCCTCGGAAGGGCTGTCGAAGGCGGCCGCGCTGCAGGCGGTGCTGAGCCCGGACAGCACCCAGCGCTTCAACTTCCCGATGGGCGTCTACGGCTGGCGCCAGGTCTCCTGGACCTACACCACCCCGGCCACCCAGACCAGCTTCTCCCTGCGCATCGTCTCCCAGGACGTGACCCCCGGCGTACGGCTGGACGACCTGACCATGACCGAGGACGGCAGCGGCCGGAACCTGCTGGCCAACCCCGGCTTCGAGGAACACTCCACCTACTTCG
Organism: Nonomuraea sp. NPDC048881; assembly: GCF_040649795.1. Taxonomy (NCBI): domain Bacteria; kingdom Bacillati; phylum Actinomycetota; class Actinomycetes; order Streptosporangiales; family Streptosporangiaceae; genus Nonomuraea; species Nonomuraea sp. NPDC048881. The sequence goes on from NZ_JBEZGC010000022.1 coordinate 79,363, forward strand.
GGGTCATGAACGACTCCCTGCTCTTCGACCCAGGCAAGGCCGCCCTGGAACTGTTCACCGACGCCCAGAACCCGGCCCCCGCCCCCTGGGCCGTACAGGACGCCCGGGGGACGCAGGTCGCGAGCGGCACGGCCGCCTTCACCGGCGGGAACAGCGTCGTGGACCTGGCCTCGCTGCCCAACGGCTTCTACACCTTCACCTCCGGGACGCTGAGCACGAGCTTCGGCATCGTGCCGCCGATGCCCGCCGAAGCGGCCGGCTCGCCGTTCGGGGTCGGCCTGCACGGGTACGAGCAGGAGCTCATCGACGGCCTCGCGCGCATCGGCTACACCCACTCACGCAACGACGTGGGCTGGTCGGCGGTCGAGAAGCAGGCGGGCGTCTACACCTTCGACCGCTACGACGCCGGATTCGCCGCCCTGCACGCCGCCGGGATCGAGCCGCTGCCGATCTCGGCCTACCGCAACCCGCTCTACGACGGCAACCGCACGCCCAGCTCGCCCGAGGGACTGGCCGCCTACGGACGCTTCACGGCCGCCGTCAACCAGCACTTCGCGAGCTACACCCGGGCGACCGAGGTCTACAACGAGTTCAACATCAACTTCAACGACGGCCTGTGCGGCCGGACCCCCGCCTGCTACGCGCAGCTCCTCCAGGCCGCCGCCGACGCCAAGCCGCAAGGAGCCCGGCTCGTGGGCCCGGCGATCTCCGGCGCCTCGGCCGACTACGTGCGCCAGGTGCTCGAACAGGGCGGTGCGCAGGCGCTGGACGCGGTGTCCGTCCACCCCTACCGCCACCCCACGCCGCCCGAAGGCATGGACACGCAGATGGCGTCGCTGAGCCAGGCCATCGACGCCGCCGCCGGCCGCCCGCTCCCGCTGTGGCTGACGGAGTACGGCTGGCCGACCCACACCGCGGGCGGCACGACCGACGCCATGCAGGCCGACTACCTGGTGCGCTCGGCGGTGCTCTCCCTGGCCGGCGGCGCCGACCGCCTCTACTGGTACGACGCCCGCGACGACGGAACCGATGCGAACAACCAGGAGCACAACTTCGGCGTCTTCGAGGTCCGGCGCGCGACGGCCCGCTACGCCGCCGAGCCCAAGCCGGCCGCGGTCGCGCAGGCGGTGATGGCGGCCGAACTCGCCGGACGCACGATCGCCGAGCGGGACACGCTGGACGCGACCACGTACTCCTTCCCCTTCAGGAGCACGGCGGGCGACCTCGTCCGCGTCATGTGGGCGTCGGACGGCCCGCGGACCGTGACGCTGCGCACCGCCCAGCCGCTCACCCTCACCGACCAGTACGGCGTGCCCGCCACGCTGAGCCCGCACGCCGGGGCGGTCCAGGTGACCCTGACCGAGCACCCGGTCTACGTCAGGGGCCAGGTCGACTCCCTCGTCCTCGACCCCGCGCCCGCGATCACGCTGAAGACGTCACCGACCGTCGCCGACGGCGAGGGCATCGAGGTGCGCGCGGTCGTCGACCGCACCGGCCGCAACTGCCGCGCCGTCCCCGCCAAGGTGACGATCACCCTGGACGGGCGGCGCCACGACGTCAAGGTCAAGGGCTGCGGCACCGCCGAGACCGTCTTCGACCTCCCCGCCCCCGCGGGCGGCAAGGCGAGCTGGGTCACCGGCTGGGCCACGACCGGGAACGAGAAGGTGGCGCGACTCGCGACGCCGACGATCAGGGTCACCACCCCCGTGGTCGCCGCTGTGGAGGCCGACCTCGTCCGCGACGGCGGCTACCGGGCGCAGGCGTCCGTCTCCCTGTCCAACACCTCCCGCAAGACCCCCGTGACGCTCGACGGCATCACCTGGACGCTCGGCAAGGAGTCGGGCACGATCGACGACACCACCACGCTGCAACCCGGCAAGCAGGTCTCCCACGCCGTCCCCCTCCCGTCGCTGCGCGTGTGGGAGCAGGGCTACCTCGACGTGTCCGTCAGGCTGCGCGGCCGTCCCGCGCTCCAGCTGCGGCAGTCCGTCGGCGCGGGACCGATCGAGCCCGACACGGCCACCACGGTCGCGCCGATCGACCTGGCGGCCGACGCGACCTGGTTCCGCTACACCGCCGGCTGGGGCGGTGCCGCCGACCTCGGCGGTCCCGTCCGGATCACGCAGACGGCGACGGGGCTGCGCCTCCAGGCCACGGTCCAGGACGACGTGTTCACCCAGAAGAACCCGGCGGGCAACCTGTACAACGGCGACTCCATCCAGCTCTCCCTGTCGCCCGCGCTCCCCGGCGCCTCCACCGAACGCACCGAGATCGGCCTGGCGCTGACGCCCGCCGGGCCGGCCGCCTACACCTTCGCCGCCTTCGGCATCGCGATCACCGGCCCGACCCCGACGGAACGGCTCGCGGTGACCAGGACCGGCGCCACCACCGCCTACGACGTCGTCCTGCCCTGGCAGAGCCTGGGGCTCAACGGACCGCCGGCCGGGGTGTTCGCGCTGTCCCTGCTGGTCAACGACGACGACGGCCCCGGCAGGAAGGGCTATCTGGAGTGGTCGTCCGGCATCGGCCACAGCAAGGACACCGGCCGGCACTTCCCCGTACGACTCACCAGCGGCCTCCAGGGGGCGTCCGGCTCCTGAGGGCTCCACGAGGGCCGGGGCGACGGCGAGGTGATCGATCACTTCGTCGTCGTGCGGCGCGCGGGCGACCGGCTAGGCTGTGACGCGCAGCGCGAGGAGAGGGGGCCCTTGGACGAGGCTGAGACGCCGCGCCTCACGATCCACGAGGTGGCCCGGCGCGCGGGCGTGTCGCACCAGACGGTCTCCCGGTACTTCAGACAGAACGAGACCCTGAGACCGGCGACCCGCGCCAAGATCGACCTGGTCGTCCAGGAGCTCAACTACCGGCCGAACCTCGTCGCGCGTTCCATGCGCACGCGGCACACGAACCGGCTGGCGGTCACCCTGCCCGCCTCCGACTACCTGTGGCCGGCGCGCATGCTCCGCGCCGCCGCGGCCGCGGCGCACGCCGAGGGCTTCCAGCTGGAGGTGCTCAGTGTCGAGGGAGATCCGCGGGCCAGGGCGGAGCGGGTGCTGGAGCTGGCCGGCTCCGGGCAGGTCGAGGGCGTTCTGTCGCTGACGCCCCTGGAGACCGATCCGGCCGCCTCGCCGGTGCCCATCGTGGTCACGGGCGACTACGACGACCGACTGCGCGGGACGAACGAGCTGGCGGACGCCTCGCCGGTCGAGGAGATCATCGACTATCTCGCCTCGCTCGGCCATCGGGTCTTCTTCCACATCGCGGGCGCGCAGAGCTGGGCCTCGGCCCGCAACCGCAAGCTCGTCTTCGAGCAGACGATCGCGAGCCGCGGGCTCGTCTCGTACGGCGTCGCGCTCGGTGACTGGAGCTCCCGGTCCGGCTACGACGCCGTTCGCGGTCTGCCCGACGGCTGTGGCGTGACCGCCATCGTGGCCGTGAACGACCACGTGGCGATGGGGGCCGTACGCGCGGCGCTGTCACGGGGCTGGCGGATCCCGGGCGACGTCAGCGTGTTCGGCTGGGACGACGAGGAACTGGGACGTTTCGCCACCCCCTCCCTGTCCACCGTGGCGGTGGACAGGGAGGTGCAGGGGCGGGAGGCGATGGCCCGGCTCATCGCGGCGGTGCGCGGCGAGCCCGCGCCGCCGCCGTCCGACCGGTCGATCAACCGGGTCATCGTCCGCGAGACGGCCGGTCCGGCGCCCGCCTGAGGACCGGCTCGCACGCCGGCGCCGATCCAGCCGCAGGACCCGCCGGCCGCCCGATCAGTGGCGCGGCGCCCACGTGCGCGCAGCCGGCCGCCCGATCAGGGGAGTGGCGCCCACGTGCGCAGCCGGCCGCACATGCCGAAGGCGCGAGGGCCCGGCCCGGCAGTGGTCCGCACCACGGCGGCCCGCCCGAGATGGGCGGGATCACCACCCGCGATCGCGTCGAGCTGTGACGCCGTGCGCTCGGTCTCGGCGGCGACGGTCTGGTCCCACAACTCCTTCCAGGACGCCACCCGGGGACGCACGATCGCCGCCGCCAGCCGATGGAAGTCCGCCAGCGCCTGCCCGCCGCGCTCCTCGGCGTCCGCCACCAGCCGCCGGAACCCGGTGACCGCCAGGTCCCTGCGGGCCCGCGCGGCCGCCGCCCGTTCGTCCTCCGAACAACCCACCGGCAGCGTCGCCGCGGCGAGGTAGGCGTCGCGGTCGCGCAGGACGTCGGCGGGGAAGGTGAGCACGGCGTCCCCGGCCTCGGGCAGGCCCGCGTTCTGCATGATCACCAGCAGCCGGAGCCCGTCCTCGTTGACCAGGCGGTGAATCGTCCCGGGCGAGAACCACAGGACCGTGCCCGCTTCGAGCCGGTCGCGGGCGAAGCCGGCGGCGCCGAGGGTGTGCACCTCCCCGCGGCCCGCGGTCACGACGTACGCCTCGGTCGAGACCGTGTGCAGGTGCGGCGTGCCGCCGTGCACACCGTCGGCGCACTCCCAGTCGTAGACCGCCAGATCGCTGACCGAGGTGCCGCCGGGGAACAGCGGGGTCACAGCGCGAACTCCGTGCCGAGTTCGTCGAGCTCGGCCCGGTCGCACCTGTGGTCGATGAAGACGTAACGGTGCGCGAGTTCGAGGGTGTCGCCGTCGGCCAGAGCGATCTCCTCGTCGAAGGAGGGGGAGGGGCTGATCACGGCGAACGCCTCGCTGCGGACGAACCACTTGATCGGCGTCGGCGCGCTGGAGTGCCCGGCGACGGCCAGCACGGTCCCGCCGCCGTCTATCCCGTCGTGCTGCCCGACCACGGCCAGCCATGGCGCCTCGACGCCCATCATCTCCTCGCCGCCCAGACCGCCGGCGCCGATGATCGTGCCGCCGGTCCAGGACCTGGGGCCGCGCCAGAAGTAGCCCGCGTACCCGGCCATCGGCCGCCCGTGCGTGGTGGGGCTGCCGAAGTCGAGCGTGGCGCCGCGGACGTTGTGCAGCGACGTGGTGAAGTCCAGGGCCCAGATGTCGCGCGCGCGGTCCACGCCGTGGAAGACCTGGCGGCGCTGCTCGGTGATCCAGTGCTCGCCCCGGGCCGAGAGCCAGTGCAGGCTCTCCTCGACCACGACCCGCTTGCCGTCGGAGGTGACGTCGGTGAAGGCGAGGTGGTTGATGTGGCCGTGGTTGTCCTCCCAGTGGTAGTCCCGCTCCGCCGAGAAGGTCGGGCCGCCCCAGAAGTTCTGCCCCGACAGGTGCGCCCAGGTCATCTGCAGGCCCTTGTGCCAGCGGTGGTCGTGCGGCCGGTAGACCGACATGGGCGCGCCGGACAGGCTGCGGATGGGGTGGATGTAGGGCTTGGGGGACTCGGCGTCGGGAGCGTCCGGCCGGTGGACGTATCGGGCGATCCGCACGGCTCCGGCGGTGATGGCCAGGGCGTCGTCCTCTTCGCGGACGGCGAGCGTGGTGTCGGGCGTGGTGTCGGGCGTGGTGTCGGGCATGGTGTCGGGCATGGGGCGGGTCCTTCTGCTGGGAACGGGGGGCGGCGGCGGGCGGAGCGTGGCCGCCGCCGGGGGAGTGCATGGCCGGTGCGTGGCCGGACCGCCGCTCCCGGTCTCCCGCCGGCCGCGCCACGACGCCGCGCGGGCAGGGACCAAGAGTGATCGATCACTTTTGCTTGATCAAGCTATGCCGACCGCCCCTCGGGGTCAACCCCGTGCCCAGGGCTCATGGCGGGGTTCCGGCCGGCGGAAGCGCCGGCTCGGACGTCACGAGATCAGGCCAGGGAACTCAGCGGGCGATCACCTGCACCTCGGGGAACCGTGAGGACGGCTTGCCGAGCAGGGTGCCTTCGCGTCGAAGATGCAGATCGAAGAAGGCCCTGGTGTAGGCGCGGGTGACGGCCACGGAACGCGCCGCAGAAAGCGTCCCGTTCACCGCTCGCAACTGCTCCTTCGACAGGCCCATCGCCGCGGCCGCCTGCTCGTACACCACCGGCAGGTCGGTATAGGAATTGTGCTTGGCGCCGTTGGTCCGCACGTGCAGCCGCCAGCCCTTCAGCCGCGACCAGAAGGCCTTCTGCCCCCGGATGGGCTTGTCGAAGATCTCGGCCTCCATGAGCATGTACGGCTTGGCCAACCCCTTGGCGGCCACCTTGCCGAGGGCGGGTCCGTCCAGGTTCAGCACCGCCTTGATCCGCCGGTCCGCCAGCATCGTCGCGGCGGCCGTCGCTCCTCCGGCGGAATGGCCGAACATCCCGACCCTGCCCAGGTCGAACGCGCCACGCAGCCCCTCCGGCAGCGTCCGGCGTTCAGCGTCGGGGTTCTGCCCCTTGTTCAGCTCCTTGAGCCGGTCCAGCACGAAGCGCGCGTCAGCCACCCGCACCTTGATCTCGTCGGCCTTCTCCGCCAGCCGGCTCACCGGGACCGGCTTCAGCACGCGGCCGGTGACCGTGCCGTCGGGGAACTCCACCTCGCCGGCGTCGCCCGGATGGTCGATGGTGACCACCATGTAGCCCCAGCTGGCCAGTTCCTCGACCGTGGTGGTGTTCATGGAACGGTCGGCGCCGTTGCCGGGCGAGAACAGGACGACGGGCAGCCCCCGGCCGGCCACGCGGGCCCCTTCGCGGCCATGGGTCAGGGGCAGGCCGACAGCCGCGGGCGACAGGTCGTTGCTGCGGTAGAAGGCCTCGGCGGCGCGAGGCGGCAGCCAGGGTGCGGCGGGGTGGCCGTCCGGACGGTGCGTGGGGTACCACAGGCTGACCATCAGCTCACGCCGGTCATGGGCCTTGATCCACGGGTCGGCCCTGGAGCCGTCACGCAGGTGCAGTGTGACAGTGCCGATCTCGCGTGGGCCCGTCGGCTGCGGCAGGGTCACGGTGACGGGCTTCGACCTGGCCTGTACGGCGGGTCCGGTGAGCAGGAGGCCGACCGTCACCGCGGCGGCCAGACCCCGTCGGAGAAGTGCGCGATTCATGACCGCCACGCTAGGGAGACGCAGCGCGCAAAAACTCCGTACCGGAGATGATTTCGGCACTCATGCGCATGAACGAAGCCGCCGTCCACCTGGAGGGGAGGGCACGGCCGGCTGGGCCTGGACACCGAGTGCACTTCCTGCTAGCGACGGCGAATGTCGTGGAGCAGGTGGTGGGGCGGCACCCGTCTTCGGCGGCCATCGATGACGACCGGCGGCCGCGCGACGGTCAGACGGCCTCGGAAGGCTCGGCGGGCGCGTCCGGCTCGCCCCGCCCCGCGTCCCGGAGCGCCTCCACCGCGGTGACGGCCTGGGAGACGCGGTCGTGGATCGTCACGAGCTCGACGGTGCCGGTGATCTCCAGCAGCCGGGACACCGTGGGCTGGAGACCGGCCAGGTGCACGTCGACGCCGTGCGCGCGGGCCAGCGTGGCGGCGGCGAGCAGGACGGACAGGCCGGAGCTGTCGAGGAACGTCAGCCGGTGCGCGTCGATGATCAGGTGCTCGTCCAGGCTGCGGCGCACCTGGTCGAGGTAGGTCTCCAGGTGGCCGGAGGCGGTGGCGTCGACCTCACCGGCCACCGTGATCACGGTGATCCCCGGCAGGTAGCTGCTGGCCAGGTGCATCACAACCGCTCCACATCATCCGGCAGCCGATCGGGTTGAGCGTCCGCGGCCGCGCCGACGGCCTCCTCCACGCAGGCGTGGATGTGCAGCGTGTCCCACACTCCGGTGATCTGCAGGATGCGGGCCGGGATGTCCCGCACGGTGGCCAGGCGCAGGCTCCCGCCCGTGTCGTGGACGTCGTCGTGCGCCCGCAGCAGCACGTGCAGGCCGCTGCTGTCCATGAAGGTCAGCTCGCCCAGGTCGAGGATCACGGACCGGCCGGGGCGGTGGGCGTCGCGGATGGCGGACTCCAGGCGATCGGCGTTGGTGGCGTCGAGCTCACCGGAAACCGTGACCAGCGCGCCGGCCGGAACCGGCCGGCAGCTCATGCTGAGCACGGACATGGCGGCCTGGTGGCGGCGCTCGGCGCGACGGCAAGGTACGTCTGGGTGGCGGACATCTGTTGTTCCCCAAGTGGGCCTGGCCGGTAGGGACGGCGTCGGGGCCGCCCCACGACCCAAGGTTAGGGGGGAAGAGGGTTGCAGGAAAGAGCTTTCGTCATAGGATCTTCAGGTAAGCATTTTCGTCCGCCCCGCGGATCCGGGACGTCCAGGCAGAAAGCGTCAGAAGCTGTGCCCGACCCTGAAGACCATCCGGCGACGTGGACGTTCCTGACCCATCACGCCCGCGTGCTGGTGGAGATCGCCCGCGACCCCGACGCGCGGCTGCGCGACATCGCCGCCCGCATCGGCGTCACCGAACGCACCGTGCAGAACATCGTCTCCGATCTCTACCAGGCCGGCTACCTGACCCGCGAGCGGATCGGGCGCCGCAACCGCTACAGCCTCGACCTCGACCGGCAGTTCCGCTACCCGACCGAGGCCGGGCTGCCCGTCCGCCTGCTGATCGACATGTTCACCGCCCACGACCTGCCCAACGGGGACGGCTGACCCGCCGCCGCCGGGCCGGGCGCACCCGTCCAGGGCCGCTAAGCTGCGCGTATGGCGCGGATTCTCCTCCTGCACTCGATGTACGGCCTGCGGCCCGCCGTCCACCAGGCCGCCGACAGGCTCCGGGGGGCGGGGCACGAGGTGCACGTCCCCGACCTCTACGACGGCCGCGTCGTCGACACGCCCGAGGAGGGCATCGCGATCAAGGAGGAGATCGGCAGCGAGGAGCTGCTGAAGCGGGCCATCACGGCGGCGGCCCCGCTGTCCGGCGACGGCCTGGTCTACGCCGGTTTCTCCCTCGGCGCGGCCATCGCCCAGAACCTCGCGCTGGGCGACGAGCGTTCCCAGGGGCTGCTGCTCATGCACGGCACCTCCGACATGGCCGAGGGCGCCGTCGCCGACGACCTGCCGGTGCAGCTGCACGTCGCCGACCCCGACTTCTACGAGCCGGTCGACTGGCTCAATGCCTGGTACCTCCGGATGCGCCGGGCGCGGGCCGACGTCGAGGTCTTCCGCTACCCGGGGGTCGGCCACCTGTTCACCGACCCCGGCCTGCCCGACTACGACGCCCCGGCCGCCGAACGCGCCTGGGCGGTCGCCCTCGACTTCGTCGCCGGACTCTGACCTCCGCCCCGGCCCGGGTACGACCCCGGCCGCCCCCGGGTAGGGGCCGGGGGTGAGGTTCGGGAACTGGGAAGTGCGACCGCTGGGCGGCTGGCCGGGCTGCCTGGCGATGATCCTGATCTCGCTGCTGCTGTCGGCCGTGCTCACGGTCGTCGTCAACTGGCTGCTGCGCTGACCGCCCCGCGTCTGGACGTCAGGCCAGCGGGGTGACGTCGAGCCGTCCGCCGTCGCACACCTGGCCGGCGTCGAAGGGCACGTTCAGGTACGAGCGCTCGTCCGGCGGGATGACCAGCAGGCGGGCGGGGCTCGGGCAGGCGGTCTCGGCGCCGGTCTCGACGACCGTCCAGTGCAGGGTGGTGCGGGCGCTGCCGCCCGGCTTGACCGTCACCCGGTGCTTGGGGCCGGCGGTGCGGCGGACGCGGGTGCGCAGGGTGTCGCCCTGCTTGTCGATCATGATCAGGCCGGGGTGCCCGTACAGGGTGCAGGCGGTCCGTGAGCTGTTGGTGAACACCAGCGGCGCGTTCCTGTTGCCCGCGCCGGCGTCGATCGTGCCCAGGCGCACCTGGAGCTGGGCGGCCGAGCAGCGGCGGACGGGGGCGGACTCGCCGGCCAGCGCCGGCGCGGCCCCGCCCGCCAGCAGCAGCCCGGCCACGAGCGTGGCGGTGGTGAAGCGTCTCATGTGGTTTTTGACGCAGGGAACGCGGTGAAAGTTATGCCCGGACGTCAACTCGTCCGGGCGGCAGCGTCCGGGCGGCAGTGTCAGGACGACGGCGTCAGGACGACGGCGGAGGCGAGGAAGGCGGCGCCGAACCACAGCCCGTGCCGGAGCGTCCGGAAATCCAGAGCGGAGGGGGCCCGGTGGGACCCCCTCCGCTCCGGCCCTCAGTCACCCCCCGGGTACGTGGGGCACCGGGCGGACCGTCATCCGATCCGCTGCCACAGAGCCGGTACGACGTCGGGCGTCCAGTCCGGCTGCGAGGTGTGGGCGATCACGCAGCGGTAGCGGACACCCTGGTAGGTGACCTCGTCGCCGGCGTTGTAGGCGTGCCATTCCTGCCAGGTGTCACCGGTGCCGCCACCGTTCACCGTCAGCGAGAACGACGTGCCGTGGCTGGCGGAGCCGTTCGCGTTGAGGGTGATCGTGTACGTCTGCGCCGGCGTGCTCGACGACGTGGCCACCGTCACCGTGGACGACTCGCCCGAGTTGATGGACGACGGGCTGAACGTCACGGTCGCGCCCGGCGGCACGCCGTCGGCCGCCAGCGTGAGCGGGATCGGCCGGCCGGTGGTGACCTGCGTGCTCAGCGTGGTGGTCGCCGTCGCGCCTGCCGTGACGGTGGCCGAGGACGGGTCGGCGGCGACGGTGAAGTCGCCCGCCGGCGTGCCGCCGGTGACCGTGAGCGCGTAGCTCGCCGTCTGCGTCTGGGCCGTGCCGGTGGCCGTCACCGTGATCGGGTACGTGCCGTTCTTGGCCGTCGAGGCCACCGTGAAGGTCAGCCTGGACGACTGGCCCGACTGGATCGTGGCCGGGTCGAAGGCCACGGTGACGCCGTTCGGCAGCTTGGCCGCCGACAGCGTGACCTGCTGGGGCTGCCCGCCGGTCGTCGCCGTGTTCACCGTGGTGGCCACGGTGCCGCCGGCCGTCGCGGTGCCCGCCTCCGGGTCGAGCCGGACGGAGAACGCGTCCGGGTCACCGGGCCGGGAGACGGTCAGGGTGTAGTTCTGCGTCTGCGTCTGGGCCGTGCCCTGGGCGATCACCTGGACGGTGTACGTCCCGGCCGGCACGGAGGACGCCGTCGCGAGCGTCAGCGCCGACGACTGGCCCGACTGGATGGTGGCCGGGTTGAACTGGGCGGTCACGCCCGCCGGGAGCGTGCCCGTCCTGAGCTGGATCTGCTGGGCGTTGCCGCTCGTGGTCGTGGTGGTCAGCGTCGAGGCGGTGCTGCCGCCCGCGTCCACGGACCCCGACGTGGGGCTGAGCGCCAGCGAGAACTGGTCGGGGATCGGCCGGTTGACGGTCAGGGTGTAGTTCTGCGTCTGCGTCTGGGCCGTGCCCTGCGCGGTCACCTGGACGGTGTACGTCCCGGGGGCCGCGTTCGCCGCCACGTTGAGGGTCAGCGTGGACGACTGGCCCGACTGGATGGTGGCCGGGTTGAACTGGGCGGTCACGCCCGCCGGCAGGGTGCCGGTCCTGAGCTGGATCTGCTGGGCGTTGCCGCCGGTCGTCACCGTGCTCAGGGTCGTGGCGGCCGAGCCGCCCGGGTCGGCCGCGCCGGAACCGGGGCTGACCTGCAGCGAGAAGGTGTCCGGGTTGGCCACGCAGGTCGGGTCGCTGGTGCCCCGGACGCTCACGGCGTCCCAGGCCGACTTGACCGCGTTGAACTCCACGCAGCTGTTCGGGAACAGCGCCTTGGCGGCGTTGAGCGAGGCCACCCGCGCCTTGGCGTGGGTCCACGGCTGCGTCTTGGCCTGCAGCGTGCCCATGAAGATCTTGCCGGCCTTCTGGATGCCGATGCCGGTCACCGAGGACGGTCCGCCGGAGCAGATCGGGCTGGAGGGCTTGCCGCCGCCGGGGTTGTTGCCCTCGGCCAGCAGGTAGAACCAGTGGTTCTGGGGCCCGGCCGCCGCGTGCACCTCGGTGGTGGGGATCGCGGTGCTGTAGCAGTTGGGGTCGCCGACCTGGGACGGGTTGTACATGTACCGGATCGGGCCGTTCCCGACGAGGTTGACCTCTTCGCCCACCTGGTAGTCCGGCGGGTCGTTCGGGTTGTTGGCGTAGGCCTCGGTCAGCGCGCCGAAGATGTCGCCCGTGGACTCGTTCAGGCCGCCGACCTCGTTGTTGCCGTTGTCGCCGCCGGGGGTGTTGGTGAAGACGGAGTGGCCGAACTCGTGGCCGACGACGTCCATCGGGGTGGCCTGCTGGTTGCCGGCCTGGTTGTGGCCGAAGGTGGTGTACGAGCCGTTCCAGAACGCGTTGACGTCGTTCAGCCCGACCCGGATGGGGAACGAGCGGCCCGTCCCGCTGTGGCCGTTGCGGCCCAGCCAGTCGCGCAGCATGTTCCATTCCATCTGGGCGGCGTACAGCGCGTCCACGCAGGCCGTCTCCAGGTCGGTGCCCGAGCCGTTGCCCCACGAGTCGCTGCTCTTGGTGTAGGCCGAGCCGTTCTGGCCGCCGCACTGGAGGCCCGGCCTGGTGGTGTCCACCATCCGGTACGAGCCGGCGGAGCCGCTGGTGTCGATCGTCACCGTGCCGTCGTAGAAGCCGCGGCCGGTGCCCTCGTGCACCTTGTCGAACTTGTCGATCAGCGAGCCGGAGCGCGCGTCCACGAACACGTCGAGGATGCTGGGCCTGCCGGTGGCCGTCCGCCCGGTGACCTGGACCCGCCAGGCCAGCTTGGGGGTGGCGCTGGTGGCGTGCACGACCAGCTTCGCCGTGGTCACCTCGTCCACCTGCGGCAGGAGGTCCCTGGCGGTGGCCGCCGCCTGCCTGGCCGTGATCGAGGGCTCGGTGCCGACCTTGATCTTCGCGGTCTGGCCGGTGACCACCTGCTGGATCACCTGGCCGGCCCGGTCGGTGCCCACGACGACCTCGCCGCCGTAGACGGGCAGGCCCTTGTACGTGCGTTCGTAGGTCAGATATTGCAGGCCGTAGGTTCCGGCGACGTTGGACGAGAGAGTGAAGGCGTCGCCGGAGCCCTTGTGCAGGCGTTCGGCTCCGGCGGCGAGTGCCGCGTCGGCGTTCACTTTGGCGCGGTCGCGCGATTTGGCGTCCGCCGGCGCGAACGCCGGGGGGTCGGTCCTGGCGACGGTGGTCGCCGCGGTGGATAAGTGCGCCTTCGAGGTGGCGCCGGCGGCGCCTGTCATCGAGGCGGTAAGGGCCGCCGCCGCCAATACGGCGATCGTGCCCGACTTGAACGTGCTGTTCACTCTGGGTGACTCCTCTCACATGTCCCCGGGGGTGTGGGGATCGAAGGAGCCCGTTGGCTGGGGCTTGATTAAAGTTGGCACCCAGGGTGGTCAGGCGAACAGCTCACAAATTTCCATAACGCCACGGTATGCCGGGGGCACCGGCAGATCCGGCTCTGCAAATCCTTGATCTTCAGCAAATGGACGCTGATATCCTCCGAAAAAGGGCGGGCTCGAAGGGCGGGGAGAGCGCACGTGCGGCACGCACCGGAGCAGGCAGACCGGATCCGCGCCTGGGCGCGCGTCGCGCTCGACGCGCCCGACCTGGAGACCGGGCCGCCGCGCCCGGGGCCCGAGCCGACACGGTCGCGCCGGGGGTTGCGGACGGCGCGGTCGCGCCCGGGGTCCGAGCCGGCCCTGTGGCCGAGGGACGCGGCCCGATGAGCGACTCGACGAGCGACTCGGGCATCGGCGACCCGGGCAGCACCGGCCCGACGAGCGGTCCCGCGAGCGGCGCCGACCGGGCGGACCTCGTCCTCGGACGGCGTCTCGGGCCGGACGGCCGGGGCATGGTCCACGAGGTGCCCGGCCGCCGGATCAACGGCCAGTTCGAGGTCGTCTACAAGGAGTACGACCCCGACGCCCTGCCCGGCCTCGACGCGGGCGTCCTCACCGAGATGGCCGGGCTGATCGGCCGGCTACCCGGATGGGACGCGGCCTGGTTGTGCGACAAGGCCGCCTGGCCCGCCGGAATCGTCGTGTCCGGCGGCGCGGTCCGTGGATTCCTCATGCGGTCGGTGCCCCACCGGTTCTCCTTCGACCTGCGAACGCCGTCGGGAACCGAGCGCCGCCCGGCCACGATGGAGCTCCTGCTCGACGACGACGCCCATGGCGGCGGCATCGGCCGGCGGGTCGGCGATCGCGATCGTCTGCTGCTGCTGGCCGACCTGGCCGACACGCTCGCCCGCCTGCACACGATGGACATCGTCGTCGGCGGCCTGTCGCCCGAGCACCTGCTGTTCGCCACGGAGGGCTCCCCGGAGTGCTTCCTCATCGGCTGCGACGCGATGCGGCTCGCCGGGGCGGCGGCGTTACCCCAGGTGGACACGTCCGGGTGGGAGATCCCCGCCGACGAGCCCGAGGGCACGCCGCAGGGTGACGCCTACAGGTTCGCGCTGCTGGCCGTACGGCTCCTGGCCCGCGACCGGACCTCCACGGACCCCGGCCGGCTGGCCGCGGTCGCCCCCGCGGCGGCCGACCTCGCGGCGGCGGCGCTCCACGGGCCCGCGGACGAGCGGCCGCGTCCGGAGCGGTGGGCGCAGGAGCTGCGGCAGGCCGCCTCGTCGGCCACGACCGCGCCCACCCACGCACCGCCCCCACCACCCCCGCTCCTGCCACCACCGCCGCCGTCACCTCCACTGGCGCCATCGCCATCACCCCCGCCGCCATCACCCCCGCCGCCGTCACCTTCGCTGCTGCCACCGGCGCCGCCGCAGGGGCCACCGTTCCTGCCGCCGGCGTCCCCCTCGCTGCCGCCGCAGGGGCCTTCGAGGCCGCCTTTTCCCGGGGCCGGGGGGCCGCGCCCGTCCGGCGGTGGGCTCAGTACGGGGATGAAGGTCGGTCTGGGGGCCGGCGTGGGAGTGGTCGGTGTGGTGCTCGCCGTGGCGGCCGCGGTGTTCGTGGTCTCGGTGGTGAAGGATCTCGGCCCGGAGCGCGGGGACGGCAGGCTGACCGCGGCGTCCTCCGGCTCGCCGGACGCGGTCGTCCCCACACCGTCGCCGTCCTCGGCCACCCCGTGGCCCAGCGAACAGCCCACCGAGACGCCCACTGAGACGCCCACTGAGACGCCCACTGAGACGCCCACGCTCGAACCGCCCACCGAGGAGCCGTTCGATCCGGGTGACCTCGACCGCCAGGACACCGACCCGATCCCGCTCACGCCGAGCGCCCTGCTTCCCAGCTCCTTCACCACGGCCAAGGGCGTGCGCTACACCCTCCGGTCGAGCGGCGTGGACAAGTGCCCGGACGCCTACCACGCGGCCAACGTCCGCTCGGTCCTGCGCAAGGCGCGCTGCTCCAAGATGGTCAAGGGCTCGTACGTGAACCCCGGGGCCCCCGGGAACAAGCGCATCATGGTCTCGGTGTGGGTCGTGCCGCTGAAGAACGACGGCCGGGCCGACACCGCGTACGCGCGGCTCGACGACGCCTACGCCGACGCCTGGGGGATCGTCTGCCCCAGGAAGGGCCCCGGCTCCGGGCTGTGCCACTCGACGAGCTGGAGCAGGGCCCAGACCTGGGGATGGGTCGGGTACACCCACCGCTACCTGCTGCACACCATGGCCCTCTACACCAACCGCGCCAACTCCACCAGCACCCGGCCGTGGCTCAAGGACGCCTCCAAGGCCGCGTACAAGGCGATCGGCCCCAAGGTCTACCAGGACACGAACTGAATCCGCCGCCGGACGTCAGTCGCGGCGGTTCAGCGCCGAGTGGCGGCGCCCGTAGGCGAAGTAGATCACCAGCCCGATCAGGAACCACACGACGAACCTGAGCCAGGTCAGCGGCTCCAGGAACGTGATCAGCCAGAGGGAGAAGAGCACCCCGATCGCCGGCACCACCGGCATGCCCGGCATGCGGAAGCCGCGCGGCAGGTCGGGACGCCGGTAGCGGAGCACGATCACCGCCGCGCAGACCACCACGAAGGCCAGCAGGATGCCGATGTTGGTCAGCTCCGCCGCCTCCCTGATCGGCAGGAACCCGGCGATGAGCGCGGAGCCGGCGCCGACGATCCAGGTCACCCTGGACGGCACGTGCCGTACGGGGTGGAGCTTGGCGAACCAGGAGGGCAGCAGCCCGTCCCGGCTCATCGCGAACCACACGCGGGTGACGCCCAGCATGAACGTGAACATGACGGTCAGGATGCCGACGATGGCGCCGACCGCGATGACGCTGGCCAGCCCGGACAGCCCGACGGAGGCGAACGCCGAGGAGAAGCCGCTCTCGGGGTCGATGTCCTGGTAGTTCTGCATGCCGGTGAGCACGAGGCAGGCCAGCACGTACAGGACCATCGAGATGGCCAGGGAGTAGAGGATGGCCTTGGGCATGTGCCGCTGGGCGTCCTTCGACTCCTCGGCCGCCGTGCTCATGGCGTCGTAGCCGAAGACCGCGAAGAACACGGTCGCCGCGCCCGTCACCGCCCCGCCGAACCCGTAGGGGAAGAACGGCGTGTAGTTGGCGGTCTCGATGTAGAAGAAGCCGACCACGATGACCAGCAGCACCACCGCGACCTTGATCGCGACGACGAACGTCTCGAACCGGGCGGCCGACCGCATGCCGAGGTTGAGCAGGAACGCGATGAACAGGCACAGGATCGCCGCGAACAGGTCCACGACGTGTCCGGGCCCGGTGCCCGGCGCGCCGAGCATCCAGGCGGGCAGGTCGATGCCGAACTGGCCGAGGAGGAAACCGAAGTAGCCCGAGATGCCGATCGCCACGACCGCGACGATGGCGGTGTACTCCAGCAGCAGGTCCCAGCCGATGAACCAGCCGACGATCTCGCCGAGCACCGCATAGCCGTACGTGTACGCCGATCCGGCCTTCGGGATCATGCCGGTGAACTCCGCGTAGGAGAACGCGGCGGCGGCGCTGGCGATGCCGGCGATCAGGAAGGAGATCACCACGGCGGGCCCGGCGGTCTGGTTGGCGACGGCGCCGGCCAGCGCGAAGATGCCGGCGCCGATGATGCCGCCCACCCCGATCGCGGTGAGCTGCCAGAGCCCGAGCACGCGGTTGAGCTCGCCCTCGTGCTCGGTGGCGATCTGTTCTACCGGTTTGCGGCGGAATATCCCGGACCCGCCGCCGAAGCCTCGCGCAGACGTCATGGCGGGGTCCTGCCCTGACAGGAAGCCCGCCATGCGCATGACGGCGGAAGTCGGACGAACCGGCTCGAAGGAGCCGGTTCGTCCGTTCACTGACCGGCGCGTCCCACGGTGACCTGGGCGCGGGTCTCGGTGGCGTTGCCCGCGCGGTCCACCGCCCGGTACGTGATCGTGTAGACCCGGTCCTGGCCGCCGTCCCGCTCGGCGCGCAGGGCGAAGGACGTGTCGGCGGTGCCGGTGGCGGCCTCGCGCACGTCGTCCCGGGCGTTGCCCTGGGAGCTGGTGATCGAGACCAGGGTGACGGTGACGGGCCCGGCGTCGGACGCCTTCAGCGCCACCTCCACCGGCACCAGCCTGCGGTTCGGCGGCCACAGCCGGGCGGGGTCCGGCGTGACGGTCAGGGTGGGGGCCGTCGCGTCGATCCGGACGGTGACCGACTTCGGCTCCTCGACGTTGCCGGCCTGGTCGGCGCTGCGGAAGGCCAGCACGCTCTCCCCTTCGCGGTCCACCCGGACGGGGGCCGTGTAGGGCTGCCAGGAGCCGTCGCCGAGCCGGTACTCGGTGCGCGCCACGCCGGAGCCCGCGTCGGCGGCGGTCAGGACCACGTCCACGGGCCCGTCCGACCAGCCGGCGGGCACCCCGGACGCGGTGGTCACCGGCGGCTCGCCGTCCTCGTTCGCGGGGGCGGAGTGGATCTTGAAGCCGTCCACGATGAAGTACGAGCCGTCCTTCTTGACGCCCTTGAGCGTGTGCGGGCCGGGCGGCAGCCCGGTCCTGGTGTAGACGACCTTCTGGTACTCGCGGGTCGGGTTGCTGTTGTCGATGGTGGTGTCGAGCTTGCCGTCCAGGTAGAGGTCGACCTTGCCCTCGTCGGAGTTGACCTGGGCGATGTACTCCACGCCGGTGCCGTGGAAGGCCAGCTCGAAGGAGTCGCCGTCGGTCTGGGTGGCGTGCAGGTCGTCGAGGGTCGAGCCGCCGCCGCCGCGCCGGTCGTTCTTCCAGTCCCAGCCCTCGCCGGTGTAGGTGACGCCGGAGACGTTGTCGATGGTCTCCACTCCGTACGCCTTGGTCAGGCTCAGCTCGGTCAGCGCCTGCGCGCGCCAGACCTTCAGCGGCACCGGACGCCCGGCGGGCGTGCGGTTGTAGACCTTCCAGAAGCTGTCGCGGCCGGTGACCTTGGTCCCCGCGATCTCCCTGATCACGTCGCCGGTGCGCAGCCCCTGCCCGTGGGCGTGGGACCCGGCCGGGACGGCGGCCAGGAACAGGCCGTCGTAGTCGGTGAGCCCGACCGAGGACTTCACCTCGTCGCTGTGGACCTCGGTGGCCGTCGCGCCCATGAGCGGCTCGGCCAGGTTGCCGATCGTCATGCCGGTCTCGGGCTCACGCCAGGTGAGCGGCGGCGGCGTGGGCGAGCCGGGCTTGCCGAACCCGGTCATCGGGAACGGCTGGAAGCCCAGCGCGAGGGCGGGGGAGCCGGCCTTGAGCGTGTAGTCGAGCTTGGCCGGGTCGGCGTACGGGCTCTGCCCCTCGAACAGCGGGTCGGCGACCACCGAGCGGGTGTCCAGCCCGCGGGCCCGCCAGGCGGCGGTGATGTCGGCGACCGGCTTGCCGTTGTTCCAGAACAGGTTGTCGTCGTAGACGGTGCCGGAGGTGGACGGGTCGCTCTGGATGAAGTCGTAGGGGTCGTCGGTGACGAAGATGTTCTTCTCGACGACGTCGCCGTTGCTCGCGTAGGAGACGTGGAAGTGGCCGCCGCCGTTGACGAAGATGTTGCCGCGCACGGTCCTGAAGAAGCCCTCGCGCAGCTTCACCCCGCCGTTGAGCAGCAGGTTCCCGGTGACCTCGTAGTTGGAGGAGCCGTCGTCGAGGTCGACGTCCCAGTGGGAGGAGTGCCGGATCCGGTTGTGCCGGATCTTCGTCGTCTCCATCGCGTCGAGCTTGGCGTACGCCTTCTTCTGGGCGTCCCCGGCGGTCAGCGGCCAGAAGCGGTCGCGGCCCCAGCTGTTGATCGGCCCGTGGTCGGAGGTCTCCTTCACGCAGTCGAAGATGTCGTTGTCCTCGATGACGTGGCCGCCCCAGGTGCCGTCGTTGATGTCGACGCAGGCGCGCGGGCCGTCGTGCACGGTGTTGCCGGACACCGTCACCCGGCGGCTCATCGAGATCTGCACGCCCGAGCTCTGCTTCTCGAACCGGCCGTTGCGGGTCATGTGGTTGCCGCTGATGGTGATGTCGCGCGGGTAGTCCTCGGTCTTCGGGCCCGGCGTGGTGTCGGTGATCGTGCGCCGCATGTCGTCCCAGGTGGACGCCTCGCGGACGGCCGCCGGAGAGCCGATGACCGCGACGTCGCTGGCCCCTGACTCGCGGAACTCGCCGCCGGAGACGACGTTGCCTTCGGCGTACCCGTCCATGAAGACGGCGTTGCCGCCGACCTGGTCGAACCGGGCGTCGCGGATGGCAACCCGCTGGGTGTCGCGCAGGTAGACCGCGCCGGCGCGGACGATGGCCCAGTCGCCGAGCTGCAGTTTCTCGTACGGGCGGCTGAACAGCGTGCGGTGGGTCTGGGTGAAGGTGAACCCGGTGAAGGTGAGGTCGCGCACCGGCGCGGAGGGCGAGTCGCCGACGACCCGCACGAGCTCCTCGCGCTCGGCGGTCTCGACGCGGGCCTTGGCCGGGTCGAGACCCGCGGGCGGCTGGAGGTAGAGGCGGCCGGCGTCCTTGTCGTAGAACCACTCGCCGGGGGCGTCCAGCTCCTCCAGGACGTTCTCGACCATGCGCTTCTGCGGATGCAGGCCGTCGCCCCGGTTGTTGTCGCCGACCCACTTCAGGATCGGGACGCCGCCGTCGCCGACGCCGGTCACCCTGAAGGAGTTCCCACCCCATTCGCCCTGGTGCAGCCCGCGGACCAGCGCGGTCGTGGGGTTCTTCCAGCGGGCCACCCGTTCGGGCGAGATCGCGTCGGCGGCGTACCCGTCGAGCACGGCCTCCTTGGGATCGACGTTGGGGTAGCGGGCCAGGACCTGCCGGGTGCCGTCGAGGAAGAGCTCGTCGAAGTCGAGGCCCGCGCCGATGTCGGCCACCAGGGTCGCACCCTGGTACGGGGTCCAGGCGGGGGTCAGCCGGCGTCCGCCGCTGAGCACGACCTGCTCGCCGGCGGCCGCCTCGTAGACGGCCCCGGAGTCGGCGGGGGTGAAGGTGAGGGGCTCGGCGAGGTGGTAGACGCCGCCGCGGACCCGTACCCGGGGCGGCTCGGCCGCGGTGGGCAGGACCGCGCGCACCGCGCGCTGGGCCCGCTCGATCGTACGGAACGGCGCCGCCTCGGTGCCGGCGGCGCCGTCGTCGCCGTCGGGGGAGACGTGGAAGACGGTGCCGGCCGCCTGGGCGGAGGCGGGGGAGAGAGCGGTCAGTCCGGTCGCGGCGAGAGTCGCCGCGAGGAGCAGCCGCCAGGGCTTGCCATGGCGCACAAGGGCCTCCAGTCGGGGGATGGCCCTCATTGTGGCCAAGCCCTCAGACGAAGGCGATCACGCCAAGGTCACGTTTCATCCGACCAATTCACTCCAGAAGGCTCATGGTGCACTGAAAATCGCGTTTTGTCCCCCAGATGATCGGATCTCTCCGGTCGTGCCTGAGCAGGTTGCCGGGGCGTCCGAGGCGCTGACCGCGCGAGCGCCCGCGATGGCCGACGAGCAGCCACGCGGGCGGAAGGCGGCGGCGGGCCGTTCAGGACGGCTCGCCGCCACCGTGGGCTTCCCCGGCCGGGCGTCAGACGCGCGTCGAGGTGGAGGCGTACCCGCCGCCGCCGGGGTAGACCCACTCGCCGGTGAGCGTGGTGCCCTCGGCGTCGAAGGTGCCCGCGTAGTAGGCCGGGCCGCCCTTGGCCCCGGCCCAGATGGTCAGCCGGTCGCCGTCCAGCTCGTAGACGTAGTCGAAGGTGTTGCCCGCCGAGTCGTAGTAGCGGGACACCACGTCCGCCCCGGTGGGCTCGCCGAACGGGCGCAGGTTGCCGATCACCTCGATGCCGGTGACCGGCTCGCCGAACTGGGTGAGCTCGACGTGCTGGACGAGGAAGAACCGTCCGGGCAGCCACTCGTAGCGCACGGTCCCCTCGGCGCCGCCGGTTACCTTCCAGGTGCCGACCAGCCGGTCCAGGGCCTTCAGCTCGGGGCTGGGCTGCTGGGTCTCGATCATGTCGTCCTCCTCTGTGGGTTGTTTCACCGGTACCTCGGAGCCCCCTGCCGGGCTTTGACACGAGATCGCTGTGACGTGAATCACACTCGATCGGCGTCAAGAAGGCCGATCCGGGTCCGAGGTAGCGAGCGGGAAACCCACCGACAAAGGAGGACGTTCATGACCACCACCGCCACTGACGTCCCCGTCCGCAGGAGCGCCCGGACGTCCGGACGCCTGCTGCTGGCCGGGGCGCTGGCCGGGCCGACCTTCTTCGCCTCGGCGACCACGCAGATGCTCACCCGTGAGGGCTTCGACATCACCCGGCACCCCATCAGCCAGCTGTCCACCGGCGACCTGGGGTGGATCCAGATCCTCACCTTCGTCCTCGCGGGGACGGGGGCGCTGGCGCTGGCCGTCGGCGTCAGGCGCACGCTCACCGAAGGGATCGGGCGGCGGGCGCTGCCGATCCTGGTGGGCGTGTTCGGCGCGGGGCTGGTGGCGGCCGGGGTCTTCACCATGGACCCCGAGAAGGGCTTCCCGGCGGGGACCCCTGAGGGACCGGTCGCGCAGATGTCCTGGCACGGCATCGCGCACTCCGCCGCCGCCGCCGTGGCCTTCACCGCGCTGGCCGTCGCGGCCGTCGTGATGAGCGTCCGGTGCGCCCGCCGCCGGTCGGCGCCGCCCGCCGTGCCGGGCGCCGTGCTGAGCGCCGTCGCCGCGCTGGTGCTCCTCGTGCCGATGTCGCCCGACCGCATGAGCGTCCAGATCGCCGTGAACGGCCTGGTGGCCTTCACCTGGACGACCGTCCTCGCGGTGTCGCTGCGGCGTGCCGCCTGAGGCGAACGTAGAATCGGCTGCCACGATCAAGGGATTCACCATGAAATACCTGCTGCTCGGCTACACCCCGGCCGCCGCGTGGGACGCCGCCACCGCCGACGTCCCCTCCGAGGAGGCGCTGGCCGCCTTCGCGACCTACCAGAAGCTGGAGCAGGAGCTGATCGCCTCCGGCGAGTTCGTCGGCAGCGAGGGCCTGGGACACCCGGCGGTCAGCACCACCGTCCACCGCGACGGTGACAAGGTGGTCGCCACCGACGGTCCCTTCGCCGAGCTCAAGGAGGTCCTGGCCAGCTTCGCCGTGATCGACGTGACCGGCAAGGAGCGGGCCGTCGAGATCGCCGCGCGCATCGTCGAGGCGCTCGGCGAACCGATCGAGATCCGCCCGATCATGGGTGCGGACTTCGGGGCGTGAACCGCGAGCTGGAGCACCTGCTGCGCACGGAGGCGCCGCAGGTGCTCGGCGCGCTGGTCCGCCGCTTCGGCCGGTTCGACATCGCCGAGGACGCGGTGCAGGAGGCGCTGCTGACCGCCGGGCGTACCTGGCAGGTCGAGGGCGTCCCGGAGAACCCGCGCAGCTGGCTGATCCGCGTCGGATACCGGCGCATGGTGGACCTGCTCCGCTCCGACCAGGCCCGCCACCGCCGCGAGCTGCAGGCCGGAGTGGCCGACCTGGCCATGCAGGAACCCGGGCGCCGGGCAAACCCCGCGGCCGAGAGCGACGACAGCCTGACCCTGCTGCTGCTGTGCTGCCATCCCGCGCTCGACCCCACCTCCCAGGTGGCGCTCACGCTGCGCGCGGTCGGCGGCCTGACCACCGCCGAGATCGCGCACGCCCACGGCACGACCGAGCCCACCATGGGCGCCCGGATCAGCCGCGCCAAACAACGGCTGGCCCGCGCCGGAGCCCGCTTCACACCGCCCACCGACGACGACCGCGACAGCCGTATGAGCGCTGTGATGCGGGTGCTCTATCTGATCTTCAACGAGGGCTACACCGCCACCGCCGGCGACCGGCTCGCCCGGGTCGACCTGACCCGCGAGGCCATCCGGCTGACCCGCATGCTCCACGCCACGCTCGGCGACGACGCCGAGGTGACCGGCCTGCTGGCGCTGATGCTGCTCACCGAGTCCAGGCGCGCAGCCCGTACGGACGGCGGCGACCTGGTCCCCCTGGACGAGCAGGACCGCACCCGGTGGGACCGCGACCTGATCGCCGAGGGCACCGCGCTCATCGACGGCGTCTGGGACCGCGGCCGGACGGGCCCCTACCAGCTCCAGGCCGCGATCGCCGCCGTGCACTCCGCGGCCGCCGCGCCCGACCGGACCGACTGGGCCCAGATCGCCATGCTGTACGTGTGGCTCGAACGGCTCACCCCCACCGCGCCGGTCCAGCTCGGCCGGGTGGTGGCGGTGGCCCACGCCTACGGACCGGCCCGCGGCCTGGCGCTCCTGGACGACCTCAACCGCCGCCACCACCTGGACCGGCACCCGCTCACCAGGCAACGGGAGCACGCGGTCCGCGCCCACCTGCTCCAGATGACCGGCGACACCGCGCGGGCCGCCGCGCTCTACCGTCAGGCCGCCGGCCTGACCGCGAACCAGGTCGAGCAGCGCTACCTGCTCGGCAAGGCCGGCGATCTCAGCTGACCGGCCCCCGCACCGGCACGGACGACACCGTGGGCGGATCGCCGGGGTGACACCCGCCGTAGCGGAACGAACCTTTCCGCCTGTCCCTCTACGGTGAGGGCGAACGCACCGAGGAGGAATTCGTGATCGAACTGTCGTGGCCGCAGGTCAGCGCGCGCCGTCTGGAGCGGGCGCATCTGGCCGCCCCCGCCGCCGACAAGGGCCAGGCCGCCGTCGTGGCCGCCATGTGCGGGGCGCACGCCCAGGTCATGTCGGCGGCCGAGCTCTCGATCGGCCTGCGGCTCGACGGCGTCACCCGCGCCCACGTGCGCGAGGCGTTGTGGGACGAGGGGACCCTGGTCAAGACGCACGGGCCGCGCGGAACCGTGCACCTGCTGCCGGCGGACGACCTGCCCATGTGGCTGGGCGCCCTGTCGTCGCTGCCCCCGGGGCCCGGCGGGGCCGAGGGCGTCCGGCTGACGGCGGAGCAGACCGACCAGGTCGTCCAGGCCGTCCGCGACGTGCTGGCCGGGGCCGACATGACGATCGACGAGCTGAGCGACGCGGTCGTCGCGGCCACCGGGCCGTGGGCGGGCGACCTGGTCATGCCCGCGTTCCAGGGCATGTGGCCGCGCTGGCGGCAGGCCATGCACACCGCGGCGCACCGCGGGGCGTTCGTGTTCGGGCCGGTCAGAGGGCGCAAGGTCACCTACCGCGCCGCGCCGGCCGCGCCCGTGCCGCCGGACGCTCGGGCCGGCCTGGTCAGGGCCTACCTGGCCGCGTACGGGCCGGCCACCCCGGCGCAGTTCGCCCAGTGGGTCGGCGCGACGGTGCGGTGGGCGGCCGAGGCGTTCGCGACGGTGGAGACCGAGGAGGTGTCGTTCGACGGGCGTCCGGCCCGGGTGCTGGCGGGGGACACGACGGTGCCGGACGAGCCGCCGCGCGGCGTGCGCCTGCTGCCGTACTTCGACGCCTACCTGATCGCGGGCCGGCCGCGCGAGCTGCTCTACCCCGGCCCGGCCTGGCAGCGGGCGCTGTCCGGGGGGCAGGCGGGCACCTTCCCCGTGCTGCTGGTGGACGGCGAGGTGCGCGGGGTCTGGCACCAGCGGCGCTCCGGCAGCCGGATCGACGTCACGGTGGAACTGCTGTCCGGCCTGACCGCCGCCCAGCGCGGCGAGCTCGACGAGCAGGTGGAACGGGTGGGGGAGATCCTGGAGGGCCGGCCGCGCCTGACCCTCGGCCCGGTCACGGTGGGCGCGCACGCCTGAGCTCGGGGAGCGCGCAGCGACCCAGGCTGGACAAAGCGTCCGAATTGGACATAGCATCCGAGCGTGACGAACACGGATGAGCGCGTGCGGCTGTGGTCGCCGGTGTGCGAGGCGGTGGCCGCGCTGCTGGCCCCGTACGCCGAGGTGGTCCTGCACGACGTCCGCGGCGACCGGGTCCTGGGCGTGTGGAACCCGATGTCCGGGCGCGGCCCCGGCGCCCCGTCGCTGCTCGGCGAGCTCGACCGGCTCGACCCCTCGCCCAACGGCGTCTACGGGCCCTACGAGAAGCTGCTGGCCGACGGGCGGCGGCTGTCGTCGGTGAGCGCCGTGCTGCGCGACCCCGGCGGCGAGCCGTCCGCCGTGCTCTGCGTGAACCTCGACCGCACCCCGCTGGAGCAGGCCGCGGCGCTGCTGGCCGCGTTCGCCGCGCCGTCGGCGCCGCGTCCGGAGGCGCTGTTCGAGCAGGACTGGACCGAGCGCGTGCGGCAGATCGTCGGCGCCTACGTCCGCGAGCACGGCCGGCCGGTGGAGCGGCTGACCCGCGAGGACCGCCTCGCCGTGCTGGCCGAGCTGGACCAGGCCGGGGTCTTCACCGTCCGGCGGGCGTCGTCCGTCGTCGCGGGGGCGTTGCGGACGTCCCGCTCCACCCTCTACGCCCTGCTCGCCGAGCTCAGGAGGAGCCGACCGTGACCCCGCTTCCCGACTTCCGGCTGGAGGTCTACTTCTCCCGCTGGGAGTTCACCGCCCGCCACCACCTGGCCGCCTCCGACGCGCAGACCATGACCATGGCCGAGCTGCTCGCCCTGGCCGGCGACGACGACAGGCATGCCTGGGAGACGCTGTCCCTCGGCTACACCGAGACCTTCGGCGACCCGGGGCTGCGTCAGGCCGTCGCGGACACCTACGAGCGCGTCGGCGCGGACGACGTGGTCGTCTTCGCGGGCGCCCAGGAAGCCCTGTACCTGGCCATGCAGGTGCTGCTCGGCCCCGGCGACCACGCCGTGGTGGTCACGCCCTGCTACCAGTCCGCCGAGACGGTGCCGATGGCGTTGTGCGAGGTCACCGGCGTCGCGCTCGACCCGGCCCGCGACTGGGCGCTCGACCTCGACGCCGTGGAGGCCGCGATCCGGCCGAACACCCGCGTGGTGTCGGTCAACTTCCCCAACAACCCGACGGGCAAGGTCATCGGCGCGGCCGACCTCGCCCGGCTGGCCGCGCTGTGCGAGGAGCGCGGCATCCACCTGTTCAGCGACGAGGTCTACCGCGGCCTGGAGCTCGACCCCGCCCGTACGCTGCCGCAGGCCGCCGACCTCTCACCGGCGGCGCTCTCGCTGAACGTCACCTCCAAGTCCCTCGGCATGCCCGGCCTGCGCATCGGCTGGATCGCCTGCCGCGACCGCGAGCTGCGCGCCCGCCTCGAACGCGCCAAGCACTACACGACCATCTGCAACTCCGCGCCCAGCGAGCTCCTCGCCCGCATCGCCATCAAGGCCCGGGACCGCATCCTGGAGCGCAACCGCGGGATCATCGCCGCCAACCTGCCGCGCTTCGAGGCGTTCTTCGGCGAGTTCGGCGACCTGTTCGAGTGGCGGGCGCCCGACGGCGGCTGCGTGACCTTCCCCCGCTACCTGGGGCCGGACGGCGTCGAGGCGTTCTGCGCCGAGCTGGTCGAGCAGGCCGGCGTGCTGCTGCTGCCCGCGGGCGTCTACCGCTCGGAGCTCACGTCCACGCCGGACGACCGGTTCCGCCTCGGCGTGGGCCGCGCCGACCCCGAGCCGGGCCTGGAAGCCTGGGCGTCCTTCCTCAAGGGGCGCTGACCGGCCCGGCGTGCGGGCCGGTCCGCTCGACGGCGGCCTGCACGCCGTCGAGCAGCACGGTGAGCCCGACCGTGAACGCCTCGTTCACCTGGTGTTCCAGGTACGGCTCGCCCTCGCCGGGGACGCTGCCCTCGCTCTCGATCCAGGCCACCATGGGGAAGCGGGCCGGGAAGCCCGGCGCGACCTCCTCCAGCAGCTGGGAACGGGTGTGCCACCACTCCTCGTCCGACACGCCGGTGGCCGACGGGGCCTGCCGGGACTCGGCGACCGTCCGGGCCGCGCCGCGGACGAAGTCGAACAGCAGTGACACCACGCCGCGCAGCGCGGGCGGGCGCAGGCCGGTCTCACGCAGGATCGCGACCAGGCTCTCCAGCAGCGCGAACTCGTTGGGGCCCAGCACCGGACGGGCCTGCGACACCTGGAGCACCCAGGGATGGCGCTGGTAGAAGTGCCACAGGTGCCCGGCCCACGCGGTGACCGCCGCCCGCCAGCCCCCGGCCAGGTCGTGGGCGGTGGGCAGCTCGCCCAGGGCCTTGTCGTACATGAGGTCCACCAGCTCGCCCTTGCTGGGGACGTAGGTGTAGAGGGCCATGCCGGTACGGCCCAGCCGTTCGCCGACCTTGCGCATGGACAGCGCGGCCATGCCCTCGGCGTCGGCGACGGCGATGGCGGCGTCGACGATCAGGTCCACGCTCAGGCCCGGCTTGGGGCCGGGACGCGACTCGCCCGGCTCCTCGGTCCGCCACAACAACGCCATCGAACGGCGCGCGTCCCCCTGCCCGGCGAAGACGACCACGGTACGACTCTCCTCTGCCCCGGATCTCTTTACGGCAGAAGATATCAGCGCTCTGAGTGGTAGGGCGGGGGCGTGCGTCGATCCCGGCGCCCCGCGGGGGTGCCGGGATCGAGGTGGGTGAGGGCGTCAGCCTCCGACGCCGACCCCCGCGCCGGGGCCGTAGCCGTGGCCGATCCAGTTGCCGTTGCCGCTGCCCGGCCAGTTGTGGCGGCCGTGGTCGTGCTTCCAACCCCATTCGTCGTCGTCGGAGTCGTGCCCGTGCTCGCCGCCCTTGCAGGCGTCGGCGTCACGGGTGCCGGCGAACCGGCCGTACTTCGTGACGTGGTGGTACGTGGAGTCGTCGTTCGTTCCGAGGCTGCAGTTGTCCGGGTGCCAGTGCCTCTCGTCGGACCAGGCGTCCGCGGCGGCCACGCCGGCCATGCTGAACACCGCGGCCGCGACGAGCAGTGCACCGCCGGCGGCGATGAGGTTACCTCTCATGAGCTCCCCCTGTAATCACGAAGTGACATCGGCCATCACTATACGTAGCGATCTTGGACGCCCTCCGCAGCGCCACACCCGGTTTCCCCCAACAGCGGGCCCCCTACCAGCAAACTCCCGGACACCGGCAACCCCGGTCTGGCAAGGGCGCACGGGCCTTCCGCACGGCGTTCCGGCACGAGCGCACGCCGGGCACAGGACGCCTCCGAGTCAGCCGTTCTCCGGAACGAGCAGCACCTCGGCGCCCATCGGCAGATAGCCCGCGGCCAGGAAGGCCCGTACGCTCGCGGCGTTGCCCGGCGCGATCTGCGCCCACAGCGGGCCGGGCGTCAGGTGCCTGGCCGCCGCGGCCAGCGACCTGCCGAGCCCGCGCCCGCGGTGCTCGGGCTCCACCTCGACGGCCGCCTCCCAGCGGCCCGCCACGCCGCGGCCCAGCGTGACCAGGCCGGCGCCGTCGCCGGTGACCCACACGCGCACGGCGTCCCGGTAGCGGCGGGCCCGGACGACGCGCGGATGGTCGCCGGCGGTGAGCTCCTCCAGCGGGAGCGGGGGCGGCCCGGGGGCGGGGGCGGCCAGCGCCAGCAGGTCGAGGTTGCCGGTCCGCCTGCCGGTCGCGGCCTCCATCGCCGTCAGGAACGCCGGCATGAGCGGCGCCGACAGGTCGCCGGCGGGCAGCAGGGCGTGCACCCGAGCCGGATCGAGGTCGGCGAAGACCACCGTGTGGGCGGTGAAGGCGATGATCCCCGCGTCGCGCTCCGACGGCTGGGGGAGGACGGTCACGCTGCCGTCGGGGGCGGGCGGGCGGCCCGCCGCCGCGTCCGAGAGAAGGTCGGCCAAGGTCTCCATGCCCTCATTCCAGCAGACCGGATGCGCAGCGGAACGATCAGGCCGAGGCCGGACTCCCGTCCCGGTGGAACGATCAGGCGGAGGACGCGCCCTCGTCCGCCGCGGACCGTACGGCGGCCAGGTAGGCGTGGATGGCGTCCCGGTTGCGGGACAGGCAGTCGATGCGCTGCTGGATGCGGCCCGCCTCCGCCCGCAGCAGCTCGGCCAGTTCCGGCGTCAGGCACTCCGGATGCAGGTGGATCTCGTCGGGCTTGTTCAGGAACGGCAGGATGCGGCGGATGATCTCCGTGGTGAGCCCGGAGTCGAGCAGCCCGCGGATCTGCTGGACCCGGTACACCGCCGACTCGGGATAGTCCCGGTAGCCGTTGACGGCGCGATCGGGGTGCAGCAGGTCCTGCTCCTCGTAGTAACGCAGCATGCGCGTCGGCACGCCCGTACGCTGGGACAACTGTCCGATCTTCATGCTTCCCTCGGAGGATTTGCCTTCACACTGATGTGAAGGTTTCAGCATAGGCGGCATGTCTCCTGCGAAACTCCCGTGGGCGGGGCTGCTCGCGCTGTTCACGGCGGCGTTCACGGCCGTCATGACCGAACTCCTCCCGGCGGGCCTGCTGCCGCAGCTCTCCGCCGCCCTCGGCGTGCCGGAGGGGACGGCGGGGTTCCTCGTGACCGCCTACGCGGTCGCCTCCTTCCTGGCCGCGATCCCGCTCACCGCGTTGCTGCGCGGGCTGCCCAGGCGGCAGGTGCTGGTGGCCGCGCTGCTCGGGTTCGCGCTGCTCAACGCGGTCACGGCGGTGTCGTCGTCGTACGCGGTGACGTTCGCGGCGCGGGTGGGCGCGGGGGCGATGGGCGGCATCCTGTGGGCCATGCTCGTCGGGTACGCCGCCCGCATGGTTCCCGCCGAGCGCCGCGGCAGGGCCATCGCGATCGTCTCGGCCGGGATCACGGTGGCACTGTGCGCGGGCATCCCGGCCGGGACGCAGCTCGCGGCGGCCGTCGGATGGCGGGCGGCGTTCGGGTCGCTGTCGGCGGTGGCGGTGGTCCTGGTGGGCTGGGTCCTGTGGAAGGTGCCGCCCTTCCCCGGCGAACCGGCGGCGCGGCGGGTGCCGTTGCGGCAGGTCGCGGTCGTGCCCGGCGTCAGGACCGTGTTGTCGGTGACGGCGCTGGTGCTGCTGGGGCACCAGGCGATGTACACGTACCTGGCGCTGTTCGCGGAGCAGGCCGGGTTCGGCCGGCCGGGGACCGTGCTGCTGGTGTTCGGCGTGGCCACGGTGGCGGGCATCTGGGTGGTCGGCGCGGTGATCGACAGGCGGCCGCGGGCGACCCTGCTCGCGGTGCTGGCCGCGGTGGCCGCGTCCATGACGGCCCTCGGTCTGTACGCCGGGTCCGCCGGGGTGCTGCTGGGCGCGGTCGCGTTGTGGGGCGCGGCGTTCGGGGGAGCGCCGACGCTGCTGCAGACCGCGCTGGTCATCGCCTCGGGGCCGGAGCACGCCGACGTGGCCACGTCGATGCAGACCACCGTCTACAACGCGGGCATCGCGGCCGGCTCGCTCACCGGCGGGCTGGTGCTGGAGGGCGCTGGGGCGGGCGCGCTGCCGTGGACCGCCCTCCCGGTGGCGCTCGCCGCCCTCGCGGTCGTGGCCGCCGCCCGCCGGCACGCCTTCCCGGCCCCCGGCGGCACGACCCCTGGTGACCCGGCCCCCGGCGACCCTGTTGCCGGCAGCCGGGCCGCCGGAACGGGCGCCGCTAGAAGCCGTGCCTCGACAGCGGCGGCACCAGCTCCCGCTCCTCGTACGACAGGTGGGACAGCAGCGCGTCGCTGAGCAGGTCGACGGCGGCGCGCAGGTCGCCCAGGCCGCCGGGCTCGCCGACGAAGGCGACCAGCGTCCGGTCCACCCGTTCGATGATCTTGTGGATCGCCTCGTGCTCCTCCTGCAG
Source organism: Nonomuraea sp. NPDC048881 (assembly GCF_040649795.1). Taxonomy (NCBI): domain Bacteria; kingdom Bacillati; phylum Actinomycetota; class Actinomycetes; order Streptosporangiales; family Streptosporangiaceae; genus Nonomuraea; species Nonomuraea sp. NPDC048881. The sequence continues at coordinate 110,025 of NZ_JBEZGC010000022.1, forward strand.
CCGGTCCAGGACGGGCGCGAGCCCCGGCTCGGCGCGGCGCAGCTTCGGGAAGACCATGCTGTCCTCCCCGGTGTGGTGCATGGTGACGAGCCTGCAGTACGACTCGCAGTACGCCCCCAGCGTCCAGTTGTTCTGCCGCATCGTCATGGTCGCGATCTGCGAACGGGCCGCGCCCGCGTCGATCGTGCCGGCGGCCACCTGCTCGACGAGGTCGCGGAGCTGGGCCAGCTCGGCGCGCAGGTGGTCGTGCACGTCCACGAGGTGCTGCCCGGCGGCCTGCTCCGCCGGGGTGTACCGGCGGCCGGGGTCGGGGTCGGGCGCGCTGGGCCTGGTGGCCTCGTCCCAGACCTGGATCGCGGCGCGGGTCCCGGCGTGGTTGGCCGGTTCCGGCGACTGTCCGCGTCCGGCGGCGACCAGCTCCCGTATGGCCGGGGCGGTCTCGGCGGCGAAGCGCTCGATCTCGCGCGGATCGCCGGACATGAGGATGAAGACGCTCACCCCGTGGACGAGCGCGAGCTCGGCGAGCTGCGCGGCGGGCAGCGGACCGCCCAGGTTGAGCAGCCGCCGCACGTCGGACGGCGACCGACCGGCCTCCAGCGCGGCCTCGTCGATGACGGCGTTGCCCTCGCCCAGGGCGGCGACGTCCTGGAAGCGGGGGAGCGAGGGCAGCCAGCCGTCGGCCAGCCGCCCGGTGAGCCGGAGCATGCGCGGCTTGTACGCCCCGAGCCAGATCCCGATGTCGTGGGCCGGTCGCGGGCCGCGCTTGAGCCCGTCCACCCGGTAGTGCTCGCCGCGGTGATGGATGCCGCCGCGCGTGCCGGTGTCCCAGACCGCGCGGATGATCCCGATGCCCTCCTCCAGCGCGGCCACGGCCTCGGACGGGGTGTGCCGGGGGCCGCCCATGGCCTCGATGGCGTCCCAGTAGCCGCCCGCGCCGAGCGCCAGCTCGAACCGCCCGTGGCTGAGCAGGTCGAGACTGGCCGCCGCCTGGGCGAGCACGGCCGGCGGGCGCAGCGGCAGCGGGTGCACGTTGCCGGCCAGCCGGATGCGCTCGGTGCGCGCGGCGACGAAGCTGAGCAGCGTCCAGGTGTCGAGGAGGGCGGGCTGGTAGGGGTGGTCCTGGAAGGTCACCAGGTCCAGCCCGGCGCGCTCGGCGAGCTGGGCGAGGGCCACGACCTCGTCCGCCTGCCCGGCGGCCGGGACGAGGTTGGCGCTGAACTGCAGGTCGTGACCGTAGTCGGGCATGAGGGGCTCACCCATTGGTTGGTTGTGCGAACTGTTGGTGTCGCGAAGTAAATTTAGTTCGTGCCGCCAACTACTGTCAATTACACTGGTCGCATGGTCGCCACCGAAGCCCCGGGTCTGAGCCTCACCGAGGCGCTCGTCCGCCTGGCGCACCTGGTCGAGCAGGTCTACGGCGAGGTCAGCAGGGAGCACGACCTGACCCCGCAGCAGGCCCAGCTCCTGTGCCTGCTGGTCGGCGGGCCCATCGGGATGACCGGTCTGACCCGGGCGCTGCACCTGGAGAAGTCGAGCCTGACCGGGCTCGTCGACCGCGCCGAGAAACGCGGGCTGGTGGCCCGGGTGCGCGACGCGCGTGACCGCCGCGCCTGCCTGATCGAGCTGACCCCGGCGGGCGCGGAGATCGCGGTGCGCGCCCACGACGGGGTGGCGGCCCGCCTGGAGACGCTGGCCGCCGGCCTGCCCGCGCGCCACCGCGACCTGCTGGCCGCGGCCATCGGGGAGATCCTGACCGAGGACACCGCCCGCACCGGCCGCGCCTGGGGCCGCCTGGAGCCCGGCCGCTGAACGGCCGCTGGTCAGGGGGGCGTCAGGGGCGGGGGAAGACCTCCGCCAAGAACGACGTCAACGCCGCCGTCACCTCTTCGGGGCGTTCGAGGGGCGCCAAGTGGCCGGTCTCGGGCAGGTCGAGGCGGCGCGCGCCCGGAATGCCCGCTGCCAGGATGTCCGACACCTCCTGGATGCCCGGCACGTCCGACAAGCCGTTGATCACCAGCGTGGGCGCGGCGACCTCGCGCAGCCGCCCCGCGGCCGGCGGGGACAGGAACCGCTCCGACGACCTGGGCCCGGTCCAGGACCGCTGGAACACCAGGGCGCACATCTCCACCGCCGCCTCCCACACCGGGCCGGGCAGCGCGTCGCGGCCGCGACCGGGCCCGGCGACCTGCCAGGCCGTGTGCGCCTCGGCCATCGCCCGCACGTCACGCGGATCGACGCCGGTCGCCCCGCCCTCGCGGTAGCGGGCCAGCCGGTCGGCGGGCACCGAGGTGTGCACGCGTTCGCGGGCCTGCGCCAGCATCTCCGGCGGCCACTGATGTCCGGCCAGGCCGGAGCCGACCAACGCCAGGGCTGCCACCCGGCCGGGCGCGGCCAGGGCGGCCTCCACGGCGTACGCGCCGCCCATCGAGCAGCCGACCAGCGCCGCCCGCCCGACCTCCAGCGTGTCCATCAGCTCCAGCAGGTCTTCGTGGTGGCACACCTCGCCCTCGGCGTCGCCGGACCCGCCGTGGCCGCGCCGGTCGTAGCGGATCACCCGATGACGCCGCGACAGCGCCGCGAACTGGTGCTCCCACATGCGCCGATCGGCCACCCCGGCATGGACCAGCACGACGGCGTCGCCCGACGCGGGCCCGGCCTGGTCAAAGGCGATCGTCATCCCCGCAACCTTCTCCCGCAGGGGTGCGGGAGAAGGTCGCGTTCGCCGCGGGCTCAGCGTCAGGCGTAGTCGGGGGTCATGACGGCGGCCAGGGTCAGGTGCGGGGCGGCCTCCTCCGGGCGGCCCTGGCGGTGCAGGGTACGGCCGAGGAGGTGGCGGGCGTAGGAGTCGTCGGGCGCCTCGGCGACCAGGCTCTCCAGGGCCGTGCGCGCCCGGCCGAGCTGGGCCGAGGCGAAGTACGCGCGGGCCGCCAGCAGCCGCACCCCGCGATCCGTGCCGTGCTCGTCGAGCAGCGGGCGCAGCATCGTGAGCGCGCCGAGCGGGTCGCGCTGGTCGAGCAGCGACTCGGCGTGGCGCAGGCGCTCCACCTCGGCGGGCAGCCGCCGGACCGGGTGAGCGGCGGCGTCGGCCAGGAAGTCCCTGATCACGTCCGGCGGCTGGGCCCCGGCCAGGGCGCGGCCGCCCGCCACGATGGTCGGCGACGTGCGCACGCCCTTGGCCTTGCCCGTGAGCAGCAGCTCGCGCACCAGGCCGGCGCCCCGGCCGTCCCACGGCACGCCGGTCTCGGCGGCGATCGCCGACAACACGGCCGGGTCGCCGATGTCGAGGGTCTCGACGAAGTGGGCCGACAGGACCCGGCCGACCACGGCCGACTGCAGCGCCGCGCCGCCCGTCTCGTACGCCACGGCGATCAGCCGGTGCGCCTCCAGCGTGTTGGGGCGCCAGGCCGCGCCCCACTGCTGCCCGAGCCCTTCGTCGGCGGCGATGCCGGCCACCCGCAGCCGGTTGTCGGCCGGGGACAGGCCGGGCGAGCAGACCTGGAGCGCTTCCTCGACCATGGGGTCGCTCAGCACCTCGGCCAGCGGCTCGGCCTTCGCCGGCGCCGACGGATCGATCTGGAACGGCCGCCAGACCACCTCGACCGGCTCGCCCTCCCAGGAGGCGAGGGCCTTCTCCAGCCGCCGCTTCCCGATGTGGGCCCATCCGCAGACCATGTCCGCCCAGACTTCGATTCGCATGACGGGCAATCTATGCGACAACTGTCGATTAGTCAACATGTGTCGTATAGTGGCGGCGTGAACCCGGATGATCCGCGGGCGCGGCGTACCCGCGCCCGTCTCAAGGCCGCCGTGCTGGACCTGGCCGCCCGGCAGGAACTGGGCAGCATCACCATGTCGGCGCTGGCCCAGCACGCCGAGGTCAACCGCGCCACGATCTACCTGCACTATCCGGACGTCGACGCGCTGGTCACCGACGCCATGGAGGACGCCGTCACCGCCGTGGCGCGGGCGGCCGCCCTGTGCCCGCTCGACGCCCCCCGCGACCGGCCGCCGGCCCCGCTGGCGGAGCTGTTCGACCACGTGGCCGCCAACGCCACCCTGTACGAGCGCATGCTGGGCGGCCAGGGCAGCGCCCGCTTCGCCGCCCGGATGCGCGAGCGGCTCACCGAGGAGCTGACCGGCCGCTTCGCCACCGGCAGCCGCCCGGCGGGGTTCGAGGACGTGCCCGCCGACGTGCACGCCGCCTTCCTGGCCGGGGCGCTCATCGGCGTGATCACGCACTGGGTGTGCGGCGGCCGCCGCGACGCCGCCGCGGCCCAGTCGTTCTGGCGCCTGTTCCGGCCCCCGGCCCCCGGCTGAGCTCCGCCGCCGCCGCGCGCCGCCCTCCGGAAACCGGTGCGGGGGGCTCCGGGCCCTGAGCTCCGCCGCCGCCGCGCGCCGCCCGCTTGGTACGCTGCGTCGCGACATCGCCGGACAGGTCAGAGGCGTCGTTCCTCGCCTGGCAGCGGTCGCCCGCCCCGTCCCCGTCCCGACCGCCAGGACCACACGATGACCATGCTTCCCGACGAGCTCAGGACCGCCCTGGACTCGGCCCTGGCCCGCTTCGCGCCGCACGACCTGTCCCGCGCGACGGAACAGCTCACCGAGCGCTACCGCACCGGCCCGTCCGCCGCCGCGCCGCACCTGCGCACCCCGGCCGACATCGCGGCCTACGCCGCCTACCGCATGCCCGCCACGTACGCCGCCGCGGGCACCGCCATGCGCATGGCCGCCGCGATGACCCCGGGCTTCGCGCCGCGGACGCAGCTCGACGTGGGCGGCGGCACCGGCGCGGCGGTCTGGGCGGCCGGGCCGGTCTGGCCCTCGCTGGAGCGGGTCACCGTCGTCGAGCACGACCCGCAGATCATCGAGCTCGGCCGGCGGCTGGCCAGGACCGCGCCCGTCCGCGACGTCACCTGGCGGCGCGCCTCGATCGACCCGGGGCTCGACCGGCCCGCCGCCGACCTGGTCACCATGTCGTACGCCCTGAACGAGCTGCCCGCGCAGCGGCACGCCGACGTCGTGCGCTGGCTGGCCGCGGACGCGACGATGGTGATCGTCATCGAGCCCGGCACCCCCGCCGGGTACGCCAACATCGTCACCGCCCGGGAGACGCTGACCGGGTGCGGCCTGACCGTCGTCGCCCCCTGCCCGCACGACGGCCCGTGCCCGATCCGGCCGGGCCGCGACTGGTGCCACTTCTCCGTACGCCTGCCGCGCACCACCCTGCACCGCCGCGTCAAGTCGGGCACCCTCGGCTTCGAGGACGAGAAGTTCTCCTACGTGGCCGCCGTGCGTGGGGAGTGGCCGCGGGCGGCGGCCCGCGTCCTGCGCCACCCGCAGAAGCGCAAGGGCCTGGTGTCGCTGCGCCTGTGCACCGCCGAGGAGGGCGTGCGCGACGTGGTCGTCTCCAAGCGGCAGGGCGAGCTGTACCGGCTGGCCCGCGACGTCGACTGGGGCGACGACTGGCCGGCCGCCGAGTGACCCGGCCGGGGCGGTAGGGTCGGCCGAATGGATCATGCTGAGGTGCTGGCGCTGTTCGACCGGCAGATGCGGCGGGAGGCGCGCCCCGACGGGCCGGACGTCAGGGTCGAGCGGGACGCCGACGTCGTCCGCCAGGTCGGCCCGCCGCACGCGTGGAACGGCGTCCTGTGGTCCGGCCTCGACGAGGGCAGCGCCGACGCGGCCGTCGCCCGCCAGGTGCGCTTCTTCGGCGACCTCGGCCTGGGCTTCGAGTGGAAGCTGTACGCCCACGACCGGCCCGCCGACCTGGCCGACCGGCTCCTGGCCGCCGGGTTCGCCGCCGAACCGGCCGAGACCGTGATGGTGGCGCGGGTCGCCGACCTCGACACCGAGGTGCAGCCCCCCGACGGCGTGAGCCTGGTGCCGGTCACCGACGCGGCGGGCGTGCAGGCGCTGGTCGAGGTGCACGAGCTGGCCTTCGGCGCCGACGGCGGCCGGCTGCGCGACCACCTGCTGGCCCGCCTGTCCGACGACACCGTCGTCCCCGTCCTCGCGGTGGCGGACGGGCGGGCGGTCAGCGCGGCCCGGCTCGATCTGTCCCCGGGCACGAGCTTCGCCGGGTTGTGGGGCGGCGGCACCGTGCCGGGCTGGCGGGGGCGCGGGCTCTACCGGGCGCTGGTCGCCTGGCGGGCCCGGCGGGCCGCCGCGCGCGGCTACGACTACCTCCAGGTCGACGCCTCAGACCAGAGCCGGCCGATCCTGCTCGGGCTCGGGTTCGTCCCGCTGACCACGACCACGCCGTACGTGCGGGACTGACCTCGCCGGTACCCTGGGCACACCCCGTCGTGACAAGGAGAGCGTTGCCCGAGAGGACCCCGCGCGAGCTCGGCCTGCTGGCCGACTGCGAGAGCTGTTTCGGCCTGTGCTGCGTGGCCCTGCCGTTCGCCGCCTCCGCCGACTTCGCCGTCGCCAAGGACGCCGGCCGCCCCTGCGTCAACCTGCGCGACGACTTCCGCTGCGGCATCCACGCCCAGCTCCGGGAGCGCGGCTTCCCCGGCTGCACCGTCTTCGACTGCTTCGGCGCCGGGCAGAAGGTCTCCCAGGTCACCTTCGAGGGCCGCGACTGGCGTGCCGCGCCTGAGACGTCCGGGCAGATGTTCGCCGTGTTCCCGGTCATGCGGCAGCTCCACGAGCTGCTGTGGTACCTCGCCGAGGCGCTGACCCTCGACGCCGCCGCGGAGATCGCCCCCGAGCTGCGGGCGGCGTACGAGGAGACCGAGCGCCTGACCCGCGAGAGCCCCGGCGTCCTGCAGCGGCTCGACGTGGCCGCCCACCGGGGTGAGGTCAACACGCTGCTGCTGCGTACGAGCGAGCTGGTCAGGGCCGGTCGGCGGGGCAGGGAGCACCGCGGCGCCGACCTGATCGGCGCCAACCTCAAGGGCGCCGACCTGCGCGCGGCCAACCTGCGCGGCGCCTACCTCATCGGCGCGAACCTGCGCGGGGCCGACCTGCGCCTGGCCGACCTGATCGGCGCCGACCTGCGGGGCGCCGACCTGTCCGGAGCCGACCTCACCGGCTGCGTCTTCCTCACCCAGGCCCAGGTCAACGCCGCCAAGGGCACCCCCGCCACGAAACTGCCCGCCGCGCTGACCCGTCCCGCCCACTGGACGGCCGCCGCCGGGCCGGAGCCGCGCGCCCGGCGCGGCAGGCAGGGCCGCCGCGGCCGACCTTAAAGGGACATGTAGTATCCCCTTTCATGCGCATGGGTGAAGGCGTCGAGTGGGGGCTCCACTGCTGTCTGGTGCTGGCGTGGCTGGAGGACGAGGCCCCGCTGCCCACCGGGCGGCTGGCGGCGCTGTTCGAGCTGCCGCCCGTCTATCTCAAGAAGCGGCTCCAGGCGCTGGTCCGCGCGGGCGTCCTGGCCTCGGTGCCGGGCGCGCAGGGCGGGTTCAGGCTGGCCAGGCCGCCCGCCCGGATCACGCTCATGGACGTCGTCGCCGCGGTCGAGGGCCCCGACGAGGCGTTCAGGTGCACCGAGATCCGGCAGCGCGGCGCGGGGGCCGAGGCGCCCGCCCGCGAGTTCGCGCATCCGTGCGGGGTCGCGGCGGCCATGCGCCGGGCCGAGCTCGCCTGGCGGCGCGAGCTGGCCGCCCAGACGGTCGCCGACCTCATGGACGCGGCTCCGGCCAACGCCCCCGACCGCGCGCGCCGCCACTACGAACGCCTTCGCGGCTGAATTCGACCCCGCCCGTGGGGCGCACACGTGGAAGGAGAATCGGGATGTTGAATGTCCCGAATAAGACGGAGTCCCGGGGCCTCGCCCCGACGCTGGTGCTGGCGCTCGGTACGTTCGCCGTGGGCACGGACGCCTTCGTGGTGGCCGGGTTCCTGCCGGACCTGGCCGCGTCGCTGGAGGTCACCGAGGGGGCGGCCGGGCAGTCGGTGACGGTGTTCGCCGTCGCGTACGCGCTGTCGTCGCCCGTGCTGGCCACCGTCGCGGCGCGGGTCCCGCGGCGGGCGCTGCTGGTGACGGCGCTGGTCGTGCTCGGGCTGGCCAACCTGGGGTCGGCGCTGGCGCCGTCGTTCCCCGTGCTGGTGGTCAGCCGGGTGCTGGCGGCGGCCGGGGCGGCGGCGTACACGCCGGGCGCGGGCGCGGTGGCGGCCGTCCTGGTGCGGCCGGAGCTGCGGGCGCGGGCGCTGGCCGTGGTGGTGGGCGGGCTGACGGTCGCGACGGCGCTCGGCGTCCCGCTCGGCGACCTGGCCGGCGAACGGCTCGGCTGGCGGTACGCGCTGGGGGCGGTGGCCGTGGCCTGCCTGGCGGTCGCCGCCGGGGTGTACGCGATCATGCCGGTGCTGCCGGGCGCGCCCCGGGTGCCGCTGCGCGCCCGGCTGGAGGTGCTGCGGCGGCCGGCGGTGACGGCCATCCTGCCGCTCACCGTGCTCGGGATGGCGGGCAGCTACACGGTGTACGCCTACAGCGTGCCCGCCCTGCGCGCGGTGGGCGTGGAGGGGACGGCGGGCATGCTGTTCCTGTACGGGCTCGGCGCCGTCCTCGGCAACCTGGCCGCCGGGTACGCCACCGACCGGTGGGGCGCGCACCGGGTGCTGCCGGTCGCGTACCTGGTCATGGCCGTCAGCCTGGGGCTGCTCGCCTGGATGGCCGCGGCCGGCCCGGCGGATGGCCCTGCGGTCGGCGCGGCGGCCGGTACTGCGGTCGGCACTGTGGCGCTGGTCGGTGTGCTGGTGCTGGCGTGGGGGGCGAGCAGTTGGTGCCAGACGCCGCCGCAGCAGCACCGGCTCATCGCCGCCGCGCCCGGGGAGGCGCCGCTGGTGGTCTCGCTCAACTCCTCGGCGATCTACGCGGGGATCGGCGCGGGCACGCTGCTCGGCGGGCTCACGCTGCCGTCGGGCGCGGCCCTCACGTACGCGACCGGCGCGGCGCTGGCGGCCGCCGCCCTGCTGTTCGCCCTGGCCACCAGATCCGCGGGCGGCGCCCCCGAGTGACCGGCGCGTCAGGAAGTGTGGTCGCCGAGGGATTCGAGCAGGTCGCGCAGGGTGGCGGCCAGCTCGTCGCGTCGTTGCCCGGTGAGCGCCGACAACATCCGCTGCTCGGTCGCCAGATGGTCGGGCAGCGCGCGGTCGATCAGCGCGAGCCCCTCGGCGGTGAGCGTCACGTGCACGCCGCGCCCGTCGGAGTCACTGGGCGTGCGCCGCACCAGCCCCCGCGACTCCAGCCGGTCGAGCCGCTGGGTGACGGCCCCGGAGGTGACCATGGACGCGCGCATCAGGGCGGCGGGGGTCAGGCGGTGGGGCGGTTCGCTGCGCCGCAACGTGGCCAGCACGTCGAACGAGGCCCGGTCGAGCCCGTGCCCGGCGAACGTACGGCCCAGCTCGGCCTCGATGAGCCGGGACAGCCGCGACAGCCGCCCGATCACCGCCATGGGGGAGACGTCCAGGTCAGGGCGCTGCGCGTGCCACTGCCTGAGGATGTAGTCGACCTGGTCAGCCACCCTCGCAGCCTACAAGTGTCTTAGCGGTGAGGAAAATCACCTGGCCGGAACGTCGGCGTTCGGTTAATTTGTCTTAGTGCTAAGTAATCGAACGGGAACCGTTCTGCTGACCGCCCTCACCCCCGCCATCTGGGGGACCACCTATCTGATCACGACCGAACTGCTGCCGCCCGGCCGGCCCTTGCTGGCCGCGTTGATCCGCGCCCTGCCGGCGGGGCTGATCCTGATCGCGATCACCCGCCGGCTGCCCCAGGGGAACTGGTGGTGGCGTGCCCTGGTGCTCGGCGCGCTCAACATCGGGTTGTTCTTCGCGTTGCTGTTCGTGGGCGCCTACCGGTTGCCCGGAGGGGTGGCCGCCACCGTGGGGGCCATCCAGCCGCTGCTGGTCGCGTTGTTGTCGGCGGGGTTGCTGGGGGAGCGGCTGACCTGGCGCGTCGCGCTCGCCGCGGCGGCGGGCGTGGCCGGGGTGAGCCTGCTGGTGCTGCGCGCCGACGCCCGGCTCGACCTGCTGGGCGTGGCCGCCGCGCTGGGCGGCGCGGTGGTGATGGCCGTCGGGGTCGTGCTCAGCAAGCGCTGGAAGTCGCCCGCGCCGCTGCTGGCCACCACCGGATGGCAGCTGACGGCCGGCGGCCTGCTGCTCGCCCCGGTGACGTTCCTCGTCGAGGGGCCGCCGCCCGCCCACCTGACCGGCGAGAACCTCGCCGGGTACGCCTACCTCGCGATCATCGGCTCGGCCCTGGCCTACACCCTGTGGTTCCGGGGCATCCGCGAGCTGTCGGCCACCAAGGTCACCTTCCTCGGGCTGCTCAGCCCGGTCGTCGCCACCGCGCTCGGCTGGCTGGTGCTCGGCCAGCGGCTCACGCTCGCGCAGGTGGCCGGCGCCGTCATCGTGCTCGCCGCCCTCCTCGTGGCGCAGCTCCAGCCCGTACGGCACCGCGCCGCGCCGCAGCCGCTGGAGGCCCCCGTGCCCGCGGGCGGGAAACGATGATCGCGTCCGACGCTAGGATCGGGCCGAGGAGGCCGGTATGAGCGTGCAGGCGTACCCCGTGACCGGGCCGGTGGCCGAGCACGGCGAGGGGCCCGTGTGGTCCGCCCGCTGGGGCGGGCTGCGGTGGGTGGACATGCTGGCCGGCGACGTGCTCGCCCTCGACGACTCCGGCGGCGTGCGGCGGCGGCACGTCGGCCCGGTCGCCGCGGCCCTGCGCCCGCGCGTGACCGGCGGTTACGTGGTAGCCGGCGAACGCGAGCTGCTGCTGGCCGACTCCGACGACCTCGACGCGCCGCTGCGCCCGCTCGGCCAGGCGTGGAGCGACCCCGGCGTGCGCATGAACGACGGCGGCTGCGACCCCGAGGGCCGCTTCTACATCGGCAGCATGCCCTACGACGAGACCCCCGGAGCCGGCTCACTCTACGTGGCCGGGCCGGACGGCGCGCTCAGCCCGGTGATCAGCGGCGTCACCGTCTCCAACGGCCTCGACTTCAGCCCCGACGGCGGCCTGGCCTACTACGCCGACACCGCCACCGGCCGGGTGGACGTCCTCGACCACGACCCGGCGGGCGGGCTCACCGGGCGCAGGCCGTTCGTGACGATCGACCCCGCCCAGGGCGCGCCCGACGGGCTGACGGTCGACGCCGAGGGCGGGGTGTGGGTGGCGCTCTGGCAGGGGTTCGCCGTGCACCGGTACACCTCCGGCGGGCGGCTCGACGCCGTGGTGGAGCTGCCGGTCGGCAAGGTCACCGCGGTCACGTTCGGCGGCCCCGGCCTCGACCGGCTGTACGTCACCACGTCGAGGCTCGGGGTGGACGCCCGGGAGCAGCCCGAGGCGGGCGCCCTGTTCGCGGCCGACCCCGGCGTGCGCGGCCGCCCGGTGCTGCCCACCACCCTGTGACGGGAGCGAAAGGCGATCAGCGGGGGTGGTCGCCGGTGGCGCCGTCGATCAGCTCGCGCAGGATGTCCATGTGGCCCGCGTGCCGCACGGTGTCCTCGATCATGTGGATGAGCACCCAGCGCAGGGTCACCCGGCGGCCCGCCCACGAGGTGCCGGGCTCGTCGAGGGGGAGGTCGGAGATCGCCTGGTCGGCGGCGGCGCGGGCCCGGCCGTAGAAGGCGACGATCTGCTCGGTGGTCTCCCCGTCGCCGATCGCGAAGTCGTCCTCGGGGGCGAACCACAGCGGCTCGGCCTCGCGGCCGAACGTCGAGCAGAACCAGCCGTACTCGACGGCGGCCAGGTGTTTGACGATGCCGAGCAGCGACGTGCCGGACGGTGTCATCGGCCGCCTGACCTGCTCCTCGCCCAGGCCCTGGAGCTTCCACACGATGACGTCGCGGTGCCGGTCGAGGCTGGCGTGCAGGCTCTCCTTCTCGCCACCGGACGGCGGCACTCCTGTTCCCATGCCCGCGACCGTAACAGCCGGGACCGACACGTTGCCGTCGCCCGCCGGGGGCCGCGATACTCCCTGCATGATCGGTCATATCGGCATCAACGTCCCTGACATGCGGGCGGCCAAGGAATACTACGACGCCCTGCTGCCGTACCTCGGTTTCAAGGAGTTCTTCAGCAGCGAGGAGGAGATCGGCTACATGCCGGCGAACGACAAGCCGGGCACGTACCTGTTCCTCTACCCCGCGCAGGAGTCCGGGGACTACTCGCGGCACCGCACCGGGCTCCAGCATCTGGCGTTCTCGCTGCCCAGCCGGTCCGCGGTCGCCGAGGCGCACGCGCGGGCGGCGGAGCTCGGCTCGCAGGTGCTGCACGAGCCCAGGGAGTTCCCCGAGTACCCGCCGCCCTACCACGCCGCGTTCTGGCTCGACCCGCACGGCGTCATGCTGGAGGCCGTCTGCCATTACGACCGCGACTGACCTGCGGCGATCCCGGGTCCCGCGCGGCTGGATGGCCTCCGCCGGGGAAGGTTCCCCATGGGTGCCGCCGTACGACGTGCGGGCGTGGACCGGTGTGCGATCTTCAGGTGCGAGGGGGTGAGGGCTAGCCTGGAGCATGACGTCCCGCACGGGCCCGGCGGCAGGCCGGGCGTGGACGACGCGCGGCCCGATGTCATGATGTCCCCGACGCTCGACCGGGAGGAAACGATCGTGGGGCCTTTCGCGGGCGGTGGGCTGCCCCCGGACGACGTCGTCGTCGCGGCGCTGCGGGCCGGGGACGAGTCGATGTTCGCCGCGCTCCTCGACACCTGGTCGCGGGGGATGTTGCGGGCGGCCAGGTCCTACGTGTCCACCGACGACTCGGCCGAGGAGGTCGTGCAGGACACGTGGCTGGCGGTCATAGGCGCCATCGACGCCTTCGAGGGGCGCTCCTCGGTCAAGACGTGGGTCTACCGCATCCTGGTCAACACCGCCAAGAAACGCGGCCTGCGCGAGAGCCGCACGCTGCCGTGGAGCGCGTTCGAGCCGCCCGCCGAGCCGGCCCAGAAGGTGGACGGCCCGACGCCGGAGGGCGCGGTGCTCGCCTCGGAGGCGCGCGGTCTCATCGGCGAGGCGCTGGCCGGCCTGCCGCCCCGGCAGCGGATCGTCATCACCCTGCGTGACCTGGAGGGATGCACGTCCGAGGAGGTTTGCGAGATCCTGGAGATCTCGGCCGCCAACCAACGGGTGCTCCTGCACCGGGCAAGGGCCACGGTCCGCGACCGGCTCGAAGGCTACTACCAGTCCGTGAAGCGGTCAGAATAGGTTAAACGGTTCAACGTTCAGAGGTGAGGCGGTCAACGTCGTGAAGCGGTTCACGTGCGACGAGCTGGTAGAACTCATCACCGCCTACCTTGACGGCGCTCTTGACCGGCCCGAACGTGAGGGGTTCGAGGCGCACGCGGCGGCCTGCGCCGACTGCGCGCGGCAGCTCGACCAGTTCCGCGAGACCGTCCGGGCCCTGCGCGAGCTCCCGCCGGAGCGCAAGTTGTCCGACGGCACGCGCGACCGCCTGATGTCCGCGTTCAGAGCCCGCCGCCACCGGGGCTGACGGCCCCTTTCCGCACCAGGAGCCGCAAAAAGGGCAAATCTCAGCAGATCATCAGATTTCCGTGTAACGCTGGCGGGTCTCGCGGGTCTGTAAGCACATGCGCCACGCGATGACCGGCCCGGCGGCCGGCGGGTCCGGCGCCTCGGGAGCGGCCGGCGAGCCGCTCCGGGGCGTGCCGGAGGTGGAGGAGTTCGCACGCCGGTGCTTCGCCCCCGCCCCGGGCGACCGGGTGGGGGCCGAGCTGGAGTTCCTGATCTTCGACCGGGCGGATCCGGCGCGGCAGGTGCCGATGGACCGGGTGAAGCGGGTCGTCCCGGCGCTGGCCGGCGGGAGCCGGGTGACGTACGAGCCGGGCGGCCAGATCGAGCTGTCGGGCCCGGCCGGGCCGCCCGCCGAGGCCATCGGACGGCTGGCCGCCGACGTGGCCGCCGTCCGCGCGGCGCTCGGGCGGGCCGGGCTGGTGCTGGGCGGCGTGGGGCTCGACCCGCTGCGCCCGGCCCGGCGGCAGCTCCGCCAGCCGCGCTACGACGCCATGGCCGAGTTCCTGGGCCGCCCGTACGGGCCGCTGATGATGTGCTCGACCGCGTCCGTCCAGGTCAACGTGGACCTGGGGGAGCGGCCGGCGGTCCGGTGGGAGCGCGCCAGGCTGCTCGGCCCCGTCCTGACCGCGGCCTTCAGCAACTCGCCGCTGAGCCGCGGACGCCCCTGCGGCTGGATGTCGGGCCGCCAGGCCGTCTGGGAGAACCTCGACCCGACCCGCACCGCCCCCGTCGACGGCTCCGGCGACCCGGCGGCGGCCTGGGCGGCGTACCTGCTCGACGCCCGGCTCATGCTCGTCCGCGAGGACGAGCGCCGCTACCGCGCGGTCGGCGACGGCTCGACCTTCCGCGACTGGCTCGACGGCGCGGGCGAGCGCCCGCCCACCCCCGACGACCTGGCCTACCACGCCACCACGCTGTTCCCGCCGGTCCGGCCGCGCGGCTGGCTGGAGATCCGCTACCTCGACGCCCAGCACCCGGACGACTGGCCGGTATGCGTCGCCGTCACCCACGCGCTGATCACCGACGACCGCGCCGCCGACGCCGCCCTGTCGGCCGTCGAGCCCGTCGCGGGCCTGGCCGAGGTGGCCGCCAGATGCGGCCTGACCGACCCGCGGCTCGCCCGCGCCGCCGAGGCGGCCTTCCGCGCCGCCGTCGAGGCGCTGCCCCGGCTCGGCGCGCCCGCCGATCTGGTCGACGGCGTGTCCGGCTTCGCCGCCCGGTACGTGAGCGCGGGCCGCTCCCCGGCGGCCGACCTGATGGACCTGATGACGGACCCGGTACGGCGCCTGCCGGCCTGGCTGAGCGGAGAAGGACGGGCATGAACGACATCAAGGAACGCATCGCCGCCGAGCTGTCCGCGGTGCGCGACCGTTCGCTGACCTACACCGAGGCCGAGGACGACCTCCTGCTGCGCCAGCACTCCCCGCTGATGTCGCCGCTGGTGTGGGACCTCGCGCACGTCGGCAACTACGAGGAGCTGTGGGTGCTGCGCGAGGCCGCCGGCATCACGCCGCTGCGCCCCGAGATCGACGACATCTACGACGCCTTCAAGCACCCCCGCAAGGACCGTCCCACCCTGCCGATCCTCGGCCCCGAGGAGGCCAGGAGGTACATCGGCGGCGTGCGCGGCCGGGTGCTCGACGTGCTGGACGCGATCGACCTGGAGGCCGCCGCGCCGCTGCACCGCGACGGGTTCGTGTTCGGCCTGGTCATCCAGCACGAGCACCAGCACGACGAGACGATGCTGGCCACCTGGCAGCTGTCCCGGCAGCCCGGCCTGGTCCGCGACGGCGACCTGCCGCCGGGCCGCGCCACCGGCCCCGCCGAGGTGTACGTCCCCGCCGGCCCCTTCCAGATGGGCACCGGCACCCTGCCCTGGGCCTACGACAACGAGCGCCCCGCCCACCGGGTCGACCTGCCCGCCTACTGGATCGACCGGCTGCCCGTCGGCAACGCCGCCTATGCCGCGTTCGTCGAGTCCGGCGGCTACGACGACCCGCGCTGGTGGCACCCGGACGGCTGGCGCTGGCGGCAGGAGAGCGGCGCCACCGCGCCGCTGTTCTGGACCCGCGAAGGCGGCTCCTGGTGGCGCACCCGCTTCGGCCGCGCCGAGCCCGTCCCGATGGACGAGCCGGTCCAGCACGTGAGCTGGTACGAGGCCGACGCCTACGCCCGCTGGGCGGGCCGCCGGCTGCCCACCGAGGCCGAGTGGGAGAAGGCGTGCGGCTGGGACCCGGACGCCGGGCGGGCCCGCAAGTACCCGTGGGGCGACGAGGATCCCCGTCCCGACCTGGCCAACCTCGGTCACCGGGCGGCCCGGCCGGCCCCGCTGGGGGCCTACCCCGCCGGGGCGAGCGCGTACGGGGCCGAGCAGATGGTCGGCGACGTGTGGGAGTGGACCGGGTCGTGGTTCCAGCCCTACCCCGGGTTCCGCAGCTTCCCGTACAAGGAGTACAGCGAGGTCTTCTTCGGGCAGGAGTACCGGGTGCTGCGCGGCGGCTCGTGGGCGGCCGACCCGGCGGCGGTGCGGACGACGTTCCGCAACTGGGACTACCCGGTCCGGCGGCAGATCTTCACCGGCTTCCGCTGCGCCCGCGACGCCGAGCGGGTCTAGATGTGCCGGCACGCCGCCTGGCTGGGCGCCCCGCGCCCGCTGACCACGCTGATCCACGAGCCGCCGCACGGCCTGCTCGCCCAGTCGTACGCGCCCCGGCGGCAGCGCCACGGCACGGTCAACGCCGACGGCTACGGCATGGCCTGGTACGACCCGGCCAGGCCGGAGCCGGTCCGCTACCGCCGCGCCATCCCCATCTGGGCCGACGCCAACCTGCCCGCGCTCGCCGAGATCGCCCGCTCGGGCTGCCTGATCGCGGCCGTGCGGTGCGCCACGACCGGGATGCCGGTGGAGGAGAGCGCCACCGCGCCGTTCGCCGGGGGCGGCTGGCTGCTCAGCCATAACGGCCGGGTCGAGCGCGACGCGGTCATGGACCTGGCCGACGACCTGCCCGAGAGCCCCTGCGACTCGGCCTGGCTGGCCGCCGCCGTGTTCGCCCGCGGCAGCGCCGGGCTCGGCCTGGCCGCGGCGCTGGCCGACGTCGTCGTGCGCGCGGGGGAGAAGGACCCCGCCGCCCGCCTGAACCTGCTCGCCTGCGACGGCACGGCGCTCGCCGCGACCGTCTGGGGCGACACCCTCTTCTTCCGCGCCGACCGGGACGGCGTGTACGTGGCCAGCGAGCCGCTCGACGACCGGCCGGGCTGGCAGGAGGCGCCCGACCGCAGCCTGCTCACCGCCACGCCGGACGACGTACGCGTCCAGCCGTTGTGACCTTTTCAGGAGGATCTCGTGCCCGTCACCCAGCCGACCGTCCATGTGATCAACCATCTTGACCCCGGCTACCTGCGCCAGGCGCTCGAACACGACGTCAGGACCGGGCTGACGGCCACGCCCAAGTGGCTGCCGCCCAAGTGGTTCTACGACGAGGCGGGCAGCGACCTGTTCTGGCGCATCACCCGGTTGCCCGAGTACTACCCGACCCGCCGCGAGCTGACGATCCTGCGCGCGCGGGCGGCCGAGATCGCCGCCGCGAGCGGCGCCGACACGCTGGTCGAGCTGGGGTCGGGCACGAGCGAGAAGACCGTGGTCCTGCTGGACGCGCTCACCGCGGCGGGCACGCTGCGCGCCTACACGCCGGTGGACGTGGACGCCGTCACCCTGGAGGCGGCCGCGCGCCGGCTGGGCGGCCGCTATCCCGGGCTGGAGGTGCGGCCGGTGTGCGCCGACTTCGAGCGGCACCTGCGGCTGCTGCCGCGTTCGGGCAGGCGCATGGTGGCCTTCCTCGGCGGCACGATCGGCAATCTCGAACCGGCCGCCCGCGAGGTGTTCCTGAAGGAGGTGCGCGCCACCCTGCGGCCCGGCGACACGTTCCTGCTCGGCGCCGACCTGGTGAAGGACACCGGGCGGCTGGTCGCGGCCTACGACGACGCCGCCGGGGTGACGGCCGCGTTCAACCGGAACGTCCTGCGCGTGGTGAACCGGGAGCTGGCGGCCGGGTTCGAGCCGGCGGCGTTCGAGCACGTCGCCCTGTACGACCAGCGCAACGACTGGATCGAGATGCGGCTGCGGGCCACCCGGGACATGCGGGTGCGGGTCGGCGCGCTCGGCCTGACCGTGGACTTCGCCGCGGGCGAGGAGATGCGGACCGAGATCAGCGCCAAGTTCCGGCTGGAGCCGCTGGGGGAGGAGCTGGCCGCGGCCGGGTTCACCGTCCTGCGGTCGTGGACCGACCCCGCCGGCGACTTCGGGCTGCTGCTGGCCGGGGTGTGATCGCCGCACGCTGGCGGGCCGCCCGCTCGGCCGCGCCGCCCGGCCACCTGGACGCGGCCGGCTGCAACGTGCCCAGCGACCGGACGCTGGCCGCGACGGTCGAGCACCTGCGGCGCGAACGCGAGCTCGGCGGGTACGCCGCCGTGCCCGGACTGACCGCGCCCAGGGCCGCGCTGGCCGCACTGACCGGCGCGGCCGCGGCCGACGTCGCCTTCCTGGAGAGCGGCACGGCCGCGATGGCGGCGCTGCTCGGCGGCTGGCGGCTGCCGCCGGGCGCCCGGGTCGGCTTCACCCGCTCGGAGTACGGCAGCACGCTCATGCTGCTGCGCCGCCTGGCCGCCGAGCGCGGCTGGACCCTCGCCGAGCTGCCCGCCGACGACGCCGCCCGCCTCGACCTCGACGCCCTGTCCGCTGCCCTGCGCCGCGGCCTGGACCTGGTCACCCTGCCGCACCTGCCCTCCCACCGGGGCAGCGCGCAGCCGGTCGGCGAGATCGGCCGCCTGTGCCGGGAGGCCGGCGTGCCCCTGGTCCTGGACGTGTGCCAGTCCCTCGGCCACCTGGACATCACCGGCGCGCGGGCCACCGCCTACGTCGGCACCTCCCGCAAGTGGCTGGCCGGGCCGCGCGGCGTCGGCTTCCTGATCGTCCCCGGCCTCACCGAGGACATGGACGCGGCGGCCCCCGCGCTCGGCGGTCACGTCTGGCTGGAGGACCCGGCGCGCAGCGGGCCGCTGCCCGGCGCCGCGCGCTACGAGAGCGCCGAGTCGGCGGTCGCGGCGCGGATCGGCCTCGGCGTCGCCGTCCTGGAGCACCACGCGCTGGGGCCGGACGCGGTCCGCGCCCACCTCGCCGAGCTGGGCGCGGCGGCCCGGCGCACGCTCGACGGCAGGGGCGGCTGGCGGGTGGTGGAGCCGTACGACGAGCCGACGGCCATCGTCACCCTGCGCCCGCCCGGCGGCGCGGACCCCACCAGGACGGCCGCGGCGGCGGCCGCGGCGGGCCTGCTGGTGGGCGTCGCGCCGGTCGCCCGCGCCCCGCTCGACCTGCGGGAACCGGTGCTACGCGTCTCGCCGCCCCCCGGAACCCGGCAGGAGACCCTGGACGCCCTGGCCCGCGTCCTCGACGGACATTAGAGCGGGCGGGCGTCAGAGCGGGTGGCGTCAGAGCAGGCGGTCGAAGCCGACCAGCAGGTGCGCGGGCCCGCGCAGCGACGCGCTGTGCCGGTACGGCGGCGGGCCGGCGGCCAGCTCCGGCCCGACCAGCCTGTTCACCAGCGCGCCCAGTGCGACCCGCGCCTCGATCCGGGCCAGCGGCGCCCCCACGCAGTAGTGCACGCCCCCGCCGAACCCCAGATGCTGGTTGTCCCGCCGCGCCGGGTCGAAGCGGTCGGCGCCGGGGAAGCGGGCCGGGTCACGGCTGCCCGAGGCCAGCAGCAGCGCCACGTCCGCGCCCTGGGGGACGGTGACCCCGGCGATCTCGATGTCGGCCAGCGTCGTGCGGGTGCGGAACTGCACCGGCGGGTCGTAGCGCAGCACCTCCTCGACGGCCGGCACGATCAGCCCGGGGTCGGCGCGCAGCCGCGCCAGCGCCTCCGGGTTGCGCAGGAACGTCAGCATGCCGTTGGCGATCAGGTTGACGGTGGTCTCGTGGCCGGCGATGAGCAGCAGGGCCATAGTCGCGATGATCTCCGGGGCGTCCATGCGCTCGGCCTCGCCGTCGGTGAGCAGCGCCGACAGCAGGTCGTCCGACGGGTGGGCGTGCCGCTCGCCGGCCAGCTCCACCAGGTACGCGCGCAGCTCCGGCGCGGCGGTCTCGGCCTGCCGCACCTCCTCGGCCGACAGCCCCTCGGGCGGGTCCAGCGTGCGGGCCAGGGCCGAGGCCCAGCCGTGGAAGCGCGGCTCGTCCTCCTTGGGCACGCCGAGCAGGTCGCAGATCACCGTGACCGGCAGCGGGTAGGCCAGGTCGTCCACCACGTCCATGGAGTCGTGGCCGGCGCGCCGGTCGAGCAGTTCGGCCACCAGCGACACCACGTGCTCCCCGAGCCGGTTGACGCGCTCCGGGGTGAAGTGCCGCATGACGATCCGCCGCAGCCGGTCGTGGTCGGGCGGGTCGAGGAAGATGAACGCCGGTTTGCGGGACTCCTGGCCGTCCTGGGCGTCCTGTCCGGCCATCAGTCTGCCGGAGGCGCCGAACGAGCCGGAGCCGCTCCTGCTCTTGCGCTCGTCGGAGCTGATCCGCGGGTCGTGCAGCAGCGAGACGATCTCGGCGTACGTGCTCACCGCGTACAGGTCGTCCCCCTGGCGGGAGACGGGCGTCTCGCGCAGCCGGGCGTACAGCGGGTACGGGTCCGGGCGGCTCGCCTCGTCCAGGACCTGCGCGAACAGGCTCTGCGTCACCTGGTGGGCCATGGTCGTCCTCCGGCTCTCATTCCAGCGGCGGCGCGGTCAGCGGCGAGCGGGGGTCGCGCTCGCGCGGCACCTCGCGCGCGGTCGGGCCCTGCCCGGTCACCGCGGCCGTCGGGCTGTGCGTGGACTGGCCGTCCACGGCCAGGCCGGCGGCCACCGGGAGCAGCGTGCGGGGCCCGTCGGCGGCCCGCAGGTCGGGCGGGAAGGGCGCGGCCGCCTCGATGAGGCCGGCGTAGGCGGGCAGTGAGCGCGGGGCGTCCACCGCGACCGCCGCCACGCACCGGCCCTGGCGGCCGAAACAGGCCACGAAGCGGCGCTCGGCCACCGAGCCCTGCGTGACCACCACCTCGTCGGCGATCGTCGGCAGCCCGACGGACTTGATGCTGACGCCGAACTGGTAGGACCAGAACGCCGGCAGCCCCCGGTGCGGGCGCGGCCGGTCGGCGACCATGTTGTGCGCGGCGGTGGCCGCCTGGCGCACCGCGTTGTCCCAGTGCTCCACGGCCAGCAGCAGGCCGTCGTAGTGCGGGTGCGGCCAGCGCGCCACGTCGCCGGCCACGAACACGTCGGAGGTGACGATCGCGTCGGCGTCGAAGGCCCGGCAGGCGGCGTCGCACACCACCCCGCGCGCGTCGGCGGCCAGGCCCGCCCCGTCCAGCCATTCGGTGTTGCGGACGGCCCCGAGCGCCACCACCGCGACCTCGACCGGCAGGACGTCGCCGTCGGACAGGTGCGCCGCGCGCAACCGGCCCTCCGCGTCGCCCTCCAGCGCCATCACCGTGGTGTTCACCCGCAGGTCCACGCCGTGCTCGCGGTGCAGCCGGGCGGCCACGCTGCCGGCCGCCGCGCCCAGGGCGCCGGCCAGCGGGGCCGGGCCGCGTTCGGCGACCGTCACGGCCAGGCCCATCTCGCGGCACACGGAGGCGATCTCCGAGCCGGTGAACCCGCCGCCGATGACCAGCACCCGGCTCGGCCCGGCGGCGAGCGCGGCCCGCAGGCTCGCCGCGTCGTCGCGTCCGCGCAGGGTGAACACGCCGGTCAGGGCCGCCTCGGCGGGCTCGGGCCAGGGGCGCGCCCGGGTGCCGGTGGCGATCAGCACCCGGTCGAAGCCGATCTCGCGCCCGCCGGCCAGGCGTACCTGCCGGGTGCGCAGGTCCAGGCCGGTGGCGGGCTCGCCGAGCAGCCAGCGCGCTCGCAGGTCCCGCGCCGTGACGAGCGCGGTGTGCGCGGGCGAGGCGCGTCCGGCCAGCACCTGCTTGGACAGCGGCGGCCGGTCGTAGGGCTCGTACGGCTCGTCGCCGATCAGGGTCAGCTCCCCGGTGAAGCCCTCGGCGCGCAGCGTCTCGGCGGCCCGCAGGCCGGCCAGCGAGGCGCCGACGATCACCGCGCTACGCATGGTCGTCCGGCGAGCAGGTGATCGCCTGCACCGGGCAGGCCGCGGCGGCCTCGCGCACCTGCTCGCGCAGCGCGTCGGCCGGGGCGTAGTCGTACTCGAGGGACTCGGCGCCGTGGAACCGGAAGACCGCCGGCGCCGCGAACACGCACTGGCCGTAGCTCAGGCAGCGGTTCAGATCGACGAGCACTCTCATGTCCGCCACGTTACGAACGGCTGCTCCAGCCACGTTCCAACCTGATCCCAAGTTTTCCTGATTTGCGAAACCTAGGACTCCTAGGATAAAACCTAGGAAGGTTAGGTTTCCTGCTGCGGAGGTGGATCATGATGGCTCGGGCCGGTCTGACGGCGGACCGCGTGACGGAGGCGGCCGGGGAGCTGGCCGACGAGGCCGGGTTCGACAACCTGACGGTCTCGGCCCTGGCGCGCCGCTTCGGCGTCGCGGACGCCAGCCTCTACTCCCACGTCAGGAACCTCCAGGACCTGCGCGTCCGGGTGGCCCTGCGCGCCGCCCGCATCCAGGCCGACGCCCTGACCGCGGCCGTCGCCGGCAAGGCGGGCAAGGACGCGCTGGCCGCCTTCGCCGCCGCCTACCGCGACTTCGCGCTCGCCCACCCGGGCCTGTACGAGGCCACCCAGCTCCGGCTCGCCCCCGAGATCGTCGCCGGGTGCGCCGACGTCCAGCGCATCTTCACCACCACCAACGCGGTCGTGGCCGCCTACGGGCTGCCCGAGCCGGCCCACACCGACGCCATCCGGCTGCTGCGCAGCACCTTCCACGGCTTCACCAACCTGGAGGCCCGCGGCGGCTTCCAGGCGTCCCGCGACGTCCGCAGCTCGTGGGACGCGATCATCGACGCGCTCGACAGCGCACTGAGACATTGGCAGGTTTCCCCATGACCGGAACGACCGCGACGCGGCCCGGCCTCGACCGGCGGCTGCTGACGGTCGCCGGGGTGCTCACCCTCGGCGCCTTCACCGCCCTGCTCGACGGCACGGTGGTCGGCGTCGCCACGCACACCCTGGCCCGCGCCTTCTCCGCCGACCTGGCGGCCACCCAATGGGTGACGACGGCCTACCTGCTCGCCCTGGCCGCGGTCATCCCGGCGACCGGGTGGGCGGCCCAGCGGTTCGGCGCCGGGACGGCCTGGACCGCCTCGCTCGCCGTGTTCCTGGCCGGCTCGATCCTGTGCGGGTCGGCCTGGTCGCTCGGCAGCCTCATCGCCTTCCGCGTCGTGCAGGGGGCCGGGGCGGGCATGCTCTTCCCGCTCAGCCGGATCATCGTCGTCGAGGTGGCCGGGCGCGAGCGGCTCGGCCGGATGATGGCGCTGATGGCCGTGCCCGCCGTGTTCGCGCCCGTCCTCGGGCCGGTCGTCGGCGGCGTGCTGCTGGAGACGCTGTCGTGGCGGTGGGTGTTCCTGGTCAACGTCCCGTTCGTGGCGGCCGGGGTCGTCCTGTCGGCTCTGTACGTGCGCACCGCCCGGCCGGAAGGCCCGGCCGAACGCCTCGACGTGGCCGGCCTGCTCGGCGTGAGCGGCGGCCTGACCCTGCTGCTGCACGGGCTGAGCGGGGCCGGTGAGCCCGTGGCGGCGCTGACCGCGGCCGCCGGCGCGTTACTGCTGGCCGCCTGCCTGTGGCGGGCCGCCCGCACCTCCGGGCCGCGGATCGTCGAGCCCGGCCTGTTCCGCGACCGGGCCTTCGCCGCCTCCGCCGCGCTGGCCTTCCTGGCCAACTTCTCCCTGTTCGCCGCCGTGTTCCTGGTGCCGCTGTTCGTCCAGACGGCCGAAGGGGCCGGAGCGCTCGGCGCCGGGCTGGTGCTCGCGCCGCAGGGGCTCGGCATGCTCGTCGCGGTGCTGGCGGCCGGCCGGCTGATCGACCTGAACGGCAACTCGCGCCGGATCGTCGTCACGGGCCTGGTCCTGCTGGCGGCCGGGACGCTGCCGTTCGCGCTGGCCGATCCCGGCGCGGGCATGGCGCTGCTGCCGGTGGCGCTGTTCGTCCGCGGGGTGGGGGCCGCGCTCGCGGTCGCACCCACCATGATCACCCTCTACCACTCGCTGCCGCCGGCCAAGGTGCCCGCCGCGACCACCGCCAACGCCATCGGCCAGCAGGTCGGCGCGGCGGCCGGCACCGCCTGCGTGGCCGTGCTGCTCCAGCACGGCGGCTACCGGCCCGCCTTCTGGGTCACGCTGGCCGCCGTCGTGCTCTGCCTCCTGCCCGCCCTGTTCCTCCCGTCCTCGAAAGCAGGCACGTCATGAACCCCGTCACCGAGAACGAGATCCGCTCGTCCTTCGTCAACTGCTCCAAGGGCGAGGCCCGCCGGCTCGCCGTCCCGAGGGGGCTGCCCGAGCTGCCCTGGCCCGACCTCGACTTCCTGGGCTGGCGCGATCCGGGGGCGCCCGAGCGGGCGTACCTGGTGGCCGAACGCGGCGGCGCGCCGGTCGGCGTCGCGCTGCGGCTCGGCCAGGAGGTGCGCAGGAGCTTCACCAAGAGCACGCTCTGCTCGGTCTGCGTGACCCCGCACGCCGGGACCGGCGTCGCGCTGTTCACCGCGGCCCGGGTCGGCGCGGCGGGGCGGCAGGGCAACACGGTGGGCGCCTACATGTGCGCCGACCTGGCCTGCTCCCTGTACGTCCGGGGACGCAAGGAGACCGAGCTGGGCGTCCGGTTCGAGTCGCTGAGCGTGGCCGAACGCGTCGCCAGGACCACGGTCAACCTGGACGCCTTCCTCGACAAGATCCTGCACGACACCCTGGCGTGACCCGGGTGTGGAGGGGCGGCGTCCGGCTCGCGCCGCGGGGCGGGAAGGACGCCGCCCGGTTCCCTTCCTCGGGAACGTGGCGGCCGGTGAACTGTCGGGGCTGCCTGCGACACTCCCCGGATGCTGATATTGGAACTGTTGCGGCCGACGTTGCGCGCCGCCTGGGGGCCCGACACCTGCGACACCGCCGCGCGGGAGGAGTGGCGGGCCGACAACCCGGCCAGAGGGCAGTGCGGGATCACCGCGCTGGTGGTCCAGGACCTGCTCGGCGGAGACCTGATCCTGGCCGAGGTGCACGCCGACGGCGTCAAGGTCGGCCACCACTACTGGAACGTGCTGCCCGGCGGCACCGAGATCGACTTCACCTCCGACCAGTTCCACCCGGGAGAGGTGCTCGTGAATCCCCAGGTCCAGCACCGTCCCCCGGACGCGCCGCGCCGGTGCCGCGAGCAGTACGAGCTGCTGCGCCACCGCGTCGTCACCGCGCTGTCCGGGCCGCCGCCCGCCCGAGACGTCATGTGACGCCATAGTGACGCCATAGCGCATTGCGATGGCGTCACTTCGCGTGTCATGATGGCGTCATGGACCTTGCCCCGTATGTCGATCAACTCCGGCGCGAGCTCATGCTCGCCGCCGGGACGGGCGGCGAGGAGGCCCGTGCGCTGGCCGAACGCTTCGCCGCCACGTTGGAGTCGGCCGCCCGGCTCGCGCTGCTGGAGGCCCTGTCGGCCGCCGCGGACGAGATCACCCAGGACCTCGCGCCCGGCTCGGTCGAGGTGCGCCTGCGCGGCCGCGACCCCGCCTTCGTCGTGACGTCACCGCCCGCCGCCCACCCGTTCCCGGACCAGGACCAACCGCCCGTCAGCGCCGGGCCGGGCGAGCGGCCGCCCACACCGCCGCCGCCACCCGAGGCGGACGAGGGCGGCACGTCCCGGATCTCCCTCCGGGTGCCTGAGGCGCTCAAGCCGCGCATCGAGGAGGCGGCCGCGCGTGACGGGCTGTCCGTCAACGCCTGGCTGGTCCGCGCCGTCTCCGCGGCGCTCGACCCCGCCGACGCCACCCGCGACGCCACTCGCCGCGCCACCCGGCGCCCGGCCCCGCAGACCGGCAACCGCTACAGCGGCTGGGTGCGCTGATGACCATGCCGACCGATGACAGGGAGACCGGAATGCCGGCCTTCGACACGCCCCGCCCCATCGTCGCCGTCCTCGACCTGGCGACCGCCGCCGTCCGCGTCGTCGCGGGCGACCGCGGCGAGACCGTGGTCGAGGTCCGCCCGAGCGACGAGCACAACGACGCCGACGTGCAGGCCGCCCGGCACGTCCAGGTCCATTACGCCGACGGCAGGCTCACGGTGGCCGCCGACAAGGAGCAGGGCGCGCCGGCGCTCGGCTGGGGGCTCTCGCTCGGCAAACTCGTCGAGTCGCCCGCCGACTGGGCGCGTTCGCTGCTGCTCGGCACGGGCTCGGTGGAGGTGACGGTCGAGCTGCCGGCCGGCTCCCGCCTCGACGCCAGGACGTCCGGCGGCCTGTCGTGCCGCGGGCGGCTCGGCGACGTCACGGCGACCACCACGTACGGAGACATCCGCGTCGAGGAGGCCGGACGGCTGCGCCTGAAGAGCACCCACGGCACCGTCTCCGTCACCCGCGCCCGCGGGCACGCCGAGATCACCACGAACCACGGCGACATCCGCGTCGGCGAGATCGACGGCACCGCCGCGGTCAAGACCGCCCACGGCGACGTGCGCCTCGGCGAGGTCACCGGCGAGCTGCGGCTCAACAGCGCCCACGGCGACATCACCGTGGAGCGCCCGCTGGCCGGCGTCGTCGCCAAGACCGCCTACGCCGGTGTGGAGATCCGCGAGGTGGCGTCCGGCACGGTCGTCATGGAGACCACCGGCGGCGGCCTGGACGTCGGCGTCCCCGAGGGCACCTCCGCCTGGCTCGACGTCAGCTCCCGGTACGGCACCGTGAACGTCGCCCTCGACCCCGGCGACGACCCCGGCGACGCGGCGCGGACCGTCGAGATCCACGCCCACACCACGCACGGCGACATCGACATCCACCGTTCCTGACGACCGAGGAGACCGACATGCCAGACGCGATCGTGGTCGAAGGGCTGACCAAGAGGTTCGGCGACGTGGCCGCCCTCGACGGCGTCGACCTGACCGTCCCGGAGGGGACCGTCTTAGGACTGCTGGGCCCCAACGGCGCCGGCAAGACCACCACGGTGAGGATCCTCACCACGCTCCTGCGACCGGACGCCGGGCACGCCACGGTGGCCGGGTTCGACGTCGTCCGCGACGCCCGCCGGCTGCGCGCCCGCATCGGCGCGTCCGGCCAGTACGCCGCCGTGGACGACCACCTCACCGGCGCCGAGAACCTGGAGATGGTCGGCCGCCTCTACCACCTGGGCGCCCGGCGCAGCCGCGAGCGCGCCCGCGAGCTGCTGGACCGCTTCGACCTCGCCGACGCCGCCGACCGCCCGGTGCGCGGCTGGTCCGGCGGCATGCGCCGCCGCCTCGACCTGGCCGGCGCGCTGGTCGCCGACCCGCCCGTGCTGTTCCTGGACGAGCCCACCACCGGCCTCGACCCCCGCGCCAGGATCGCCCTGTGGGACGTCATCGCCGAGCTCGTCCGGGAGGGCACCACCGTCCTGCTCACCACCCAGTACCTGGAGGAGGCCGACCGGCTCGCCGACCGCATCGTGGTGGTCGACCACGGGCGGGTGATCGCCCGCGGCACGGCCGAGGAGCTGAAGGACCAGGTCGGCGGCGACCGCATCCAGCTCTCGGTGACCAGCGCGGCGAGCCTGGACCACGCCGCCCGCGCCCTGGCGCCGCTGGCCCTGGGCGAGATGCAGGTCGACGCCGCCGCCCTGCGCATGACGATCCCGGTGACCGGCGGCGCGGCCGCGCTGACCCGGGCGCTCGGCCACCTGGCCGCCGAGCGGATCGCCGTACGCGACGCCGGGCTGCGCCGGCCCACCCTCGACGACGTGTTCCTCACCCTCACCGGACGCCAGGCCGCCGACAAGACCGAGGAGACCGTTCGATGAACGCCTTCCAACTGGCCGCCGCCGACGGCCTGACCATCGCCAGGCGCAACGCGCTCAAGATCCGCAGAGCCCCCGACCTGCTGGGCGGCGTGATCATGCTGCCCATCGTGTTCGTGGTGCTGTTCACCTACGTCTTCGGCAGCATGATCGAGCTGCCCGGCATGTCCTACGGCGAGTACCTGCTGCCCGGGATCTTCGTCATGACGATCGTCACCAGCGCGCAGATCACCGGCTACACGCTCACCCAGGACCTGCAGAAGGGCATCTTCGACCGGTTCCGCACCCTGCCGATGTCCCCGACGGCGGTGCTCACCGGCCAGACCGTGAGCGACGTGATCATGAACGTCACCAGCATCGCCACCATGGCGCTCGTCGGCCTGCTGGTCGGCTGGCGCGTCCACAGCTCGCCGCCGGAGGCGGTGCTCGGGTTCGCGATGCTGCTGCTGTTCGCCTACGCCTTCTCCTGGGTGACGGCCACCGTCGCGCTGGCCCTGCGCACGCCCGAGGTGTTCAACAACCTCGCCACCCTCACCTCGTTGCCGCTGGTGTTCCTGTCCAACGCGTTCGCCGACAGCACGCGCCTGCCCGGCCCGCTGCGGCCGATCGCCGAGTGGAACCCGGTCTCCACGCTCGTCCAGGCCGCGCGTGAGCTGTTCGGCAACACCAGCGCCGCCCTGCCCCAGCCCGCCGCCTGGCCGCTGCGGCACGCCGTGCCGGTGTCGCTGCTGTGGTCCGTGCTGCTCCTGGCCGTGTTCGTGCCGCTGGCCACGCGGCTGTACAACAGGGCCGTCAGCCGATGAACACCGTCTCGGGCGCGGACCGCGAGCGGGCGGTCGAGCTGGTCCAGCAGGCGTACGCGGACGGCCGGCTCGACCCCGGCGAGCTGGAGCGGCGGCTCGAACTGGCGCTCACCGCCACCTCCGCCCGCGAGCTGGCGCCGATCGTCGCCGACCTGCCGGACGAGGTGGTCCGGCTGGGCTCCACCGGCGGCGCCGTCACCCGGACCGGCGACTGGGAGGTCCCGCGCCGCCTGTGCGTCGACTCCAAGTACGGCCGGGTGCGGCTCGACCTGTCGCGGGCCCACGTGCCGTACGCGCGCATCGACATCGAGCTGCTGCTGGCGTACGGCAGCGCCACGATCGTCCTGCCCGCGGGCGCCACCGCGAACGCCGACGGGGTGCGGTCCGAGTGGGGGCGGGTGACCTGCAAGGTCCCCGGCCGGCCCCGCCCCGGCCACCCGCACGTCCAGGTGACCGGCGACCTCCCCTACGGCCGCCTGCTCATCCGCCCGGCCCGCCGCTGACCCGGCCCCCGGCGGCTACCCGTTCAGGTGGCGGCGGAGGAAGTCGAGCTGGAGGAGGAGCAGGCCCTCGAAGACGTCCTCGTCCGAGGTGGGGGCGTGGGAGGCGCCGGACAGCGGCAGCACCTCGTGCGGGCGTCCCGCGGCCAGCAGCGCGGACGACAGGCGCAGCGTGCCCGCCGGGAACACGTTGTCGTCGGACAGGCCGTGGACGAGCTGCAGGGGGCGGGCCAGGGTGTGCGCCTCGACCAGGGTGGAGCAGGCTTCGTAGCGGTCGGGGTGGCGGTCCGGGTGCCCGAGGAAACGTTCCCGCCAGTGGGTGTCGTACAGACGCTGCTCGCTGGTGCCGGCGCCGGCGACGGCGGCGTGGAAGACGTCCGGACGCCGCAGCACCGCCAGGACGGCCAGCGTGCCCGCGAACGACCAGCCGCGCATCGCGACCCGGCGCAGGTCCAGCTCCGGGTGGCGGGCGGCGACCGCGTGCAGGGCGGCCACCTGGTCCGCCAGCACGGGGCCGAACATGTCGCCGTGCACCTCGCGCTCCCAGGCGGGGCCGCGGCCCGGCGTGCCGGCCCCGTCGGTGACCAGGACGGCGAACCCCTGCTCGGCGAACCACTGCGAGACGAACATCATCGGCGCCTGCTCGTCGGTGACCCGGCGCCCGGCCGGCCCCGCGTACGGGTCCAGCAGGACGGGCAGCGCCGGGTCGCCGGGGCGGTGCCAGGAGGGCAGGTGCAGGTGGCTGCGCAGCTCGCGCCCGGTGGTGACGAGCGACAGCCGGCGCAGCGCCAGCACCGGCCGCTGCGCCGCCGACGCCACCTCGACCCCGCTCCCCGTCGGGGACGCCGTCCCAGGGCGTTCCACGCGGACGCGCTCGCCCGGGTGCTCGGCGGTGCGGATGACGTGGACGAGGGTGCCCCCGCGCCGGGTCCCGCCGTGCACCCCGGGCGCGACGCTGAGCCGGTGGGCGCCCGCCGCCGGGGTGTGCAGCCACAGGTGGGTCTGCGCGGGGTCGTCGGAGGCGGTGAAGAGCACGTCCTCGCCGTCCACGTCGAGCACCGCCTCCAGGTGCAGGCCGGGCGGCGTGACCGGGACGCCGCCGACGGTGAGCCGCCGCGTGCCGTCCAGGTCGGCGTGGGCGACCAGCCGGCCGGAGCCGGTACGGGCGGGCGTGCCCGGGACGAGCTGCACCCAGTACGGATCGTGCTGCTCGGCCAGCAGCCGCGTCCGGCCGGAGTCCGGGTCGGCGGCCAGCACCCGGACCGTCCGCTGGTCCCTGCTCTGCACCGACAGGTACGGGCCGTGGGCGTCCCAGCCGGCGGCCGTCACGTACTCGAAGGCGGTCCGGTCCCAGGCGACCTCGACGCGCCCGCCGTCCATCGCGCCGTCCACCCCGGCGATCCAGAGGGTGACGTCGGCGTTGGCGGTGCCGGCCGCCGGGTACCGCACGGCCCGGGGCGGGCGCGCGGGCTCGGCGGGGTCGCCCACGTGCCAGAGCGCGACGCCGGCCTCGTCCACCCGGGCCGTCAGCAGGCGGCCGCCGTCGGGGCACCACCAGTAGCCGCGGGATCGGCCCATCGAGGCGGACGCGGCGTACTCGGCCACGCCGAACCGCACGTCCGGCCCGTCGGGCTCGGCCACGGCGCGGTCGCCGGCGCCGTCCGCGCCGATCACCCGCAGCGCGCCGCCGGAGAGGTAGGCGACCAGCCGCCCGGCCGGGTCGGGCCGCGGGTCGCGGGCCGTGCCGGGCACCGGCAGCGTACGGGCCGCGCCGGTCGGGACGTCCACCGCCCACAGCGCGCCCGCCAGGGCGAACACCGCCAGGCCGGCCGCGTCGTCCGTGGCGTAGGAGCCGATCCCCTGGGTGCCGCCGCCGGTCAGCGCGGCGGGGTCGGCGAGCAGCCGCTCCTCGCCGGAGCCGGCGTCCAGGGCCCAGAGGCAGGTGACCGGGTCGTCGCCGGCGCGGCTGCGCAGGAACAGCACGACGGAGCCGTCCGCCGAGACGGTGAAGGCCGAGGGGGCGCCCAGGGTGAACCGCCGGGTGCGGGCGAACTGCCGGGGCAGGCTGATCTTGGTGTCGTCGTCGTGGTGCGGCATATGTGCCTGGTTCCTCTCACGGTGGTCCGGTTGTCGGGCACGACAAAAAGCGCACACCGTAGTGGTGTGCGCTTCGTTCGTGTCAGGTGATCGGCGGGACTTCTCGCGCGGCTCCCGCGGCCGCCTCCTGCTCGCCGGGACGATCTCCGCGGCCGAGCTCCCGGACATTTTACTACATGATCATCCGCGTGGCGGCGTGCGCGTGACCGGGGGAGATCCCCGGCGGCCGCCCGCGTCGGGCCGGATCGGCTCTGGTACTGTGACGGTCTCTGGCCGAGAACGTCCGTAGGAGGTGAGACCCATTACCGCTTCGTCAGGCTGGGGCTCCCTTCCGGCACACGTCCGGCCCGCCAGGGCCAGGTGACCGCGGGGAGCGCCCATCGGCATCCCGAAAGGCTCCCCATGTCCCCCTCCCCGATCCCCATGTCCGCCGTCGTCGCCCGGCTGCGCGCCGCCGGCTGCGTCTTCGCCGAGGACGAGGCCGAGCTGCTGGTCTCCACCGCCCGTACCCCCGCCGAGCTGGCCGGGATGGTCGAGCGCCGGGCCGGCGGGCTGCCGCTTGAGCACGTCCTGGGCTGGGCGCAGTTCTGCGGCCTGCGCGTCGCCGTCGAGCCCGGCGTGTTCGTGCCGCGTCCGCGCACCGAGTTCCTCATCCGTCAGGCCGTCGCGCTGGCCCGCCGGGCCGGCCGCCCGCCCGTCGTGCTCGACCTGTGCTGCGGCACGGGCGCGATGGGCGCCGCGGTCGCGGCGGCGCTGGGGGAGGGGGCCGAGGTGCACGCGGCCGACCTCGACCCCGCCGCCGTGCGCTGCGCCCGGCTCAACCTGCCCGGCGGCCACGTCCACCAGGGCGACCTGTACGACGCCCTGCCCGGCTCGCTGCGCGGCCGCGTCGGCATCCTGATCGCCAGCCCGCCCTACGTGCCGACCGAGTCGGTCGGCCTGCTGCCGCCCGAGGCGCGCCTGCACGAGCCGCTGATGGCGCTGGACGGCGGCGGCGACGGGCTCGACGTGGTGCGGCGGGTGATCGCGGGGGCGTCCGGCTGGCTCGCGCCGGGCGGGCACCTGCTGGTGGAGACCAGCGAACGGCAGGCCGCGGCCACCGTCCGGGCCGCCGTGGCCGCGGGGCTCCCGGCGCGGGCCACGGTCTCGGAGGAACTGGACGCCACCGCCGTCATCGCCACCCGCCCCGCCTGAGGCCCGTACCCACGTGAACCGGACAACGCCCGCCTGAGGCCCGTACCCACGCGAACCGGACTACGGCGGATCGGGCCGCGGCGGCGCTGCAGGGGTCGGGGGCTCCGGGGGGCGGGCAGCGCGGTGCCCGGCGCGCCGGAGCGTGCCGGGCACCGCCCGCGTCCTCCTTACGGACGCTGCGGGCGGGTGGGGTTGGCGGTGGTCCCCGTCGTGGTCCCGGTGGTACCCGTGGTCCCGGTGGTACCTGTGGTCCCTGTCGGGCGGGTGGTCATGTGCTCAGCCGTCCCCACCGGGTTGCGGCCCTTGCGCAGGCCCGCCAGCCCCAGCAGTCCGAGCAGCCCCAGCAGGCCCCACAGACCGCCGTTGCCGCCGCCCTCGTCGTATCTGTTCTCGGTCGGTTGCGGGCTCGGCGTCGCCTGGCTCTGGACGACGGGCGTGTCCGCCACAGCGGTGGCGGCCGGGGCCAGCGCCAAGCAGAATGCCATCCCCAGGCCGGTGAGCGTCTTGCGCATGTGGGTTCCCCCGGATCCGGCGGCCCTCAAGGCGGAGAGCCGCCTGTCGCGCCTTCCGGGCGACGGCCCGGAAGGTTCCCCCGAAATGGAGCGAGAACTCCATACTCGCTGGTAGACCTACCCCCACCCGCGCAAACAATCCCCACAAACCAGGACATACCGCCATAGTTGGGGCGGTAGGCGTTCAGGCGATGGCCGCCAGGAGGCCGGTCAGCGCGTCGGCCTGGGCCAGCCCGCTGGCCGCGGCGATCTCGTCCAGGGTCTGCGCCGGGCGCACCTCGCTCAGCCGGACGTCGCCGTCCGCCGTGACGGTGAAGCCGTGCACCGCCGGATAGGGCAGGCTGTTGTAGGCCCACGGGGTGGAGAAGTAGTAGGCGCCGGTGTCGTGCAGCACGACGATGTCGCCCTCGGCCAGCTCCGGCAGCTCCCTGGCGTGCGCGACCACGTCACCGGCGAAGCAGCACGGGCCCGCGACGTCCTGGGCGAGCAGGGGGCCGTCCTTGGGGTCGCCCGACGGGCCGTACGCGCCGACCCGCAGCGGCCAGGCGTCCGGCATGAGCACCGTGCGGGTGGCGACCTGCGCGCCCGCGTGGGTGATCGCCACCCGCCGCCCGCCCGCGTCCTTGGTGTACTCCACCAGGGCCGCGACGAAGCCGTTCTTGGCCAGCAGCGACCGGCCGAACTCGGTGACCAGCGCGTACCGGCCGTCGAACAGCCCGGGGACGGCCGCGCGCAGCGTGGCGACGTAGTCGGCGTAGGTGGGGGCCACCTCGTCGCCGTCGAAGTTCACCGGCAGGCCGCCGCCGATGTCGATGCTGGTGATCTGCCGGACCCCGAGCGTCGCGTTGATCTCCTCGGCCAGCCGGTAGGTCTCGGCGATGCCCGCCGCGATCAGCTCCAGCGGGCAGCCCTGGGAGCCGACGTGCGCGTGCAGGCGGGTCAGCCACGGCCGTTCGGCGAAGGCGCGGACGACGGCCTCGCGGGCCCCCGGGTCGCGCAGCGCGACGCCGAACTTGGAGGTGGCGGTCGCGGTGCTCATCGCGCCGATCGTGCCGGTGCCGACCTGCGGGTTCACCCGCAGCCCCAGCACCGAGGAGGAGTCCGGCGCGCGCAGCTCGTCGATGCGGCGCAGCTCGGCCAGGCTGTCGGCGTTGACCGCGACGCCCAGGGACAGGGCCTGGCGCAGCTCCTCGCGGGTCTTGGCGGGGGAGTCGAAGACGATCGTGCCCGGCGCGAACCCGGCGTCCAGCGCGATCCGCAGCTCGCCGGGGCTGGCCACCTCGCACCCCATGCCCGAGGCGGCCAGCAGCCGCAGGACGGGGATCAGCGACGCGGCCTTGGCGGCGAAGGTGTGCAGCACGTCCGGGACCTCGCCGAACGCCTCGTGCAACGCCCTGACCGAGTCCCGCACGCCGGCGGTGTCGACGAAGCCGGCGACCGGCTCGCCCGGGCCGAGCGCGCCGGCGCGTACGGCATGGCGCAGCACGTGTGCGGCGCGTTCGGCGGTGGTGCCGCGGGCCGGGGCTGGCGCGAGCGTGGCACTGCTCTGGATCACGTCCAAGGCTCCTGGATGCATCGGGAAAGAGGGAGTTTCGGAGGGGGGCCAGACGAGATTCGGCCATGACCGCAGGCCAAGTCTTCAGCCGAGTGGACAAAGCCCGCATACGGCTTTGTCCACTCGGCCAAGGAAAATCCGGAGCCCCAGGTCAGGCGGCCAGGCGGACGGCGAGGGTGAGCAGCAGCCGGGTGTCGGGGTCGTCGAGATCGACGCCGAAGCGCTCGCGGACGCGGCGCAGCCGGTAGCGCAGGGTGTTCGGATGCAGGACCAGCCGGCGTGCGGCGCGGCCGACGTCCCCGGCGGCGTCGAGGTAGGCGGCGATCGAGCGGACCAGCTCGCCGCCCGCCGCCAGGTCGGCGTGGACCAGGTCGTACACCGGGCCGCTGCCGCGTTCCCACACCGGGCGGACGGCGTCCAGGACGCGCAGCACGTCCAGGGCGGGGCCGAGGTCGGCCGCCAGGGCGTGGCGGGGGCCGGCGTCGCGGGCGCGCAGGACCCGTACGACCAGGTCGGCCTCCTCCCGCGAGCCCGCCGCGACCAGCGGCGAGGCGGCCACCGACCCCGCCCCCACCAGCACCGCGGCGGCGCCCGGCGTCGAGGCGGCCAGCCCGTCCAGCTCCCGGGCCAGCCCGAGCACGTCCCGCTCGTCGCCGCCGCGCACCGGCACCAGGGCCAGCACCCGGCCGGTCTCCCGCAGCACCCGCACGCCCGTCCGGTAGGAGGCGGCGTGCAGCGCGAGCACCTCCAGCACCCGCTCACCGGCCGGGCCCCGGGCCGCCGCGCCCTCGCCCGCCGCGTCGGGGCCGGTCTCGGCGATCACGACGGCGCAGCGCAGGTCGGGCGGCAGGCCCAGCGTCCAGGCGTGGGTGCTCATGTCGCCCTCGCCGCCCAGCAGCCCGCGCAGCGCGTGCTCCTCGCGCAACCGCGCGCCGCTCTCCCGCAGCCGGTGCTGCACCAGGTACGGCACCGCCACCTCCGCGGCCCGGCTCAGCGCGCTGGCCGCGTTGGGCGACAGGCTGCGGCCGTCGGCGGCGGCCCAGATCGAGCCCAGCATCTCCCGCCCGCTCCGGATGGCGATGATCAGCCGCTCGGGGGTGTCGCCGTCGGCGGGCCGGTGGATCACCTCGCCGGAGGACCACAGGGTGCGCAGCAGGCCGCTGCGGCGCAGTTCGTCCACCCGCCAGTCGGGCACCCGGCCGCCCAGGATGGTGGAGCGGCGCAGCTCGTCGGCCTCCGGCCCGGTGGCCGAGTGCGCCAGTACGCGGAACTGGGTGTCCTCGATGGTGATCGAGCCGCCGGTGAACTCGGCGACCACCGACGCCAGCGCGGCCAGCCCGCCGCCCGCCGTGGCCTCGGCCATCCGGTCGCCGCGTCCCGCCTCGCCGTAGGCGGCGGCCGAGCGCAGCAGGGTCGCCACGTCGTCCCAGTCGGCCCACTCGGCGCGCGCCAGCAGGGCGATGCCGACCTGCTCGGCCGCGTCGAGCGCGTCGTCGGCCAGGTCCTCGCCCGCCCGCACGACCACCGCCGCGGCGCCGCGCCGCGCCGCCTCGCGGATGGAGGCGGTGGCCGCGCCGGTGGAGTGGAACAGCCCGGCCGCGAGCACGATGCGGCCCGCGTACGAGCGGGCGGGCCCCTCGTCGCCGATGATCATCCCGGACACGTGCACGTCCTGGCCCGACGGCGCGAGCAGCAGCCGCAGGACGCCGCCCTCGTCGAAGGCGAGCAGCTCGCGGAGGGTGATCTGCCCCCGTTTGTTCATGACGGGGAGCATACGCAGGTCACGACGCCTGGCAGGCTGGGGGCCATGCGATTCGGCGTACGCCAGTTCGAGCTGGCCCTGATGCACCGCATGCGCGACCTCAACCCGCGACGCGTGGAACAGGCGCTGGCCGACCTGGACGCCTCCCGCGCCGAGCTGCGCGCCGCCCACGCCCACTGGACCCGGCTGGCCCACGCCCCTCGGGCGCCCAAGGGCCGGGCCGCGCTGCGGATGGCGCTCGGCCCGCCCGCGTACGCCGGCGAGGCCCCGTTCGGCAGCCTGACCTGCGACGTGGCCCGCTGGCGGCTGCCGTCCTGGCCGGCGCTGGAGTTCGAGGCGCTGACCGGCCCCGGCGGCGAGGTGTGGAACCTGTGGTTCGTGCGGCCCGGCGGCGACCGGCGGCTGTCGGCCGCCGACCTGACCCCGTGGGGGTGCGTCGTGGCCGACGTCGCCGCGAGCTTCCCGGTGCGCTTCCAGGGCGAGGGGGCGGCCCCGCACCACTGGGCGGTCGACTTCGCCTGCGAGGGCACGTCCCGCCGCGCCCTGTTCGTGTACGGCCTCCTCCAGCGCCTGGACTGACGCCCCGGCGCGCCCCATGCCACCCTGCCCCCGCCTTCGCGTCGGGTGGCACGTTCCACAGGCGGCCGGAGGTCAGGCGGTGACGAAGTCGGCGACGACCATCGTGGCGTCGTCCTTGGGCGCCGCGGCGGCCACCTCGTCGTACAGCCGGTCCAGGCAGGCGGCCGGGGACGGGCCGACGGCCAGCAGCTCGGTCAGCCGGTGCTCGCCCAGCGCCTTCAGCACGCCGTCGGTGACGACCGCCACGCGGTCGCCCGGCCGCAGCGGCACGGTGCCGACCTCGGGGTTCAGCGTGGAGGCCAGCCCGATCCCGCGCAGCAGCGGCCCGTCGTCGAAGGAGTGCGACGTGGTGAGCCGGCGCGGCTTGCCGCCCTTGGCGCAGTGCCAGATCACGCCGTTGCCGACGTGGGCGAAGCGCAGGCACGGCGTCTCCCCGGGGACGAGCACCAGCAGGTCCATCGTCGTGACCAGCGCCGGCCTGGACGGCGTGCGCAACGCGGCCCGCCGGACGGCCCGGTGGGCGGCCTGGGCGCACTCGTCCATGTCCTCCTCGCGCCGGGCGGAGTGCTGCGGGCGGGCGGCGACCACGGCGCCCAGGGCCAGCGCGGCCGCCGTGTGCGCGACCTCCGTGCCGCCCTGCCCGTCGGCCAGCGCGATCAGCCGCTCCTGGACGACGTAGGCGTCGGAGGGGTGGCCGTGCGAGCCGTCGTACGTGCCGCCCGCGGTCACCAGCCGGGGCCGCGCCGCCGGCATGCCGGGCGGCCAGTCCCCCCGGCGGCCCCGGACCGCCATCACCGAGAGGCAGCCGAGCAGAATCGAGATCGAGAAAACAGTCATGATCGTCCCTCCCGTCGCGCGCGACGACACCTGCCCAGTACATCCCTCTTGCGCGGGATGCGACTGACGGCCGATCAGCCGTCGTGGGGGGGCGTGCGGGGGTGTGGGGTCTTT
>NZ_JBEZGC010000023.1:0-147133 GCF_040649795.1 Nonomuraea sp. NPDC048881
CACCACCGCCAGCTTCAACCCGGCCTCGGTGACCTCGGGCAACTCCTCCACGCTGACCCTGTCGGTCGGCGCCTCCACCGCCCAGGGCACCTACCCGATCACCATCACGGGCACCGGCTCCACCACGCACACCGCGACCTACACCCTGACGGTCGGCACCGGCGGCCCCGGCGGCCGGACGTTCACCAACAACACCGACTACCAGATCAGGGACTACTCCACCACCCAGAGCTCGATCACGTCCAACGCGACGGGCACCGCGGTCTCCCCGGTGAAGTTGTCCATCACGATCAGCCACACCTGCGCCGAGGACCTGAACATCCGGCTCCGCGGCCCGAACGGCACCTTCTACCTGGTCGACGCCTACGGTGGCACCAGCTGCACGCAGTACGGCACCAGGACCTTCTCGGTCCCGGTCAGCCAGCAGGCCGCCGGCACCTGGACGCTCGACATCAGGGACGTCTACGCCGGTGACACCGGATTCCTGGACACCTGGAGCATCACGCTCTGAGCGTCGTCAATCAGGGGTGGCGAGCCCCGGCCGGTCCTCCGGCCGGGGCTCGTTCACGTCGCCGGCGGATGCGCGCGCCGAGCTCCGGGTTCGTCCGGACGGGCCGCCGTTCAGACCTCCACGCCCATGGCGGGCCGCGGCTGCTGAGAGGTTGACGTAGTCGCGCAGACGGGTGATCAGCCCCTCGCGGACGGTGAGGACGATCAGGTTGGGCAGCGCGAACTCGCCGGTGGCCGCGCTGGTCCCGAGGGCCTCCTGCTCGACGACGATCGTTCCCGGGTCGCCGGTGTCATGGACGGCGAGGGTGCGGTAGCGCTCGTACGTCAGCGGGTGGTCCCGCCACGGCGGATGGTGGTCCTGGAGGCCCTCACGATCGCCGCGTTCGGCACGCTGCTGGGGCTGGTGAGCGCGCTGTTCGGGGCCTGGGCGGTCGGCGCCCTGGCCAACGGGGCGATCCCGCAGTACACGCTCAAGATCCCCTGGGGAACGCTGCTGCTGGTGTGCCTGCTGTCACTCGCGGCCGGCGCGCTCGCCGCGCTCGTCCCGGCCCAGCGGGCGGCCGCCATGCGCCCCCTGGAAGCCACCGCCCAAGCCTGACGGCAACCAGCTCCGACACACGCCGGTAGTCGAGCCCCAACCTCTCGGCCACCAGCAGCGCCTCGGCAAGCATGGTGGCGGGACATGTCCTCCAGCGGCCCCCAGCCGACGCGAGTGTTGGTCCGCCGCAGCCGCCTGTCGGAGACCGTCCAGACGCCGCCGCGCTACCACGGAGCCGAGCGGCCGCCAGCCTGAGAACCAAGCCACGAAAGGGCCCCTCTTCCCCATGCGTATGCTCCAACGCCCTCTGCGCCGCCTCCTCCTCGCGACGGCCGTCGCCGCGGTCACCCTCGTAGCCTGCAGCAGCCCTCAGCCTGAAGTCGTGGGTTCGGCCCAGGTCTCCACACAAGAGGGCGCGGCCCGTTCGGGCCAGGTCACCTACGACTTCGATGACACCGCCTACGCCCCGCCGGGCCTGGACGGCAAGCGTATGGAGCTGAAAGCCGCCGTCACCTACCCTCGCAAGCTGGACGGGGGCAAGCACCCTCTGGTGATGATGCTGCACGGCTGGGGCGACACCTGCGCCGCGGGGGACAAACCCGTCCGCGGCCGCGGCTGGCCGTGCCCCAAGGACGCCAAGCCGGTCGACAACTACCTGGGATACGCCTACCTGGCCGAGGCCCTGGCCGACAAGGGTTACATCGTGGTGTCAGTGGCGGCCAACGGCATCCAGGCACAGGAGAAGGACATGGGGCACACCGCACGCGCGGCCCTGCTGGACAAGCACCTTCAGCTGTGGGAGCAGCTCTCCGCCGGGGAAGGCCCCCTGCGGGAACTCAAGCAGTTCACCGGCCATGTGGATCTGGACCGGGTCGGCACGCTCGGGCACTCACGGGGCGGTGGCGGTGTCATCGCTCAGGCCCTGGACAGCCACACGCCCCCGTCCGGCGTGCACGTCCGGGCCACCATGGCGCTCGCGCCCGCCATGAACGGCATCAACGCCGACAAGGAACGCATCACCCGCATCCCCCTGGCCATAGTCGCCGGAACCTGCGACGCCATGTGGGAGGACGGCAAGATCGCCGCCACGATGGCCGCGGGCAACTCGAACGCCGAACACCATGACGTACCTGGAGGCAATCACAACTTCTTCAACACGATCTGGACACCCGGCACTGGGCCGGCCTTCGCGACGGATGATGTCGCCGTCGAGAAGCGCAACCGTCCCGGAGGCAGGTGTGAGAGCACCAACCAGACCGGCACCGTCCGGCAGCTCACGCCCGCCGAGCAACGCGAGACCGCGATCCACTACGCGACCGCGTTCTTCGACAAACACCTGAAGTAGCCGTCCTCTCCGGCCCGCGTCCGCGGTATGTGCCGTCGGGGACCGGCCCATTGCCGCTTTTTGGCCAGATCTGCCCCATGACGCCCGGCTGCCCGAACGCGGCCGTTCCTCTACATCACAACGGCCTGACCTATCGAGGTCTGTCGGCGGCCGTGATGAACGCGGCGCTTGATCGCGAGACCGACCCGGTGGCGAATTGGCACGCGCAGATGTTCGAGGTGGGAGCCGCGTTGCCGGCCAGGGCGCGGCGATCAGGCATGATCGTCGCCGAGGCGGACGACGCGGACGTGCTGAGGATGGTCGGCGCGATCGCCTGGGCCGCCCAGGACACCCCCGACAGCCCGGCGCGCGCCGACCGCCTGCTCACCCTCCTGCTGAACGGACTCCGTCACGGCGACGTCCGGCCATGACCCTTGCCGGCGATCGGGTCAGGCGTTCTCGCGGGCGTCGTTGCGGAGGCTGAGGAAGACCAGCACGATCCCGATGTAGGTGCACAGCCGCACCGCGTCGGGGATGCCGTTCCAGGTGCCGTTCATCCACATGCCGAACCATTCGCCGCCGATGGCCTGGAAGCCGAAGAACCACAGCAGCAGGGCGACCGTGCAGCCGACGACGCCCCACCGCTTGGACCGCTGGAAGGCGGCGTCGTCGCGCCCGACGGCCCTGACCTGCTGCCAGGCCGACACGAGACAGGTCACCATGATGACCGCCTCGGTGAGGATGACGCCGACGTAGGCGACGTGGTGCGCCCACGTCCATGGGATGGCGCGGTAGTTGATCTGGCTGACCGCGGCGAGCTCGGGCTTCTGGGCGTCCATGGCCAGCACGTGCCGGACGAACTCGAAGTTCGTGCCGTAGTCGGTGAGGTTGCCGAACACGACGAGCAGCGCGAAGCCGCCGACGGTGAAGGTGAGCAGCGCCTTCGCCAGGCGAAGAGCGACGATGGTGTCGAAGCGGGCCAAGGTTCTTTCCTTTGACATCTCTGAAATCGAATGAGCACACGAGCCCAGAGGAGGTGTCCTGCACAGGGGAAAGATCCACGGGGCCCGCTCGCCCGGCGTGGAGGAACTCGCCGGGCCGCTCCACTGGCTCCGTCACTGGCGGTGACGTCGCGGGCCCCTCAGCCTGAGGTGGAACAACGTGACTTATAGTAGCCGACTCCGCAAAGCACGCATAAAAGGCGAGCGCTCGCGCCGCGCGGCGGGAGCGGTCCCGGACGCGGCTCACCGGCCGCCGATGTCGTCGCTCCACAGCTGGGGCGAGCGCCGTTGGAACTCCGACATCAGCGCGATGCACCGCTCATCGGCCCGGACCTCGACGTCGACGCCGTGTCCGCGCAGGAAGCCGACGTCCCCCGCGTAGGTCACCCGTTCGGCGATGACCACCCGCGGGATCTGGAACAGGATGATCGCCCCGCTGCACATCGGGCACGGCGACAACGTCGTGTACAGCGTCGTGCCGGCGTAGGAGGATCGCGATCCCGCGTCGCGCAGGCAGGCCATCTCGCCGTGCGCCGTCGGATCACCTCGCTGGACGCGCTCGTTGTGACCCGCCCCGAGCAGGGCGGTGGGAGTGGCGAGCACCGCGCCGACGGGGATCCCGCCCTGCCCGAACCCCGTCCGCGCCTGCTCGATCGCGATCTGCATCATGGCGTCGTCGTCCGGCCACGGCGGCACGTCCTTCATGACTGCCCTCCCAGCGAAGGTGATGGTCCGGTCTGCTGGAAGTTGTCATCCCCCTCCACGGCCTTGGAGAAGGCTGATCGCAGGAAAACAACGGTAGCGACCGACGGCGGGGCGCCAGGAGCTCGGCGACCTTGGCGAGGGTCCCGATGTGCGGGCGGCGGGCGCGGACGGTGAGCCGTCCCCCACCGGCGAGGCGAGCCGGTCGAGGCAGCGACGGCAGGAGAGCGGCCGCGTGTACGAGTGACAGCGTGATCTTCGTCCCGGCGAGGGCTCACCAGCGTCTCCGCTGTCATCACTCGTGGGCGGGCCATTCCTCGGCCAGGAGCGCGTATGAGAGACCGTCGAGCCATCCCTTGGTGCGGTGGAGTGAGTCTCTCACCGTGTGCTGTTCGCGGCGCATCCCGACCCGCTCCATCAGCCGCCACGAGGATTCGTTGTCGTAGAAGCAGTCCGCGTGCAGGCGGCGCAGGCCAAGACGCCTGAAGGAGATGTCGATGAGGGCGCGCACCGCTTCGGTGGCGTAGCCCTTGCCGCCGTAGGCGGGATCGAGCGTCCACCCGAGCTCCCCTTGGACGCTTTTCGCCTGGTCAGCGACCTCTTCCTGGGCCCAACCGTCCTGGACCCTCAATGTCAGGTCGCCGATCACCCGGCCGTCCAGTTCGATGAGGAGCAGGTCTGCGAGCCGCTCCTCGCTGAGGAAACGCTCACGGTAGTCGTCGTAGGTCTCTGTGGCGGCCGCGATCCATTCGTGAGTCTCCGGCAGTTGCCGGAAGGCCCAGGTCGCGTCCAGGTCGTCGGGGGCAGCGCGGCGCAACAGCAGCCGCTCGGTGGAAATCGGCCAGTCCAGCGTGTCAAGAGGGTGACGCATGGGCCCTCATAGTGACAGCGGGCTGTGGTGACACACAAACGGATTTCCTGCGGACGACGTCTCCGAGAACGACGCGGCGATCGCCCTCCAGGAACCGTCAGGACACCGAAGCGACCAGCGCGGCCGCCGCCGCCACCGCAACCCCGCGTCGGCATCGTCGACGGCCCGGCTTCAGCGCCTCCGTCTGTCAAGGACATCCCGCACTATCGTTGCGGCATGAACACCCCGGCGGCGGAAGCCGACATCGACGTCGACCTGGTCGACCGCCTGATCCGCGTGCAGCACCCGGATCTGGCAGGGCCGCTCACCCCCGTCGCCAACGGCTGGGACAACGTCATCTACCGCCTGGGGACAGACCTGTCCGTACGGCTGCCGCGCCGCCAGGTCGCCGTCGACCTCATCGTCAACGAGCAACGCTGGCTGCCGGTCCTGGCCGAGTACGTCGAGGTCGCACTGCCCATACCCGTCAGGGTCGGCGTGCCCGGCGCGGGCTACCCGTGGCCGTGGACGATCGCGCCCTGGTTCGAAGGCAGCACGGTCGCCGACGTGCCGCCGCCCGACCGTTCCGGCATCGCCGCTCCGCTGGCCGACTTCATGACAGGCCTCCACCGGCCCGCACCGCCTGAGGCCCCGCGTAACCCCGTCCGCGGCGTCCCGCTCACCGCCCGCGACGAAGTGGTACGGCAACGCCTACAGTCCATTTCCCGATCAGCTGACCTTCTCCCCCTCTGGGAGAAGCTGGCCGCCCTCCCGCCCTGGCAGGGCCCCGCACTCTGGCTCCACGGCGATCCGCACCCGGGAAACCTCCTGCTCAACGGGGAAGAGCTGGCGGCTGTCCTGGACTTCGGCGACCTCACCAGCGGCGATCCCGCCACCGACCTTGCCGCCGCGTGGCTGGTGTTCGACGAGAACGCGCGCGAGGTCTTCCGATCACATGTAGACGCCGACGAGGTGACCTGGGAGCGCGCACGGGGCTGGGCCCTCGTCATGGGCACTGCTCTGGCCGCCCACTCGGCCGACAACCCCAGCATGGCGGCCATCGGCGAGCACGTC
Organism: Nonomuraea sp. NPDC048881; assembly: GCF_040649795.1. NCBI lineage: Bacteria > Bacillati > Actinomycetota > Actinomycetes > Streptosporangiales > Streptosporangiaceae > Nonomuraea > Nonomuraea sp. NPDC048881. The sequence continues at coordinate 6,000 of NZ_JBEZGC010000023.1, forward strand.
CTCGACCAGGTGCTTCTCACCTAGAGGCGTAACGCAGCACCTGATGGAGCAGCGTGGCTCGGTTGTCGGCGGCGAGTTCGGCGCGCGCAACCGGGGCTGCGACGGCTTGTCGGTCGCCGCTGGCCGTTCCCTTGTCGATCAAGCCCCGACTTGGCAGCCGATGAGGCGAAGACGGCCGGCGCCGTCCTCGACGTTCAGCGCCAGGATCTCCGCGGCCCGGGCGGCCAGTGGCGCCGCGGCGGCGGTTCGATCGCTCGCAGGGTGTCCTCCGCCAAGTGGCCGGCGGCCGGGCGCTCACCCTCGACGGGCATACGGCCTTCCTGCGGTCGGAGGGCCGCGGATCAGCAGCGTGCTATCAGGTGACAGAGCCCCGGCGGCGCAGCCGGAAGGCGACCGCCGACACCCACAACATCGCGCCGGTCACGCCGACGGCCAGGGGCACCGAACCCCCTTGGCCGCCGCTCATCGTCCAGCCGTTCCCCGCGATGACGGCCACGCCCGCCAGGAAGGACGCGACGGCCGAGCCCGCGGCTCCGGCCCGGGAGAAGTGGCGGCCGAGCACGAAGCAGGCCGCCGCCAGGGCGATGAAGGCGATCGAGCCGGAGGCCATGTGCAGCCCGGCGTGCCAGCTCATCGTCGCGGGCGGGCCCGCGGGGGTTCCGACGGGGAAGCCGTCGCCGGCGTCCATCCGGAACATCCCCGCGAGGATCATCCCGATGCCGTTGACCAGCAGGAGACGGGGCAGCCACCGGCCGGGGACGGCCCGGCGCAGCCCGTACGAGCCGGCGATCACCAGCGCGCCGACGACCAGGAAGTCGGCCACCTGGACCCAGCCGAGCGAGCCGGTCGACAGCTGGCTGAGCGGGTGGCGGACGATGTCGAAGCCCTCACGGGTGAGCACCTGGGCCAGGTTGACCGCCGTCCACAGGGGAGCGGCGACGGCGCCCGCGGCCAGCAGGGTGCGGGTCGAGGAGGCGATGGGGGAGGAGGGGGAGGTGGGGGAGGTGGGGGCGATGGCGGTCATGTCCCGTGTCCTTTCGTGTTCTACTGCATACGCGACGAACGAGCGATGTGACAGGGAACGCACATGAGATTTCTGCTGACGAACGTGAGCGAGCGGCGCGACGACGAGACGCTGCACGTCGAGATGGGCAGGTTCATCCAGGAGCTCACCGAGGCCGGCGTGCTGCTCGCCACCGGAGGCATGGAGCTGGGCGGCACCGTGCTCAGGTCCGCGGGCGGCGAGCTGACCGTGACCGACGGGCCCTTCGCCGAGGCCAGGGAGATGGCGGGCGGCTTCGCGCTGGTCGAGGTCGGTTCGCGGGAGGAGGCGCTGGAGGTCTCGCGGCGCTTCTTCGCGGTCGTCGGCGACGGCGAGTGCCACATGCGCCAGATCTACTGATGGACGCCGTCACGACGGTCTGGCGGGAGGAGTCCGCGCGGATCGTCGCCGGGCTGGCCCGGATGCTCGGCGACGTGGGCCTGGCCGAGGAGTTCGCCCAGGACGCGCTGGTCGCCGCGCTGGAGACCTGGCCGCGTGACGGCGTACCGGACAGGCCGGGAGCGTGGCTGACGACCACCGCCAAGCGGCGCGCCCTCGACCACCTGCGCCGTACCAGGCGGCACGACCACGCGCTCCGCGACCTTGAGCCCGAGCAGCCCCCCGAGCAGCCCGGAGACCGCGAACGGCCGGAACAGGCCGAGGCCGGCGACGACGTGTTGCGGCTGATGTTCGTCTCCAGCCATCCCGTGCTGCCCGCCGAGGAGCGGACCGCGCTGACGCTGCGGCTGCTCGGCGGCCTGACCACCGCGGAGATCGCCCGCGCCTTCCTGGTGCGGGAGGCGGTCGTGGCCGGACGCGTCGCGCGCGCCAAGCGCACGCTCGCCGACGAGGGGGTGCCGTTCGAGCTGCCGCAGGGGCCCGAGCTGGCCGTACGGCTGGCGTCCGTGCTGGAGGTCATCTACCTGATCTTCAACGAGGGTTACTCGGCCACGGCGGGCGAGGACTTGACGCGGCCCGCCCTGGCGCTGGAGGCGCTGCGGCTCGGACGGCTGCTGGCCGGGCTGGCGCCGGGCGAGTCCGAGGTGCACGGGCTGGTGGCGCTGATGGAGATCCAGCAGTCGCGCGCGGACGCCCGTACCGGGCCGTCGGGAGAGCTGGTGCAACTGCACGAGCAGGACCGGGGACGGTGGGACCGGGAGCTGATCGCGCGCGGGTTCGCCTCCATGCTGAGGGCGCGGGAGGCGGGCGGAGGGCTCGGGCCGTACGTCCTTCAGGCGGCGATCGCGGTGTGTCACGCGCAGGCGGCCGGGGCGGCCGACACGGACTGGGACCGGATCGCGGCCCTCTACGGCCCGCTGGTACGGCTGCTGCCCTCGCCGGTGGTCCGGCTCAACCAGGCGGTCGCCGTCGGCATGGCGACCGGGCCGGAGGCGGGGCTGGCGCTGATGGACCCGCTGCTGTCGGACCCGGCGCTGCGGGACTACCCGCCGCTGTCCGCCGTCCACGGCGACCTGCTGGCGCGGGCGGGACGTGACTTCGAGGCCGCGACGGCGTTCGAGCGGGCCGCCGCCCTCACCCGCAACGCCGCCGAACGCGCCTTCCTCCTCGCCCGCGCCGCCCGCCACCGCACCGCGTCCTCCCTCGCCCGTACGGCGGGCACTCCGGACATGGCCCTGCTCGGCGACGCGGCGGACCGGTTCCTGGCACGTACGGACCTGGACGCCGGGACGATCCGGTCGTACGGGCAGACGTTGCGGCGGCTGAGCCTGGACCTGGGGGCCGCCACGCCGCTGGCCGACCTCACCCCCGCCCTGGTGGCCAGGGTGTTCGCCGCCGCCTGGAGCACGGCCGCGCCCAGGACCTGGAACCGCCACCGCGCGGCCGTACGGTCGTTCGGCGCGTGGGCGGGCCTCGGCGACCTGCCGGTCGAGCTGCCCAGGAAGCACGACGACCGCAGGAGACGCCCCGCCGTCGACGACCGGGCACTGGCCGCGCTCTGGCGGCACCCGTCGACGCGGGAGAGGGCACTGTGGCGGCTGGTGCACGAGTCGGGCGCCTCGGCCGCCGCCGTCCTCGCGCTCAACGTCGAGGATCTCGACCTGCCCGCCCGCGGCGCGGCCACGATCACGTGGGGCGACGGCGCCGCGCCCCTGCTGGAGGAGCTGGTCGCGGGCCGGACCCGCGGCCCCCTCTTCCTGGCCGACCGCAGGCCCGCCCCCGCCCGGACGCCGGACCCGGCCGACCTGTGCCCCGAGACCGGCAGACGCCGCCTGTCCTACGAACGCGCCGAGTACCTGTTCAAGAAGGCCTCGGGCGGCTTCACCCTGCACCAGCTCGCAGCGTCCGTACGCCGCTCGGCACCAGCACCACGCACAGCAACGCGGTGACCGCCACCGCGCCGGTGAGGTCGAGCATGCCGGCGCCGGGTGAGAGCACGGCGTGCGATCGCCGGGAGCGGGGCACGCACGGAGGGCCGAGTCGGGCCGTGTCACAGCCGTCCTGCTGTCCCGCGGTGGGCGCGAAGCATTCGGGACGCTGCGATGGCGGCCGGCCCGACGACCCAGGTCCGCTCCTCATGATGAGTAATCGGTGGACGTGGCCGGCGCCCGGATCGCGGCAGATCCGTATGGGTCAGATGTGGAGGCCTGCACGAGAACGATCCTGAGCCGATGGTCCGCCGGTGAGGGCTCAGCCGTTTCGTCCGGCGCGCGGCGTGCGTCGCGGATCAATGGCTCCAGCTCCAGGCCGGTACCGATATGGCGCTCCAACCCCGAAAGCCCTATTCTCACCCATCGTGAAGCCCCTCAAGATCGCGGCACTCGCCTGCGCCCTCCTCACCCCCTTGACCGTCACGGCGGCCGCGCACGCCTCGGCGTATCCCGTGAAGAACCCCGTGCTCGTCAAGAACGCGTTGTACCAGGCCGGGCCGCTGCCCACCACGACCTGTAACAACCTGCCGGACGAGCCCACGACGCCCGCCGAGGCCCGTACCTACATCAACGAGGCCCTGCGCTGCCTGGAGAACACGTGGGGGCCGCACCTGCAGAAGGCCGGCCTGCCCTATGAGCCGGTCAAGGTGCGGTACGTGACCCGCCTGCCCAAGAACTACTGCGGGGCCGAGGACGGCGAGACAATCCAGTCGTCCGAGGTGTGGTATTGCGACTGGGACCGCACGCTGTCCTTCAAGATCGGCAAGTACTGGCTCCTCGGGCCAATCAGCGGCCTCGATCTCTTCGACACGATCGCCGGCACGTACAGCTACCACGTGCAGAAGCAGGCCGGTATCTACGACGCCGGCGAGAACCTCAGAGCCGCCAGCAAGGCCGAGCACCTCGAGCAGGGGCGGCGCATGTACCAGCAGGCCGACTGCCTGGGCGCGGCCTTCACCAAGAGCGTCTGGCCGCTGCCTGGCAAGACCGAGCAGGACTGGGAGAAGGCCGCGTCGTCCTTCTACCGCGACTCCGCCGAGTACGGCAAGGCCGCCAACCGCAAGCGGTGGGTCAAGGCCGGTTTCCGCACCGCCGACCCGGCCTCCTGCAACACCTGGGCGGCAGCCTCGTCCAAGGTCTCCTGACGCGATCGACCCCGGGCCGGCCGCCGCAGGGGCGGGTGACGTCGGCACGGTGATCAGCCGGGTGCTCGCCCCCCACGGCATCCGCGTGGCGATCCGCTACCCCGAGCGGGACGCCACCACCGCCGACCTGCCCGCCATGCCGCACGGACCCCCGGATGCTGTGCGTCAAGTAGTCGCTCACACTAGTCGAAGTACTCGCTGCACGACTGAGAGCCACCAAAGACAGCTGCTGGTCAGGGGCTTACCGGAAGCCAAGGCAGGTCAGGCGAACAGCTCACGGAGAGCCGCCGTCGAGCCCAGCATGCTGCGGGGTCAGCCACACCGCCGCTGCCATGGTGGACGCGCCGAGCAGCACGCGTCTGGATTGTCTCGCTGATCAGGAGACCTTGAGCACGAGCTTACCCGTGGTCGTGCCGGACTCGATGCGCCGGCGCGCCTCGGCCGCCTGATCCAGCGTCAGTTCCTCGACGCGCAGCGGCAGGTCGCCTGCCGCCACGGCGGCGACGGCGCGGCGCAGTGCACGTCCCGCCTCTGCGGGAAAGGGGGCGGCGACCTGCTCAAGCCGGCCCAGCTGAAGGAGATGAAGCAGACCATCGACTCTCCGGCACTCCCGCGCGGCTGGGGGTTACGGGCTCGGCCTGATGAAGATCAAGCTGAGCTGCGGCGGCCACGCGTGGGGCAACGGCGGCGACATCCCCGGTTACGAGACCCGCAACGGCATCACCGAGGACGGCCGGAGCGCCACACTCACCGTGACCGCACTACCGACCTCAGACGACAGCGCCGACCGCGTCGACGGCACCCTCGACGCCATGCTCTGCGCCCAGAAGTAGGGTCGCACCCGGCTGGCCGGTCGTCGGACAACGTGTCGGCTATGTCAATCGGTCGTGCCGGCGTGTACGGCGATGATTCGCCAGCCGTGCGTCTCGTCGTACAGCCAAGTACGGGTGTAGCGCATCCTGGCCGCGAACGGCGTACCCGAGACGGTCCCTTCCAGGGTGCCGAGGAACCACGTCACCCCGGTGCGCCCATCGGCGAGCACGGTCAACTCCTCCTCGGCCACCTTCGTCAGCACCTGCGTCCGAGTGCGATGCAGCTCCAGGTCGTCGGCCTTGGTCGCAACATTCGCACCGAAGGTGAAGATCAGCCGATCGTCCAGCAGCCGATCCAGCGCCTCGACGTCTCCAGCGAGCTGCGCGGCCTGGAGTCGGCGCTCGGCGTCCCGCAAGTCTTCCATCATGAGGTCCACCCTCCCAGCCGGCGCCGTATCCGCGCCAGGACGTTCACGCTCGGCTGATCTTCGCAGCTCGATCCAGGGGGCACGGGGCATCGCGTCGCGAGCGGACCGGGGAGCGTCCTTCTGATGCGTCGCTCACGAGGAGGTCGACTGCTTCGGGGCCGGGTCGTCGGTCCAGCCCAGTCGTTCCACCACGTACGCCAAGGTCTGATGCCGCCTTTGGCGGCGTCGAATCCGGCACGCCGGCGGAAGGCGATCAGGAAGGGCTCGGCGGCGAGGTCCTCGGCGACGTCGAGGTCGAGGCGGCGGCCGATGTAGCCGCGGATCTCCTCGTAGCGGGCATCGAAGAGGGCGGAGAATCGCTCGGGATCGGCGACCGCTCCGTCGAGGAACGTGGTCATGCACGGGTCTCTCTCGCCGGGAATGCCGGACACCACTGATTGCCCGGTCGCCGCCCACCCTTCACAGGAGTTCGGCCCCTCGGCATCCTACCGATCGATCGGTAGGATCCGGCTCATGGACATCATCGCGGCCACCCGGCACGGCAAGGTGCGCGGCCGACTCCACGCCGGGATCCAGGTCTTCCGGGGCATCCCGTATGCGGCGCCGCCGTTCGGCGCCCACCGATTTCGCGCCCCGGCGCCCGTCGAGCGCTGGGACGGCGTCCGTGACGCGGCGGAGTTCGGCCCGACCGCCCCCAAGCGGCCCTACCGGTCGCCGCTCGACCGGCTCATCCCCGAGCAGCAGATCCCCGGCGACGAGTGCCTCAACCTGAACGTCTGGACCCCCGGCGCGGACGGCGGCGCGCGTCCGGTGATGGTGTGGATCCACGGCGGCTCACTGCGCAACGGCTCCTCCAGCCTGCCCCTGTACGACGGCCACGCCTTCGCCAGGGACGGCGTCGTCCTGGTCTCGATCAACTACCGGCTCGGCGTCGAGGGCTTCGGCGTCTTCCCCGACGCCCCGGACAACCGCGGCCTGCTCGACCAGATCGCCGCGCTGGAATGGGTGCGCGACAACATCGCGGCCTTCGGCGGCGACCCCGGCAACGTCACCGTCTTCGGCGAGTCGGCGGGCGCCGTCAGCATCGGCGCGCTGCTCACCAGTCCGCGCGCCAGGGGCCTGTTCCGCCGGGCGATCATGCAGAGCGGTCCGCCGCACACCGTGACGCGGGCCGAGGCCGCGCGGACGGCGCTGCTGATGGCGGACCGGCTCAAGGTGCCGGCCACGGCCGAGGCGTTCGCCGCGATCGACCGGGAGCGGCTGCTCGACGTCCAGACCGAGGTGGTCGGCAAGGCGGACCCGATCACCGGCGGCCCCGGCTTCCACATCGTGACCGAGCCGGACGCCGGTCCGGTCGAGGCCGCCCTGCTCATCGGCGCCAACCGGGAGGAGTACCGGCTCTGGTTCGTCCCGAGCGGAGCCGTGGACCGGGTCGGCCGGCTCACGCTCCGCCTGGCCCTGCTGAAGCTGCGCGTCCCGGGACGGGCCCTGCGGCTCTACCGGTCCGCCCGCCCCGGCGCCACGCCCGGGGAACTGCTCGGCGAGATGGCCACCGACCTGCTCCTGCGCGCCCCGGTCAACCGCCTGGCCGACAGCGTGCAGCGGGCCCACGTCTACGAGTTCGCGTGGCGGACGAAGGTCATGGACCTGCGCGCCTGTCACGCCCTGGAGATCGGCTTCGTCTTCGACAACCTGCGGCACTCGCGCGAGCTGGCCGGCGACGAGCCCCCGCAGGAACTGGCCGACGCGATGCACCGGGCCTGGGTCGCCTTCGCCGCGACCGGCGATCCGGGCTGGCAGCCGTGGGACTCCTCCCGTCCCGTCATGGTCTTCGACTCGCCGGGCTCGGGCGTCGTGCACGCGCCGCGCGACGAGGAGCTCAGGGTCTGGTCAGCTCGCGCGCGGTGATCGCCGCCGCCAGCAGCCGCGCCTGCGCGGGTTCGGCGAGGTCGAGCCCGGTCAGCAGGCTCACCCGGCGCAGCCGGTAGTCCAGCGTGTTGCGGTGGATGTGCAGGTCGAGAGCGGTCCGGCGGCGGTTGTGGCCGCGCTCGACGAAGGCCCGCAGCGTCTCCAGCAGGTGGGGGTGGCCGTCGAGCGGCGCGAGCTTGGCGGCCAGCCGGGCCAGCCCCGCGCCCGGACGGGCCAGCTGGTGTTCGAGCAGCACGTCGTCCAGGCGGTAGAGACCGGGCGGCCGGTCGAGCCTGCGCACCAGGTCCAGCACCTCGCGGGCCTCTTGCGCCGCGTCGGGGATCGCCGCGGGCGTCGCGGCGCGGGCGGCGGCGGCCGGCACGGGGCGGCCCACGGCCGTGGCCAGCCTGTCCGGGAGCGCGTCCAGGGCGTGCCCGCCGGGCAGCAGCGCGACTCCTTCGACGTGGTCCATCAGCACCAGCGTCCCGGTGTGCGCGTCCAGGGCCGACTGCACGAGCCGGGCCGGCGGCGCGGGCTGTCCCAGGTCGAGGAGCAGCACCTCGTGCTCCTGGCCCACCTCGACCCCCGCCGCCGCGGCCAGGCTCTCGTACGGGTGGCCGCTCAGCAACGCGCCGATCAGCGCGCGGCGCACCCGTTTGTCCTCGCTCCTGATGTCCTCCTGGGCCTGCTGGTGCGCCAGGGCGACGGCGGGCATGGCCGCGCGCAGGCAGCCGAGCATCCGCCGGCCGGCCGCGGCCAGCTCCTCCGGCGCGGCCACCTCGGTCAGCGCCTGCCACCAGACCTCGGCGCCGATGAGGTAGGCGGTCACCGCCGCGTCCAGCGGCAGGTGGTCCTCGGCGCGGCGCGCGGACCACTCGATGACGCGGGTCAGGTCGGCCGGGCCCATGGCGTCGGGGCGGCTGAGCGCGCGCAGCAGGATCGTCAGGACGGCCGAGACCGAGCCGGCCACCTCGCCGTGCAGGGTCGCGGGCGGCAACTCCCGGTAGAACGGCACTTCGGCGGCGCACCGGGCGATCACCGCGGCGGTGAGCCCGCGCACCCTCGGCTGCATCCGGCTGTGCAGGTCGGACATCCCGTGATCGTCACATTGCCCAAACCGGCCCGTCAATTCTTGGCCCGAATGCGGAGAGACGGCGGCCTCCTTCGTGTACAGGATTCGTGCAAACCCCCCAGTCAGGAGGCCGCCTTGTTCCGACGCCTGCTCACCGCCCTGCTCGTCGTGCACGCACTCGGCACGGCTCCCGCCCACGCCGCGACCACGGACTGGGGCGCGCCCGGCCCCTACGCGACCGCCGTGGAGGTCGGCGTGGTCAACACCCTCTACTACCCGCGCGACATCGCGAGCAGCGACCGCCGCCACCCGGTGATCGTGTGGGGCAACGGCACGGGCGGCGCCCCGCTCGTCTACCGCGACCTGCTGCTGCAGTGGGCCAGCCACGGCTTCATCGTCTCGGCCGCCAACACCCCGATGTCGAACCTCGGCGTCTCCATGCGGGCCGGGATCGACGCGCTCGCCCGCCGCGACGCCGACCCGTCGAGCCCCTTCCACGGCAAGGTCGACCTGACCCGCGTCGGCGCCTCCGGGCACTCCCAGGGCGGCGCGGCGGCCATCGTCGTCGGCGCCGACGCCCGGGTGGACACCGTCCTGCCCATCCAGCCCGGTCCGCTGGCCGACATCGACGGCGTCCACGGGCCCGCCTTCCTGATGGCCGGTCAGAACGACTCCATCGTCTGGCCCTGGCTGGTCAGGTCCTTCTTCGACGACGCGGACCACATCCCGGCGATCTACGGCGAGGTGCGCGGCGCCGACCACTTCACCGTCGTCGGCGACCCCGGGCCGTTCGCCGCGCCCACCACCGCCTGGTGGCGCTTCCAGCTCATGGACGACCCCGAGGCGCGGTCCCTCTTCCACGGCCCGGACTGCGGCATCTGCCTGGACCGCGGCACGTGGTCGGACGTGCGCCGCAACGCTCTCGTGCCGCAGTGACCGAAGGGCCCTCCGGCCACGGCCTCGTCGGCGCTCTGACGTGCGAGGAGACCGGCCGGAGCGGCGTCTTGGCAGAATGAGCGCGTGACTGACGACCGATCGGCCGCTCCGGCGACCCAGCGCCGGATCGCCGCCTCCGACATCCGGCTGCCCGAGCACATCCTGCTCCAGGGCACCTCCGGCCGGATCCTGCGCGAGGCGCTGCAGCTCTTCGCCGAGCGGGGCTTCTACGGCACCTCCATCCGCGACCTCGCGGTGGCCTGCGAGATCCGCTCGGCGACGCTCTACTCCCACTACCCGACCAAGGAGAACGTCCTGGCGGAGCTGGTGCGCATCGGTCACGAGGAGCACCACCGGCGGCTGACCGAGGCGGCCGCGGCGGGCCCGGCCGATCCCGCCTCGCGCCTGCGCCGGGTGGTGCGCGCCCACGTCCTGGCGCACGCGGAGTTCCCCATGCTGGCCGTCGTGGCCGACAACGAGCTGCACGCCCTGTCTCCCGAGCTGGCCGGCCCCGCGCTCATGCTGCGCGCGGCCGGCCGGCAACTGCTCATCGACATCATCGACGAGGGCATCGCCGCGGGCGTCTTCGCCGTGCCCGACGCCTTTCTCGCGGTGACCGCGATCAGCGGGATGGGGATGCGCGTGGCGAACTGGTACGACTCCGCCCTGCCGTACGAACCACACGAAGTTGCGGACACCTACGCGGACTTCGCGTTGCGCATCACGGGGGAGAGCCCCTGACGTCGGACGGCCCCGGGGCTATTTAAGGCTGCCCGCCGTGATGCCGCTCACCACCTGACGGTTGAACACCATGTAGACCGCGATCATCGGCAGCGTGATGATCGACAGGGCCGAGAACAGCAGGCCGTGGTCGGTCACGTAGCGGCTGGAGAAGGCCAGCAGGCCGGTCGGGATCGTCTTGAGCGAGTCGTCCTGGATGTAGAGCAGGGCCAGCAGGAACTCGTTCCAGCAGGACAGCGCCGAGAACACCGCCACGGTCGCCAGCCCCGGCCGCAGCAGCGGCAGCGCGATCAGCAGGTAGACCCGCAGGTCGGAGGCGCCGTCGATGTGCGCGGCCTCGAACAGCTCCCGTGGCAGCGCGTCCAGGTAGACCTTGATCAGGTACGTGGCCAGCGGCAGCCCCATGGCCGTGTACGGGACGATCAGCGCCCACCGGGTGTCGCTCAGCGCCAGCTCGGTGAACATCGTGCTCTGGGCGATGAAGTACGACTGCAGCGGCAGCAGCAGCCCGAGCGCCAGCAGGCCCATGAACAGCCCGCGCCCGCGGAAGTCGAAGCGGCTGAACGCGAACGCCGCCGCCGACGACAGCGCCAGGATCAGCAGCACCGACACCGAGGTCACGATCACGCTGTTGAGCGCGTACCCGCCGATGCCGCCGACCTCCCACGCCTCGGCCCAGCGGCCGAAGTCCAGCGACTCGGGCAGGGCGAACGGGTCGGCGAAGATCTGCGCGTTGGACTTGAAGCTGGAGGCCACCATCCACAGCAGCGGCAGGAAGAACGCCGCCGACACCACGGCCAGCAGCACGGTCGAGAGCCGTCTCATCGGGCCGGCCTCCTGCGCAGTCGCATGAACGCCAGCCCGATGAGGACGACGGCCGCGGTCATCAGCACCGCCATGGCCGAGCCGTAGCCGACCTCGCCGTCACGGAAGACCACCCGGGTCAGGTACGTGGTGGGGATCTCCGTCGCGTTGTACGGCCCGCCGCCCGTCATGACGTAGAACAGGTCGAACGTCTGGAAGCCGCCCGTGACGCAGAGCAGCAGGCAGACCTCGACCGCGTCCCTGATCATCGGCACCTTGATCCGGCGGAAGATGGCCGGCTCGCCGGCGCCGTCGAGGCGGGCGGCCTCGATCACGTCCGTCGGGATCTGGGCGAAGGCGGCGTAGAAGATTGCCATGTAGAACCCGGCGTACACCCACCCGGAGACGACGCAGACGGCCAGGAGCGCCGTGCTCTCGTCACCCAGCCAGACCTCGCCCGGCACGCCGACCAGCCCCAGCAAGGCGTTGACCAGGCCGAAGTCGGCGTTGTAGACGAACGCCCAGAGCACGGCCACGACCACCATCGGCAACATGACCGGGGTGAACAGCGCGACCCGGAACCAGGGCGCCCCGCCGCGCCGGGTGACCAGCAGCCCGGCCAGGACGAGGCCCACGGCGACCTCCAGCACGATGGTCACAACGATGTAGATGCCGACATGGACGAACGAATCCAGAAAAATCGTGTCCTGGGCTGCTCTGAGGAAATTGTCGAGGCCGACGAACTCCATCGGCCCGAAACCGGTCCACTCTGTCAGGCTGAACGCCCCGGTCGCCAGCGCGGGCACGAGCACCGCGAAGCCGAACACCAGCAGCGCCGGGGCGGCGAACAGGTACGGCGTGAGCTTGCGTCTCATCCCGCGACGGCCAGCGCTTCCTTGGGAGACTTCACCCCGCCGAGCACCGCGGCCAGCGCGCGGTAGAGCGCGTCGGCGCGCTTGAGGTCATAGCCGGTGTCCGGCGGGGAGACCACGGTCCTGGCCTCGGCCAGCAGGTCGTTGAGCCGGGTGGTCCGCGCGTCGATCTGCCCGGCGCCCGCCGCCCTGGCCTGGGGCACCGTGCCCGCCTTGACGAACGCGGCGGCGTTGGCCGGGGAGTTCAGCAGCGCCAGGAACTCGGCCGACTCCTTGACCTTCCTGCTCCTGGCGTTGATCACGTAGCCGGTGACGACGCCGATCACGCTGTCCTGGTCGCCGGCGCCGCCGGTCATCGCCGGCAGGTTGACGTAGTCGAAGTCCAGCTTCGGGGCCTCGTCCAGGGCCCAGCTGACCAGCCACGCCCCGATCGGGTGCATGGCCGCCTTGCCCTGGAAGAACAGCTGCGCGCCCTCGTTGTCGTTGGCGGCGTTGGCGCTGCTGTTGACGCACTTGTGGTCGTGCAGCTGGGCCACGTAGCCGAGCGCGCGTTCCCAGGCGGGGTCGGTCATGGGGGCCTTGCCCGACAGCACGTCCTGGTAGGACTGCTCGCCGACGACCCGGGAGACCAGGTGGGACAGCCAGTTGCCGGCGGCCCACAGGTCCTTGTTGCCCGAGGCGATCGGGGTGACGCCCTTGGCGTTGAGCGTGTCGCAGGCCGTGAGCAGCTCCTCGAAGGTCTTGGGCGGCTGCACGCCGGCGTCGGCCAGGATCTTGGTGTTGTACCAGAGGACGTTGGTGACATCGGCCGCGAACGGCACCATGACCGTCTTGCCGTCGACCGTGGTGCGCTTGTACGCCTCGTCCGGGATGAGGCCCTTGAGGGGCCCTGTGGTGACTTGGGAGGAGATGTCGGCGGCGAAGCCGTCCTTGACCCGGGTGCGCAGGCGGTCGCCGGCCCACTCGAAGTAGACGTCGGGCGCCTGCCGGCCGTTGAGCAGGTTCTGCAGGCCGATGGTCTGGTAGAGGTCGTCCTCCTGGAAGTTGAGCTCGACCTTGGCGCCCGGGTGTGCCTTCTCGTACTGGGCCGCGACGTCCTTCCACACCTTGATCTGCTCCTCGCCGGGGGAGCTCATCGCGATCCGTAACACCTTGTCGGTGGCCGCGCTCTGCCCGCCGCCACCGCATGCCGACACCAGCAGCATCAGGGCGAGCGCCCCGGCCGTCCTGTTCACCATGAGAACTCCTCAAGACAGTCGCCGAACACCCGCTTGGGTGCGGGGCGACGGGGGTGCGGTCGTACGTTTCGACGAGCGGTGGCCAGCAGCGCCAGCGCGCCCCGCTCGAACTCCTCCAGCCAGGGCCGGGCCTCGGCCACCAGCGCGCCGCGCCGCGCGGCCCGCGCAGCAGGTGCCCGGCCGCGGCCAGCAGCTCCTCCGCGTGCGCGGCCAGCAGCCGGTCGCCCGCCGCGGCGTCGCCGGACTCGCGCTCGAACGCCCACTGCTCCAGCACCCCCGTGAGCCTGGGCGCGTCGTACGGCTCCAGGCAGGAGCCGCGCACGTTGTCGGCGAAGAGCCGGTAGGCGGCCAGATCCGCGCCGTCACCGACGACGTCGGCCAGGGCCCGCTCCCAGCTCTCCTCCGGGTCGTAGCCCTCCGGGTCGCGCAGGTAGTCGGCGACCGTGGCGAAGGCGATCTTCGATGACTCGTAGAGCTCCATGCCGTTGGCCACGACACCGGTGGCGAACCGGTACAGGTGCCGGTCCCTGCCCCGGTACGGGCCGATGTGCAGCTCGTGGCCCATCGCGACGTCGTTGACCGGGTAGTTGTCCCAGTAGAGCGGGGCCCGGTTCAGCGTGCGGGCGACGGCCGCGGCGTCGGCCAGGTCGATGGTGGCCGAGCAGATGCTCCGGCCGGTCCAGAACAGGTCGATCCGGGCGTCGATCAGGCCGAGGGCCCGGACGTACGGGTCGTCGCCGGTGCCGCAGTAGACGGTGGGGCAGACGAGCAGCCGTCCGGTGCGCGTGAAGACGGCCTCGATGAGCGAGACCTGCGCGGCGGCGAGATCGTCGAAGGCGGCGGCGTCCCGCGGGTGCCGCAGCCGCATGGGGATGTCGTCGAGCAGCAGCCCGACGCCGGCGGCCCCGGCCTCCATGGCCCGCTCGAACGCCATGCACAACGCCTGGACGTCGCCGGCGTCGGAGTAACGCAGTGACAGGCCGGGCGAGAGGCAGTAGATGACGTCCACCCCCGCCTGCCTGCCGCGCGCGGCCAGCTCGCCCAGCCCCTCCACGCCGGCCTCCCGCCACGACGGCCGGTCGGCCTTGGGGGCGTGGACGTAGGTGTTCATGCCCCGCGCGCCGAGGAAGCCGAGCAGGTCGAGCCGCTGCTCGTGACTCCATGGACGGCCGTAGAACCCCTCGATGACCCCGCGGACCGCAAAGCCTGCTGACTTCATGAAGACAGTAAAGAGTCTTTATCTCATCTAGGCAAGAGTCTTTACCAGACTTCTCAACGGGAGGACACGGTCGTGTTCAGGGGGATGACGGCCGCCGAGTGGCGAATCCGGCTCTGAGCCGCCGCTCCACCGCCTCGGACGTCGCGCCGAGGCGGTCCAGCCCGTGCAGGGCCGACCCCACGATCGGCGGCGCGTCCAGCACCCGGACGTCCACCCCGGGCAGCCCCTTGCCGATCCGGGCCAGCAGCCGGGCGTCCCGGCCGGTCAGCACCCCGCCCCCGAGCACGACGGGCACGCTCACCCCGCCCCAGTCCAGCCGCTCGATCGCCGCGCCCGCCCAGGCCGCGACCTCGTCGCCCAGGCGCTCCACCAGCGACACGGCGACGGCGTCCCCTGCTCCCGCCACCTCGAACAGCACCGGCACCAGCTCGTGCAGCCGCTCCTCGGGCAGGTGCCCGAGGTGGAACCCCACGCACACCGAGGTGACGTCCGGCAGGCCGAAGCGGGCGGCCACGGCCTGGCGCAGCAGGGTGCGCGGGCCGCGGCCGTCCTCGTCGCGCACGGCCCACCACAGCACCTCCTCGCCCAGCCATTCCCCGCCGCCCCAGTCGCCCGAGCGCCGGCCCAGCGCCGGCCACCGCGCGACCTGGCCGCCGGGGCCGCGCGCCACGCAGTTCATCCCGCCGCCGCACACCACCGCCACGCCGTACGGCACGTCCGCCCCCGCCCGCAGGATCGCGAAGGTGTCGTTGTCCACGACGACCTCGGGCGCCCACTCCCGCGCCTCGACGGCCCGCTGCAGGATCTCCTGCTCGACCGGCAGGTCACAGTGCGCCAGGAACGCCGACACCCGCTCGGCCACGAAGCCGCGGCGGCCGCTGTCCGGAGGCGGGTCGGCCTGCCGTACGGCCGCCGCCACGAGGTCGGCGAGCAGGCCGATCGCGGCGGGAAGCCGCGGCCCGTGCGGCTGGAACCCGCCGCCGCGCACCCAGGCGAGCAACTCGCCGTCGGCGCCGGCCAGCGCCACGTCGGTCTTGCTGTTGCCCGCGTCGATCGCCAGGACCGCGGGCCCGGTCACGAGGCCCAGACCTGGTGGGCCGCCAGCAGCCGGTCGGCCAGCCCCTGCGCCAGGTCGTACTGCCCCACCAGCGGATGGGCCAGCAGCGCCGCCTCCACGTGCGCCCGATCAGGGCGGGACGCCGCCCGCACCGCCAGCTCCTCGTACGCGCTGACGTGCGCGATCAGCCCCGCCTGCAAGGGCTCCACCGCCGGCACGGCCAGCGGCACGGCCCCGGCGGCGGTGATCCGCGCCGGCGTCTCGATCACCGCCGAGGCGGGCAGGAAGGGCAGGGTCCCCTCGTTGCGGACGTTGACCACCTGCACATCCCCCCGGTCATGGAGCAGCGAGGCGAGCAGGTCGACCGCGGCCGTCGAGTAGAACGCGCCGCCCCGCTGCTCCAGGAGCTCCGGCTTGTCGTCCAGCGCCGGGTACATCTCCAGCAGCCGCCGCTCCAGCTCCAGCACCTCCTGCGCCCGCGTCGGACGCCCGAGCTGCTCGGCCACCACCTGGTCGTGGGCGTAGTAGAAGCGCAGGTAGTAGGAGGGCACGACGCCCAGAGCGGTGATCAGCTCGGGCGGCAGCTCGCACTCGGCGGCCAGCTCGGCGACGTGCCGCTCGATCAGCCCCGGCAGCACGTCGACCCCGTCCACCCACGCCGAACGCTCCCACGACAAGTGATTGAGCCCGACATGTCCCAGCGTGAGCTCCGCGGGCGCGCAGCCGTGCAGCCGGGCGAACAGCCGCTGGAACCCGATGGCCACGTTGCACAGGCCGACGGCGCGATGACCGGCGTCGAGCAGGGCGCGGGTGACCAGCCCGACGGGGTTCGTGAAGTCGATCAGCCAGGCGCCGGGGGCGAGGGCGCGGACCCGGTCGGCGATGCGCAGCACCTCGGGGATCGTCCGCAGGGCCTTGGCCAGGCCGCCCGCGCCGGTGGTCTCCTGGCCGACGCAGCCGCACTCCAGCGGCCAGGTCTCGTCGCCGTGCCGCGCTCGCTGGCCGCCGACGCGTAACTGCAGCAGGACGGCGTCCGCGCCTTCGACGGCGTCGTCCAGGCCGGTGGTGAGCCGGACGCGTCCGGCCCTGCCGCGCAGCATGCGGGTGGCCAGGCCGCCGACGACGGCGAGGCGTTCCTCGTCTGGGTCCATGAGGACGAGTTCGTCCAGCTCCAGGGCGGCCAGGCCGCCGGCGAGCTCGGGGGTGTAGGTGGAGCCGCCGCCGACGACGGTGACCTTCATCGGGCCTCCGCCCCGGAACCGGCGGCCTTGGCCGCCGCGGAGACCTTGGCCGCGGCCGAGATGCGGCGGGTGGCGACCGACTCCCTCAGCAGACGCGTGCCGTGGGCCAGGCCGCCGGTCAGCACGGGCGCGTTGCCCAGCGCCGAGACCTCGACGGCGGGCGGGTGGCGCAGCATGCCCGCCAGCGCGGCGCCGATCTCCGGCAGGATGCTCGCGCAGGCCAGCCCGATGCCCCCGCCGAGCACGACCAGCTCGACGTCGGCGACCCGGGAGATGGTGGCGATCCGCGACGCGATCCGCCGGGCCTCCTCGGCGACGATGGCCGAGGCCAGCCCGTCGCCCCGGGACGCGGCGGCGAAGATGGCCTCCGGCGTGGCGTCGAGCCGCAGCGTGGTGTCGCCGTCGCGCAGACCTGCCGCGATCCAGGCGCGGGCCCACTTCATCAGCGCGTCCCCCGAGGGGCTGTCGGGCAGCTCGTCCTCACCGGGCGCGGGGTCGTCGACCTCGCCGGCGGCCCCCCGGTGCCCTCGATGGGCCCGGTCGCCCAGGATCAGCCCGGCCCCGACGCCGGCGCCGATCGACAGGAACGCGAAGTCGGCGACCCCCCGCCCGGCGCCCAGGGCGTGCTCGCCGATCACCGCCAGGTTGACGTCGGTCTCGACCTCGGCCGGCACGCCGAGCGCGGCCTCCAGCCCGGACCGGATCGCCATGCCCTCCAGCGCGGGCCGGTTGCTCTGCCGGATGACCCCCTCCTCGGGATCCACCACGCCCGGCACCCCGGCCGCGACCAGCTCGATCCCCCCGCCGCCCGCCGCCGGGCCGCCGGGGGACAGGGTGTCGCGGACGGCCACGGCGGCGCGCAGGATCGTCGCCGGGTCGGAGTCGTCGATGCGTTCGTCGTGCCTGGCCAGCATCGTGCCGCGCAGGTCGCACAGCGCGCCGCGGACGAAGCGGGTGCCGATGTCCAGGGCCAGGACGTGGGCCAGCGTGTGGACCGGCTCGAAGTAGACGGCGCCGTAATGCATCTCGCCGGGCGGTTCGGCCTGGCGGACCAGGCCGGCGGAGGCGAGCAGGTCGAGGGCGTTGGCCACCGTCGGCTTGGTCATGCCGGTGCGGCGGCTCACCTCGGCCCGTGAGATCGGCGGGTCGGCTCGAATGGCCTCCAGGACCACGGACGCGTTGATCTCGCGCAGGGTGGTGAGCGTCGCATGCTGGGACATGGCCCGAATTCTAGTAAAGACTCTTGCCCGGATGCAATAAAGACTCTTTACTGTATCTCGCAGCCCCCTCATCCGGAGGAACCCCATGGCACGACTCCAGAACCTCCTGCTCGCCGCGACCGTCGCGCTCGGCGCGGGACCGGCCGTCACCGCCGCACCCGCCTCGGCCGCCACGGTCGTCGACCCCTTCGTCCTCCAGGTCGGCGTCACGCTGCCGGCTCCGCAAGGCAGGATCACCGCACTCGCGGCCGGCCCCGGCGGCGTCGTCGCCGCCGCCCACGACAAGGGCCTGGCCCGGTACGCAGCCGGCGCCTGGACCTCCCTGTCGGCCACCGCCGCCCACAAGGTCGTCTGGCGTGGCGACGACCTCGTCGCCCTCACCGCCGGCGGTCTGCTGACGATCAGGAACGCGGCGAAGACCGGCCAGAAGGCGGGGGAGGGCGACGAGGTCGCCAAGGGCGCCGACCGGCTGCCGCCGGGCGTCGATCCGGCCACGGCCCTGCTGCTCGGCGGCGACGACGTGATCCTCGTCCAGGGCGACCGCCTCTACCGCAAGGGGCCCGGCGGCTCGTGGCGTCCCGACCGGCTGCCCGGGCAGGCCACCGCCGCCGCCCGCGCCGGATCCGGGGCCGTCGCCGTCGCCACCGCCACCGGCGTCTTCGAGCACACCGGCCGGTCGTGGGCCCAGATCTCACCCGTCCCCGGCACCACCCACCTGGCCTACGACTCCAAGGGCCGACTCTGGCTGGCCGGCCCCACCGGCCTCACGCTGCGGGACGGCGCCACGCTCAAGCAGTACGGCCCCGCCGAAGGGCTGCCCATGCTCGGCTTCACCGCGATCGCCCCCGGCGCCGGCGGCGACGTCTGGCTCGGCACGGCCAAGGGCGCCGTGCACTTCGACGGCGTCACCTGGGAGTACCGGCAGGGCCGCCGCTGGCTGCCCGACGACGCGGTCGCCGCGATCACCGTGGACGGGAACGCCAACGCCTACTTCGGCACCGCCACGGCCGCCGGCGTCATCGAGGCCCGCCGGACCACGCTGGCGGAGAAGGCGGCCGTCTACGAGCAGGCCATCGACGCCCGGCACAAGCGCACCCCGTACGGCTTCGTCGAGGGCATCGGGCTGGCCAGGCCGGGCGACCTGACCCAGTACGGGCAGGGCGCGAGCGACAACGACGGCCTCTGGACGGGCATGTACGGCGCGGCCGAGACGTTCAGGTACGCCGCCACCAAGGACGGCACGGCCAAGGCCAACGCGCGCAAGGCGTTCGAGGCGCTGAAGTTCCTCGGCGACGTCACCCAGGCGGGCACCGACCCGGCGCCCAAGGGCTTCATCGCCCGCACGATCCTGGAGACCACCGCCACCGACCCCAACATCAAGGACAACGAGCAGCACGACCGCGACAAGCAGAAGGGCGACGCGTACTGGAAGATCCTGGTCCCGCGCTGGCCCAAGAGCGCCGACGGCAAGTGGTTCTGGAAGACCGACGCCAGCTCCGACGAACTGGTCGGCCACTACTTCCTCTACGCGCTCTACCACGACCTGGTCGCGACCGGCGCGGAGAAGGACGAGGTGGCGGGTGTGATCACCAGGCTCACCGACCACCTGATCGACCACGACTTCTCGCTGGTCGACCATGACGGCAAGCCCACCCGCTGGGGCTTCTTCAACCCGAAGGAGCTCAACGGCAACCCGTGGCGGAGGGAGGAACGCGGCCTCAACAGCCAGACGATCATCACTTTCCTCACCATCGCCGAGCATGTCGCGAAAAATCCAGAAAAGTACGCGCAGGCCAAGGCCAAGCTCATCGACGAGCACGGCTACGACCTGAACACCCAGCAGCCCAAGGTCACCCCGGGCGTCGGCGGCGGCAACCAGTCCGACGACGAGATGGCGTTCATGAACTACTACCACCTGCTCCGCTACGAGCAGGACGCCGACCTGAAGGCCACCTGGGCCCGCTCCCTCTACGACTACTGGCAGCAGGAGCAGTACGAGCTCAACCCGTTCTTCAACTTCATCGCCGGCCTCACGCTGAAGGACCAGGTCTGGACCGACGCCTACGGCCCCTTCCCGCTGGAGATGACCGGACCCTGGCTGGAGCAGTCGATCGACACGCTGAAGCGCTTCCCGATCAACATGATCGACTGGAAGCAGAGCAACAGCCAGCGCCTCGACATCGTCAACCTCGGCCGGCACATCCGGCCCGACGCCGACCCGAAGAAGCTCGGCATGCTCCGCAGCGGCACCGTGCTCCCGATCGACGAGCGGGTGATCAGCCACTGGAACCACGACCCGTACAAGCTGGACCAGGGCGGCGACGGCCACGGCGAGAACGACGGCACCTCGTACCTGCTGCCGTACTGGATGGGCCGATACCACGGGTTCATCGCCGAGAAGTGAGCCGTCCGCGAGTTCTCATCCCCGGCCACATGTGAGCCACAAGGCCGGTGCTGAACAGTCGTCCGCATGGTACTCGACATCTTCGCGTCGGACATGCTTCCCGCCCACGAGGAGGCCCAGCTCTCCGGTTGCATGATGAGCTGCGGCTTCACCGGCTGCGGAAGGACCGTGGTGGAGGGGCTGGTGATGTTCGACGTGTACTGACGGCAGCGGCGCCGGAGAAGGCGCCTTCACACGACGGCGACGGTTCGCCGTCCCCGTCCTGGCAGAACCTTGGAATCACTTGTGGCGACCGGCCGCTCCGGGCGATCCCGGCGGTCCGGTACGCCGGGCTCGGCCACAAGCCGGCCACAACTCCTCGCCGTACCTTCGTCCCCGTTCCGCGCGACGCCGCGCGGAGCGGGAACGGCACAGACGCGAGGACGGAAGTGAGCCCATGGACAACGGTGAGCGCCCCGAGGGGGATCGTCTCCTGCTCCAGGACGTCGCCAGGGCGGCACTGGCGCGGGCGACCGGGCAGCAGCCGACCGGGCAGGCGGCGATCGCCGGCTGGGAGATCCACCCCGGCACTCCGTGGACCTACGTGACCCCGGTGGACTCCGTCCAGCGGGCGCAGGGCTGGAAGCTGCACGTGTCGGCCACCCCGCTGTCGGCGCCCCTGGTGCTGGCCCGGGTCGTCGAGGTGCTGGGCCGCCACCGGTGCGCGTTCAAGTTCGCCTCCGGCCTTCAGGAGGTGGCCGCGCTCCTGTCCCGGGAGACGCCGCGGGGCTCGGTCGGCAAGTTCGTCACCGTGTACCCGCCGGACGACCGGGCCGCCGCGACGATCGCCGAGGACCTGCACGCGGCCACCTACGCCCTGAGCGGGCCGCCGATCCTGTCCGATCGCGCCTACCGGCCGGGCAGTCTCGTGCACTACCGCTACGGGGTGTTCGCCGCCCCGAGCGAACTCGGCCTCGACGGCGCCTACGTCTCCCGGCTGACCGCGCCCGACGGCACCAAGGAGATCGACCGGCGTGCGGCGTGGTACTCCCCGCCGTCGTGGGCGGCGTGCCCCTTCGAGCCGGAGCAGGCGCCGCCGGAGGCGGACCGCCCGGAGCAGGTGCTGCTCGCCGGCCGGTTCGTGGTGCGCAAGGCCGTCCGGCACGGCGCCAAGGGCGGCGTGTTCCTGGCCGAGGACCGGCACGAGGGGGGCGAGGTGGTCATCAAGCAGGCCCGCCCCCACCTCGGCGCGTCGATCGACGGGCGCGACATGCGTGACCTGCTCCGTCACGAGGCGCGCATGCTCGACCTGTTCGGCCCGCCGGGCGTCACGGCGCGCAAGGTGGCGCTCTTCGAGCAGGACGGCAACCTGTTCCTGGCGCAGGAACTGCTGCCCGGCACCACGCTGAGCAGCTGGGCCGGCGAGCACCGCCGCGCCGGCTCCGACGCGGCGTGGCAGGAGATCGTCCTGCGCCTGTCCAGGAGTCTGGTGGCCCTGGTCTCCACCGTGCACGACCAGGGCTACGTGCTGCGCGACCTGACGCCGAACAACGTCATGATCACTCCGGAACGTGAATGCCGGCTGATCGACCTGGAACTGGCCGCCGTCCCCGGCACGGTCGTCCAGCGGAGCCACACGCCGGGCTACGCGGCTCCCGAGCAGCGCGCCGCGGCCGTGCACGCGCCCGCGCCCGGCCGCGCCGCCGACCTGTACGCGCTGGGCGCGACGCTGTACCACCTGTGCACCGCGTCCACGCCGATGCTGCTGGACGACGATGCCCTCGGCGGGCGGTCACGCGACGCGCGGCTGGCCACGCTGGTGGGCGTCGCCACCGCCGGTGACCCTGTGGCGACGGCGATGGCGCCCCTGCTGCTCGGCCTGATGGCGGAGGACCCTGAGGAGCGGTGGGACCTGCGCCGGGCGGAGGAGTTCCTGGGCGAGCTGTCCGGACGCGACGTGCCGTCCGTGGCGGCCGACGTCCGCCGCCTGGACGGGTCCGGCCAGGATCGCCTCCTCCACGACGGCATCGCCTACATCCGGCGCGCGATGTCACCGGAGGCGCTCGCCGCCTCCCGGCCCACGGGCGCCCTGTGGCCCACCTCCGGGTTCGGGGCGACGGCCGATCCGTGTGCCGTCCAGTACGGCTCGGCGGGGGTGCTGCACCTGCTGGCGTCCGTCCTCGGGGGTGACCGGGCGCTCACCCCGGAGGCGCGCGACGATGCCGGCACGGTCCTGCGGGAGGCCGCGGCCTGGACGATCCGCCGTCTGGAGGGGGAGCACCGGCCGTCCCCCGGCCTGTACTTCGGCCGGGCGGGCATCGCCTGGGGCCTGTTCGAGGCGGGACGCCGGCTCGGCGACGAGGCCGTCCGCGCCGCGGGCGTCGAGATGGCGCTCACCCTGCCGGTGACCTGGCCGAACCCGGACGTGTGCCACGGCCTGGCCGGCACGGGGCTGGCCCTGCTGCACTTCCGGCGGGAGACCGGCGAGGCCCGCTTCGGCGACCGCGCCGGTGAGTGCGCCGACGCCCTGATCAAGGCGGCCCGGCACACCGACGGTGCGGTGTTGTGGCCCGTCCCTGCCGACTTCGACTCCACGCTGGCCGGCCTCGTGCACTACGGCTTCGCCCACGGGGTCGCGGGGATCGCGACGTTCCTGCTGGCCGCCGGCGCCGCGCTGGATCGCGCGGACTGCCTGGAGACCGCCGTGGCGGCGGGGGAGACGCTGCTGGCCGCGGCGGAGGATCGCGACGGGACGGCCTGGTGGCCGGACTCTCCCGGCGGCGGCGGCGGGATCCCTCACTGGTGCAGCGGATCGTCGGGGATCGGGACGTTCCTCGTCCGCCTGCACGCGGCCACCGGCGACCCGCGCTTCCGGCAGGCCGCCGAGGGCGCCGCCGCCACCGTGTACGCCCGCCGCCTGGCCTCGGGCACGTCGGCCTGCCACGGCCTGGCCGGTGACGGGCAGTTCCTGCTCGACCTGGCCGCCTTCCTGGACGAGCCCCGCTACCGGGCGCAGGCCGAGGAGCTGGCCGCGGTCCTGTGGAGCCGCGCCGTCGTGCGCGACGGCTCGCTGGTCACGCCGGACGAGGGAGGGACGGCGACGGGCGTCGGCTGGAACACCGGGCTGGCGGGCGTCCTGAGCTTCCTGGACAGGCTCCGGCACGGCGGGCCCCGCCCCTGGACGGCGGACGACGACTCCGGGTGGCCCGCCCGATGAGCAGCCACGTCGCCACAGCGGAGAAGGGCCACCTGCCCGACGTCACCCGCATCAACTTCCGGTTCTCCGGGGACGGCCGGTACGCCGCCTGCCTCGCCCGGCGGGGCCGCGGCCACCTCGTCCCCGAGGTGTGGGACGTCGCCGGCGCACGCCCGCGGACCCTCCCCACCCGCGCCGGCGAGACCTCGGCGAGCGTGCCGACGCCCACGGACGGCGGCGACGTGCTGCTGTGCCGCGCCGGGGCGGACGGGCACCGCCTGACGCTGGTCACCGCGCCGTCGCACGACGACGCGCACGCCGAGGAGCACGAGCTGGCGGTCTTCCGCGGCGGCGTGGTCAGGGTCGTGGCGGGCGCGACGCCGGGGATCGCCGCCCTGGCGCTGGCCACCGGCGCCGACGGTCGCACCTCGGTGTGGCGGCTGTCCGGCCGGGCGGAACGGCCGGAGCGGATCGCCACGGCGCCGTACCCGGTCAGGGGCGGGATCTGGCTCGACGCGGCCGGCCACCGGCTCGCCCTGACCAGGGTCGGGACCGAGCCGGCCACCGTGGTCCTGGACACCTCGAACGGCGTCCTCACCCCGCTGGCCGGGCCGGCGGGCGACGAGTACGTCCTGCTGGCGGCCCCTGGCGCGGGCGTGCTGCTGACGGCCGTGCGCCGCGAGGGCGCGTACCGCCTGGGCGTCCGCGACCGCGACGACGACGGGCCCACCCGCCACCCCGAGCGGCTGAACGCCTTCGACGGCGAGGTGACGCCGCTGGCGCTGAACCCCTCGGGACGGCGGCTGGCCCTCGCGGTGAACCGCCGCGCCCGCTCCCACCTCGTCCTGCACGACCTGGCGGAGGACGCCGGCGCCGAGGCCGGCCTGCCCGCCGGGGTGATCCATCCGGCCGCCCGCTGGAACACGGGCGGACTGCACCTCGTCCACAGTGCGCCCGACCGTCCTCCCGGCCTGGTCGGCATCGCCGGCTGCTCCGTGTCGCGGCCGCCGGCCGCGGACGGCGAGACGTCCCCGGCCCGGGTGCTGTCCTGCCCGGGGGCGGCGGGGCCGATCGAGGCGATCGTGTACGGCGATCCCGCGACCAGCCGCCGGGTGGTGGTCGCGCTGCACGGCGGCCCCGAGGCCGCCTGGCGGTTCGCCCACGAACCGCTCTTCCAGCGCCTGTCCAGGGCGGGCATCGCCGTCGTCGCGCCCAACCAGCGCGGCAGCACCGGCTACGGAGCCGCCCACCGTGACGCCATCCGCGATGCCTGGGGCGGCCCCGACCTCGCCGACGTCCTCGCCCTGGGCCACGCGCTGGCCGCCGCCCGCGACCCCGGCGAACCGCGGCCGATGTTGTACGGAGCCAGCTACGGCGCGTACCTCGCGCTGCTGGCCTGCGCCGCCCAGGCGGACCTGTGGTCCCGCGCCGCGGTCGTCGCGCCCTTCCTGTCCGGACGGGAGCTGTACGAGGACGGCCCGCCCCCGGTCCGCGCCCTGCTGGACCGGCTCGGCGGACGCACCGGCATCGACGACGAACTCGGCCCCCGCGACCTGCTGCGGCTCGCCGGCCGCATGCGGCTGCCGCTGCTCATCGTGCACGGCGACGACGACCCGATCATCCCCGTCGAGCACTCCCGCCGTCTGTACGCGCGTCTGCGCGCGGCCCAGTGGCCCGAGGGCGCCGCACCGACCTATCTGGAGGTCCCCGGCGGGGGCCACGACCTGCTGCACGACGTCCGCGACACCGCGGCCCTGGACCGCGTCGTCGGCTTCCTCCGCGCCGGCCCAGGCGCGTAGCTCACCGGCTCGGCCGGTACGGACGCGCTCCGGGACCGGCCGTGAAAGGGGCGCCGCGCGAGGCGGCCGCCCGCTCACCACCACAAGGAAGGGAATTGCCATGGAGCTGAACGTCTCCGCCCTGGACATGCTGCCGACCGCCGACGAGGCCGGCCTCATGTACTGCGACATGACCTGCTTCGACGTGAGCGTCAACTGCAGCGGGGCCACCATGAACACCCAGACGATCACCACCACCGGCGGCTGGTACTGACCCGTCCGGGACGCCTGCGGCGTACCGGGTGATGACCGGACGGACAGCTGAATGAGGTGGGGCCCGGGGCGTCTGCCGCGGGCCCCACCGACTGCCTCGCTACTTGAGCACCTGCGCCGAACGCACCTCGTGCAGGTGGACCAGCACGTCGAAGGCGCGGGACAGGGCGGTGTCGAGCAGTGGGTACGGGTACTGCGTGCCGATGTTGCGGGTCGGGCGAGCCACCGCGAGCCAGTCGCGCGCGGCGGCCGGCGCGGTGCGCATGTCGAGGTAGAAGTCGTCGTGACGGACCCGGTCGAGGGTGTGCTCGTTGCTGCCGGGCTCGGCGGGGCCGGCGGTGAACTGCTTCCAGTCGCCGCCCAGCGCGGCGTCCTTCGACAGGAAGGATCCGCGGTCGAAGGTGAAGCCGACGGCGACGTACTTCTTGCCCAGCATGTCGCGCAGGTAGGCGCCCTGCGTCTTCGGGTAGAGCGCCGGGTCGCCGGAGACGTACCCCGCATGGGTGTTCTGCGCGGACATGAGGATCTTGCCGCCGTGGTGTCGCAGCCACCAGACGGTGTTGTCGGCCATGACCTGGTCGCGGTAGCGCTCGACGACGCTCAGCCAGGACTTGTCGGCCAGGTCGTAGCCGGCGAACTTGGCTGTCTGGGCGATGAACCGGGCATCCTGGACGGCGCTGTCGTACGCGGCCGACGCCTGCGGCCCTCCCAGGCTGACAAGCAGGTCGAGCGCCTGCTGAGCCTTGGCGGCGAGCTGCCGCCGTTCGTCCAGCGGCCGGTTCAGGTAGGCGAAGACGTCGTCGAGCGGGCGCAACCCCTCGTACAGCGCGGCCAGGGGAGCGGTGGAGTCGGGGTGGGCGCCCCGGACGTACTGCGCGATGCGGGCGAAGACCTCCTCGCCCACCTTCGGCGCGCCGACGTCGTCGCCCATGACGTGCAGCGGGCGGCCGGGGTCGCGGCGGTTGTGCTCGCGCATCCACTCCAGCATCCCGACGAGTTCCTCACGCTCCCACGGCGAGGCCCGCAGCACCTCCTTGGCGATGGCCCGCAGGTCGCCCTTCCCCGTCCGCAGGTACTCGTCCAGCCGCACCCCTCCCGACCAGCTGGCCTCCAGCGCGAACGTGGTGAAACCCTTCTTCTCCACGAGATGACGGAAGACCCGCTCCTTCACCGTGAAGAACTCATGCGAACCGTGGGTCGCCTCGCCCATGCCGACGACCCGGGCGTCACCCACCATCCGGCCGAACGCCCTCAGGTCGCCGGACTCCGCGCCCGGCTCGGTCGAGCGCAGTTCCTGCGCCGCCGCCTCCAGAGCTCGCACGGGCTCGGCGGGCGCGGCGGGCTCGGCCGCGAAGGCCGCCTGGGCCAGGACGGGCACGAGGGTCAGGCCCGCCGCGAGGGCGGCGAGCTTCCGGCCAACGGTCATGTCACTTGCTCCTTGATGTCGCCGCTGCTTGACGCCAAGAACCGTATGACGCGCCCGGATGCCCAGACGATGCCGCTGACCTGCGCATTTTTCGGCGTGCACACTGCCCGGAACAGGTAGGGCCAGCCCTACCGAGGCCGAGTCGTGCACCTCCAGCCGCCCGGCCCTCTCGAACGCCGACTCCGCGACCAGCAGCACCTCCGTCGCGCTCAGGCCGGTCACCGGATGCATGCGCCGCCCCTCCGAGTCCTTCATCGGCACCTTGACGACGGCCTGGGGCCACAACTTCCTGCGCACCCGTGGCCAGGCGTCCCCAGGCGGGCCAGCGCCTCCCGCACGAGATCGGCCGCGTCCTCGGAGTTGCCTGTCAGCACGTAGCCGTACCGAAGGAGCGCGTCCCCCCGTGCTCGGACGAACTCGTCGAAATCTTCCACGAAACCAACGATCAGGACGGAGGCCCTACTGTTGCACGACGCTCCCGGGAATGCCTCACCAGTTGGCCGGGTCGCGGCCGCCGCCTTCGGCGGAGGCCGCGATCAGGAGCCCGGCTGCACCAGGCCGGTCTCGTAGGCGAGGATGACCAGCTGCACCCGGTCTCGGACGCCGAGTTTCATCAGGGCGCGGGTGATGTGCGTCTTGGCGGTCAGCGGGCTGATCACGAGCCGGGCGGCGATCTGGTCGTTGGACAGCCCCTCCGCCACCAGACGGACGACCTCGCGTTCGCGATCGGTGAGCACGGCGAGCGCGGTGAGCCGGTCGCCGCTCAGCGGGGCGGGCCGGTGAGCGAACTGCTGGACGACTCGCCGGGTGACGCTCGGCGACAGCAGCGCCTCGCCCGCGGCCACCACGGCCACGGCGTGGCGCAGCTCGGCCGGTTCGACCTCCTTGGTGAGGAACCCGCTGGCGCCGGCGCGCAGCGCGGCGAAGACGTGGTCGTCGGTGTCGAACGTGGTCAGGATGATGACCTTGGTCCCCGGGCGTTCGGCCAGCACCCGGTGGGTGGCCTCGATGCCGTCCATCCCCGGCATGCGGATGTCCATGAGGATCACGTCGGGCTCGGTGGCGCGCGCCTGCCGGACGGCCTCGTCGCCCGTGGCGGCCTCGCCGACCACGGTCAGGTCCTTGGAGCGGTTGAGCAGGCTGCGGAAACCGGCCCGGACGAGGGCCTGGTCGTCGGCGAGCAGCACCTTGATCGTCATGTTGCCATGGGGATGATCGCGCGCACGGCGAACCCCTCGCTCCCTTCGATGCTCAGCGTGCCGCCCAGGGTGGTGACACGTTCGCGCATGCCGGTCAGTCCGTGGCCCCCGGCCAGGACGCCATCGGCCGGGGCGGTCGCGCCGCGGCCGTCGTCGGCCACCTCGACCGTCACCGCGTCGCTCGCATACCGCAGCCGCACCGACACCCGGGTGGCGTCGGCGTGTTTGATGGTGTTGGTCAGCGCCTCCTGGACGAGCCGGTGGGCCGCGACGGCCTGCGGGCCGGTGACCGTGGCGGCATCGCCCTCCTCGTGCAGCTCCACCTCCAGGCCGGTGGCCCGGGCGGCGGAGACGAGATCGGCGATGCCGCCCAGGTCCGGCTGCGGGGCGGCGTCACCGTCGATCCGCAGCACGCCGATGAGCGAGCGCAGGTCGGCCATGGCCTTGCCGCGCACGTCCATCGCGGTGCGCAGGGCCGCGCGCGTCTCCTCGGGAGAGTCGTCCAGCGCGTCGGCGGCCACGTTGAGATGCACGCCGACCACGGCCAAGGTGTGGGCGATGATGTCGTGCAGCTCGCGGGAGATCTCCAGCCGCTGTTCGGCGAGCCGGCGGCGGGCGTCCGCCTCGCGTGCCTGCTCCAGTTGCGCCCGCCAGCGCGCCTGTAGGTGGCGGGCGTTGCCGACCGCCAGCACCAGCGCCAGCCAGAGCACCTCGGCGCCGCCGGAGGCCAGCGCGCGGGCGGGCGAGCCGCCCGCGACGGCCCAGTCCCAGGCCGGCGCGTACAGCAGCAGGAACACTCCCACGCCGGCGGCCCAGCGGGTCCGCCCGGCCGCGGCCACGGTGTAGGCGGCCGCGGTCAGCGGCCACACCCAGCCGCCTTCGAACAGCCCCGCTCCCTGGAAGGCGACCAGCACCAGCGCCGAGGCCAGCAGGACGCCGACCGGCCGACGCCGGCGCGCCACCAGCAACCCGCCGAGCAGCAGCGCCATCGTGACCACCGGCCAGCCGATCGGAGCCCCGACCGCCGCCGTCCCGGTCAGGACGGCGATGGTCGTGAGCACTCCCGGCAGCACGACGGCCAGGACAGCGGAGATCATCGGCCGGTGCGGGGCAGACGGACGGCGGCCAGCGTCATCCAGCCGAGGGCGGCGGCGATGGCGATGCGCTCGGTCAGTCCCACAACGGGAGGAAGTGACCGGGAGACCATGACATCGACAAGAGTGACCACAAACAGGATCATTCCAGACACCAGGGCCACGGTCGCACCGGTGAGCAGGCCGTCCTGCGGCCACGCCCTGGTCAGCACCACGGCGGCGGCGGTGAAGGCGGCGAAGGCCGCCCAGGCGGAGAAGCCGTGCACGCTCTCCGAGACCGACGGGTCGTCCCACCGCCCCGGCGGGTCGGCGGGGAAGATCGCGGCCAGCAGCAGCCCCAGCGACCAGACGCCCAGCAGCCAGGTGCCCGCGCGGCTGGTGCGGGTACGAGCCACCGCCACCGTCAGCGCCGCCGCGCCGAGCGCGAGGGCGACCAGCCCGAGCGGCACCAGCCAACCGGCCCCCGTGTTGACGAACCTGCTGATCGTCTCGCCGATCGGGCTCATTTCCCTGTTGACCACGTCCGAGACGGCGAATGCCGCGACGCCGATGCCGACACCGGCGAGAACTGTCTTCTTCATGGCCCAGACGTTATGAGCGGCCTCTGGTGCCCGGCGTCGTCCATGCGCAGACACCTGCGCGTACACCGATCGGTGTACGCGCATGCACCCCTTGCAGGGGTCAGCCGGGAGAGCGGCGGGCCAGGCGCTCGGTGTGCGCCGAGCGCCCCGCGGGACGGCCCGCCGCGTGCGACGCCTCCTGGGCCAGGCCGTTGAGCGTGGTACGGACCACGCGCGTGGTCTGGAGATCGACCGCGCGCGGGTCGTCGAAGTGCACCAGGCCATCGGCCAGCAGCACGGCCAGCCCGTGCAGCGCGGCCCAGACCACGAACTCCGCCCCCTCAAGGGCGGGCTCCGGCAGGCCGCCGGCCGCGGCGAGCCGGTCGAGCTCCGCGGTGAGGACGTCGTGCGGGTGGGGGGAGATGGCGGAGTCGGGGGCGGTGGCGCCGCCGCGCAGCACGAGCCGGGCGACGGCCGGGTCGTCGAGCGACCAGCGCACATAGCCGCACCCCAGGGCGATCAGCCGCAGCTGCGGGTCGTCGGCCTGCCCGGGTGCGCGCTCGCATTCCAGCCGCAGGCGTTCCCCGAGCCAGGCGAGCGTGCGCTCGGACAGGGCGCGCACCAGCGTGTCGCGGGAGGCGAAGTGGTGGTAGGCGGCGCTGGGGCTGACGCCGACGCGGGCCGAGGCCTCGCGCAGGGACCAGCCGTCGGCGCCGCGCTCACGCACGAGAGCCTCGGCGGCGTCGAGCAGCGCGCTGCGCAGGTCACCGTGGTGGTATCGCCCTTTCGCCATCGCCCGATCTTAACACTGATCAGATCTCTGCTACGCTCGCCAGCATCTCAACAGTGTTCAGATTGGAGCCGGATCATGTGCCCCGCCGATGTGACGCCGAACCCGTCCCCTGACCTGACCGACCTTCCCGACGTGCGGACGAGCCCGCCGCCGGTCGTGCGCGGCGAGCCCGTCGAGGTCTCCGACGGCGTGTACGTCATCCCCGACAACCGTGTCGAGCTCGTCCCGAACGTCGGCATCGTCGTGGGCGAGCACGCCGCGCTGGTCGTCGACACCGGCATGGGCCCCCGCAACGGCGACCGTGTCCTGGAGCAGGCCCGGCGCCTGGCCGGCGACCGGCGGCTGTACCTGACCATCACGCATTTCCACCCCGAGCACGGATTCGGGGCACAGGCGTTCAAGGGCGCCGCGACGATCGTCTACAACGCCGCCCAGCGCGCGGAGCTGCACCGAAAGGGCGCCGCCTACGTCGAGATGTTCAAGGGGCTGAGCGCCGCCGCGGCGGCCGAGCTCGAAGGCGTCGAGCTCGTCGACCCCGACCTGGTCTACGAGGGCCGGGCCGAGATCGACCTGGGCGGGCGCAAGGCGGCGCTGCGGGCGGTCGGGCCCGCGCACACGGGCTCCGACCAGGTCGTCGTCATCGACGACCGGGTGCTGTTCGGCGGCGACCTGATCGAGACCCGCATCTTCCCGATCGCGCCCTACTTCCCGCCGTACGACGTGGACGTGGACGGCCCCGGCTGGATCGGCGTGCTCGACGACCTGATCGCCGGCGCGCCCGAGATCGTCGTGCCCGGCCACGGGGAGGTGGGCGGCGTCTCCTTGATCCGCGACGTCCGCGACTACCTCGACTACGTGCACGGCGAGGTCGCACGGCTGCGCGCGGCCGGAGCCTCCGCCGACGAGACGGCCGCGCGGATCGACGAACAGGCGCGCGCCCGCTGGACCACCTGGGAACGCCCCGAGTGGATCGGCTTCGCCGCCCGCGCCTTCTACGCCGGCGAACACCGGTGACGTGAGCGGTCGTGCCCCCGCCGGGGGAGCGCTACGCGTCCGCCGTCACGCTGTAGGAGCCCGACGTGCAGCCGGTGATGCGCCAGCCGCCCGGCGCCTGCCGGACGGCGACGCCGCTGAGCCCGGTGCCGCGGACGGACGGCCGCACGTCGCCCGGGAACCAGACGTCGAGCCCGCACCCGCTGCCCTCGCCCCGGGCCGTGAGGCTCGCGCGGTCCGACGTCAGGCCGGTCAGGCGGCCGGGGGCGGAGCGGGGGTAGGGACGTGAGAGCTCGGCGACGTACTCGGCGGGCGGAGGCAGGTCCTTTCCGGTGGCGCAGTCCTCGATCATGAGGTTGCCGCCGGTCTCGGCGCCGGCACTGGCGTGGGCGTCGCCGCAGGACTGCTTCCAGACCCAGAACGCGCCTCCGATGCGGTGCCGGTCCTCCTGGTCGGTGTATCTCCCGATCGGGGCGGCGGCGGGGTCGCCGAACCAGCCCCACTCGCCCGACCAGAGCCCGGCGCCGTAGTACTTCGCCGCCCGGCTCGCCAGCTCGAAACCGCGCTCGATGCTCGTGACGGTGAGGCCGGTGCCCTGCTCGATGGTGATCGACTCGTTGTAGAGGTGGGGAGCGAAGACGAGCAGCCGGTCGTCGGTGAAGTCCTTGGGCACCGGGACCTCGAAGCCGAGACCCGACCAGAGCACGGACGGCTCGAAGAAGACCAGGTGGGGGAAGCCGCGCCGCTCGCCCGCCCGGATGGCCTTGATCGCCCGGTCGTAGTAGCGGCCGAGCAGGACGCCGGAGGTGATCGGTGGCGCCTCGCCGAAGCCGGGCTCGTTCAGCAGGTCGTATCCGGCGACCATCGGCTCGTTCGCGAACCGCTCCGCCAGCATGCCCCAGGCGGCCACCAGGCGGGTCTGGATGCCGTCCCGGTCCTGGTAGAAGTTGGTGAAGGCGCGGGCGACGGCCGGGGAGATGTCGCGTCCGGTGAACTCGCACCTGGGGGCGCCGTCGAAGCGGTCGGCCCAGGTGGGGGCGCCGTCCCAGCCGTGCATCGGGGAACCGTTGGCGCAGGTGGTGCCGGGGGCGGCGGCGACGCCCTTTCCCCACGCGTCCTGGTGCATGTCGATGACCGTGCGCAGGCCGTGCCGGGCGGCGGTCTCGACGGCCCAGGAGATCTTGGCGAGGTAGGCCGGGTCATAGTGGCCGGGCCGGGGTTCCAGCGCCGACCAGGACAGGGCGAGGCGGACGACGTTGAAGCCCATCCGCGCCATGCCGGCGAAGTCGGCCTCGGTGAGCGGTCGCGTCACCGCTTTGTCCTGAAATTGCTGGAAATAGTCTTCGAGCTGGTTGACGTTCACGCCACGCAGCAGCACCTCGTTGCCGTCGGCGTCGACGATCCTGCGGTCGGCCGAGAGCGTCAGCCCCGGGGTGCGCGGCGGCTGCGCGGTCGTGGCGCCGGGTTGCAGGAGCGGTAAGGCGAGCGCCGCCGCGGCCACGACGACCGCCATCGGGATCCGCGCGGCCGGGGCGACGCCCCTGCGCGCCGGACGGGTGGCGTCGAGGAGGGCGACGAGCAGTGCCGTCGCCAGGGCGAGCAGGGCGCCGAAGGAGAGCGCGGGGGCGAGGCGAAGCATGATCGCCGGCGCCCAGAACAGGCCGCCGCCCGCCAGGTCGCCGGGGATCCCGACGGCCACCTCGACCAGGCCCAGCGTCCCGGCCGCCCCCAGCGCGGAGAGGCCAGCCACGACGGCCCTGGGCGAGGTGGTGGCGCTGAGCCGGCGGTGCGACGCCCAGGTCAGCACGCCGAGCAGAGCGACGGCGGCCAGGCAGCCCAGCGGTCCCGCCTCGGGCGCGGGGGCCAGCGGGGAGTCGCCGATGGCATAGCCGACGGGCGAGCCGCCCCACCACACCCCGCCGACCGACGCGGCCAGGACCACGGCCACTCCCGCCGCAACCCATCCCGGCGCCGAGCTCTCGGCGGGCCCCGCGGACGCCGACGTGGGAGAAGGCGGGACGAGGCGGCGGTGCAGAAGCTGGGCGAGCCAGGCGGCCGCCGCCACCGGCAGGCCGAAGACCGCCGCCTTGACGCCGGTGAAGCCGGTCGACCACACCAGGTAGAGCACGTCATCGAAGGTCATCGCCAGCGACATCAGCAGCTTCGCCGCCATCGCCGACCACACCACCGAACCCCACACCAGCAGCGCCGTACGCAGCGGGGCACGTCCCCGGGCGACCGCCCAGGTCAGCGCTCCGACCCCCGCCAGCAGCAGCGGCACGTAGACGGCCGGCGCGGCCACCTGCCAGAGCCCCGCGACGGGCAGCAGATCGGCCCCGGTCCAGGTGTACGGCGCGGCCAGCCCCGAGGGGTCGAACACCGCTCCCAGCGCGATGACGGCGGCCAGTACCACGACGGCGATCGGCGACAACCAGCGGTTCCTCATAGTGACGGCGACCATACATGAGCATCGCTCACAAATGAAGAGCCAAGATCCGCGACAGCACGCGGCCGCGCTCGGCGTGGTGCGCCGTGAATCCCGCCGCCTGGGAGAAGGCGGCGGAGGAGTACGTCACGCGACCTTGGACTCCGGCGCCTTCCAGGTGTTGCACGCGCCCGGAGTGCCCTTGGTGTAGCCCTGCGTGAACCAGTGGAGATCGTTGGCGCTGAGCTTGTCCTTGCTGAAGCGGTCGCGCCAGCGCTTGTCCTTCGGCGTGGGCTCCTCGGCTTTCAGCGTGGCCTTCCAGTTCTTGGATTTCGCGCCCAGGGCCTTGAGCGTCACGCCGGACAGGCACAGCCGCTGCATGTCGAAGCGACGCCCCTGCTCGTCGAGCTGCTTCTCGTCGGCGTCGTTCGGCATGGCCCAGTAGGCCGCACCGATGCCTGTCTGGCCCATGACCACGCCGCTCCACGCCTGGACGACCTGGGTGCGGATCGGCAGTTCGTCCTTGGCGCTGATCCAGTCGGCGGCGAGCTGGACCTGGAGCTGGGAGTAACAGGAGGATGTCGCCATGAGCGCCGATGCGACAGCGCATGACCTGGTCGAGGCCGCCTGGCGGGACATCCGCGACGACGGCCACGTACGCAAGGAATTGGCCGAAGCCGCCTACGCCGAGCCCCGGCTGCGACAGCTCTTCCCCTGGACCGGCATGGGAGAACTCCACTTCAGCCGTTGCACCGGCAAGCGATGGACCTGGGACATCCCCTACGTCCAGCCCGCCATCGGCGGCGGCTACCGGATCTGTGGCCCCCTCCGCACCCAGTCGATCGGGCCCGCCGCGACCGCCGAGGAGGCGATCGCCGTCGTCGTCGAACACCTTCCGCCCGGCTGTGGTCCCGCCTTCGCCGGCACGCCCGCGGAACTCGCCGCCTACGAGGACGATGCCCGGATCCGGTCGGCCGCCGAGGAATGAACCCGCCGCCGAACCGCCTCGTGCGCGGTTCCGTCACCTACCTCCGCCGTCGACGGCTGACGGCCAGGCGAGGAACGCCGACGGCAGCCCTCGGCCTTCCTGCGTGGCGGGACGACGGGCCGGCCTGTTCACCGGCCGGCGAGGAGGCCGCTCACCTCCCTGGCGAATCCGTCCACGTTGTCGATCATGATGTTGTGGCCGGTGTCCGGGACGGCGACCAGCCGCACCCCGGAGGCCGCCAGCTCGGCCGCCCCGCCGAGCTCGCCGTCCGCCTCCGGGTAGAGGTAGGCGCGCGGGATCGGCAGCCTCCGCAGCCGTTCCCGCACATCCGCGCGCGCCAGGTGGACCGCGCTCCGGTGCAGCGCCTCCCGTCCGGCGAGCCTCATCGTGGCCGCCCAGTGCGGCCCGACCCGGGTCAGCGTCTCCTCCCAGCCGTGCCGGACGAAGTCCGCCTCGGTGTAGGCGGCGATGCCCGAGCTGCCCGGCCGCGGCGCGGGTTCGGCCGGGTCCAGATTGGCGTCCACCAGCACCAGCTCGGCCACCAGCTCCGGATGCCGCTCGGCCAGGTGCACCGCGACCGTCCCGCCCATGCTGTGCGCGACCACCTGCGCCGCGCGCACGTCCGCCGCCCGCAATGCGGCCGCGAGCGCGTCCGCGTGCTCCTCCATGGTGTAGCCGAACGCGGTGGGCCGGTCGCTGGTGCCGAACCCCAGCAGGTCCACGAACAGGCTCCGGTGTCCGGCCAGCTCGGGGCGGCTCGCGACCTCCAGGAAGTACGGCGCCGCCGCCGCGCCCAGCCCATGCACGTAGACGCGGACCGGCTCACGGCCGGCCACCTCGGCCCAGCGGATGCGGCTCCCGTCCGGCAGCACCTGCGCGTCCCTCATGACCATCCCCTCCCGATATACCTCGATATCGATGTACCAAGACATCGAGATAGCATAGCGGCATGATTGAGCTGTCGATCCTGGGCTTCCTCTACGACGAACCGCTCCACGGATACGAGCTGCGCAAACGCGTCGCCGCGCTGACCGGCCACGTCCGGCCCATCGCCGACGGCACCCTCTACCCGGCGATCAAACGTCTGGAGCGCGACGGCCTGCTCCAACGCGACCTGCAGCCCGGCGCCCAGGCCGCACCCAGGCACGTGCTCACCCTCACCGACGCCGGGCGCGCCGAGCTCCGGCGGCGGCTCGCCGAGCCGGACGAGCCGTTCATCACCGACGAGAACCGCTGGTTCACGATGCTGGCGTTCCTGCGCCACCTCGACGACCCCGCGCTCCAGGCGGGTGTGCTGCGACGCAGACTGACCTTCCTCACCGAACCGGCCAGCTTCTTCTGGGACGGCGACCGGCCCCTGCGGGCCGCCGACTTCGACGACCCGTTCCGCAAGGGCCTGTTCACGATCGCCACCGCCACCAGCAGGACCGAGATCGGCTGGCTACGGGAGACCCTGGCAACGCTGGGCGTCTAGAGCGCGGGACGCGTACCGTCCCAAGGACGTCATCCGGGCCCGCCCGAGGCCAGCGCCTTCACCTCCGCGGCCGTCACCGGCTGTCCCGCCACCCCCCAGTCGCCGCTCTTGATCTCCTCGATCACGACCAAGGTCAGGGGACGCATGTGCTCACCCTCGATGGCGACGATCGCGTCGGTCAGCTTCCGCACCATCTCGGCCTTCTGGGTGGCGCTGAAGACACCCTCGATCACCTTCACGTTGACCAGTGGCATGGGTTCCCCTTCCCCCCGATGGCACCTCACGCCGTCCAGCCGACATGCCCCTGGGCGAAGTGGGCAAACGCCGCCTGGGTGTCGGCGCGGGTGAGGGGCGCAGGCGGCGGGTATGCGCAGGTGGGAGCTGGTGTGAGGGCGAACGGGGGATCCATGCTGGGGCTGCCTGAGGGGATTCGAGGGTGCCTGTTCGACATGGACGGCGTGCTGACGCGCACCGCCACCGTGCACGCCAGGGCCTGGAAGTCGATGTTCGACGACTTCCTGCGGGCCTGGAGCGAACAGACCGGGGCCGCGTTCGTCCCCTTCGACGCGGGCGCCGACTACGACCGCTACGTCGACGGCAAGAAACGGGCGGACGGCGCGCGCGGCTTCCTGGACGCCCGAGGCATCAGCCTGCCCGAGGGGACGCCGGACGACTCGCCCGGCACGATGACCGTGTACGGCCTGAGCAACCGCAAGAACGCCCTGGTGCAGGCCATCATCGACCGGGACGGCGTGGACGTGTTCCCCGGCTCCGTCCGCTACCTGGCCGCGGTCCGGGACGCGGGGCTGCGCCGCGCGGTGGTGTCCTCCAGCGCCAACACCGAGCAGGTCCTCGCCGCCGCCGGGCTCGCCGGGCAGTTCGAGGCCCGGATCGACGGCGTCGTGGCCCGGGACCGCCGGCTCGCCGGCAAGCCGGCTCCGGACATGTACCTGGCGGGCGCCGAGGCGCTGGGGGTGCGGGCGCCGGAGGCGGCGGTGTTCGAGGACGCCCTGGCCGGAGTCGCCGCCGGCCGGGCGGGAAGGTTCGGCTACGTCGTCGGCGTGGACCGGGCGGGGCAGGCGGACGCGTTGCGCGACCACGGCGCCGACGTCGTGGTCACCGACCTGGCCGACCTGCTGGAGCGGGGCGCGCCGTCCCGGGAGGCCGGATGATCCGGCATCCGGCGTTCTCCGTCGAGCCGTGGGCGGTCCGGGAGCGGCATCTCGACCTGCGGGTGCTGGCGCAGACCGAGTCGGTGTTCGCGCTGTCCAACGGTCATATCGGGCTGCGCGGCAACCTGGACGAGGGCGAGCCGCACGGGGCGCCGGGCACGTACCTCAACGGGTTCTACGAGGTGCGGCCGCTGCCGTACGCGGAGGCGGGCTACGGGTACCCGGAATCCGGACAGACCGTGGTGAACGTCACCAACGGCAAGGTGATCCGGCTGCTGGTCGGCGACGAGCCGTTCGACCTGCGGTACGGGACGCTCCACCAGCACGAACGGGTCCTCGACCTGCGCGCCGGCACCCTGACGCGCACGGCGCACTGGAGCTCCCCGACCGGGGCCCCGGTCCGGATCACGTCCACCCGGCTGGTGTCCTTCACCCACCGCGCGGTCGCCGCGATCCTGTACGAGGTCGAGGCCGTCGAGCGGCCGTTGCGCGTGGTCCTCCAGTCGGAGCTGATCGCCAACGAGACTCAGACCTACGAGGGCGCCGACCCGCGCGCCGCCGCCCCGTTGCACGCGCCGCTGGTCGCGGAGGAGAACGTCCCGAGCAGCGACGGAACGGCGATCATGGTCCACCGCACCCGGGCCAGCGGCCTGCGCGTGGCCGCCGGGATGTGCCACGAGATCGACGGGCCGGACGGCACCCGGATCGAGGCGCAGGGCAGCGACGACGTCAGCCGGCTGACCGTGGCCACCCGCCTGTCGCCCGGCCAGACACTGCGGCTGGTCAAGTTCTTCTCCTACGGATGGTCGGCGCAGCGCTCGCGGGCCGCGCTGCACGACCAGGTGGCCGCCGCGCTGGCCTCCGCCCGCCTGGACGGCTGGGACGGCCTGCACGCCGACCAGCGACGCTACCTCGACGACTTCTGGGAAGGCGCGGACGTCGAGGTGGAGGGCGACGCCGAGGTGCAGCAGGCGGTGCGTTTCGGGCTGTTCCATCTGCTGCAGTCGGCCGCGCGCCTGGAGGAACGCGCCATCCCGGCCAAGGGCCTGACCGGCTCCGGCTACGACGGGCACGCCTTCTGGGACACCGAGATCTTCGTGCTGCCGGTGCTCACCTACACGCATCCCGCGGCCGTCGCGGACGCGCTGTGCTGGCGGCGGACCACGATCCCGCTGGCCCGCGAGCGCGCGAAGCAGCTCGGCCTGCACGGCACCGCCTTCCCCTGGCGGACCATCCACGGCGAGGAGTGCTCCGGCTACTGGCCCGCCGGAGCCGCGGCCTTCCACGTCAACGCCGACATCGCGCACGCCGCGATCCAGTACGTGGACGCCAGCCAGGACCTGTCGCTCGAACAGCGGACCGGCCTGCCGCTGCTGGTCGAGACGGCCCGGCTGTGGTGCGCCCTCGGCCACCACGACCCGGCCGGGCGCTACCGCATCGACGGTGTGACCGGACCCGACGAGTACACCGCCGTGGTCGACGACAACGTGTACACGAACCTGATGGCCCAGCAGAACCTCCGCGCGGCGGCCGAGGCCGCGGACCGCCATCCGGGCCCGGCGGAACGGCTCCAGGTCACCGCCGAGGAGATCCGCCGCTGGCGGGACGCGGCGGAGGCGATGTCGGTGCCCTACGACGATCGGCTGGGGGTCCACCCGCAGTGCGAGGGCTTCACCCAGCACGCGGCCTGGGACTTCGCGGCCACCAGGCCCGACCAGTATCCGCTGCTGCTGCACTTCCCGTACTTCGACCTCTACCGCAAGCAGGTGGTCAAGCAGGCGGACCTGGTGCTGGCCATGCATCTGCGCGGGGACGCCTTCACCCCGGAGCAGAAGTCCCGCAACTTCGCCTACTACGAGGCGCTGACCGTACGGGACTCGTCCCTGTCGGCCTGCACCCAGGCGGTGATCGCCGCCGAGGTGGGCCATCTGGAGCTCGCCTATCGCTATCTCGGCGAGGCGGCGCTGATGGACCTGGCGGATCTGGAGAAGAACACCATGGACGGCGTGCACATGGCCTCGCTGGCCGGGGCGTGGATCGCCCTCGTCTCGGGCTTCGGCGGGATGCGCGCGGGCCGGGGACGGATCTGCTTCGCCCCGTCACTGCCTCCCGGCATCACCCGGCTCGCCTTCCGGCTGCGTTACCGCGGCAGCCTGCTGAGCGTCGGCGTCGCCCCGGAGGCGACGGTCTACCGGCTGCTGCGGGGGCCGTCGATCACGGTGACCCACCACGGGGAGCAGCTCCTCCTGGACGGGACGGAGGTCACCCGGCCCAACCCGTCGCGACCGGCGCCGGAGCAGCGGATCCACCAGCCGCCCGGCCGCGAACCGAGCCCACGCCGTCCCCGAACCTCCGGCAGGAGGGCGAGTGGCTAAGGCTGCCTGGCCCTGTGCCGGAGGCCTGTCATCAGTTGCAGGGGCTGGAGGACCAGGTGACGTAGCCGCTGAGCGTGCCCCAGGTCGAGACCGAACGGTCGCAGAACTGCGTCCTGACGCCCACCAGGTTGGTGCGCGCGGCGTCGGAGAAGTACTGGGTGTTGCACAGGTAACCGACCGGGCAGGCAGGCAGGGCCTGCGCGGCGGCCGGGACGGTGGCGAGCGTGGCGGCGGCCAGAACCGCGACGGCCAGTACGCGACGGATCATGGATCGTCCTTCCTGATTCGCAGGGAAACGGTACGATGCGCACGAAATGATCCGTCGCGTGGGATGAAAACGCAAGGGGATCATCCAGCCCGTCCCGCTCAGCCCTCTCCCTGGCCGGCGAGCAGGTGACCGGTCTCGGTGCGCCGATAGACCACCCGCCGGCCGGCCCGCGTGCCGACGACGAGGTCCGCGTCGCGCAGGACGGCCAGGTGGCCGCCGACGGTGCCGAGTGACAGGCCGAGGTGCGCGGCGAGCTCGCTGCTGGTCGCGGGGTGTTCGAGTTCGTCCAGGATGGCCGCTCGACCGGCGCCGATGAGCCGCTCCAGCGACCGGGCGCGCGGGGAACGGGCCGTGCCGTCGGCGGATCCGCGGGCCGGATAGACCAGCGCGTACGACGTCGGCGGCGCCTCGCACAGCCACGTGCCGCTGCTCAGCACGCTGACCGGGACGAACAGCATGCCCTCGTCGCCGACGACCCGGTCGGGGGAGGGCTGGTCGCTGAAGCGGATGGCGTCGTCGCCGACCCAGGCGCTGCGGCGGCTCATGTGCCGCAGCGCGCGCGGCCACCCGTAGGCGGCCAGCAACCCCGCCCGGTAGGTGACGTCGCGTTCCAGCAGCGCCCGCCGGCGCGGCCAGTCGGGGGCCACATGAGCGTCCCACACGTACCTGAGCAGGTCGGCGGTACGGGCCGCCCAGCCGCGTCCGGTCAGCCAGGCCAGATCGTGCTGCTTCCAGCTGTGCGCCACCGACTCCGTCAGCTCGGCGCGCACCTCCTCGTCGGGCACCTGCGCGACCGACGCGAGCTCGCTGTCCAAAGTGGTGCGCATGCCGCCCGTCGGCGGAAGCACCACGTGGCTCGGCAGCCACTTGGTCGAGCTCAGCAATCTGACCAGGCCCTCGGCGAAAGGATCGGCCTCCAGGACGGCGCGGAACGCGCCGCGGTGGCGGCCGTGCCAGGACGCCAGCCACGGATCGGCGCAGGGCCTGTCGAGCACCATCAGCGATCCCAGCGTCTCGGCGAGCGGTGACAGCGCGAACCGCGACCGCGACAGGGCCAGGGTGCTCAACCGCAGCAGCGTCATCTTTCGCCTCCTGCCGAAACGATAGTGTGCGATCCGGTATGTCTGCAGACTCCTGCCCATGCTCTCAGCCCTCCTGCGACAGACCGATTTCCGCTGGTTCCTCTCCGCGCAGGCGGTGTCGCTGCTGGGCAGTTCGATGGCGCCGGTCGCGCTGGCGTTCGGGGTGCTGGACGCCTCGGGCAACACCAGCGACCTCGGCGTCGTCCTGACCGCCTACATGGTTCCGCTGCTCGCCTTTCTCCTGGTGGGCGGGGCCGTGGCCGATCGCCTCCCGCGCCGGACGGTCCTGATGGCCGCCCACCTGGGCTCGGCCCTCACCCAGGGCGGCGTCGCCGCGCTGCTGCTCACCGGCAGGTACGCGCTGCTGCCGGTGGCCGCGCTGGGGTTCCTGAACGGCACTCTCGCCGCGTTCACCACGCCGGCCCTGCGCGGCATCGTGCCGCAGCTTGTCGCCAAAGACCGGATACGGCAGGCGAACGCGCTGCTGGGATCGGTGCGGAACGCCACGAAGATCCTCGGGCCGAGCCTGTCGGGGATCGCGGTCGCCGCCGTCGGCGGCGGCCCCGCCATCGCCTTCGACGCACTGACCTACCTCCTGGCCGCGGGATGCCTTGCCCGGCTGTCCTTCCCCGCGGCGCCGGCCGCGCCGCGGCCCTCCTCCGGGATGGCGGCCGACATCCGCGACGGCTGGGGCGAGTTCCGCCGTATCCGCTGGGTGTGGACGGTGTCCGCGTGCTTCTGCGTGGTCAACCTGGTTCAGGTCGGCGCCTGGCAGATCCTGGGACCCGTAATGACCAGGCAGCTCAGCGGCGAGGAGACGTGGGGGTTCGTGCTCAGCGCCCGCGGCGTCGGCATGCTGGTCATGAGCGCGCTGATCTACCGGCTGGTGGTCAGGCACCTGCTGCGGCTGGGCCAGCTGATGAGCGCCCTCGGCGCGATCCCCCTGCTCGCGCTCGGTGCGCGCCTGGACGCCCCCTGGCTGATCGCGGTCGCCTTCGTCGCCGGACTGGGCTCCTCGGCCGCCGCCGTCAGCTGGGAGACCTCCCTTCAGGAGCACGTTCCCGCACACGTGCTCTCGCGCGTCTCGTCCTACGACGACCTGCTGTCCTACCTCGCGATCCCCATCGGCCAGCTGGCCGTGGGGCTGCTGGCCGACAGGTTCGACGGCTTCCAGGTGGCCGCGACCGCCGGTCTCGTCTACGCCGCGGCGGCCGTCCTCCCGCTGGCCTCCGCCGCCGTGCGCCGGCTCCCGCACGCCCAGGACCACCGTGCCCGTAGCGGCCCATAGGACACGGCCGTCCGGGACCGCACCCGGCTGCGATCATCGGAACATGACGATCGCCGCGATCTACGCTGAATTCGCCGCGCGCGAGGCGCACGGTGTGTCGCCCACGTACGAACGCCTGGCCTCCGCGGTGGCGCGGGATCCCGGCCTCCTGGACCTGCTCGCCGGGCTTCCGCCGGCCAAACGGCAGCCCAACCTGCTGTTCGGCGTGGTCCGGCTGCTCGGCGGGCCGGTCGACGATCCGGCCGCGTTCCACGACCACACGGTGGCGAACTGGCCCGCGATCGAGGCGGAGATGCGCACCCGGACCACCCAGACGAACGAGGCCGGACGGTGTGCCGTCCTGCTGCCGGTGCTCAACGCGCTCCCGCAGCCGCTCGCGCTGCTGGAGGTCGGCGCGTCCGCCGGGCTGTGCCTCTACCCCGACCGGTACGGCTACCGCTACGGCGATCACCTGGTCGGCTCCGGCGACCCGGTCCTCGCCTGCACGGCCGCCGGCCTGACGCCGCCGACCACCCTTCCCCAGGTGGTGTGGCGGGCCGGCCTGGACCTGAACCCGCTCGACGTGACCGACCCGGCGGATCTGGCCTGGCTCGACGCCCTCATCTGGCCCGAGCACACGCACCGCCGGGCCCGGCTGCGGGCGGCGGCGGCCGTCGTCGCAGCCGACCCGCCGCTGCTCGTACGGGGCGACCTGGTGGACGACCTGCCGGCCCTGGCCGCGCAGTCCCCGCCCGACGCGACGCTGGTGGTGTTCCACAGCTCGGTGCTGTACCTCGTGCCGACGCCGCGACGGACGGCGTTCGCCGAGGCGGTACGCGAGCTCCCCGCACACTGGATCGCGAACGAGACCCCCGACGTGCTGCCCTACGACACGCTCCCGACGCCGCCGGGCGAGGCGAACCACCACGTGCTCGCGCTGGACGGGCAGCCGCTCGCCTGGACCCGATCGCACGGTCAGGAGATCATCTGGTTCACGTGACGCGAGGAGACGGCCCAGGCGCGGGTCACCGTGCGGAGAGCCGCGGGTCCGGTCTGGGCAGCAGGCAGCCGGGGCGCTCCAGGTCGAGCTTGTTCCCCGCGCTGACGCAGGTGGCGAGCCAGTACGTCTGCGTTCCGTAGGCGGTGCCCTTGCGCACGCTGATGACGCCGTCGCGGTTCATCTCGCACGGGTTGTCCAGCGTGCACCGGCCGCCGTCGTGGTTGCTGGTGTTGTTGATGCCGACGACCTGGCCGCTCCTGGCGTCGACGACCGGGGATCCCGAGGTGCCGTGGCCGGTGTCGCAGCGCGGCGTGTAACGGATGACGTCCTTGGTCACGTTGCCCACCTCCAGCACCCGGTGGACCAGCGTGTCGATCTCACACGAGAAGACCTTCTTCATGCTTCCGGAGAGCACCCGGATGTCCGTGCCCGGTGCGGGACGTTCCGCCGACACCGTGAGCGGCCGGACGCGGTAGGCCCGCTCCAACTGCCGGTAGGTCAGGTCCAGCTGGTACAACGCGACGTCGGTGCCGGTCAAGGTCACGTAGACCGCTCTGGCCACGTGCAGGGTGGCGACCGGCTCGCCGGCGCCGTCGAGCAGGTCCACCACGCGGTGGGACGGCTGGTCCACCAGGACCTCGTCCGGCACCGGCCAGGCGCCCTCGTAGCAGTGCCCGTTGGTCAGGACGAAGGCCCGGTCGTCGGCCGCGCTGGCCGGCATCCGCACCAGCGATCCCGAGCAACCGTCCACATTGACGGTGCCCGCCAGGTCTACGGCCGCCGCCCGCGTGGGGAGGGCCGGCAGGCTGAGGCCGAGGACGGCGGCACCCAGTGCCGCGCCGATTCGCCGAAACACACGCATCTCATGTCCGTTCATGGAAGGGGCCGCGGTCAGCGCGTACCAGGGCAGGTGCCCGCGGCGGTACGGCCGGTGCGGAAGAAATCGATCACCTTCGCGGCGCAGGGCAGCCGGCGCAGCGAGGCGTGCGCGTCGTCCTGGACCGTCAGCAACGTCCCGCCGGCGGCCTTCGCCGTGTCCACCGCCCAGGCGTACGGCGTGACGTCTTCGTCGGTGTGGCCGGACAGCTGCAGGGG
This sequence comes from Nonomuraea sp. NPDC048881, assembly GCF_040649795.1. Taxonomy (NCBI): domain Bacteria; kingdom Bacillati; phylum Actinomycetota; class Actinomycetes; order Streptosporangiales; family Streptosporangiaceae; genus Nonomuraea; species Nonomuraea sp. NPDC048881. The sequence goes on from NZ_JBEZGC010000023.1 coordinate 50,966, forward strand.
ACTGGTTCCCCTGACCGGCTTCCACGGCCGCGCGGGCCACGGCCATTCCCCGCACCAGCCGCTGCGCTCGAAATAGCCGCCGGTCGCGGGGAAGGCGGCTCTCCGAGCCAGCGCGGCCGCCCACATCTGCTCGAAATCGCGGCCGCCGACACCCTCGTTGCAGAAGATCGCCTGGTACTGGATCAGGTTCAGGCCCAGCGGGTTCTCGTCGAACCCGAACACCTTCGCCGACTCCGGGGCGGGACGCGCCGACAGCGGGACGCCGCCTTCGCGGACGGTGGCGAGATCCCTGGCGGCGGAGATCCACATACCCGGCCCTCCGCCGAGCTGCTGCCTGACCCACTCGCCGTCGAGCACCGTGTTCGCGTCCACCTCACGGGGTTTGCGGCGGAGCTCGTCACGCAACGCGAAGATGGTCTCGCGGACCTTGGCGTCGGTCGTCCCGAAGTGGAACTCGCCGTCGTGCCGTGCCAGCCACGGAACGAAGGCGTTGAAGCGCTTCTCGGAGAGCGCGTCCGTCGTGGCGTCCATGGCGGCGAGGTCGATGACGGGAGGCATCACCGAATCCAGCCACATCGCGTTCACCCGGTTGTCGAACAGCGACCGGTAGTTCACGCCCACCGCGGTGCCGTAGGACACCCCGTAAAAATTGATCTTCGATTCGCCGAGGGCCGCGCGGATCGCGTCCATGTCACGCGCGATGTTCGTGGTGGTCAACTGCTGGACGAAGGCGGGATCCTTGGCGGCGCACCGCTTGTTGTACGCGGCGGTCTCGGCGAATCCGGCCTTCGCCGCCTCCTTGGGGGAGACGCTGGACGGCGACTCCTGGCCGCCCGTCCTCCCCTTGGCGGACGCGGCGGGCGACGGCTCCTCCGCGTCGCACTTGATCTTGTCGCTGTAGCCCACGCCCCTGGGATCGAACCCGATCAGGTCATGGTCGACGGCCAGCGGGCCGAGCTTGCCGGCGGCGTACGTCGCCGGCGCGTCGATGTTGCTGATGCCGGGACCACCGGGACTGATGACCAGCACGCCACGGCGCTTACTCGGATCGGCGGCCTTGACCCGGCTCACGGCGATCTTGATCTTGCGGCCCTGCGGGTTCGCGTGGTCCAGGGGAACCGTCAGCATGGAGCATTCGGTTTTGGTGTCGTTCTCGACGGGCCAGTCCTTGGCCGTCTTGGCGCATTCACGCCACGTCAGAGGCTCTTCGTCGGTGCGGGCGTCGGCCGGGCCGGCGGCTGCGAAGCTCGCCAGGCCGATCAGGCACGCGACCGCCACGCGCGCCGGACGAGTGCCTGGTGATACACGGGTGCTGAACATGGTCGCATCTTTCGACGGTCCTGCCCGCACACCTCCAAGCGCGCGGGGCACGCCGTCAGGCGTACGTCGTCCACCCTCGGGGGCAAAGGTTCCCACACCGTCGCACCCTCGTATCGGCGACCGCGCGGCCGTGTATCCGTCGCGTATCCGCGCGGAAGCCGCCCCCAGCACGAGCTTGCACGGCATCCGCGCCCTTCTTAAGCAACTCTGGTTGACTAAGCTCCGAACAGTCAACTAAGGTTGCTTGTATGCCGGAAAACGTGCCTGGGGGAACCGTCGAGACCGATCTGACGGACCGCGTCGAGGAGACGTCCACGCGCGAAAGCCGGTAACCGGCACCCCTGACCCACGCTCCGGCCCAGGTGCGGGCCGCGATGCGCCATGCCTCGCGCCAGGCTTCGCCGGCGGTCGCCCCGGCACGAGGTCATCCGATCACGAAGAGAGGTCATCTCATGACAAGGAGCACCGATGTCGTGCTCGACGTCGACGGGCTGCGCATGCGCTACGGCTCGACCGACGTCCTGCACGACGTCACGTTCCAGGCCCGCCACGGCGAGGTCCTGGCCCTGCTGGGGCCGAACGGCGCGGGCAAGACCACCACGATCGAGATCCTGGAGGGCTTCCGCGTCCGGTCGCAGGGCCGGGTCTCCGTGCTCGGCGCCGACCCCTCGCACGGCGACGAGTCGTGGCGGGCCAGGCTCGGGATCGTGCTGCAGTCCTGGCGCGACCACGGCAACTGGCCGGTACGCGAACTCCTCGCCCACCTCGGCGCCTACTACGCCCCCTACGCCACCCCCGGCATCCCGCGCCCCTGGGACCCCGACGAGTTGATCGCGAGGGTCGGCCTGGCCGAGCACGCCGGCAAGAAGCTCAAGACACTGTCGGGCGGCCAGCGGCGCAGGCTCGACGTGGCGATCGGGCTCGTGGGGCGCCCGGAGCTGTTGTTTCTCGACGAGCCGACCACCGGTTTCGACCCGCAGGCCAGGTCCGACTTCCACGATCTCGTACGCGACCTGGCCGACGCCCGCGAGACCACCGTCCTGCTCACCACCCACGACCTGGACGAGGCCGAGAAGCTGGCCGACCGCATCCTCGTGCTGAACGGCGGCCGGATCGTCGCCGACGGCACTGCCGCCGGGCTGGCACGGCGGATCGCCGGCGAGGACGAGGTGCGCTGGCTGCGCGACGGACGGCGGTACGTCGAGCGGACGCCCGACTCGACCACGTTCGCCCGCGAGCTGTTCGCCCGCCACGGCGACGACGTCCAGGAGCTGGAGATCGTCCGGGCCTCGCTGGAGCAGACGTACCTGGCGCTGGTGCGCGAGGCCGAGGGAGTGGCCCGATGAACGCGACCGTACTGCGCGCGGGCTGGTCCCGGGGGCTGATCGAGCTGCGGCAGTCGTTCACCAACGGCGCCGAGCTGTTCTCCCACTTCCTGTGGCCCGCCCTGATGGTGGCCACGCTGTTCTTCATCCGGGACCTGCCCGTCGGCGCCCTCCTTCTCGGCGCCCTGGCCTTGCCCGGCATCCTCGGCATGAACGCCGCGACCGGTCTGATCAGCATGAGCCAGCAGCTCACCGCCGACCGCGAGGACGGCACGCTGCTGCGGGCCAAGGCGACCCCGCACGGCATGCCCGCATACCTGATCGGCAAGGTGATCTCGGTGTCCGGAGGTCTGCTGGCCGACCTGGCGATCTTCCTCGTGCCCGCCGTGCTGCTCGTCGAGGGCCTGCGGATCAGCCCGGGCTCCTGGCCCGCACTGGCCTGGGTGCTGGCGCTCGGCCTGGTCGCGACCCTGCCCATCGGCGCCGTCCTCGGCTCGGTGTTCGCCACCGCACGCGCCCAAGGGCTGGTCCAGCTGCCGTTCCTGGCCCTGATCGGGATCTCCGGCATCTTCTACCCGATCACCTCGCTGCCCGAGTGGCTGCAGTGGATCGCCCAGGTCTTCCCCCTCTACTGGATGGGGCTCGGAATGCGCTCGGCCCTGCTGCCGGACGCGGCGGTCGCCGTCGAGATCGGCGCGTCCTGGCGACACCTGGAGACCGCCGGAGTGCTGGGCGCCTGGGCGGTGCTCGGCCTGCTCGTGGCGCCGGTCGTGCTGCGGCGGATGGCACGCGGCGAGTCAGGCTCCACGGTGGCGGCACGCCGTGAGCGTGCCCTGCGACGGGTCGCGTGAATGCCGTGACCGTCACGACGGCGCCCGGCCGATCCCTGACGCCGGATCAGGTGGCGGGCCATCAGGACAGATCGGCCCAAGGAGTGGGTGGGGCTGAGGCGAAGAAGCGGAGCAGGCTGAGGAGTCGGCTGGCCGGAGGCGCGGTCCAGTGGCGTTCGCCAGGGCGCGGGACGGGGTCCTCCAGGCGCCCCAGCGCCCAGGTGAGGTGGAACCACAGCACGCGAGCTTCCCAGGTCGGCGGGCTCGTGGGGATGCCGGTTTCCTGCCGATAGCCGGCGAGCATGGCCGGGATGGAGGTGAGGGGCACCTTGGCGAAGTCGGCAGCGGGGTCGGCCCATGCGGCGTCGCCCCAGTCCACGATCCCGGTGAGCTGGGCCGTCTGCGGGGAGATGAGCAGGTTCTGGGGAGCGATGTCGCCGTGGATCAGGACCGAAGGCGGGCTCGCGGGAAGATGTGGTGAGAGCCGGTCGAACCATCCGGTGAGCCAGCGGGCGGTCTCGGCGTCGATCCAGCCGTCCTTGAGGAGGTGGTCGGTGAGCGCCCAGGGGTCCGCGTTGCCGTCGTCCGCGGGGACGCCGGCAGGGGCGGGTGCGGTGTCCGGAGTGAGCCGATGGAGTTTGCCCAGTTCCCGCCCGACCTGCCGGTAGAGACGTTCGGTGTCCGCGTCGGGCAGGTCAAGGTCTGCGAGATCCGTTCCGCGCGTCCGGGTGAGCACCATGTAGGGGACGTCCACCACCGAGCAGGTGTCGTCGAAGGCGACGATCTCCGGGGTGCGTACGCCGGCGCGCCGGGCGTACGGGATGACCGCGGCCTCCTTGACCAGGTCCGGAAGGAACTGCTCGGTCCGCGGGATGCGCAGGACCAGGTCGTCGCCGAGCAGGAGGACATGGTTGGCCACCCCTTGCGGGAGGGGCCGTACGCGCTCGGCGGTGGTCCCGAACAGGCCGGCGATGGCGGCCAGGGTCGCGTCACTCGTCTCGTATCCCGACATGATCGATCATGCTGGCACGGACGGCCAGAAGCTGCGAATGAGGCGTTCCGCGTCTGGGTGCTCGACCATGGGGCGAAGGTCGGCTCCGAGATGCCGGCCCGCAGCACCCAGACCAATGAGCCGGGCCGGTGCGCGACGCTTCTGGCGCGCTTGCCGCAGCCGCTGGCACTGATCGAGGTGGGCGCCTCGGCCGGACTTTGCCTCCGCAGCCCGCCACACCACGGACGGCACCCGCTGCGGCCGGGTCCATGACGGAGCCGGCCGAGGCGACCTCGTCAGGGGCGGCGCCCAGCAGGATCTTCTTGACGGGGACTTCGAGCTTCTTGCCGGTTCGTCCGTAGGGCATCGCGGGGACGGCCAGGAGGGCGTCGGGCACGTGCCGCGGGGACAGGGTGGCGCGGATGCGCGCGATCAGGCGGGCGCGTAACGGCTCGTCCAGGACGAACCCGTCGGTGAGGGTGACGACCGAGCCCGGCGATCGTGGCGTCGTCGAGCGCGTTGCGTTTGGCCGGCCGGTTCAACGACAGCACCGCGATGTCCCCACGGCACTCCAGCGTCAGAGACGGGGGCAGGTCAGGGCAGGGGGGATCACAAGCTCTCCAATTGACAGGAATCCTGATGAAGAAGGCTGAAGTATCATCAGGTTTCCTGTCAATGCCTGGCTGGGATACTGTTCGTCATGGCCAGCGCCCCGCCCCGCCCCACCCCGTCGCTGCTGTACGCCGTCAAACGGCTCGAACTGGCGATCAGGTCGCGCCTGGACGAGATGCTGCGCGGCGCGGCCGTGACCACGCCGCAGTACACGGCGCTCACCGTGCTGCAGCACAAGGACGGGGTGACCGCCGCCCAGCTCGCCCGCGACTCCTTCGTCACCCCGCAGGCCATGGCCGACCTGATCGGCGCCCTCGACCGGCGTCACCTCATCCGCCGCTCGCCCAACCCGGCCAACAAGCGCGAACTGCTGCTCTACCTCACCGACGAGGGCCGGGCGCTCCTCGACGCCCACGCCGAGGCCGCCGCCGAGCTGGAGGACCGCATGATCTCGGGCCTGTCGCCCGAGCAGGCCGACACCTTCCGCACCGCCCTCACCGTGGCGTGGACGACTCTGCGCCCGCCCAGGAAGTGATCACTTCCCGGCTCCCGGCACGGAGCGGCGATCGGAGGAGGCCCGGACGTCGAACCTCGCCTGGAGCAGCCGGCCGCCCGCGACACCGCGGCCCTCGATGAGGTCGACGAGCATCCCGACCGCGATGTCGGCCGTCTCGACCGGCAGGAAGCTGAGCGTGCTGACGGGCGGATCCGTGAACGGCGCCGTGGGGTCCTCCGTCGCGCAGACCAGCAGCAGGTCGCCGGGCACCGACCTGCCGAGCTTGCGGATCCGGTCCAGGAGCAGCGACGGACTGACCTCGACGAGCACGACCAGCGCGTCCGGCGGCTCGGGATCACTCAGCAACCTCTCCACCGCGGCCAGCGCCGGCTCGAACCCGGGGCCGTCGAGCTGGGCCAGCAACGGGTCGCGGCCCCTTTCCGCACTCCAGTCGAGATAGGCCCGGACGGAGTCGCGGTGGTAGCAGGCCGTGGTCGGGGCGCCGACCGCGGCGATCCGCCGGGCGCCCTCGTCCTCCAGGTGGTCGAGCACGCTGCGCAGGGCCGCGCCGTAGTCGAAGTCGACCCACGGCCACGGTGTCCCCGCCACGGCTCTGCGGTCGGAGACCACGGCCACCCCCGCGGCGAGAAAGTCTCCGACCAGAGGGTCTCCCTCGACCGGATCCACCACGAACACGCCGTCGAGAGGCAGGTCCGTCCAGTAGTCGTCGGGGCCGGTGGTGGGCAGCAGCACCACGCCGTATCCGTGGGTCATGCCCGCGCGGGTGGTGGCGGCGGTCAGCCGGGCGAAGTAGGCGAGCTCGGTGTAGAACCACGGATGCTCGACGAACTCGCGGGCGGCGAGGCCGAGCAGGCGTGAGCGGCCGGCGCGCAGCCGCCGCGCCGTGGCGTTCGGCCGGTATCCGAGCCGCCGCGCCACCTGCCGGACGTGCTCGCGGGTGGCGTCGGGGAGGCGGCCCGCGCCGTTGAGCGCGTCCGAGACGGTGGTCTTGGACACCCCCGCCGCGCGGGCGACGTCCACCAGGCGCACGCGCGCGCCGACCTTACGCTCTGGCTCTTCCATGGGTCCGATCTTTGCAGGATGTCAGCCGATTCGCCACCTCGCTGACCGTTGCTGAATCGTTCCTTCAGTGTCTTGTGCAGGAACGTTCCTTCACCAATACTCATGGCACTTTCCCGCACGAGGATGAGGTGGTCCGATGCGTACCGCTCGACTCGCCGCCGCGGCGCTGGCCGTACTGGCGGCCACTGCCTGTGGAGGGGGCGCGGCCGCCCCGAAGGCCGCCGGCTCCGGAACCTTCACCGTCACGGCGGACCTGCCGCCGGCCAAAGGCCCGGTGGATGCCGTGACCTGGGCGCTCTACGCCGAGCCGCAGTCGCTCGACTACGCCTATGCCTTCGATTACCCGCCCAACACCGTGCTCGCCAACGTGTGCGAGCAGCTCATGCGGATCACCCCCGGCTTCCGGGTGGAGCCGGGGCTGGCCAGCAAGGCCGAATCCCCGGACCCCGGGCGCTGGGTGTACACGATCCGCCAGGGCGTGCGCTTCCACGACGGATCGCCGCTCACCGCCGACGACGTGGTGGCGAGCATGCGGCGGCACATGGATCCGGCGGTGGGTTCGTACTGGGTCTCGTCCTACCAGAACGTCAAATCGGTGGAGAAGACCGGCCCCATGGAGGTCACCGTCCACCTGAAGAAGCCCGACCACCTGTTCAACGAGCAGATGGGCACCTCGGCCGGGACCATCGAGAGCGCCGCGTTCCTGGCCGCGCAGGGCGCCGGGTACGGCACCCCCGACAAGGGCGTGAACTGCACCGGGCCGTACTCCCTCGACAAGTGGGAGAAGGGGCAGGCGATCAACCTGAAACGCTTCGACGGCTACTGGGACCCCGCGCTCAAGGCCAGGGCCGCGACCGTGCGGAACGTCTTCATCTCCGACCCGGCGGCCCGCGTCAACGCCCTGCTCTCGGGCGAGGCGGACGGCAGCTACCTGGTCCCCACCACCGGCTTCACCCGCCTGGGCAGCGCCTCCAGCGGCAAGCTGTACTTCGGCCCCAACACCGCGGCCGTCAGCCTCATCCCGCTCGACCTCAAGGGCCCGCTCGGCGACCTGAGGCTGCGCAAGGCGCTGTCCATGGCGCTCGACCGCAAGGCCATTCTCCAGGCCAGCGTGGCCGGGGTGGCCACACCGGCGAAGGCGCCCGCGGCGATCGGCGCGTGGGGCATCGCCCCCGAGGCGGCCAAGCAGTACTACGCCAAGCTCCCCGAGCTGAGCACCGACCTCGAAGGGGCCAGGAAGCTGGTCAAGGAGGCCGGCGGGACGGGCAAGAAGATCGTGATCGCCACGAGCACGATGGCTCCCGACATCGGCGTCATCGCCAACGCCGTCCAGGCCGCGGGCCAGGCCATCGGCCTGCGGGTCGAGCAGAAGGCGGTGGCCCCCGACGCCTACTCCGCGCTGTTCTCCGACCCCAAGGCCCGCCAGGGCGTCGACCTGGTCATGACCATCTGGTACGACTCCACCCCCGATCCGCTGGAGTTCTACGGAATCCTGCAGACCGGCAACTTCGCCAACTACGGCGGCTACTCCGACCCCGAGTACGACAGGCTCGTCGACCAGGCGGGCGCCGAGGCCGACCCCGCGGCCCGCGCCGCCGTGGTCGCCAAGCTCCAGGAGATCGCCGTCCGGGACATGGTGTGGATCCCGCTGTACGAGGTGCCGCACAGCATGTTCCTCAACAAGCGGCTCACCGGCGCGCCCACCGGCATCACCCAGCTCGTCTACCCGTGGGCGGCAGCGCTCGGGTCGGCGAACTGATGGGCGCCTTCCTGGCCCGCAGGCTCGCCGGGCTGGTGGCGACGCTGGCCGGGGCGTCGTTCGCGGTGTTCTCCGCCGTGTACCTGGCTCCCGGCGACCCGGCCTCCTTCCTCACCCAAGGGCGTTCGGCCTCTCCGCAGGCGATCGCGGCGATCAGGGCGCAGTACCACCTGGACGATCCGTTCCTCACGCAGTACCTCAAATGGGTCGGCGGCGCGGTGACCGGGGACTTCGGCCGGTCGGTGCAGTTCCGGCAGGACGTGACCGGGCTGCTCCTGGCCAGGCTGCCCACGACGCTCTTCCTGGTCGGCTACGCGGGGCTGCTCATCGTGGTCGCGGGGCTGATCCTCGGCGCCCTGGCCGCGCTGCGGCCCGGCCCGCTCGACAGGATCGTCCTCATCGGCACCGGGGTGGCCACCGCGACCCCCTCCTTCGTCGCGGCGATCGGGCTGATCTCGCTGTTCTCCGTCCAGCTCGGCTGGTTCCCCGCCTTCGGCAACGGTGCGGGGCCGGTCGACCGCGTCTGGCATCTGACCCTGCCCGCGGCCGCGCTCGCCCTGACGTTCGCCGGTCTGCTGGCCCGGGTCACCCGCTCGTCCATGCTGGAGGAGCTGGCCCGCGAGCACGTCGAGGTGGCACGCTCGCGCGGCGTCCAGGAGAACGCGGTGATCCGGCGCCACGTCCTGCGCAACTCCCTCGGCCCGATCAGCACGGTCACAGGCACGGTGATCGCCGGGCTGCTCGTCGCGACCTCGATCGTGGAGACCGCCTTCGGCCTGTCCGGGATCGGGCAACTGCTGGTCAGCTCGGTCACGGTCAAGGACTTCCCGGTCGTGCAGGCCGTCACCACCTTGATCGTCGTCGTCTTCGCGGCGGCCAACCTGCTGGTCGACCTGGTTCAGCCGGCCATCGATCCGCGCCTGCGCAGGGCTTAGTGAAGGAGTCCTCTTGACAGCCGTGACCTTCCACCGCCGCTACCGGCTTCCCGCGGACCGGATGACCGTCGCCGGCGTCGCCGTCCTGGCCGTCCTGGTGACGGTGGCGATCCTGGCGCCGGTCGTGGCGCCGCACGATCCGCTCGCCATCGACTTCCCGGCCGCGTTGAGCGGCCCGAGCGCCGATCACCTGCTCGGGGCCGACCAGTCCGGCCGCGACATCCTGTCCCGCCTGATCCACGGCGCGCGGGCGGGACTGCTCGGCCCGCTCCTGGTGGTGACCCTGTCGACGGTGGCGGGCACCCTGCTCGGCGTCCTGGCCGCCTGGACCGGCGGTGTGCTCGACGCGGTCCTGTCCCGCGCCATGGACTTCGTCTTCGCCTTTCCCGCGCTGCTGCTGGCGATCACGCTGGTGGCCATGTTCGGCCCCGGCCTGACCGCGCCCGTCGTGGCGATGAGCATCGCCTACACCCCCTACGTCGGACGGCTGGCGCGCGGCGTCGCCCTGCGCGAGATGTCCCGCCCCTACATCCACGCCTACCGGGTGCAGGGCTGGTCCGGGTGGGTCATCTGCCTGAGACACCTGGTCCCCAATGTCGTCCCGCTGATCCTCGCCCAGTCGGCGATCAACTTCGGCTACGCGCTCATGGACCTCGCGGCGCTGTCCTTCCTCGGGTTCGGCACACAACCGCCCGTCCCCGACTGGGGCGCCATGATCAACGAAGGGGCCTCCGCCCTGCTCCAGGGCGCCATGCTGCCCGCGCTGGCCCCCGGCGCGGCCGTCGTGATCACGGTGGTGGCCTTCAGCGTCGTCGGCGAGGGCATCGCCGACCGCGTCTCCGGGAGGGAGCGCTGATGCTCCAGATCGACGATCTGACCGTACGGCTGGCGCCCGGCCAGGCGGCCCGGCCCATCCTGGACGCGGTGTCGCTGCGCGTCGCCCAGGGCGAGGCCGTCGGGCTCGTCGGCGAGTCCGGGTCAGGCAAGTCCGTCACCTGCCGGGCCGTGCTCGGCCTGCTGCCCGGGCGGACCGCCGTGAGCGGGCGCGTCCTGGTCGACGGCCAGGACGTACTGGCGCAGACCGCCGCGGGGCTGCGTGACCTGCGCCGCCGCCGAGTGGCGATGATCTTCCAGGATCCGCGGGCGTCGATCAATCCCGTCCGGCGGATCGGCGACTTCGTCACCGAGGGACTGCGGGCGGGCGGGCTGCCGTACCGGCAGGCTCTCGATCGGGCGGAGGGGCTGCTGGAGGCGGTGGGCATCGAGGACCCGAAAGCCGCGCTGCGCCGTCACCCGCACGAGTTCTCCGGCGGGATGCTGCAACGGGTGATGATCGCCGGGGCGCTGGCCGCGGAGCCCGACCTGCTGCTCGCCGACGAGCCGACGACCGCCCTGGATGTCACGACGCAGGCGGAGGTCATCGCGATCCTGTCCCACCTCAGGACCGCGCGCGGGATGGGCATGCTGTTCGTCACCCACGACCTGGAGCTGGCCGCGGCCATCTGCGACCGCATCTACGTGATGTACGCGGGCCGGATCGTCGAGGAGCAGGCCACCGGCGAGCTCTTCGCCCGGCCCCGGCACCCGTACACGGCCGGGCTGCTGGCGGCCACGCCCCGGCTGGAGTCGCACGAGCCGCCGCACGGCGTGCCCGGCAGGCCGTTGTCGCTGGCCGAGTCCCCGGCCGGGTGCGCCTTCGAGGCCCGTTGTGGTCTGGCCGTCGAGCGATGCCGGGAGCGACGGCCCGACCTGGAGATCCTGGAACGCGCGCGGGTGGCGTGCCTGAGAGCTGGAGAGCCGGTCCATGACTGAGAACGTGCTGGAGGTCGAGGGGCTGCGCAAGGCGTACGGCCACAAGGCGGCCGTGGACGGCGTCTCCTTCTCGCTGCGGGCCGGCGGCTCGCTCGCCGTGGTGGGCGAGTCGGGCTCGGGCAAGACGACGACCGCGCGGATGCTCGTCGGCCTGGAGCTCCCGGACGCCGGGCGGATCAGCGTCGAGGGCCGGAACCGCTCGCGCGCCCCGCGGGGCCGCCGGGCCAGGCTGTCGCGGGCGCGCGAGATCCAGATGGTCTTCCAGGACCCCTACCTCTCCCTGGATCCGCGGATCAGCGTGAGCGAATGCGTGGAGGAGCCGCTACGGCTGCATTTCGCCCTGGACAAGCAGGCCCGGCGGGCCCGGCGCGAGGAACTGCTGGAGCGCGTCGGGCTCGGCGAGCGTGAGGCCGCCGTACGGCCCAGGCGGTTGTCCGGCGGCCAGCGCCAGCGGGTCGCCATCGCCCGCGCGCTGGCCACCGCGCCGAAGGTGCTGATCCTGGACGAGGCCACCTCGGCGCTCGACGTGTCCATCCAGGCGCAGATCCTCGACCTGCTGGCGCGGATCCGCCGCGACCTCGACATCGCCTACCTGTTCATCACCCACGACCTGGCCCTGGTCCGGCACGCGGCCGACGACATCGTCGTGCTCCACCGCGGCAAGGTCGTCGAGGCCGGGCCGACCTCGCAGGTCCTGGCCGCCCCCCAGCATCCCTACACCCGCCTGCTGCTGCACTCCGTGCCGCGGCCGGGCTGGGATCCCGCCCAGATCGCCGCCGACCGGCGCGCCCTTCAGGAGATCATGTGAGTGAGCTCGCACACCTGTCCGCCACGCAAGCCCTGAAGCTGTTCAGGACCCGGGCCCTGTCGCCCGTCGAGCTCATGACCGCGGTCATCGAGCGGGCCGAGGCCGTCGAGCCGCGGGTCAACGCGCTCAGCGAGACGATGTTCGACGAGGCGCTCGACCAGGCCAGGAAGGCCGAGCGCGCCTACCTCGGCAACGGGTCGCCGCGACCGCTCGAAGGGCTGCCGGTCGCCACCAAGGACGAGCAGCCGATCGCGGGAATGCGCGCCAGCGACGGTTCCCTGGCCTACGCCGACCACGTCGCCGACACCACCCATCCGGTCGTCGAACGGGTCGTCGCCGCCGGCGGGATCGTCCATGCCCGCACCACCACGCCGGAGTTCTGCTGCGCCGCCTACACGCACTCCCGGCTGTGGGGCCTCACCCGTAACCCCTGGAACCTGGACTACTCGCCCGGCGGTTCCTCCGGCGGCGCGGGCGCGGCACTGGCGTCGGGGACGGCGACGCTCGCCACGGGGTCCGACATCGGCGGCTCGATCCGGCTGCCCGCCGCGGCCACCGGCACGGTCGGATACAAGCCGCCTTACGGGCGGGTGCCCGCGATGTCGCCGTACAACCTGGACCACTACTGCCATGACGGGCCGATGGCCCGTACCGTCGCCGACTGCGCGCTCCTGCAGAACGTCATCGTCGGGCCGCATCCGGCCGACGTCGTCTCCATCCGCCCCGCCGCGCACATCCCCGAACGCCTCGGCGACGTCGCGGGGTTGCGCATCGCCTATTCCCCCGACCTGGGGAACTGGGAGATCGAGCCGGACGTCGCGGCCAACACCCGCGCGGTCGCCGACGCGCTGGCCGCGGCCGGCGCCATCGTGGAGCAGGTGGAGGTGCCGTTGCGGCGCGCCGACGTCATGCGCGCGGCCTTCATCCACTTCGGCGCCATCTTCGGCCCCATGGTCGCCGGCGTGGCGGAGACGCACCGCGACGAGCTCACGCCCTACGCCCTCGCCTTCGCCGAGGACTCGCGCGCCGCGCTGGCGCGGGACGGCTTCCTGGCCGGGCTGGAGCTGGAGGGCCGCATCTACGCCGTGATCGGCGACCTGCTCGACCGGTACGACGCGCTGATCTGCCCCACCGCGGGCACCGCCGCGCTGCCCGCGGGCGAGGACTACGTGGACACCAAGCTGACGGTCAACGGGGTCCAGTTCGACCACTACCTGGAGTACTCGCTGACGACCGTCTTCAACATCGCCAGCCGCTGCCCCGTGCTCAACGTCCCGTCCGGTCTCGCGTCGAACGGCGTGCCGACGGGGACGCAGATCGTCGGCCGCAGCTACGACGACGCGACGGTCTTCCACATCGGCGCCGCCGTCGAACGCGTCCTGCCGTGGCCCACCCGCCCGCAGCTCTGAGGAGACTTACATGACTTTTGCCGACAGAACTGCCGACAAATCTGCTGACCTCGTGTTCCTCAACGGCCGGGTGCGTCCCATGGCCGGCGCTCCCAGCCGCGCGGTGGCCGTACGCGACGGGCGGATCCTGGCGCTCGGCGAGGTCGAGGAGGTGCGCGACCTGGCCGGCCCGCGGACCGAGACCGTCGATCTGGCCGGCCGGACCCTGCTTCCCGGATTCCAGGACGCCCACGTGCACCCGGTGCTGGCCGGGCTCTCCATGACCCGGTGCGACCTGCACGAGGCGCGGGACGCCGCCGACGCCCTCGCCGTCGTCCGCGCGTACGCCGCGGCCCATCCCGAGGTGCGCTGGATCTCCGGCGGCGGATGGTCCATGGAATGGTTCCCCGGCGGCACGCCGAGCCGGATCGCCCTCGACGAGGTCGTCCCCGACCGGCCGGTCTACCTGACCAACAGGGACGGGCACGGCGCATGGGTCAACACCGAGGCCCTGCGGCTGTGCGGCGTCCACGACGGAACCCCCGACCCGAACGACGGGCGCATCGAGCGCGAACCCGACGGAACCCCTCAAGGAACCCTGCACGAGGGCGCAGCCTCGCTCGTGGGCAGGCACGTGCCCGAGCCCACGGACGAGGACCTGCTCCGCGGCCTCCAGGCCGGCCAGCGACGCCTGCACCAGGCCGGAGTGACGGCCTGGCAGGACGCGATGGTCGGCCCGGAGGTCCAGCGCGCCTACGAAGCCGCCGCCGACGCCTCGATGCTCACCGGGCGCGTGGTCGGCGCCCTGTGGTGGGATCGGGACCGGGGCGAGGAGCAGATCCCCGAACTGCTCGCCCGCCGTACCACCACCGGACGGTTCGCAGCCACCAGCGTGAAGATCATGCAGGACGGCGTGGCGGAGAACTACACCGCCGCCATGACCTCCCCCTACCTGGACGGCTGTGGATGCCGGACCGGCAACAGCGGCATCAGCTTCGTCGGGCCCGAGGACCTGCGCGCCCACGTCACCCGGCTGGACGCCGTCGGGGTCCAGGTCCACGTGCACGCCGTCGGCGACCGGGCCGCCCGGGAGGCGCTGGACGCGTTCGAGGCGGCGCTCAAGGTCAACGGGCGCAGGGGCAACCGGCATCACATCGCCCATCTCCAGGTCGTCCATCCCGACGACGTGCCACGGTTCGCGGCCCTGGAGGTCACCGCCAACATCCAGCCGTTGTGGGCGGCGCACGAGCCGCAGATGGACGAGCTGACCATTCCCTTCCTCGGCGACCGGCGCGCCGCCTGGCAGTACCCCTTCGGCGACCTCCTGCGCTCGGGCGCCGCCCTCGCCGCGGGCAGCGACTGGCCGGTCAGCAGCCCGGACCCGTTCCTCGGCATCCACGTCGCCGTCAACCGGATGCTCCCCGACGGATCGGGGCGGCCGTTCCTGCCCGCGCAGCGCCTCCCGGTGGCGGCGGCCCTGTCGGCGTACACGATCGGCACCGCCCGGCTCAACCACCTCGACACCCGGACCGGGACCATCGAGCCCGGCAAGCTCGCCGACCTCGTCGTCACCGACGCCGACCCGTTCGCCGTACCCCCCGGTGACCTGGGCGGCATCACCGTCCTCGCCACCTACGTGGAGGGACGACGGGTGCACACGCATCCGTCCTTCTGACCGCTCGCCGCCGAGTGAACCGGTCCCCCCGTCGAGGATGGGGGAGCCCGGTCAGGATCACGGGGTGGTGCCCATGCCGTACTGGGCCGCCTGCAGCGACCACAGCTCCGCGTATTCGCCGCCGAGATCCAGCAGCTCCTGGTGGCTGCCGCTCTCGGTGACCCGGCCGTCCTGCAGGACGAAGATGCGGTCGGCGTGCTGCACCGAGTGCAGGCGATGGGTGATGAGGATGACCGTGCGTCCGCCGGCCAGGGCGCGCACCCCGGCGAAGGTCTCGGCCTCGGCGCGGGGATCGAGGGCGGCGGTCGGCTCGTCCAGGACCAGCACGGGCGCGTCGCGGAAGTACGCGCGGGTGACCGCGATGCGCTGCCACTGCCCGCCCGACAGGTCGACCCCGCCCTGGTACTCGGGGGCGAGCAGCGTGTCCCAGCCGTCCCGCAGGGAGGCGATGAGATCGGTGGCGCCGGAGGCCGCGGCGGCGCAGGCGAGCGCTTCGGGGGTGGGGCCGGTGGTGTGGCGGCCGATGGCGACGTTGGCGGACACGGTGAAGGGCCATCGTTCGTAGCCCTGGGACAGCAGGGCCACCTGGTCGAAGAGCTGGGTTCGGTCGAGGTCGGTGGTGGGTGTGCCGTCCCAGGTGACCGATCCGGATTCGGGGAGGTAGAGGCCGGTGAGAAGTTTCGCCAGCGTGGTCTTCCCGGAGCCGTTGTGCCCGACCAGGGCGACGATCTGACCGCGGCTGATGGCCAGGTCGACGCCGTCGAGGGCGGGCTCGTCGGCATTGGGGTAGCTGAAGCGCAGGCCGCGTGCCTCGATCAGGTCGGGACCGTCGGCCCGCCGCAGGCCGGTGCCGTCGCGGGGGATGGCCAGGCGTTCGGCCTGGCGGCAGGCGGCGGCCCAGTCCTCGGTGTAGAGGCCGTGTTCGAACACGTTGTTGATCGAATAGATCAGGTTGCCCAGCTGGCTGGTGCCGGTCTGGATGGCCAGGACGGCGGTGCCGGCGGCGGCCAGCTGCATGCGTCCGGTGATCAGGAGCCAGCCGAGCACCACGTAGGTGGCGCCCGTCGTCAGGCCGCTCAGTCCCCCGGCCAGCAGTTCGCCTCCGGCGTCGGCGCGGGCGAGGCGGGCCTGCTCCCGCGCCGAGCGCAGGGCCATCCGGTCGTGGTGGCGGAGCAGGAAGTCCCCGGCGGCGTGCGCGCGGATCTCCTCGGCGGGGTCGGCTCCGACCAGGAGCTGGGCAAGGCTGCGCTGCTGCCGTAGGGGAGTCAGCCACCGCAGGCGGGAGGCCTTGCGGCGCAGAGTGGAGCGCACCAGCGCCCAGGCACGCGGCAGGATGATGAGCGGCAGCAGCGGCAGCAGCAGAGGGTGCAGCACACCCAGGACGCCGGCGGCGGCGGTCATGCCCATCAGCGCTTTCAGCATGCGGATGACCTGATCGATGACGATGTCGATCCATCCGGCCCCGAACTGCGCGGCCTCCAGGAGATCGTGGAACTGGGCGCCCTGGAAGTGCAGCAGCTCGACGTTCGCGGCGCGGCTGAGGAGCTCGTCGTAGGCGAGGTGCTCGACCTTCGGCTGGAGCCGGCCGGAGGCGGCACCGGACCAGGCGGTCAACACCGCGACGCTGATGCCGGCGGCCGCGACCAGGACCAGCGCCGGCACGGCGGCCTTGACGCGGTCGGGGGTGGGCCCCACCGCGAGGATCTGCTGCAGGACCCGGTTGGTGGCCAGCAGGCCGAACGCGGTCGCGGCGCCGACGATGAGCTGGCAGGCCACGACGATCACGAGCGCGGCCGGGTCGGCTCGCCAGGACAGCCGCAGGCAGATGCCGATCAGCGAGGGCAGTTTACGCATGATCACGCCGAAGCCGACCGCCAGGTCGGCTTCGTGCCGCGCCCATCCCATGCTGTACTGGAGGCCGCCTCCGAAGATCGGATCCGTGGCGGGCTCCTGCACGGCGGCCCGCTGTCCGGTGTGGTCGGCAGGGGGAGGATCAGATTCGGACCTTACCGTCACGGACGAGGCTCCGTTCTCTCGGTTCTTCCGTTTGCCGTCGGCGTCCCTTCTCGCCCGGATGGCGATGTCGTGCGTGTGATCGTGGCGTCGACGCGGGCCCCCGTTGCCCTGGCTGCCGGCGGACCTCGCTCGGCGAGGCGGTCGCAGGCTCATGGTGGAGGGCGGCGGGCAGATCTCCGAGGATGAGCGGTCTCGTGCTCGATGTCACCCGGCATCTGCCGCTTGGCTGAGCGGGCGCGATCCGGCGCATGAGGGCGGCCCGAAACGGCCCCACGAGCGCAACGCCCGTACGTCAGGCAGCGCCGCTTCCGCTGAGCCCACCACCCGCCTGCTGCTTGGTGAGCAGCGTCGGCAGAACGGTGACGACGACGACACCGACGACCGGCGCCAGCAGATGCGCGGCCGGCTCACCGACGCTGAAGGAGTCGGCGACCGCAGGGACGTAGGGCCAGCCGCAGACCAGGGCCATGGTCAGGAGGAATCCCCGCTCGACCCACACCAGCTTCGGCCAGTGGATCGGCTGACCGCGCGTGAGCAGGTGGACGCGGGTACCGAACACGGCGAGGACGAGCAGCGATACCGCAGGTCCGATCAGCCAGCCTGTGATCCACTCGCGAGTCCACGGTGCGGCCCCGTCTGCCGCGACGCGTTGAAGCTCGATGCTGGTCCACGCCAGTGCCAGTGTCAGCACGATCATTCCCGCGGCGGCTGTCCGGTTGATGGCGCTCATGGGGGTCATGCGATCACCTCAACACGCACGCGCCCCACCCGGAAGACGATGGTGACGGAACCTCGCGGGCACACTATTCGCGCGAGGTCGGCACTGACCTGGCTGGACAGAGGAACGGGGCAACAGCTGCAGAGCCGCGCCGAAGGCCGGCGGAACGCCTTCGGGCGACATGGAACGCGTTGGGTGGGCAGGACCTCAAGGTCGCTGAGGACGTCGGGAGTGTGCTTCAGAGCTCTGACACGAAGCGCCGACAGACGTGGACTCGAGCGAACTGCGCGCGTATCGCATGCTCGTCCGGCAAGCCGGCATGCAGGAAGATCGCCATGGGCCGTAGTCCTGGCCGGCGCTCACCGATAGCCCTGTCCGGCTCGCCGGGATCGGTGTAGTAATTCGCGTAGATGTGCAGGTAGTGCTCACCCTCGGTGAAGCCGTTGGTTCGATACCAGCGTAATGTTCCCGGATCGTCCCTCGTCCAGGCGTCGAGCGTGCGTGCGCCGAGCTTGCGGGCTCGGGCACGGGCTTGGTCGAGAAGAGCGCGGCCGATGCCCCGACGTTGACGGTCAGGATGAACCGCGATGGTTTCAACGGTCGCCATTTCACCGTCAAAGGCGACGTCGAGGATTCCGGCAAGAGTGCCACTGTCCTCTGCGATGAGTTCGAAACCGGGACCTGGGATCGCGGGTTTGCTCGTGGCGACGTCGTCGAAGTAGGCGGTAGTCAGGAAGGACAGAACGCGGCAGCGCAGCCAGGCGCTCTCATGTTCGGGGTTGTAGTCACAGATGGCGTGGTACAAGGCAGGGATCCTCAATGTGGCTGGCGATGTCCGGATGGCGGGGCCGTAGGGCGGCGGGCCTTGAAGGTAGGCGCGTGCGGCGTCCAGAGCGGCTGACATGCCGGCCCCTTCCGGCCGTGTCGGCGTGCGCCGTCATCACGGCTCCAGATGCGGGAGGTCGAGCCGGGCCAGGCGGCCGGGGTCTGACAGGATGTCGATCGTGGCGATCCTGCCGTCGGAGGCGGTGAAGCTCATGACGGAGACCAGTTGGTCGTCGATGGTGTTGACCAGGCCGGCGAGGCCGTTGATGACCGCCGGGTAGGCTGCGGCGCTCGTGGCCATGCGCTGGAAGGTGGCGAGCTGTCCCGCCACGGCCGCGGCGCCCCTGATGACCTTCATGCCACCGGTGAGCACCCCGCCGTCGGCGCGCAGCACCACGTCGGGGTCGAGAAGGGACACCAGCGCGGCGAAGTCGCCGTCGCGGGCGGCGGAGAGGAAGGCGTCCACCACCCGGCGCTGGCTGCTCAGATCGGGGTCCGGGCTCGGGGCTGAGCCGCGGACGCGCCGGCGCGCGCGGCTGGCGAGTTTCTTGGCTGCCACGGGGGTGCGGTCCACGATGGGCGCGATCTGCTCGAACGGCAGGCCGAACATGTCATGAAGCACGAACGCCAGCCGTTCGGCCGGGGTCAGGGACTCCAGGACGACGAGCAGGGCCAGGCCCACCGAGTCGGCCAGCAGCGCTTCCTGTTCCGGGTCAGTGGCGTCCTCCCGGCTGATCACCGGATCGGGCAGGCGGTCCTCCAGCGGCTCCTCGCGTCGTGACTTGCGGGTGCGGAGGATGTCCAGGCACACCCGGCCGACCACGGTGGTCAGCCAGCCGCCGAGGTTGTCGATGTCGCCCGAGTCCGAGCGCGCCAGCCGCAGCCACGCCTCTTGGACCGCGTCCTCGGCCTCGCTCAACGAGCCGAGCATGCGGTAGGCGACCGCCTTCAGGTGGGGGCGGTGCCCCTCGAACCGGTCGGCGAGAAAGTCATGGGGCGTCACGATTGCACTCCTCTCCATCGGCAAACGTCATCCCGGTGACGCATCGAACCACTGAAAGGTGACCGCGAACGCGCCCGGTCACCTTTCCCCCGGACCGTCCGTCATGCCGGCGACCAACACTCACTCACGAAGGGTTGCCGACGATGAGCAGGACGAATGTCCACGGAACGGTCGCGGACGGCTTCGAGCCGGTGCGCGAAGCGTTCGCCGAGGTGGCCGCCGAGCAGGACGGGCAGGTGGGCGCGCAACTGACGGCCTACGCGCACGGCCGGCGGGTGGTCGACCTGTGGGCCGGAGACGAGGTGAGCGGCGACACGCTGACCGGCGTCTACTCCTCCACCAAGGGTGCCGCGACGCTGGTGGCGGCGTTGCTGGTGCAGGAGGGGGTCCTCGGTCTCGACGAGCCGGTGGCCCGGCACTGGCCGGAGTTCGCCGCCGCCGGCAAGGACGGGATCACGCTGCGGGACGTGCTGACCCACCGCTCCGGCGTCATCGGCGTCGACGGCGGGCTGTCGGCCGCCGAGCTGGCCAACGACGCGGTGATCGCGCGCCGGCTGGCCGGGCAGCGGCCGTACTGGAAGCCGGGCTCGGCCTACGGCTACGGCGGGTTCGTCTCGTTCGCCATGGTGAACGAGGTGATCCGGCGGGTGACCGGCCGGTCGCTGCAGCAGGTCTTCGACGAGCGCATCCGCGTCCCGTACGGGCTGGACCTCTACCTGGGGCTGCCTGAGGCCGAGGAGCGCCGCTTCCGGCCGATCCGGTGGTGGACGGCCACTCCGGAGCAGGAGGCCGCGTTCTGGTCGAACGTGCCCGGCCCGCACAGCATCCTCGGCGTCGGGTACGGGCTCAACAGCACGCCCCCGCTGGACCAGGTGGCCTTCGTCAACACCCGCGCCGTCCGCGCCGGCGGCCAGGCGTCGGCCGGCGGGGTGGGCAGCGCCCGCGGCCTGGCCGGCCTGTACGCGGCGGCCGTATGGGGCATCGACGGCCACCCTCCGCTGCTCAAGCCGGACACCGTCGGTGAGTTCTCCATGCTGCACTCCACCGGCGGCGACCTGGTCCGCGGCGAGCAGGGCAACTACGCGCTCGGCTTCCAGGCCAAGGGCCTGCGTTACCCGTTCCTCAGCGCGAACGCCTTCGGCCACGACGGTTCGGCGGGCTCGGAGTCCTTCGCCGACCCGCGCAGCGGCATCGCCTTCGGCTACACCCGCCGCCGCTTCGGCTTCGGCTGGTCCTACCCCGAGCACGACCGGCTGGCCGCCGTGGTGCACGACGCCGCGGCGCGCCACCGCGCCACCACCTCCTGAGGACCTCATATGAGTACACACACCGCACCCCGTCCTGAGCGAAGCGGCCTCGCTCTCCTGGTGATCGCCGCCGCGCAACTGCTGATGGTGATGGACGGCACCATCGTGACCGCGGGCCTGCCCGTCATCGGAGCCGGCCTGCGCATCGACGAGGCGGACCTGGACTGGGTCCTCACCGCCTACGCCCTGGCCTTCGGCGGTCTGCTGCTGGCCGGCGGCCGGGCCGGTGACCTGTTCGGCCGGCGCAGGCTGTTCCGCGCCGGACTGACCGTCTTCCTGGCCGCGGTCCTGCTCCTGCGGCCGCGGCCCGTCAGCCGGAGTGCCGAGCCTCTCGGCAGCACCCCTCGCTGACCTCCCTCGACCCGCCGGTCACGTTCGGCCCGCGGGATCCGTCATAGCGGCGGAACACCGTTGAACCAGAAAGGAAACCCCATCACCATGACCAGCACCGAGCAGCAGCACCGCCAGTCGCGCCTGTCCAACCCCGCCGTGCTCGTCCCCGAGCTGAAGGAGATCGCCGGAGCCCTGTTCAAGGCGACGGGGAACGGCTCCGTCCCGGAGGTCACCATCAGCCTGCTCCAGCTGCGCGCCGGGCAGATCGTCGGCAACACGTACCTGACGGTCCTGCACACCGGCAGCCTCCGCAAGGCGGGGGAGAGCGAGGAGCGCATCACCGCTGTGGCGTCCTGGCAGGACGCCCCCTACTTCACCGAGGCCGAGCGCGTCGCGCTCGCTCTGGTGGAGGCCGTCCTCACCGCGAACCCGGCCGGCGAGCGCGTCTCCGACGAGCTGTACGAGCGGGCGCGCGGGCACTACGACGAGAAGGCGCTCGCCACGCTCATCATGGCCATCGGCCAGGTCGGCTTCTTCACCCCCCTGGCCCTCATCGGCAAGCCGCTGGCCGGGGTGTCGCCGACGGAGCAGTGGAGGCAGTAGCCGGCGGACCCGCTCAGGGTGAGGACGCGGTGTCCGCGCCTCACCCTGAGCGCTTTCAGTGCTCGGACGCCTACCCGCCGAGCGTGACCAGTTCGACGTCCTCCAGGTATTCGGGGTCGGCGAGCAGGTCGACGTGGGTGATCCGGTCGTTCGCGATGGTGAAGGCGAAGACGACCCGTGGCCGTCCGCCGGGCGCCCACACCAGCCCCGGTGCCCCGTCGATCAAGGCGAGCTCGGCGGCCTGAGCCCGGCCGGCGAAGGTCTCGGCCACGCCGTCCGCCCCTCGTACCAGCCTCGACGCGCCGGAGAGCACGGCGGTACGGTCCGCGCTGATCTCCACGTCGGGGTCGAGCAGCGCGAGCAGGGCCGCGAAGTCACCGTCACGGGACGCGGCCCGGAAGGCGGCGACGATCTCCCGCTGCCTGACGGAGTCGGTCCCGGCCTCCGGGGCCGAGGGGTGCTGTACGCGCCGGCGGGCGCGGCTGGCCAGTTGCCGGGCCGCGGCCGGCGAACGGTTCACGATCAACGCGATCTCGCCGAACGGCACGGCGAACATGTCGTGCAGGACGAACGCGATCCGTTCCGCCGGCGCGAGCAGGTCGAGCACCACCAGCAGAGCCAGGCCGACCGAATCGGCGACGACCACCTCGTGCTCCGGATCGTCCGCCTCGCGAAGGCCGGCCACCGGGTCCGCGCCGGAGACGCGTAGCGGCTCCTCGCGCCGCGTCCGTCGATCGCGGAGCATGCTCAGCGCCACCCGTGCGACGATCGTGGTGAGCCAGCCCGGCACGTTCCGCACGTCCTCCGCGCCGGCGCGGCTGAGGCGCAGCCAGGCCTCCTGGAGCGCGTCGTCGGCCTCGCTCGCCGAGCCGAGCAGCCGGTAGGCCACCGCCCACAGATGGTCGCGATGCTGCTGGAACCAACCGGCCAGCAGGTCCTTCTCCTCCATGACGCCGTCCCTCTCGTGCTGTCTGTAACAGATGACGGAAACGACCGCACAGATGTGACAGGCGGCGCGCTGTCACAACCTCCCCTCGCGGCGCGTCATCAGGGCGGAAGTCCAGCCGATACAGCGGAGAAACACATGCAGACACGGATGAAGAATCCCGCCGCCGTCCTGCCTACAGCGATGGCGCCCATCCAGGAGCTCTTCAAGGCCGCCCGTACGGGCGGCGTGCCGGAGACCACGCTGGGGCTGGTGCACCTGCGCGCCAGCCAGATCAACGGTTGCGGCCCCTGCGTGGAGTCGGGGGTCCGCAGCGCCAGGAAGAGCGGCGAGAGCGACGAGCGGACGGGGCTGGTCGTCGCCTGGCGGGAGACGCCGTACTTCACCGACGCCGAACGGGCCGCGCTGGCCCTCACCGAGGCCGCCACGCGGCTCGCCGACCGCAGCGACCCGGTCCCCGATGACATCTGGGACGAGGCGGCCCGGCACTACGACGAGGCGGGACTGGCCGCGATCATCCTGATGGTCGCGGTCACGAACCTGTCGAACCGGCTCAACGTCACCACCCGGCAGCTCGCCGGTCAGAAGTGGGGCTGAGTCGCATGGCGCACACGACGGAGGGCTCATGACCGTACGTACCTGGCCGCGACGGCTCGCCACAGTTCTCTACTGGTATCTGGCCGCCTCGTTCTTCATCGGCTTCGTCACCAAGTTCTGGCCCGGGCCGACCTTCTTCGGTCCGGCCTACGCGGAGAAGTTCGTCGACTGGGGTTGGCCGCCGTGGATGCGGTTCGTGGTCGGCGCCCTGGAGCTCGTCTTCGGGCTGATGATGCTCGTCCCGCGGCGGCGGGTCAGGTTCATCGGCGCGGCGGGGCTGGTGTTCGTGCTGATCGGCGCGGTGACGACCCACCTCATCGACGTCGCCCCCTTGTAGGAGGAGGTGTCGGCGCCGCTGCACCTGATCATCATGATCGGCGTGGCGCTGGCGAACTGGCCGGCGGACTGGCGGGACCTTCTCCACCCCCTCGACGACCGGAGCGTCCGCGCGGAGCCGAGCCCGTCGGTGAGACGCGCGTCGACCGTTCGGTAGAGAAACCGGCATGGCCGTGATCAAGCACGTGATCATGGCCATGCCGTGCAAGCCTGCCATGCGCAACACTGTGGCCCGGGCCTCCGCATGGTCTTCAGCGGAGGCCCGGGCCACAGTGCCGACTTCTCAGCTGGTCACCGGTGCGGCGCTTCCGCCGTGGGAGGGTTGGAGGTCGACGATGACCTCGTAGATGCTGGGCCGCGCGGTGATGTGCAGGCCGGGGTCATTGAGCAGCCGCTGGGCGCTCTCCTGCCATTCGGGTCTGCCCAGCGCCTCTTCGAGCTGCCTGCCGCTCTCCCAGTGGGCCACGTTGACGAACCGCAGCTCGGCGTCGTCGATCATCGATCGGTGCAGCCGCGCCCCGACGAATCCCGGCTGCCTGGCCATGATCTCGGCGTTCTCCATCCACAGCGGCAGGAACGTCTCCGACTCCTCCACCGGGACGGTGAACGCGTTGATCATGGTGATCGGCTCGTCGACCGGCGTTTCGGTACGGGTGATCGGAACTTCATTCATGATTTCTCCTTTGTGGTCGGTGATAAGAGGGTCAGTTGGCCATGCCGAGGACCTGCTCGACCGTTTCCGGCCGGCCGAGCACCGCGAGCATGGCGTGGGCCACGTCCGCGCGTGAGACGTACCGGCCGCCCCGCACGTTCTGCCCCACCGCCGTCCGGTAGGCGCCGGTCACCGGCTTGTCGGTCAGCTGCACCGGCCTGAGCACCGTCCAGTCCAGGCCGCTGTCGCGCACGTCGTCCTCCATGACGGCTAGATCGAGGTACTGCGGACGGAGCGCGGCCTTGACGATCGGGTACACCAGGTAGCGCAGAAACGGCCCGTCGCCGGGGTCGTGCCGGGGCGGGTTGGGGCGGCCGGGAGAGGGGGTGGTGCCCACCGGGGCGGCGCTCACCACGATCAGCCGGCGGGTCCCGGCGGCCTGCATCGCCGCGAGAATCGCCTTGGTGCCCCTGGAGGCCACCCCGGCCGCGGCGTTGTTCGGCGGGCCGAGCGCCGACAGAACGGCGTCGGCCCCTTCGACGGCGGGCAGCAGCGTCGTGACGTCGGCCGTGGTCAGGTCGGCGGCACGCACGACGCGGACCGGTTTCCCGTCCAGCTTGGCCGGACTCCGTACGACGGCCGTGACGTCGTGCCCCTTGGCCAGAGCCTGGTCGAGCAGATGCCGGCCGACGCCGCCACTGGCGCCGAAGACGGTGATTTTCATGGACGAATTCCTCCGGGTTCGTGGGAAGGGGGTTGCCGAGGCAGGTGATCCCGGCTCGTGGGCGGCGGCCGGCGGGACAGCCTCGAAGACGCCCCCGTCGCTGACATATACGGACACCCACTTGCTCGCGTTCTGTCTTCACCTGTACGACGGCGCGGGCATGGCGAAGGTGACGACTCTCGAGAGCCGCTCCCGCGAGGCCGGCGCCCGAGCCCGTTCCGTCGCCTCCATGACCCGGCGCGCGGCGGAAATGTGACAGCCGGAGCTGTCACATTCTTCGGGGCTCCGGAGTCATGGTCATGACCAGCGGACGGCCGTTGGTGTGACCCGAGAGGAGTACGCCTTGTCCCATGGTCATTGAACGGCCTCAAGTCGTGTTGCGAGCATCCGGCTGGCCACGCACCGGCGGCTGGGATGATCGGCCTGGACCTGGGCGTCGCCGAACCTGGAGCGCGCCGGCAGCAGCCAGGTTGTGAGTCCCGGTGGTCAATGGCCAGGCAATTCCGGCGCGGTCTCGGCGCGGCGGGCGGCGTCCTGGTTGGGATGCTCCGGCGCGCCGGCGACGAACCGCTGGTTGCCCTCCAGCGGCATCGCCAAGGCATCATCGGGCTTTAGCGCAGCATCTCGGTCATGACCGCACGCTACCGGGACTGCTGAACCGGCTCCGCGCAGACGCCCCGCCAGCATCTCGGAGATCACGTGGCCAGGCCGACTTCACAAACGTCGACCTGGCCGCCTGATCGCCCGGCCAGCTCACCGGTCCCACAGGTGCCGGCCGAGTCGGCCACACTCACATGCCACAGGGCGACTTGATGATCGTCCGCAGTGATGTCGCTGAACCGAGGCTGCTCCCGTGAAGCGGCGGTGGCACTGGCGCGTGGGATTCCATCACGATAGGACCTTGAATGTCGAAAGACGTCGATCCCACCCCGTTGGCTGGAGTCGGTGGCCGCCGGGGCGGCAGCCTGTCACCCATGATTGCTCGTGACATCGACCGGATCGACCACTCCGTCCTCTACACCACCGACATGGACGCCACCGCGGCGGCCTACGAGGCGCTGGGCTTCACGCTCAGCCCACTGTCCATGCACATGGGCTCTGACCGCCCCGGCGGCGAGCGAAGGCCGATGGGTGCCGGCAACCGATGCGCCCTGTTCGGCCGGACCTACCTGGAATTGCTCGGCCTGTACGGGGACGGCTCGGTCGACCCCTGGAACATCCGCCCGCTCATCGCCCAGTACGAGGGCCTGCACGGGTACTCCTTCGGCTGCACGGACATCGAAACCGCCGAAAAGCGCCTGCGAGCGGTCGGCTTGTCCTCCTCCGGTGTGCTGCCGCTGCAGCGGGATGTGGATACCTCTGACGGTGTGGAGAGCGCCCGCTTTCAGGCGGTCCACCTCGACCGGGCGCTCACCCCCGAAGGGCTGATCCACGCCGCGTACCACCTGACCCCTGAACTGATCCACCAGCCGCGCTACCTGGAGCACGCCAACGGCGCCACCGGCCTGTACAGCGTGCTGCTCGTGGTGGACGACGCCGACCTGGAGCCCACCGTCGCCCGCTACGCCCTCATCCTGGACACCGAACCGGTGACCGAGGGACCAGTGCACGTGCTGCCGCTGCCGCTGGGCCGGGTGGAGGTCGTCACGGTGTCCGCCTTCCGCGCGATGATGCCCGGCGAGCCGGTGCCCGCATTGCCGTACATGGCCGGGCAAGCCGTGTCGGTACGTGACATGCAGGCGGCCCGCGAGCTGGTGGAGGGCAACGGGTTCACCACAAGGGACATGCCCGGCGGATTCTTCGTCGGGGCCGCCCAGGCCCGCGGCGCCGCGCTGGCCTTCCTGGAGATGTGACCGGTGAGTGACCTGATCCAAGCACCCGCCGGGACGCTGCGCGGCGTCCCCGCGGGCGGCGCGGTCACCGCCTTCCTCGGCATCCCCTATGCTCGCGCCGAGCGGTTCGCCGCGCCGCGGCCGACGCGGTGGAACGGCGTGCTGGATGCCGTCCGACCGGGCTTGGCGGCCCCGCAGCCGCGCACGTCCCGGCTCGAAGGCGCCCTCGGCCCCGGCAGCGAACTTCGCCAGGGTGAGGCCTGCCTGTCACTCAATGCGTGGGCACCGGGCGGCAGCGGGCTGCCGGTCCTGGTGTGGCTGCACGGTGGCGGCTTCCTGACCGGTTCCGGCGCCCAAGCCTGGTACGACGGCGCGCTGCTGGCCGAACGCGGCCGGATGGTGGTCGTCACCGTCAACTACCGGCTGGGAGCCCTTGGCTACCTGTACCTGACGCCGCAGTTCGCCCCGGCCAACCTCGGGCTGCTCGACCAGATCGCCGCCCTGCGCTGGGTGGGGGAGAACATTTCGGCGTTCGGCGGTGACCCGGCTCGCATCACGCTGGCCGGCCAGTCCGCCGGAGCGCTGTCCGCGCTGGCCCTGCCCGGCCATTCCGCGGGCCGTGACCTGTTCCGGCAAGTCATCCTGCAAAGCACACCGGCCGGCGTACGGCCGTACGGCATCGGCGAGGCCGCCGAGATCGGGCAGATTTTCCTGGACGTCCTCAATCTGCGCCCGGGTGACGCCGAACGGCTGCGCACCCTACCGCTCGCCGACCTGCTCGCCGGCCAGGAGCAGATCGCCCGCCGCATCGCGCAGCCCACGGGGGTGACGCCGCCCTTCCAACTGATCGCCGCCGACGGCGTGCCGGCCGACCTGCTCGCCGGTCCCCAGGAGGGGGTGCCCATGCTGATCGGCACCACCCAGGACGAGGCTCGGGCCTTCTTCCCTCAAGCTGAGGCCGAGCTCACCGCGCGGCTGTTCCGCGACGGCAGCCTGCGCCTGGCCGGGCGAGCCCGCTCGGCCCACCTCTACCAGTTCGACTGGTCACCGCCAGGCAGCCCGTTCGGTGCCTGCCACTGCATCGAACTGCCGTTCGTCTTCGGCAATCTGCCCGCCTGGCATGCCTCCCCGATGCTGGCCGGCGCCGAACCTGCGCAGCTTGAGCAGCTCGTGGCGCACGTGCAAGACGCCTGGACGGCTTTCGTCCACGACGGCTCGCCCGGCTGGCCCGCCTTCCCTCACGTCGAGCACATCACGCTGACCTGACCACGGTGATCGCCCCGGTCCTGGACAAGCTCGATCGCGCCATCGTCCACGCCCTGCACGTGGACGGCCGCGCCCCCTTCAGCCGTATCGCGTCGGTGTTGAAGGTGTCCGACCAGACAGTGGCACGCCGCTACCACAGGCTCCGCTCCGCAGGGCTGCTGAAGGTGATCGGTCAGGTCCAGGCGCGACGGCTGGGCTGGGCGGAGTGGTTCGTCCGAATCCAGGTCGTACCTGACGCGGCCGTCCCCATCGCCGAGGCGCTGGCCCGCCGAGCGGACACCTCCTGGGTCAGCCTCACCTCCGGCGGCACCCAGATCGTCTGCGTGGTGCGGGCACGCAGCTTCCGTGAGCGCGATGCGCTGCTGCTGGGCCAGTTGCCCCGCACACCGCGGGTGGTCGGGGTGACGGCGCACTGCCTGCTGCGGGTCTTCGCTGGCGGCCCCACCGGCTGGCACGGCAGAGCCGACTCGCTCACGTGCGAGCAGATCGCCACGCTCGCCCCGCAGCACGCACCAGGGGCTCAGCAGGAGCGGGTCGTCTTGGACGAAGGCGATGAGCATCTGCTGGGGGTCCTGGCTCGGGACGGTCGCGCCGGATATCCGGAGCTCGCCCGTGCCACCGGATGGTCTCCGGCAACAGCCCAGCGCAGGCTGGGCCACCTGCGCGACTGCGGCGTGCTGTTCTTCGACGTGGACATCGACCCTCTGCTCCTGGGCTTCGAGATGGTCGCGATCCTCTGGCTGACCGTCGAGCCCTCCGCCCTGCGCCGCACGGCCCAGGCGGTGGCCGCGCATCCTGAGGTCGCTTTTGCCGCCGCCACCACCGGCCCGACCAACCTGCTGATGTTCGTCGCCTGCCGCGACGCCGATGCGCTCTACGGCTACCTCGAGGGCGGCATCGGCAGCCTGCCGGGAGTTCGGCACATCGAAAGCGCCCCGGTCATCCGAGACAGCAAACGAGCCGGCACAGCCAGAGCAGGAACGTAGCCAGCGGCACGGGCCCACAGAACGTCGCTATCCAGTCCAGGTCGCTCATGTACGTGATATTTGACGATTATCACGTACATGAGCGATCACAGCGGTACGGCGACCAGGAGAACCCTCCGCCGGAACGGTACGCGACTCCGGCACGTTATCCGGTACATCGTCGGAGGCGGCGCTCCAGCCACCTCGCGCGCCGGGCGGCCGGCATGAGCACGACGCCGAAGATCGCTGCCTGCGCGGGGAGCACGTCACCCTGGCCCGCGGCGACCGACGCCTTTCTCGCGATCCCGCGCACGGCCAACCCGAACACTCACCGCGCCTACGCGTCGGCAATCGATCGCGTCATCGCGCTGCTCGGGCGTGACCGACGTCGACGAGAGCCGCGCCGTGGCCAAGACGACCACGCCGGGCTTCGTCCGCGCCGGATGGACATGATCGTCGGGGTCTGGCAGGCTGGTGCCGACACATCAACACAAAGCTTGTCAGCGCCCGGTCGGTCGGTGGAGTGCGCTGGCGTGCTCGCTTGGTTGCGGCACGACCAGTCACGCCTCCACAAGGGATCGCGGTCGTGTACGCGCCGAGCCGTACACGAAAGGGCAAGTATGTCCACCGACCAGTTCGGGCTCGCCGAAGGCGCCTACGTCCCCGATCCCGACCGGGATACGACCCTGCTCCTGGACGCGTTCTACGAGCATCTCGCCGCGACCCTGCGTGATCGCGCACTGCCCGGCGATCTCGTGACCGCCATGCGGACACGGCAGGGCGAACTCGAAGCGGCCCAACAGTCCCTGATCGTCGATGAGCCCGCCCGCCACAACCTGCGCATGACCCTGGCCCTGGTGGCCGCCTACGCGTTGCTCCTGCCCAGGTTGGGCCGTGAGACGGCCGTCGCCGTCGTACGCGCGTCGTTCATCGAACCGCTCGGCGACGCCATGAAGGAGGGCACCCAGGCGGTGCTGGACAACGCGCCGGACGCCTTCGCCGCCATGGTGGAGCTCAGCAGGTCACGCGAGGAGTACGCGTTCGGGAAGGGATTCATCTTCGACCGGACCGTCGACGACGACGAGCGCTACCACCTCGACGTGCGCCGGTGCTTCTACCACGACGTTCTGGCCGCCAACTCGGCACCGGAGCTGACCCCGGTCATGTGCGCGTTCGACGCCAACTGGATCGAGGCCATCGCGCCCGACCGGCACGGCTTCCGGTTCGACCGCCGCACCACCATCGGAACGGGCGGCACGCACTGCCCCTTCCACTTCAGCCGGAACCCCAGCCGGAACGAGGAAACGGGCTGACGCTCTGACGGTCACCCCGGCCCGGGGGCTTCTTCGCGGTCACGACGGAGCCCCCACGCCCCCGGCGGAGAACGTCCCCCAGGTCAGGGAAGGCGGATGACCGGCTCCGTCGTACCGGCTCGGCGGTATTTGGGCAGACCATCACCAAGGCCTGAACTCGCCCGTAGTTAGGCTCCCACGTCACCGGACAGCGTAATCGTCACTCCTCATGACCGAGCCCATGTGTGCGGGCGGCCGGGATCAGCCGGCACGCCTGCGGGACAGGAAAGAACATGATCCGAGTACGCTTCGCCGGGAGCCTTCTGATCGCCGGCATGGTGGCCGCGTCCGGCGCGTGCGCGCCCCCTGCGAAGCGTGCGACCGGCCAGGTGCCAGCGGTGGCCACCACGAGTTCGCCGCCTCCGTCCGAGACGCTGTCGCCTCTGCTTGAGCAGGCGCTTCCCGATGTCAAGGGCAAGACGTTCACCTCGGCGATCGTGACCTTCCCGTCCGCCGCACGTGCGGCGCCGCACCGGCACGGCAGGGCCTTCGTCTACGCCTACGTGCTGGAGGGGGTGCTGCGCAGCCGGCTCGAGGGCGAGCCGGTGCGTACGTACCGCCAAGGCGAGAACTGGGTCGAGCAGCCGGGCGCCCACCACGTGCTCACCGAGAACACCAGCGGGGCGCGACCGGCGAAACTGCTGGTCGTCTTCATCTCCGACACCGGAGACGAGCTCAAGATCGACGATCGGCCGCGTTAGGGCCGTCGGCCGGCCGAGACGGCGCGTGCGCCCCCGCATCGAGTCACCACCGCCGGCCTGCGACCAAGGTCGCACATCGGAAACTGACGACCAGGTGAAAGGCGGGACCCATGTTCCCGGAGACCCGCGCCGCCGCGGCGGCGCTGTCGGTGGCCACCCGTTTCTACTCGCCCGCGCTGCTGAACCACTGCGTCCGCTCCTACCTGTGGGGGACGCAGTACGCCACAGCGCACGGGATCGCCGTCGACGACGAGCTCTTCTACGTCTCGGCGCTGCTCCACGACATCGCCCTGACGGATGCCTTCGACAGTCACAGGCTGCCGTTCGAGGAGGCGGGCGGGCAGTTGGCCTGGGTCTTCGGCATGGCCGCCGGCTGGCAGGAGGAGCGGGCCGCCAGGGCCACCGAGATCATCACGTTGCACATGCGTGACGACGTCCCCCCGGACATCGATCCCGAGTCGCACGTGTTGCAGGTCGCCACAAGCTGGGAGGTGGTCGGACGGCGGCCGGAGGAGTTCTCGCCGGACGCCAGGGCGGAGATGCTCGCCCGCCATCCCCGGCTGGGATTCGGTGAGGAGTTCCTGGCGTGCTTCGAGGACCAGGCGAGGCGCAAGCCGGACAGCGCCGCCGCCGCATCGGTCAGGAACGACGCCGCGGGCCGGATCGCCGCCAATCCTCTCGAAGTCTCCCCGTCCGCCTGACCGCCCCGGCGGCGAACGCCGCCCTTGAAGGCGTTGACCGGCTCCTTCGGTGACCGATCCCTCCCGTACGTGGTCGGGGCGGCGTGCGCGACGGGGTGCAGCGGGCCTTTCGCTCAGGAGTCAAGTACGGCGGCGACTGCTTCGATCTCAACGAGCTGGTCGGCATGGCCAAGCACGGTGACTCCGAACAAGGTGCTGGGTACGTCATGGTCACCGAACGTGTCCCGGACCACCTGCCAGGCAGCCACCAGATCCTCCCGCCTGGTGGAGGCGACGAGAACCCTTGTGCTGATGACGTCCTGCAATGATGCGCCAGAGGCAGTGAGAGCCACCAGCATGTTCTCGATGGCTTTCGCTGCTTGCCCGGCGTAATTCCCGATTGCTGCCGTCGACCCGTCCTCGTTCAGAGGACACGCGCCGGCGAGGAAGATGAGTCGTGACTCGGCGGGCGCCGTGGCCGCGTGAGCGTACTGGGCGACGTCAGACAGAGCAGCGGCGCGGATCAGAGTAATGGCGCTGGGCATGGCCATTCAGTCCTTTCACATCCGGTACAGACCGATCATCCTGACATGGGCATCCTGATTGCCGCCTCCTATTTCCGCAGGCCAAGCTGCCTGTACAACAGTCCCGGCCCACCGGACATGGTGGCTTGCGTGCCCGATGGGATGGGGAACCAGGGGAACAGCGGGGAGTCGATCAGTGGGCTGAGCCGCGTCGGCGCTGGTGGAGCTGGGTCGGCAGGTATCTCGCAAGCAGGTGACAGTACGGCGGACGGCTCTGAACGATCCCGGTCATCGTCTGGAGACCTTGCTCGGGACCGCCCGACATATGCAAAGATCACCTACTCGAACAGGTGAGAGCGGGGGAGAGGCTGACATGCGCGTCGGTGGAGTGAGGCAGGTACGGAACGCGCTGGTCGCCGGCGCGGTCGTTGTCTCGGCGTTCGGGCCCCAGCCCGCTACGGCGAGCGCCGCCCCTGCGGTGCCCGAGTCGGTCGCCGCGGATCCGGCCTGCTCGGGCGGTGTCCTGAACGCCGTCGCCGACGGGGGTGCGAAGGGCGACGGGCAGGTCGACGACACCGGCAGCGTGCAGAAGGCCATCATCACGGCGTACGCCTCGGGGCGATGCCTCTATCTGCCGGGTGGGGTCTACCGGATCACCGGCGGCCTCGACTGGAGCAAGCCCGCCTCGATCCTCGGCGACCCCGCCGCGCCCGCGATCCTGCGCAGCACGGCCAACGTGGCCCTCGCCGACACCGCGTACGCCAACCGATGGGAGCGTACGCCCGTGCTGGACAACGTGGTGTTCGACGGGGTGCGGGTGGACGTCAACGGCCCGTACAAGACCGGGCCGGTCATCCGGCGGAGCGTGTTCGTCAACCGCGTCGGCGACGGGGAGGCACCGGTCGCGGGGGACCAGCAGCAGACGACCCTCGCCCAGGTCGCCGTCGGGCTCACCAACGTGGTCGGAGCGCAGGTCCAGGACTCGATCTTCCTGTCCGACCGACGCGTGGACGGCGGCGCCCCGCTGTTCACCTACCGCACCCGCGACCTGACGATCAGCGGCAACGTCCTGGGCGCCGACCTGTCCTCGACGGCATGGCTGAGCACCTGGGCCGGCGGACGCTCCTGGTCCCAGGCCCCGGCGACGCGCCTGGCCGAGGTACGCCGCCGTACCGGCCTGCCCGCCGCCCTCGGCCACATCCAGCGCGGCATCAGCATCAAGGGCGACATCAACGCGACCGTCTCCGGCAACATCGTCAACCGCGACCCGCGCAGCCGGGCCAGAAGCGACCACGCCATGTACGCCTGGGGCTTCAGCGGCCTGCGGATCACCGGCAACTGGGTGCGCGGCTGGCCGCAGAACGCCACCGGCGGGCTCAAGGTGCGCAACGGCACCGGCGCGACCATCGCCGGCAACCTCCTGTACGGCACCGCGCTACTGCTCTACACCTACGACGTGACCAACGCCCCCAAGGTCTTCCAGGACGTCGTCGTCTGCGGCAACGTCTACGACATCCGCACGGTCACGCCCGCCGCCGACCACAGCGGGATCATGTACTGGCGCAACTTCCCGGGCACCGGGGCCGAGCGGGCGATCGCCGTCTTCGGCAACCGCTTCCTCGACCCGCTCGCCGGAACCAAGGGCCGCCCCGACGTCTCCCAGGTCGCCGGCGACACCGCGGCCTTCACCGCGTCCGGCAACACCTACGCCGACGGACGCGCCGTGCCGGTCGTCGGCATGCGCAACGCCGCCCCCACGGCCGGCCAGCGCGCCCGCTGCGCCGGCAGCACCGTTCCCACCCTCTCCATCCCGGGCTACCAGGGGTAGCGGTCATGCCCGGAGCATGAGCGCTGGTCTGGTGCCGACGCGAAGTCGGCGCCAAGAGCGGTCAGTGAGCTGGTCCTGCTCCCTCGGCAGGTCATCCACTGTTACCAGGAGCGTCGGCTGTTCCGGGCCGGCCGGCGACTCGCCGCCGGTGCGGAGATGGTCACGGGTACCCCGGAGGGCGTCTGAGCCCCCGTGATACGCCTGAGTTCGGGCTCGCCCGAATGGACCTGGCTGGTCTGCGGGACGATTCCGGCGTCGGCCATCAGCCGGTTCATGTCACGGCGCTGGTTGGGCAGGACCAGGGTGACGACGCTGCCGGACTCCCCGGCGCGGGCGGTGCGGCCGCCGCGGTGCAGGTAGTCCTTGTGGTCGTTCGGCGGGTCCACGTTGACGACGAGGTCGAGGTTGTCGACGTGGATGCCGCGGGCCGCGACGTTCGTCGCCACCAGCACCGTGACGTGGCCGGTCTTGAACTGAGCGAGGGTGCGGGTGCGCTGGGACTGCGACTTGCCCCCGTGAAGCGCGGCGGCGCGTACGCCGCTGTTCAGCAGATGGTCGGTCAGCCGGTCCACGGCGTGCTTGGTGTCCAGGAACATGATCACCCGGCCGTCGCGGGCAGCGATCTCCACAGTGGTGGCCTGCTTGTCCGGACCTTGGACATGCAGCACGTGGTGCTCCATGTTGGTGACCGCGCCCGCCGCGGGGTCGACCGAATGGACCACCGGGTCCGTCAGGTAGCGGCGGACCAGCAGATCGACGTTGCGATCCAGAGTGGCGGAGAACAGCATCCGCTGGCCGCCAGGGCGCACCTGGTCGAGCAGGTGGGTGATCTGCGGCATGAAGCCCATGTCGGCCATCTGGTCGGCCTCGTCCAGCACGGTGATGCCGACCTGGTCAAGGCGGCAGTCGCCGCGCTCGATGAGGTCTCTGAGCCGGCCCGGGGTCGCAACGACGACCTCGGCGCCGCTGCGCAGCGCGTTGGCCTGCTGGCTGATCGACATGCCGCCGACGACGGTGGCCAGGCGCAGCTTCAGCGATCGGGCGTACGGGGTGAGCGCGGCGGTGACCTGCTGGGCCAGTTCCCGTGTGGGGACGAGGATCAGGGCAAGCGGCTGCCGCGATTCGGCACGCTGTCCGGAGGTGCGGACGAGCAGAGCCAGGCCGAAGGCGAGTGTCTTGCCTGACCCGGTGCGTCCCCGCCCCAGGACGTCCCGGCCGGCCAGGGAGTTCGGCAGCGTGGCCGCCTGGATCGGGAACGGCTGGTTCACGCCCAGGCTGGTGAGCACCTTCAGCAGAGCGAGCGGCATGTCGAGTTCAGCGAAGGTCGTGG
Organism: Nonomuraea sp. NPDC048881; assembly: GCF_040649795.1. NCBI lineage: Bacteria > Bacillati > Actinomycetota > Actinomycetes > Streptosporangiales > Streptosporangiaceae > Nonomuraea > Nonomuraea sp. NPDC048881. The sequence goes on from NZ_JBEZGC010000023.1 coordinate 86,538, forward strand.
CTGCCGGCAGGGCCGGGGTGACCGTGACCGGCAGCGCGAACTCTGCCTGGCGTGCGGCGGGACGCCGCCCGTAGCCGGGACGGCTGGGCGCGCCCGACCGGGCCTGCGCCGGCGAGCCGGATCGGCCACCTCTGCCGGGGTTGAAGGAGCCGCCCGTACGAGTCGGGGCGTAGCGGTCGTGCGAGCGAGTCGCATGGTTCATGCAGAACCTTCCTGATGCGGCGCGTGTCACGCGGTTCTCTGCGCGGATGAGCGGCGCGAGAATGGCGGGCGCGGGCCGAAAGAACGGGTCGAGCCGGCGGAGAAACAGCCTGGACTCGTACGTTGAAATGGTTGGCATTCGCCGGGGACAACGGCGGCTGTGATTCCGGGCCATGAGGGCTGGACCAGGCTTGCGCCCGAACAGGAGCCATGAATGGTGCATCCGGTGCGCGGCGGAAGAACAGACCTGTCGTTCCTCTCGGGGAGCGAGGGTGGAACGGCATGTCGGGTGCCACAAAAGCAGCGCGCCGGGGCTTGCGCCCTACGGCGCGGGCCCCGGCGGCGTGGTGCGTCAGCGTCAGGCAGGAACGATGTTCTCCGCCTGCGGCCCCTTCTGGCCCTGCGTGACGTCGAAGTTCACCTTCTGGCCTTCCTGGAGCTCGCGGTAGCCCTGGGCGGCGATGTTCGAGTAGTGGGCGAAGACGTCAGCGCCGCCGCCGTCCTGCTCGATGAAACCGAAACCCTTTTCCGCGTTGAACCACTTCACGGTACCAGCAGCCATTTTGCATCTCCTTCGGGTGATATCCGTAAGGCTCACTCTGTGCAAGCCTTGCGTCGCCGCGATGATTACCCGTCCGGAAAAGCGCCGGCAATACAAAGTGCCGCCACCGGTAAAGGACGCCGGTGAGGGCACCTGAAGTGTTTGGGAACCACAACTGCAACCGAGAACGACAGTATCACAGTGCGCGTTTTCGAGGAGAGCGGGGGGTCGAATTCTGCTGGTTATGCCATGAAATCTGGCCGCGCGCCGCTTTGATTTCTGTACTTGCGGCAATAGATATTCGCTGCCGCGGGCCCTGCCTTCGGAGCGGGCGGGCCGCATGCTTCCCGGCAGCTCACGGTCGTCCTGGCCCGTCTCCGCTGAAGCACGCCATGTCCGCGGAGGGAATTTCCGCATCAGGCCATGTGCGTGAGCGGATGGCTCGTCAACGGCATGTTGAGAGTCATGTCAAACCGAGCGAAGCTCGTTTTATCCCTCGGAGGGATTTGTCGGGACGTCCTCGCCCGGCGGCCCGAACAGAGGTGGACTCGCCACCGGGACGCCATGGGCCGTCAGGGATGAAGGCGGGGCCGGCCTCGATGTGAGACCTCATCGTGCGGTCGACGAGGCGGTCGCCAACGTTCTCCCTGAACGCCGCGGCCGCGACAGCGGCAGCGTTCCCGCTGGTCAACGACCGCTCCGAAAGACTGCCGCGCCCGTCAGCGCAAGGATGGGATCGGCCGGGCAGCCGAAGTATCAGCATCACGATGAACTGCCCGGAGCAAGCTGAAGCAGAAGTTGATGGCAGAAGGTCGGACGTGAGGGGCCAGCGCAGTGGTTAGGGGCCCTGATCGTGGACGCGCTGCCGGAGGTGAAGTTGGACAGTGGTCCGGAAGATAGAGATGAAGGGAGTGTTGAACACCATCGGGATCGCCCGTCGCAGGCTGAGTCTCGCCGCTCGGGTACCGCAGTTCCACAGATAGGAAGGTGGTCTTCGGTCACGCATCCGCGATCCCCGCATCGCCGCCGGACAGTACGGCGGGTGCGGACAAGGGTAAGCCGCCCATCGGGCCGGCAGATGATGGATGGTGTTTGAACTCTTCGGGGCCCCGGCGCGACAGGCGCCGGGGGCCCCTGTGCGTCAACGGAAAGGAATGCATGGATCAACGTCGCTCGGCTGCCGGCGGCGACACGCTCGCTCACGGCAGGACTGCGGACACGGCCAGGTCCAAGGCTGGATTCAGGGCCGAGAACCGGTTCGAGGATCGGTTCGACGATGAGAACTACCCCGCCTACAGCATGGGCGCGGCCGCGGAGATGCTCGGTGTCAGCCCCACGTTCCTGCGGGCTCTGGGCGCCGCCAAACTGATCGAGCCGGAGCGCTCCAGCGGCGGCCACCGCCGCTACTCCCGCTGCCAGCTGCGCCTGGCCGCCCGCGCCCGGGAGCTCGTCGACCAGGGGACGCCCGTGGAGGCCGCCTGCCGGATCATCATCTTGGAAGACCAGCTCGCGGCGGCGCTGCGCATCAACAACGCGCGCGACCGCCCGGCCGGACCCTAGCACCGGCGATGCCGAGACCCGGCAGCGCGAGACTGACCGGGTCCTGGCGTGCAGCAGGTGCTGCCGCGCCACCGACGTCAACCCTGGCTGGGGCCGGTACCCGGACGGTGCTCACTGTCAGGGGGTGAGGCGGCAGCTGGTGACCCAGAGGCCGGGGATGACCTCGGCGTCGTTCACCCAGGTGAAGCCGTACCCCTCGTAGAGCCGCCGGGCGGGTGTGTTGTCCCGCCCGGTGGAGACCAGCACCGTACGGCCACCAGCGCCGTCGAAGGCGCCGACCCAGGTGAGCGGCGCGGGGAGCAGGTCGGCGAGGGGCTCGTGCAGGGGCGGGATACGGTCATCGCCGATGAGGACGGCTTCTACGGCGTAGGCGGGCCCGCTGCAGGTCGAGCAGACGCTGATCGGGCGCGACGTCGATGACGTGCACAAGGTCACCCTAGGCGGGCGGCGATTCCTCTGTCCGGTTGCCGAACGTCGAGCGCCGCCTGGTCGCAGGTGGAGGTGCGGCGGAAGAGGTCGACCGGGAAGGCGCGGCGGACTGTCTCCTCGGCGCAGGTGCCGGCCGGAGCCGCAGGGGTGAGTCGAGCCGGTCTCAGGAGCCAGTCCGGGGCTGCTTGATCCCTCGTAGGACGGAGGGAGGAGTTCGCCCGTCCCGGCGATGTCCGTACGGGCGTGGAAACCCAGGATGGGGGAGGTCGTCACCGCTATGGAGTCAACGAGATGAACCCCCGTTTCGCCTTCGTCGCCGCCCCTGTGCTCACCTTCGCCTACGGCGTGATCCGGATCCTGGACGGTCTGGACGGCAGCCGCGGTCCCGGCCTGGCCTGGACGAGCGGGCATCTGGCGTTCATCGGCGCGCTGGCGTTCTTCGCCGTGGCCTTTCACGAGATGCGCAGGCTGGCCGGTGGTGGCCGCCTGGCGACCGGGCTGGCCGTCGCCGGGCAGGTCGGCGTCGCCACGTTGATCGTCCAGTTCGTCATCGACATCGTGGTGGGGTTCGGCTCGGCCGGCCATGCCGCGATGGGGGTGCTGTTCGACCAAAGGACCTCATGCCGCTGGGCGCCGCCTGCCCGCTGGTCTCGTTCCTGGCGCTGGCCCGTGCGTCCCGCCTGACGGACGACCCGCGGCGCGCGGCCGCGACCGCCGTACCGGTCTCTGTGTGATCAAGGGAGAGCGGCGGCCGGCGATCCGGATGAGCGGGGTGGTCATCTGCCCCGGAAGGATTGGCGGTAGGCCGAAGGCGGAACTCCGATGACGGCGGCGAGGTGCTGGCGGAGGGCGGCGGCGGTGCCGAAGCCCGCATGGGCGGCGACCTGGTCGACCGGCAGATCGGTGGTCTCCAGCAGTTGCCGTGCGCGCTCGACCCGCTGCCGGGTGAGCCACTGGCCGGGCGGCATGCCCGTCTCGTCACGGAAGCGCCGGCAGAACGTGCGGACGCTCATGCCGGCATTGTCCGCCAGCTCGGCCAGAGTCAACGGCCGATGCAGCTCACGCAGGGCCCACGATCGCGTGGCGGCCGTGGTGGCGGCCGACTGCTCCGGGACCGGCCGGTCGATGTACTGGGCCTGGCCCCCTTCCCGCCACGGAGGCACCACGCAGAGCCTGGCCACCCGGTTGGCGATCTCACTGCCGTGGTCACGGCGTACCAGATGCAGGCAGAGATCGATGCCGGCGGCGACCCCCGCCGCCGTGAGGATCTGCCCTCCGTCGACGAACAGGACGTTCGCATCCACCTGGACCTGCGGGAAGGACCGCTGGAAGTGGTCGGCCTCGTTCCAGTGGGTGGTGGCGGGCCGCCCGTCGAGCAGTCCCGCGGCGGCGAGAACGTACGAAGCAGTGCAGATCGAGACGAGGCGCGCGTCGGCCGGCACGAGGGCGAGAGCTTCGCGCAGCCCGTCGGGCAGCCAGTCCCTTTCCTCGTCGGGGCCGCAGGTGAACGGCGGGATGACCAGAGTGTCCGCCGACCGCAGCGCCTCGCTCCCGTGGGCCACGGAAATGGTGAAGTCGGCGCTCGTGGTGACCGGCCCACCGTCCAGCCTCGCCCCCGGCGACGAGGTGTTCGGCCTGCCGCGTCACCCGCTCCCGGCGGGCACCTACGCCGAGTACGTGACCTCCCCGGCCCGGCACCTGGTCCGCAAGCCCGAGGCGCTGACCCACGAGCAGGCCGCGGCGCTGCCGCTCGCCGCGCTCACCGCCTGGCAGGCCCTGGTGGACGTCGCCCAGGTGCGGATGGGACAGCGGGTGCTGATCCACGCGGCGGCGGGCGGCGTCGGGCACCTCGCCGTCCAGATCGCCAAGGCCCGTGGCGCCCAGGTGATCGGCACCGCCCGTACGGCCAAGCACGCGTTCCTGCGCGGCCTCGGCGCGGACGAACTCATCGACTACACCGAGGCCGACTTCGAGACGGCCATCGAACCGGTGGACGCCGTCATCGACACCATCGGCGGCTCCTACGGGCCACGCTCGCTGCGTGCCCTGCGTCCGGGTGGCGTCCTGGTCTCACTCGCCTCCCCTGGCGAGGCCTACTTGGCCGATGAAGCCGCCACCCTCGGCCTGCGTGCCGCCTTCATGATCGTGGAAGCCGACCAGGCGGGCATGCGGGAGATCGCCGCGCTGGTGGCGTCGGACCGGCTTCGTCCCGAGATCGACACAGTGCTCCCGCTCGACCAGGCGGCCAAGGCTCACGAACTCGCCGACAGCCGCCGTACCACGGGCAAGATCGTCCTGTCCGTCGCGAGCTGAGACCAGGGAGATTCCACGATGACCACCTTCGTCCTCATCCCCGGCGCCTGGCACGGCGCCTGGACCTTCGAACCGCTGGCCCGGCAGCTGCGCGCGCACGGACACCAGGCCTACCCGCTGACCCTCACCGGTGTAGGAGACCGCAGGCACCTGCTGACCGCCACGGTCAACCTCGACACCCACATCGACGACGTCGTCAATCTCATGACGGACGAACAGATCACCGACGCCGTGCTGGTCGGCCACAGCTATGGCGGGATGGTGATCACAGGCGCCGCCGACCGCGTCCCGGAGCGCGTGGCGGGGCTGGTCTACGTGGACGCCATGGTCCCGCAGAATGGAGACTCGTGCTGGTCGCTGGTGAGCGACCGGGAACGCGGCTGGTACCTCGACAGTGCGGGCGAGACCGGTTACACCAGCGCGCCGCTGCCCTTCTTCGATCCACGGGCGACTCCGCACCCCTTGGCCTCCCTGCTCCAGGCCATCCGGCTGGAGGGCGGCCTTGACCGCTACCGCAGCAGGGACTACGTCTACGCCACCGGCTGGGACGGCCGGTCCCCGTTCACGGCTACGCACGAACGACTGCTCGACGACCCCGCCTGGCGCACGCACGCAGTGGCCTCGGGCCACAACGTGATGCGAGACGCCCCCGGCGACCTGCTGAGAATCCTCCTGGAGGCGGCGGCCGACCACTCGGACCGGCAGCGGGCAGGGACGGCCTGACCGGCGGCCTGCTACCGGGCGAAGCGGTGCCGTTCCTGCCGGACGCCACCCTGCGGCTGTTCGGCGCGATGGTGAGGGGTTTGGTGTTGCCGTCGGCTCTGAGGACGGCCGTGCCGGGGACGACTCAGAGAGGAAGGGCACGGAGTCGGGACATGTCGTCGAGCGGCTCCGGCGTGACCTGTACGCCCAGGTAGGTAGGGTGTGTGCGGCGTTGGGGGACGTAAGAGGGGGACCGGTGTCGGAGTCGTTCGGCAGTCTGCTGCGGAGCCGTCGGCAGGCCGCCAGGCTCACCATCGAGGAGCTCTCCGACGCCTCGGGCGTCAGCGTACGGGCCATCAGCGACATGGAGCGCGGAATCAGCCGGAGCCCGCAACGGCGTACCGTCGAAGCGCTGGCCGAGGCGCTCCCGCTCGACGACGCGCAGCGGGCGGCCCTGACGGAGGCGGCGCGGGCAGGACGGCTGCGCCGGGACGCCCCGGCGCGGGGCGCGTGTGAGCTGCCCCGCGGAGTGGGCGACTTCACCGGGCGGACCCGGGAACTGCGCACGTTGCGCGACCTGGCGGCCCGTGCCGGGGGCGAGGAGGCCGCCGGCGAGCCGGCCACGGGGGCGGCCGTCGTGGCGGCGGTCTCCGGCGCCGCGGGGATCGGCAAGACGGCGCTGGCGGTGCGTGCCGGTGGGCAGCTGGCGGATCTGTTCCCCGACGGCTGCTTCTACCTGGATCTGCGCGGCATGGACCCGGTCCCGCTGGACTCGGGGACCGCGTTGTCGCGGCTGCTCAACGCGTTGGGTGTGGCCGAGAGGCTCATCCTCGTCTCCGAGGAGGACCGCGCGGGCCACTATCGGGCCCTGCTGCGCGAACGACGGTGCCTGATCATCCTGGACAACGCCGCCCACGAGAGCCAGGTGCGTCCGCTGCTGCCCTCGGCAGGTCCGGTGATGACACTGATCACCAGCCGTCGGCCGCTGGCCGGGCTGGAGGGCGTGCACCAGCTCCCGCTGGCACATCTGGCCGCCGATGAGGCTGCCGCGCTCCTACGTTCGATCGTCGGCGCCGAACGTGCCGAGGCCGATCCTGACGGCGTGGCGCGCGTGGCGAGCTTGTGCGGGAACCTGCCGCTGGCGCTGCGTATCGCGGGCAACCGGCTGCAGAGCAGGCCCGGCTGGACGGCCGGGCACCTGGCCGAGCGGCTCGGCGACGAGGGACGGCGGGTGGAGTCCCTGTCCGCGGGTGACCTTTCCGTGGCCGCCGCCTTCGCGCTGTCCTACCGGCAGCTCTCCGCGCCCGCGCGGCAGAGCTTCCGTCGCCTGGCGCTGGCGGCGGCGCCGGATTTCGGGGTCCCGATGACCGCGGTCCTCGCCGAACTCGGCCTGGCCGACGCCGAGGACGCCCTGGAGGAACTGGTCGATCTCGGCCTGCTGCTGTCGCCGTTCCCCGGGCGTTACCGCTTCCACGACCTGGTGCGGCTGTTCGCCCGCGCCCGGCTGTCGCAGGAGGAGCCGATCGAGGCCCAGCGGCGGGCGCGGCGGCGGATGGACGACTGGCTGCTGGAGGTCGCGACGGTCGCCGGGCGCTGGTTCGAGCCCGACTACGGGGCGCCGCCGCCGGACTGGAGCTCGCTGGTCGAGCTGGACGATCAGCGGCAGGCCCGGGAATGGCTCATGGCGGAGGGCGAGGCGTGGTTCGCGGCGCTGCGTACGGCGGCCGGCCTCGGCGAGCACGCCCGCGTGGTCGAGGTCGCCGAGGCCATGCACTGGTTCTCCGACCAGTGGATGCACTGGGAGCACTGGCCCGAGATCTTCGGCCTGTCCGCAGCCGCCGCCCGCGCGATGGGCGACGGCAAGCAGGAAGCGGTCCACCTCAACTATCTGTCCTGGGCGCGTACCCACTGCCAGGCCCGCTACGACGAGGCGGAGGCGACCGCACTGCGCGCGCTGGAGCTGGCCCGAGGTGTCGGCGACGTGCGGCAGCAGGGCTGGGCGCTGATCTACGCGACCTGGGCGCTGTGGGGCCGCGCCGATCGGGTGAGCGACGAGACCGCGCTGGGTTACACCCGGCAGGCGGCGGAGTTCTTCTTGGAGGCCGGGGACAGGGAAGGTTACGCGCAGGCGTTGATCGGTGCGGGGCACTGCCTGAACCGGTTGGGGAGGGTGGAGGAGGCAGTACGGCACAACCTGGCTCTGGTGGATCGGCTGCGCGATCCCGCCTTCGGCGGCTCTCCGGACCTCGTCGGTCAGGCTCTGGCGATGGTGCTGGACCAGGTGGGTGACGGCTACCGAGCCCTCGGACGCTGGCAGGAGGCCGCCGACCATTACCGTGAGGCGTTGCGGGAGATGCGCGTCCCGATCGGCCGGGCCGTGGCGACGTCGCTGACCAAACTGGGCCGCGCGCTGGTCGAGCTGGAGCAGGTGGAGGCCGCTCGCGAGGCGTTCAAGGAGGCGCTGGAGCTGTTCGAGGCCGCCGGCGACGCCGACCGGGCGGCCCAGGTGCTGACGGAGCTGGACGCGGTGATGCCCCTCACGGCTCCACAAAGCGCTGGATGAACGTCAGGGCGGTGCCGCAGACCTCGCGCCAGCCGCTGTCGACGGTCAGCGAGTGGCTCCGGCCGGGCAGCTCGATGATCTCGGTCAGGTGCTGCTCGTTGTGAGCCTGCCTCTCGTAGGAGGCGTGCGCGGCGGCCCATGGGACGATGCGATCCAGTTCCCCGGAGATGAGCAGCAGCGGTCCCCGGTCCTTGGCGGTGGCATCGTACTCGCTCCACGGTCCGAAGTCCGTGGCCGGCGCCTGGAGCGCCGGCACGACGAACGTCTCATACAGCCGCCTGGCCTCCTCCTCGCCGACCGCGTTGGCGAAGGCGTGGTGGAACCGCTCATAGGTGAGCGGTACGGTGCCGCTGCCGCGGGCCGGGGACCTCGGTGGCGGCAGCACCGGGGGGAAGGGCGACGGGCTGATGGCCACGGCGGCGCAGGCGAGGCCGCGTCCCGCGATGATCTGCGTCAGCAGGCCGCCGGCGCCATGGCCGACGACGGCGGGCCTGCGCTCCAGTGCGCCGATCAGGCCCGCGAAGTGGTCGGCCGCTTCGTCGGCGGGCCAGGCGGGGAGGATGGGCGCGAATCCCGCCTCCTCGAACACGTCGGCCCAGCGCTCCCAGCTTGAGGGAAGCAGCCACGCGCCGTGGACGAGCACGACGGGGATCCGGCCGCTGACGTTGGCGTGGCGGAGCTGGGCGAGGTCGGAAGTGGAGGGCATGAATCCGTCCTGTCATCGGGGGGTGGGTGCTGCCGCCGCTCGACGACGCCTGGCGCCGACCGCGTCGCCGGCGGCGAGCATGTTCAGTGCGATCGTCGCCAGGCGTCGTCGAAGCGGGCGGGATCAGCGGGTGGCGCGGGCGGCCTTGTCGATGATCTCGGCGGTCTTGTCCGGCTGGGAGACCGACACGGCGTGGGAGGCCGCGACCTCGACCGTCGACGCGTGGGCGCGCCGCGACATCCACCGTTGGGCAGCCGGCGGGATGTTCTTGTCGCCGGTGGCGATCAACGACCAGGCCGGGATGGTCTTCCAGGCTGCGTCCGTCGCCTTCTCCTCCAGCGCGGCGACCGCGACGGGCCGCTGGGAGGCCGCCATCGCCGCAGCCTTGCGAGCCGGTACGTCGGCGGCGAACTGCTCGCGGAACTTGTCCTGCTTGATCGTCAGCTCGACCGCCGTGCCTCCGCCCGGCAGTTGGTAGGTCCACTGCTGGGTGTTGGGCCCGAGGGTGCTGCCGGGGTATTTGTTCGACAGGGCCAGCGCGCTTTCACCCTTGTCCGGCAGGAACGCCGCGATGTAGACCAGTGCCTTGACCGAGGAGTTGCCTGCGGCGGCCTTGCTGATCACTGCGCCGCCGTAGGAGTGGCCGACGAGGACGACGGGGCCCTTGACGTTCTTGAGCACACTGGTGAGATAGGCGGCGTCCTCCGTCAGGCCGCGTAGCGGGTTCGCGGTGGCGAGCACCGGATAGCCGTCCCGCTTCAGCTTGGTGATCACGCCCTTCCAGCTGGAGGCGTCGGCGAAGGCGCCGTGCACCAGCACGATCGTCGGCTTGGAACGGTCGGCCGCCTCGGCGTGCGCGGGCGAGGGCGCCGCCAGCAGCGCGCCCACGGCGGTGGCCAGCCCGAGGGCGAGGGTCGCCTGGCGCCGAGCGCGGTTGACTGCGACATTGGTCATGATTTCTCCTTCAGGGTGTGCGGGATTTCCCCGTTTGGGCCGCGAGGCCAGGGCTGTGGCAGGGCTGGTCAAGCGGCCGGGGTGCAATAAGGCGCCGCCGTACGCGGCTGAGGTCAGCGGATCGTCTTCGCTGCGGCGATGATCACGGCTGCCACCGCCGCGGGCTCCGAGGCCGGGATGGCGTGCGAGGCGCCGGGCAGTTCGACGCTCTCGCGTGAGCCGGCGCGTTCGGCCATGAAGCGGTGCGCGGCGAGCGGGATGTTGCGGTCCAGTTCCGGATAGACGAACCAGGACGGAATCGTCTTCCACGCCGGCTCGCCGGCGCCCTCGTTGAGCGCGACGGTGTTCAGCGGCCGCTGGGTCGCGGCGTCGAGCACCGCGCGCCCGGCCGGCACGTCGGCGGCGAACTGCTGGTGGAACAGGTCCTGCCGGATGTACAGGTCGACGCTTCCGTCGGCCAGCGGCACCTCGGTCAGGGTCTGCCCGAGCGTCCCGCCCGGGAACCTGCCGGACAGCTCCCCGATGCTCTCACCGGCCTCGGGCGCGAACGCGGCGACGTAGACGAGGGCCTTGACGTGGTCGTGGCCGACCGCGGCATTGGAGACGACGGCGCCGCCGTAGGAGTGCCCGACGAGGACGACCGGGCCTTTGACGGTGGCCAGGACGGCGGAGACGCCCGCGGCGTCACTGGACAGGCTGCGCAGTGGGTTGCCCGCGGCGATGACCGGGTAGCCGTGCGTGTGCAGGCGTTCGATGACGCCGTTCCAGCTGGCGGACTCGGCGAACGCGCCGTGGACGAGGACGATGGTCGGCTGGGCCGTACCGGATGACATGATCGCTTCTTTCGGCCGGCGCTCAGCGGGTGGACAGGATCGTGGACAGGAAGTCGACGGCCTGACGGATCGCGCCTTCGGCCGCCTGGGTGCCGCGCAGGGCGTTGAGCATCACGAAGTCGTGGATGACGCCCTGGTAGCGCACGGCGGTGACTGGCACGCCCGCGGCGCGCAGCTTGTTCGCGTAGGCCTCGCCCTCGTCGCGCAGCACGTCGGCCTCGGCGGTGATGACCAGCGCGGGCGGCAGACCGGCAAGGTCTTCGGTGGCGGCCCGCAGCGGGGAGGCGGTGATCTCGGCGCGCTGGACCAGGTCGGTGGTGTACTGGTCCCAGAACCACTGCATGGCGTCGCGGCGCAGGAAGTAGCCTTCGGCGAACTGGTGGTACGAGCCGGTGTCGAAGGAGGCGTCGGTGACCGGGTAGAACAGCACCTGCCCGAGCAGCGGCACGTCACCGCGCTGCTTGGCGGTCAGGGTCAGCGAGATGGCCATGTTCCCGCCGACCGAGTCCCCTGCCACGGCGATCCGGGAGGCGTCCAGGCCGTGCTCGGCGCCGTGCCGCACGATCCACTGCGCGGCCGCGTAGTTCTCACCGATCGCGACCGGGTACCTCGCCTCCGGGGAGAGGCTGTAGTTGGAGAAGACGACGGCGGCGCCGGTGCCGGTGGCGAGCTCGCGGGCGAGCCGGTCATGGGTGTGGTCGTTGCCGAACACCCAGCCCGCGCCGTGCAGGTAGAGGATCACCGGCAGCGGCCCGCTGACGCCTTCCGGCCGGTAGATCGTCAAGGCGGGTTCGCCGAGGGTCTGCCGGGTGGTGCCAGGCACGACGATCTCGGGGCTCTGGACCTCGTCGACGGCCTTGCGGCCCTCGACCGGGCCTAGATCGAACAGGTACGGCGGGTTCGCGGTCGCCTCGACGAACGCTTGCGCCGCGGGTTCGAGTACCGGTTTGTCCATGGTGGATGCTCATTTCCTGTGTGGTTGACGTTGCCTCGTGCGGCGATCCCGCGGAAGCGGGGCGACGTCGGCAGGGCTGATCAGCGGCAGCACCGCCGCGCTCAACACCTCGGGCCGGTACGCCGACATGCCGTCGACGAGCCGGGCTTGACCGGCCACCGGGAGGCTTGCTGGGTCAATCACACCGTGCGCGGACGCTGCCGAACAGGCGGAACCACATGCAGAAACACTCCCGCCGGTGTTCAGCCGGTCGGCGGGGCACGCTCGTGCCGCATCCGCTCAGCCTGCCGGGTGCCGTCGATCGTCCCGCGTCCGGTCGGAAGCCTGGCAGCCGCGGTTGCGAGAGTTCCGGGGAAGGAGCCCGCCGGCGCGCCCGGCGTTGCGGTTCGGGTTGCGTCCAAGGCGGGCTCGGAGTGTCCAGCATCCCTCATCGGCGTCGGCCGCCCGTTCGAGGATGAGTTCGCTCTTGGTCAGGCCGGAGGCGGCGTCGGCGGGCGCTCGACGATGACGTTCGGGATCCGCCTTTGGTAGCCGGCGTAGAGGGGCCAGATACCGGTCGTCGTCTCCCACAGGTGGGTCGGTTCGGCGCCGACCTGCACGGTCACGTCGGGCTGGGCGAGCAGGTTTCGGAGCCGCCGGCTCCTGGACGCCGCAGGGGCGAGGCGCACGACGGGTCGTGCCTGCTCAACAGCCCTCCCGGCGGGCCTGCCATCCTCCGCCCTCCCGAGAACCGTGCGATTCGAAGTGACAGTCAGACATCCAAGGCCGGGCGGGGCCCCGGGCCCACCGTCAACCCGAGGTCCGGCCAGCCCAGCCAGTCCAGCCGGACCGACGCGGCCAGCGCCCGCTCCTCCAGCTTCAATCGCACCTTGTACACGCTCAGCAGGAGCGCCTGCAGGGAGTCCACACCGAAAGCCGCCCCGACTTCCTGGTCGCCCAGACCCAGGATCTGGTGGGGACAGCACCAGTCGTCGTTCACGCTCAACTGGTCGAGGCGCGGCGTGCCGAATCTGATCGTCACCGGCCTGCGCGTACCGTCCCCAGCGAGAGCCTCCAGCTGCCGCTCGACGGCGATTTCGCCCAACTCGTACGTAATCTCCATACTCCTAGTCTGCGGGAGCGCCAGACTGGTATCACTTCACATGCTCTCGGTTGCCAACAGGGCGATCTTCACCTGATGTCGACACCCTGTTCCGCCCCCTCGGCGAGTACCTTGCCGAGGCGCCCGTCCTGCCGCCCGTCCTGCCGCCCGTTCCATGGGTGTCGCCGGCGGGGCGTGGTGTACGGGGAGGCGCGGGTGGCCGCCCCGACTCCCTGTCGCACAGCCGGGCCTCCGCCGCGTACGAGCGGGCCGTCATGGATTCCGCCACCGAATGGGCGATCCTGTGCCCGGGCGGCTTCGCCTCCAACGCCTACGCCTGGGCGCCGTCCACCAACACGGCGCGTACGGTCGCTGCCCCCTTCGGCGAGATCGGCCTCCTCGTGGTCGACCCGACGACATCGCCGCCGTGACGCTGACGCAGACCGGCCACGCGAAGGCGACGTACGAGCTGACCGGGCCCACCCCGCCTCAACGCGCGGCGGCAACCGCGGCCGCCATCGGCGAGCGGCGGCGCGGTCCGCGGCCCGGAGTGTGGCGAGGATGCTGGAGATGTGGTTGGCGACCTGGCGCGAGATGGAGGTGCTCCATGAGGTCAGGCGGCTGGTCAGGCCGGTCGTCCACGGGTACTGGGCGCCCTCGGGCTTGCGGCCCGGGACGGTCTCGGCGTTCGCGGTGATGCTTCGGGAGACGGCGGTCACTCCGTGGTCCCGTTCGATCAACCTGGGTGACCAACGCCTCCAGCTATGTGTTCGCGCCGAAGGCGTGAAGGAGGGTGCTTCGCCCGGTTTCAGGTCGGCGATGAGCAGGACGACGTCGTCGGGATGGCGCAGCGCGCGCAGCCCCTCTGACGTTGGACGAGGTGGGGCGGACGCCCGGTGAAACGGCGTGCCGCGGCCACCTCACAGTCCGGGGGCTACGATCACCGCGCTGATCGCTGAGCTCAGCAGCAGAGTCGCGCCCATGATGGGTCCAGCTGATCGGCTGCTCGGTGTGGTCGTATCCTGCCGGCGTGGCGCCACCACACCGAGCGCGACCAACTGGACGACGCCGACGATGTCCACACCGAGGTCGTTCAGCAGCAGTGCCAGGGGCAGGATTTCCTGTAGACCCGCGGGCGCCCCGCGGAGTTGATCGCAGTGCGCGGCCCATTCCTGGATCGCCCGCGCGCATCGGCCGTACCCAGTAGTTCTGTCGTGTTGAGATGGGGTACGCGCAGCATGAACGGCGTTCCACGGAGTCGGTTCACCCGAGCGGCCACGAGGTGTGCGCGCCGGCCGATCCTCAGCAGACCGCCCACCAGCAGGAAAGCCTGCGCCAACACGATCGCCACTCCGGCAGGCTCCGGCGGCTCCAGTGCCACCTCGGCCGCCACCGCTGCCACGAGCCCCCCGCCATGGTCAGCGCCAGCCGTCGCATGGGCTTCCTGATCCAGGCATGCGCCGCCTCCCACGCCTCACGCGAGGCGAGCGTCTCCCGGGTGCGCAGCCCGGCCACTCCGTTGCGCGTGTCGGTCGCACCGGTCTCGTCATGGAACGGGATCAGCACCAAGGCCAGAGCCGGGAGAGCGAGGATCGCGGTGATCAGAAGGGTACTTCCGAGATTGACGCCATCTCGGAAGTACACTCCTACGGCGGGTGACCTGCACATCGAGCAACAGGCTACAGAACTGGGCGAGCCGATCGAGGTCGACGGCGTCGATGACCATGCCGCCCAGGCGAAGGCCCGGCCCTGCCTGGCTTATGCGCTCCCTCGTTCGTGTGCTTCTCGCTCATACGCCCCTCGCCCCGTCGATGCGTTCGCGCAGCAGGTCGGCGTGGCCGTTGTGGCGAGCGTACTCCTCGATCATGTGGATGAGCACCCAGCGCAGCGAGAGCCGCCCACGCCAGGCGTCGTGGCCCTCGACGTTGAGGTGGGGCGCTTCGGCGACGTAGGCGTCGGCGAAGGCCACCTCCTCCCGCCAGGCCCGCCATGCTCCGTCGATAACCTCGGGGTCCGGCACGGCGCCGTCGAAGTCGCCGTCGGGGTCCTCGGCGGAGGAGAAGCGGGGCGGCGCGTCCTGTCCGGCCAGCACTGCCCTGAACCAGCGGCGCTCGACGTCGGCGAGGTGCCGGACCAGCCCGAGCAGCGACAGCGTGGAGGGCTCCACGGACCGCAGGGCCAGTACGGTGTCCAGGCCCGCGCACTTCAACTTCAGCGTCGCTCGCTGAGCGGCGAGGACGTCGACGAGCATCGTTCGCTCGTCTCCGAAGGCGGGGAAGGTGAACCGGCTGTCGTCCTCGCCACCGAGGATCTCACTTCTTCTCCGGCGGCTCGTGTTGGTCATGTTCTTCAGCCTTTCTGAGTCACGCGAGCAGGGGAAGCCGTTTGGTCAGGGGAGTCACGCGATTACGCCGCCCGAACACGGCGACGGCTACGAGGCTGACGCGTTGCGACGGGGTGGTCTTCAACGCGGCGAGGTGGTCGTCGTAGTCTCGGGCGCGCTGGGCCACCTCGTTGAAGCCCACGGTGATCAGGTCATCCTGGGCCAGGGCGCGGTGGTGCAGCTCTCGTAGTTCGTCGGCGGGAGCGATCAGGACGGCGACCGGGTGCAGGTTCAGGCCCGCCTGCCATCCTCAGCCGGCGTCCACACCGTCGCCGCCCAGCGGGTCGCTCAGGCGGGCGCCCAGGCTGAGCCCGATCACCGCGGCCGCGTTCACCGCCGGCGGGGGCTTGAGGTCGTCACGAGTTTCGTGGCCATGGGCGTGGTCGATCTTCCTTTCCCGTCACAGAGAAGCGGAGGCCGAGGGAATGGTGTCGAGGCGGCGCCGGGCCAGCCGCGATGCCGCCTGGGCGGGTGTCACCTGCTGACAGTCCGCCGCGTGGAGGAGGTCGGCGACGGTGTTCTCGATGGCCTCGACGCGCTTGCGCGCTCCAGGGCGGTGCCGTGGTGCAGTTCCATGGTGATCGCGTTGATGACGCCGCCCGCGTTGACGACGTAGTCCGGCACCCACACGATGCCGCGTCGGTGCAGGAGGTCGGCGACGTCCGGGGTGGCGAGCTGGTTGTTGGCGGGTCCGGCGATGGCGGCACAGCGCAGCTCGGGCACGATCTGCTCGGTGAGGACTCCGCCGAGCACGGTGGGGACGAGCAGATCGCCGGCTCTGGCCCGGTCGAGCGGGCCGGCGAAGTGGACGGTCACCTCTCCGCTCCGGCCTTCACCGCGATCAGCAGACGCATGCCGCGCGGACCGGTCTCGTCACGCCGCACCGCAAGTCCGGCCGCCGCGCATTGGGCGGCGAGCCAGTCGGCGCCGAGGCGGAGCTTGGGGTAGCTGCTGGCCTGCTGGTTCCAGGTGTCCCCGGTACGGGTGTACAGCACGTCGTGGACGAGGACGGTGTCGCCGCCATAGTCCAGGAAGCAGGTGAGCAGTCGATCGGCGGTGCCGCGGACGAGGATGAACCGGTCGGTGCCGGTCAGGGGCAGGGTGAGGTCGCGGTAGGTGATCACCAGCCTGCCTCCCTCGGCGAGGGCTACGGCGATGTCGCCGAGCAGGGCGATCACGTCGTCCTTGCTTGTCAGATGGGTCAGCGTGTCGCCCATGCAGACGATGACGTCCACGTCGCCGGGCCGGGTGATCAGAGGAAGCGCGGTGCGGATGTCGGCTTGGACGGGCCGGATCGCGGGGTCTCCATCTGCTGCGGCGGCCAGCTCGTCGAGCAATGCCTTGCTCGTGTCGACGGCCAGCACGGGAGAGAAGCCCAGCCGGGCCAGGGCCAGGCTCTGGTTGCCCGGACCGCAGCCGAGGTCGACGGCGGTGGCGCCGGAGGCTGTCGGAGCGACGCCGAGGCTGCGCAGCAGGTCGGCTTGCTCGGCGGCCAGGGCGGCCAGGTCGCCGCCGAGCATCCAGGTGTAGTGCCGGGCGAGCAGCCGGTCGTAGTGGTCAGCGGCCAAGGTCATGGGTCTTCCTCACTGTTGTGGATGCGGCCGGGCGCTCCGGTGGCCTCGTGGCGGAGGCGCGCCCGGGCACGGCCAGGTAGGACAGCAGCAACCCGGCAGCGCTGAGCACGGCTCCGGCCAGGCCCGTCCAGCGCAGTCCGGCGGCGGTCACGACGCCGGCGCCGATCATCGAGCCCACCGCGTGGGCGAGCATGAACGCGGCCACGTTGATCGTGACCGCCAGGGTCGGGGCAGCGCCCGCGCGTTGCACGATCAGGGTCTGCAACGGAGCGACGGTGGCGGTGGCCAGCAGCCCGAGCCCGAGCACCGCGGCGGCCGCCATCGGCTTGTGCACGACGGCCAGCGGCAGCACGGCGAGCAGCGCGGTCAGGGAGGCGAAGATGCCGCGCAGCGTCGCCCCAACGGACCGGTCGGCGAGCCGTCCGGCGACGAGGTTGCCCAGCAGGCTTCCCACTCCGTAGGCCAGCAGTAGCCAGGAGACCACGGACGGGGTGAACCCGCTCACCTGGACCAGCATCGGCGCCATGTACGTGAACACCGCGCCGACCCCGGCGAAGCCGACGGCCGTGGTGGCGATGGCCACCAGCACCGGCCGCCGGGCCAGCACCGAGAGCTCTGCGGCGACGCTCGTGAGCTGCGCCGGGACGCGCGGCAGCGTGAACGCGAGCAGTGCCAGGCATGCCAGTGCCAGCGCGGCCAGCACGGCGAAGGGGAAGCGCCAGCCCAGGTCTTGGCCGAGCGCCGAACCGAGCGGCACCCCGAGCAGGTTGGCCACGGTCAGTCCGGAGGTCACGGCGGCGATCGCGGAGCCGGCCCGCCCGGGACCGGCCACGCTGGTGGCCGCGATCAGCGTCAACGCGAAGAACGTGGCATGGCCGATCGACGAGACGACCCGCCCGGCCAGCAACACCGGATAGTTCGGCGCCAAGGCGCTCACCACGCTGCCCACGACGAAGACCGCCATCAGGGCGAGCATGAGCCCTTTGCGCGGCAGTCGCATGGTGGCGATCGCCACCAGCGGCCCAGCGACCACGGTGCCGAGCGCATAGGCGGTCACCACCTGCCCAGCCACGGCGACCGAGACCTCCAGATCTGACCCGATCTGCGGCAGCAGGCCGGCGGCCAGGAACTCAGCGGTGCCGACGACGAAGACGCTCACGCACAGAGCGGCAAGCACCGGAAACGTTCGCCTCATGCGGGGAGGTTAGACTCTGACATCCATGTCAGAGTCAAATGGAGGCGTCGTGCGTATCGGGGAACTGTCGTGTCGTACCGGGGTTCATGAGCGGCTGCTGCGTTACTACGAGAAGCAGGGCCTCCTGTGGCCGGAACGAGCGGCCAGCGGTTATCGCTACTATCAGGAATCGGATGTCGACACCGTCCTGCGCATTCGCCGTCTGCTGTCGGCCGGGCTCAACACCGAGACCATCGGGCAGGTGCTGCCTTGCATACGGGTCAAGGCCGGGAACCTGGTGCCCGTCTGCCCGGAGATCATCGACGAGCTGCAACACCAGCGTGAACGCATCACCCGCGCCATCGATGAGTTGCAAGCCTCGCGTGACCTACTCGACGCCGTCATCGCCGCCGCGCCCCTCACCGTCTCCTCGTCGGCCGCCCCCGCCTCCTGACGATCCACCAGGCCCCGTCGAGGCCGGCCGTCCGGCGAGCGTCCGGTTGAGGACCTCGGCGAACTGCTCGGCATGGGGCAGCGTGGGGCGCAAGCTGGAAGCCAGCCCGGGTGTGCACCGGCCGTCGACTTTCTCCGCCTTTCTCGCCTCCACCTTGGACGACACCCGAGACCAGGTCGTATTGGACGCGGGGTGCGGAGCTGGCCTGGTCACTCTGGCCGCCTTGACCGCTGGAGCCCGGCACGTGATCGCTCAGGACCATGACGGGGCCGCGCTTGCCGACACCGCCCGCAACGTCATCCCGTTCCTCGGTCACGAGGCTCGCAAGCGACTCACCCTTTGGGAGGCCGACTGGCGTCTCCTTGCCCCGATGAGCGCAGATCTTCTCGCCGTCAACCCGCCGCAACGTCCCACTACGGGTCCGCACCACCGCGGCAGCCGTCCTCGATCCAACCGCATTGCGACACCCGAACTGGACCGAACCCCAGCTCATTGGCACCCACACCCGCCGCGCCCGCTAGCGCGGTGCGCATGGCCTCAATCCGGGTGGAGACCTGCTGCGGGATCGGCATATGGGGCAGGTCTTGCAAAAGCCATCGCACGGTGCCCCAGGTGGCGGTCCTGATCAGCAGTGCGGCGGGTATGACCCGCCACCACCAGACCCGGCAGCGGACCCGGCAGCCTCGACGGGGAGGCCACACCACCGTCGTCCGCCGGGCTGGGCCGGGTGGGACGACGGTGGTTGGTCGGGGGCCTGGTGGGTCATGTCACGGTGAGGGTGAGGGCTCCTGCCAGGGTGGTGTAGCCGTTGTTGTGGAGGTACCAGGCCGCGTAGGTTCCCGCGGACAGGCTGCTGGTGGGCAGGGTGATGCTGCCGCTGGCGCCGGGGGCGTACTTGTAGGTGAGGGACTCTTTCACGCCGGGCTTGTCGCCGACGCGGTAGAGGCCGATCCAGTTCTTGTCGCTGACGGTGGCGGGGGCGGTGGAGTACTTCAGGGTGAAGTTCGTCCCCTTGGCGACGGACGCTGCGGTGGTGGTCAGCGTGTTCGTCTGCTCCGGCTCCGGCTCCGGAGTCGTAGCGGGAGCCGGAGCCGGTGTGACGGCGGGGGCTTCTGGGACGAGTTCGTAGTAGGTCGCCAGGCGGTCCACGACGGTGTCGGTGTAGGGGACAAGGCGGGTGAAGTGCGTGGCGAGGGCGGTCCTGACCGCTGTGCTCAGGGCGTTGTAGCTTGCGGTGGCTCCGGTCAGGTGGGGTTTCAGGCGGTGGATGAGCTCGTAGTCGCTGGCGATGCCGAGGCTGCCCATGGCCTGGGACAGGGACGGGGTGGTGGTGGCGGCGGTGTCCTGTACACGGCTGACGAAGGTGACGCGGTGCAGGATGCGCCAGCAGGGCGGTTTGCGGTCGGACTGGCGGGCCCGCTTGAGCGCCAGCGCGTTGGGGTCCTTACCACGCTCCAGCCACTCGGGGTCGATGACCTTGCCGTAGAAGTCTTCGAAGTTGTCGGTGCTGGTGTCGAGGTAGAGGCTCATGAAGCGGTAGGCGTCGACGCGGCCGGGCACCAGGATCGGCTTGCCGTCGGCGTCGAACAGGGGGGTGTCGCCGTCGAACTTCTGCAATCGGGCGCCGGGCGCGCAGCTGACGTCCAGGCTGAAGGTGCGGGTGGCTTCTTTGGATTTGCTGCGGGTGATGCTGTAGCCGGTGCCCATGGAGGCTTCGACGCCGAACTTGCAGCCGAAGCCGCCTACTTCGAAGCCGAGGCCGAAGGTGCCGCCGATGGTGCCGTTGAAGGTGTAGGAGCCGGTGGTGGTCTCGGTGACCTGGTCGGTGGTGCCGGTGGTCTCGGCGAAGAATCCGCCGGCGGCGGTCCACACGTAGGTGTTGACGATGTTGCGGCGTGCGGCCGATCGGATGGCCGCCCGTCCCTTCTCGGGGTTGCCGCCCTGGGTGACCTCGGCGCCGGTGCCGCCCATCATCCCGTTCAGCACCTTGGCCGCCTGGCCGTGGGTGGGATCGTAGGCGTGGGTCTCGGTGGAGACCGATTCGTAGAAGCCCTGTAGCTGCTGCTGCTCGCGCTGGATACGCTTCTTGATCCGATACGCCTCCACCGGCCGGAAGTAGCTGTATTCGCCGGGTACGCCGTCGGCGGCGTTGGGGAAGTCCGGGTCGGCGAAGGGCTGCAGGCCGTTGTTCGTCTCGTGCTCGCCGAAGCCGATGACGCCGTCCAGGGTGCCCTGCTTGGTGTAGCGGGGGTTGATCGGGAAGGGGATCAGGTTCCAGTCGCGGGGGATGTCGGGGCTGGGCAGCATCCGGTAGGCGACCAGGGCGCCGCTGTGCAGCAGGCGCAGCGCGTACAGGTCGGCGGTCTCGGACTGCACGACGGCGAACCCGACGTTGGCCGGCACCCAGCGCCGCCCGGCGACGGGGTTGACCTGCTTGGTGCTGTCGGGGTCCTCCCAGCCGCCGCTGAGTTTCACCGTGCTGGCGCGGGTGGTGTTGGTGCCCTGGCTCACCCTGGTCTCGTTGCTCCAGGTGTTGGAGTACTTGAGTTCGAGGCTGGCTCCGAAGGCAGCCGTCACTTCGGCGATGGGCTTGGCCGTGCCGGCGCCCAAGGGGGCGGTGACGGCCCAGACCTGGTCGTTGATCTCCTGGTCCCACTTGACCTTCAGGGAGGAGTCGACGCTGTGGTGCTTGTCGGAGGACAGGGCGTTGACGACCTCATCGGCCTGGACGAAGGCGATCGAGGATGCGCCCGCGTAGTCGTCGGCGGTCCCGGCGATGAGGTTCTCCGACGGGATCGGCGGGGCGCCTTCGATGTAGCCGATGAGCTGGGGGTCGAACTGGGCCTGTCCCACCCACGTGGTGGTCAGCTCGCCGACCTTGTAGCCGGTGCTCAGCATCCAGGATTTGTCGGAGCGCAGGTAGGTGTAGGCCCGCTTCAGCACTCCGATCACCGCGTCGTCGGCGATCCGCTGGATGTCGCCGTACTCGGTGGCGGCCGGGGTGTGGGCGATGGTGGTGTGGAAGGAGGTGCGGATCCCGGTCAGAGCGGAACGGATCTGGGCGGCGTCGGCGGAGATCGGCGCGGTGGACAGCACGATGTCGGGGGCCGGTGTCGACTGGGTCAGGTGATGACCGCCCAGGCTCGCGTCCTTCACCTGCACCCCGGCCAGGGTGTCGTCGGCGTCGAAGGGGTAGTAGGCCAGCAGCTCCTGGCGGTCGCCGCGGACGCGGCCGAACATGTTGTCCAGGATCTGCTCCTGGGTACGCGCGGTGCGCCACACCCGGATCTCGTCCAGGTCGCCGGTGTAATTGTGGGCCACGATCGAGTTGGGAGATCCGGAAACCATACCCCCCTGCGACACGGTGCCGGGGACGGGGTCGCCGTTGCGGTAGAGGATGAAGCGGTTGCCTTGGGGGTCAGGGGTGCGGACGCGGGTGACCGAGTGCAGCGTGGCCGGGTAGGAGCCGCACAGATCCTCGCTGCGCGAGCCCTTCGCCTCGGGGAAGGTCCACCACGCGACCAGACCGGAGGCCTTGGCCGTGATCGGCGTACCGATCTGGTCGGCATCCCTGGCGACGTTCCAGATCCGCACCTCCGACAGCGTGCCCCGCAGGCGCTCCGACAGCGTGCCCGCCGTCGTGCCCGGCATCTTCCGGCTCAGTTCCACCGGCGAGTCGTTGCCGACCGGCTTGGCGCCGCTGTACCACTGCGATTCGCCGATCTTCTTTCCGTCGACGTAGAAGCAGATCTCCACCCGCTTTTCGGTGCCGGTGGGGTTTTTGCGGGTGACGGCGACCTTGTAGAACCGGCCCTTCACCAGGGGTATTTGCGCGGTGTAGACGTACTTCTCGACCTTTGAGCTGCCGGAGCTGGCCTCGAAGGCGAACTTCAACAGCGCCACTGACTGCGACGTCTCCACGTACAGGCAGTAGGGGACGGCCGTCTGGTTCCCGGCGTCGAACGTGCCCTTGCACACCAGTCCATGGCGGACGGGGAAGCTGAGGATGTTGAGCTTGTCGAGTTGCAGGAACGCCTCGATGGTCAGGTCGTCCACGATGTCCAGGCCGCCCGCGCCGCCGGCGTTCAGATATCCGGTGTCGTCCATGCTGATCGCCCAGTCCTGCTCGAACACCATCGCCAGATGCGCCCATTCGGCCACGGCGAACTTCTGGGTGGTGACGACGGTCTGATCGTTGACGCTCGCCTGGAGGAGGTAGCCCGCCTTGCCGGAGTCCAGCGTGGCGCTCACCAGGCCCAGGGAGTATGCGGTGTCGCCCACATCGGTGAGCAGGATGGAGTCCATCTCGCCGATGAAGGTCGGCTTGGCCCACGCCTCGATGGTCAGGTCCCCCGATGCGGCCAGGGCGGAGATGTTCTCCGTGTCCGACAGTTCCAGAGCGTGCCCGGCGGCGGTGTCGAAGGAGAACGCCCGCCCCGGGGCGTCACCGTGCCAGCGCGGCCCGAGTGGCTCGCTGACGTTCTCGGCGGCCCCGGCGGGCACCGCGGCGGTGGCGGTGCCCGCGTGGGCGCTGACGAGCAGTGAGCCGCGGGCCGGCGACATGCCCGGGACGTTGCAGGAAGCCAGCGTGTAGTCGTAGGCCCCGGTGCGGACCTTGGCGCCGGCCGTGGCGGTCAGCTTGCCGGTGGTCAGGGTGATCTGCGTGTAACCGGACTGGGCGGTGGCCACGGTGCGGCTGTCCTCGCCCACGGTGATGGCCGAACCCGCCACCAGGGTGGTCGTCAGCGGCTCGGCCAGCGTCACGGTCTCGTCCTTGACCAACAGGACGGTGCCCAGGTCGAATCCCTGTGAGGTGCCGTTCAGCACGGCCGCCAGCAGGTCGGCCCGATCGGGCACCGAGGTGAACGTCTCGACCGTCTCGTCCCGGGTGATCTTCACCGTGCACACGCCGGTCTCGCCGGCTTCCACCGTCACGGCGAAGTCGGCCAGGCTCATCGCGACGTCGCGACCGGTCAGGCGTAGCGCGCCGCTCGGCAGTTCGATCTGCTTGACGGCGGGGGAGATGGTGGTGGCGTAGTAGGCGGCGAAGAACTGACCGTCGCCGCCGCGAAAGTACAGCGCCACCTCACCGGTCGAGCAGTCAAGCAGCGCGGGTGCGTGAGTGGTCCAGGCGAAGGACAGCAGGGCTCCCAGCACGGTCAGGCCGGAGCGGTCGGTGCTCACCGCCGGCATCGCCAGGACCGCCTCGGCCGCGCCGAGCTGGCCGCCGCTGAGCGTGGCCAGATGGTTGCGCGCAGAATCCAGGGCCGCCTTGTCGTAGCCAAGCCGCTCCTGGGCCACCATCGAGGCATACCACTTCGGGGCCAGCAGGTCCTTCTCGGCCAGGAGCTTCCGCTCCTTCTCCCGGTCACCGGTCCAGTCGCGGGCGGGGCCTTTGATGTTGTTGTTGAGCGCGTGCAGGCTGAACAGGCCGCCGGAGTACACCTCGTGGTCGATCTGCCGCAACCGCGCGGTGTGAGCCGGAAGCTGCGCCGCCAGCGCCTGGTCGTTGTAGAGCTGGCCGCGCATCGTGGTGACGTCGTCCTGCGCCGCTTGGAGTTCGTCCTCGTCCTCGGTCGGGTCGGGTTGTCCGAGCCACGTCAGGTCGATCACGCCCGGCGCTGTGGCCAGCCGTCCCTCCTGTGACAGCGCGAAGTCCAGGGTCGCGATGTAGGAACGGTCGCTCGGTTCGCCCTCCGGCGGTGGCCCGGAGGTGGCGAAGGCCAGCAGCACCCGCGCCTGCCGTTTCTCCGGCGCGGGCTTGCCGGTGTACCCCGTCACCACCGGTTGCTGCTGGTAGTACAGGCTCGCGGCCAGACCGGAGACCACCTTGCGCCCGCTGATGGAGAACGACTGCCTGCTCACCCCTGGGCTGTCGTAGAGGGGCGCGTCCGAATCCGTCCAGACCACGCCGTCCTCCAGCGTGCCGACGAACTGGTTGACGCCGCGGTCGCGTACCTGGGTGCCCGAGCCTTCGTCGAAGGGGAAGTAGGCGAACAGGTCCGGCTCCATACCGGTCAGCCGCTGTCCCCGGCCGGTGAAATCGGCGCGGGCGGCCTTCCAGATCCGCACCTCGTCGATCTGCCCGGTGAACGGGTCCATCGCTGTGCTGTTCGACGCGGTCCGCTTGCCGACCACGAGCTGGGCGCTGACCTCTACCGCCGTGGAGGTGGCCTGCGTGCCCACCGACACGCCGTCGACGTACAGACGCATCGCCGATCCGTCGAAGACCGCAGCCACGTGCGAGTAGGTCTTCATCGGGACCGCCGCGGTGGAGGTGAGGCTCTGCGAGCCGTGGCCGAACACCAGCTTGCCGTCGGCGTCCAGGCTCAGGTGGACCAGGGTGGCGGAGCCGGCCGTGTCGGTTCGGCCCACGATGAGCCCGCCCGCGGCGGTGGGGTTGATCCAGGCCTCCATCGTGTACGCCCCGGCTGGGGCCTTCGTGGCGGCCTTGCCCATGTAGGCCCCCGCCGGGGTGCTCCTGGTCCCGTCGAAGCGCAGCGCGGTGCCTCCCTGGTGCTGCGTCGGGCGGACCGGCACCAGCGGTTTGCCGGTGTGGGAGTCGATCCCGGGCGCACGCTCCAGCACCGAACTGGCGTATTTCTCGTCCGGGCTGGTGTACAGCTGGGTGCCTTGGACGTTGAACAGCCCTTCGGGGCTCTGCTCCAGGTTGTAGCTGTGTACGACGCCGTCGCCGTCGGCGGTGAAGATCTGCCAGCGGGAGAGCCCCGACACCGCGGTCGGCAGCAGCGACACCGAGAACATCCCGCCGTCGAGCTTGCCCGCGAACGACAGTTTCATGGTCGGCTCGAAGAACAGCCGCCCCTCCATGTCTCGGGTGCCCAGCGTGTCGCCACCGGAGGCGGGCGCGACCCGGCTGCGGCTGCGCTGGTAGCGCACCTCCACGACCGGCTTGAGTTCGTCGCCGACCAGCACGAACCGGTCGCACAGCAACTCGGAGTCGGTCATGGCGACCTTGGCCCCGCCGACCTCGGCGAAGTCCTCACGCGCCGGGTCTCCCGACCAGGCACCCCCGGTCGTCTCATACACCGACCCCTCGTCACCGGCGGCGATCGACTGACGGAACACCAGGATGTGCCGGCCGTCCGACAGCACCTGCAGGGGGAAGGCAGAGGTCAGCCGGGCCGTCGTGGACAGGAACGGGTGATCCTCCCCGGCCAGCAACTGCTCGGACGGCGCCACCTCCGCAAGGCCGCGCTTCTTGACCGTCGGCATGGCCGCCGCCGGTATCTCCGCGCCCACGTCGACGATCTCGGCGGGGAAGGACAGCACGCCCGGGTCGCTGTTCCAGTAGGCGGCGTCCAGCGCTCCCCGCGCCCGGTCGGCCTGGTCCAGGCTCAGCACGCTGTAGTAGACGACGCGCTCGGACATCGCGAAGGCGACGACCATGCCGTCGTGGCGGACCATGGTCGTGCAGGTGTACTCGCGGTCTTTATAGACCTTCACCAGATTCTCGTCGTGCACGGGGTGAACTCCTCCACTGTTGAGCCCCCGAAGAACGCAGGAATTCGCGCAGCACAAAACCAAGGCAACGCGGCCGGATTGAACGCACGCGTGAACACGCTCACGCGGAACGACGTGAATACGCGCCGCCCATCGGCGACGCGCGCACAACAACGACGTGACCGTCACACGTCGGTACTCGCAAGCGACACAAGCAACCCAATGCCCTGCGAGCAGGCAGCCCCGCCGCCGCCCTCACCTGGGCGGACAGCCATCACCCCCCAACTCGATCCACCCCAGCATGCGCTGACAGTGTCACCAGGTCATCAGATACACCTTGTCCACATCCGGCCACTTTGTGACGGTGACGGCCAAGGCGCCGGAGTGGAAGAAGGCCCCTGGCGACACAACGCTCTTCACGCCTTCCTGAAGATCGTTTCAAATGGGTTCAGGAGCGGAAGAGGGTGCTCCGCCCCTGACGGAGGAGGGTGAGGGCGTCCGGGGAGGGGTGTGCCACGCGCCCTGGGCGAGGAGTTCGAGGCGCAGCACCTCGTGGGCGCGCCTGCGCTTCACCCGCCTACGCCAGGGTGGAGCCGACCCTGCCCAAGTCCAAGCCCTCCTCGGCCTGGACTCCATCGAAACTGCCGCCCGCTCCTTCCGGCCGGGCAGAGCGGACAAGCCGAAGTCATCGAGCAAGTCCTCGAGCAGCCTTCACGTTCCCACGGCTTCTCCCTGTCTCCGAGTGCGCGACGGGGTGCTCCCGGACCTGGCCTGAACCAGCCATGCCCGCATGGACATTCGTCGATGAATGTCGCAATCGTCCGTGCCAGGGCGATCAGGGATGTTCGGAGGACAGGGCCAATAGCGCGGCGGCCAGGGCTCGTCCCGCGAGCTGGAGAGCTGCGGGTCGCCGAGCCGGAGGCGGGTGTCGTGGTGGTGCAGCATGACGGTCCCGTCCGGCTCCCTAGACCTCGACACCGGCCACACCTCGCCGGACGACTCGCCCGGAACCCGCGCGGGGGACATCGAGGTCGAAGCGTTCGGCTTCAACGTCGGCCCGAAGCTGGTCAACGGGGCAACGGCCGCGGGGTTCGCCGGAACCGGCCGGCTGACGCTGCACACCTGCAGGTCCGTGCCCGCCACGGCCTGGACGAGCAAGCTCCAGGACCGGCAGTCAGGCCCCGAGGACCGCTCCTGGTGCGTCAGGACCAACGCCGGGCACTACGGCCTCGCCGTCCCGAAGCAGCCCGGCGCCTTCTGGATCGGTCCCGCCTCGGGCGCCGGCGCCGTCTCCCACCTGCTCTGGGCCCAGCCCGGCCTTCCGGCGGCCCAGATGAACGGATGCTGACCCGAGCACAACCACACGCCCGGGACGCGCGGTCAGGGGCGGTTTCACCGTGAGCCGCGGGCGGCGGGAGTGGGCACGCCGTCCTTCAGCGGTTCAGGGGCAAGGAGGGATTCGACATCAGGATCGGGGGGCGTGTCCAGGGCTTCGAGGTTGCGCACAGGGAAGGACGCCCGCGTCCCTGCTTCCCCGCCGGGCCCGTCTGAGGACGCCGACACCAGACCCGGCACCCCTCCTAAGATGGCGATCATGCGTTTCGTCACCCTTGTCGCCGCCACCACGCTCGCCAGCCTGCTGTTATCCGGCACCCCGTCATCCGGCACCGCACACGCGACATCCGCCTTCCCCATCCGGGCCCGAGTTCTGACCGCGAACAAGCTGTACCGTACGGGCGAACTCCAAGCGAGCCAGTGCGCGGAGCGCGAGGTCGGGCCGAAGAGCGTCGCCTCCGCCAAGCGGTACCTGACCGCGGTGCTGAACTGTCTCAACCGGTCGTGGGGCGCCCACTTCAAGAGGGCGGGCCTGCCCTTCGCCAAGGCCAAGATCGGATTCATCACCAAACCACGCAAGTACTGCGGAGAGCCCTGGGGCTCCGCCGCAGCCACCTACTGCGACGCCGAACGGCGTTTCCTCGTCCTTCTGGACGACGACATGCTCGACGATTCCAGCGATCTGTTCCTGTTCCAGACGGCCGCCCACGAGTACGGGCACCACGTGCAGAACCTCACCGGGATCGCCCGCAGCTACGACCGCTATCCGTACCGGAACAAGAGTGAACTGAACGAGCAGATCCGCCGCATGGAGTTGCAGGCGGAGTGCCTTGGCGGAGTGTTCGTCGGGAGCGTCTGGGACTCCTTGGGAGAACGCAGCGAGGAAGACTGGGAGATCTTGCTCCAGATCATGCGCAACAGCGGGGACGAGCAGGCAAAGAACCGCCACCACGGCAAGGGCCGCAACATCGCCGTCTGGCTCGACAAGGGCTTCCGCGCCAGATCCCCGCAGGCGTGCAACACCTGGACGGTCTCCTCGTCCAAGGTTTCCTGATCGCAGAGAGCCCCTGTCTGCCGGATCACCTCGCTGGCACGGACGTTGATCTCCTGGGCAGGCTTCGCGCAGGCCGGGCCGCGCGACCGTTCATCGCGTCCTGGGAGACACCCGAGTGTCACCACGCGAGGCGCGGTCCCGCGTGTTGAGATACGAACGGTGGTCTCACTCACGGGCTGCGGCGGTGCTTCACGTGATCCTCAGATACACGCCCGAGGGACATGCGCTCCCAGCCTTCGCGGATCGGTGGCGAGCCCCGTGAGCGTTTGCCCACTGGAATGTGTGCGCGTCATCGTGCGGCGGAGATGGCGCGCAGGTGGCTGTGGACGGTCTTGTGGCAGATGCCGAACTTCCTGGCCAGTGCGGACCGAGAACGGTGTGGGAGTGGCGGTCGTGTCAGGGCGTCCAGGGGGTGGTCCGCGGACAGGGCCAACAGCGCGGCGGCCAGGGCTCGCCCGTGCGCTCTCTCCATGCGCAGCTCCCACCAGGACACGGGGGTTCCGGACTTTCCCGACAGGTCCACGCGCGTACGTAAGGGAGAGTGAGGAAGCACTGAGATTTGTGTATCTGGAGGAGCGATGGCGGTACAGGCGGCCTACTGGAGCAAGTTTCCGGCCCACCTCCGGGCGCACGTAGGCCCGGAGAAGGCGATCACGGACTTGGTTCTGCCACGGGCCGCCGTGCGGCGACTGCTGCGCGAGCAGCCAGATCTGCGACAGCAGGTACACCAGCAGGTCCTGGCACACCGCGGGGCGGTCCTGCAGAGTGTGGTCAACCACGGTCACCGCTACCCGCACAAACTCCAGGCGATGTGCCAGCGGCACCATTGGTCGCTGGAGGAGGTCATGTCGTGGCTGAAAGACTTTCCCGACCTTCAGGCGCCACTGACCCAGATCCACACGAGGTATGAGCAGTACGTCGCACGCCAGAAGGCGGAGGCGCAGGCCAAGATTGAGCGGGACCAGCAGTGGGCGGAGCGGGAGCGGCTCTCAGCACGCGGTTCTGACGCCAGTCAGTCGCCACTCGCGTCGAGGTCTTCGGCGGGGGGCGGACTGATTCCGGTCTAGATTGGCCCGGACCGATGCCCCTTGCTGTCTCAGCTGGCTGGTCAGTGGAGGGGGTGATGGCGTTGTCCGTGCCGTAGAAGCGGCCTTGCTCGCACAAGGCATCGATCTCGGGGATGTCTTCCGCGCTCAGTTGGTGTCGTCGCCGGTGGCGCCTGCCGGCAGCGCGCGGGCGTGGGCCCAGTTACGCGGCGGCTTCGTGATTCATCGCTGGGCGTCGGCGATGAGCGCCGAGGCGGGGCCGGCCGTTCGAGTGGCGATCTCCTGTGCGGGACCTGGGTCGCCGCACGGGCGTTCGACCATCGCGCTGCGGACGTGATCGGTGGATCCTCCGATGCCGGTTTCAGATGTGGTCGAAGAGGTCTGCCACCTTGCCGATGACTCGGATCGCGGCCTGCAGGTCCTTGGGCGGGACGTCCGCCAGCGCTTGCTGCCATCGCTGCTGCCATCGGTCGCGGGCCTCGGTCACGAGGGCGCGCCCGTGGTCGGTGAGGACAATCTGGATGGCGCGCCGGTCTGTGAGGCTGCGTTCACGTCGGATCACCCCCTTGGCTTCGAGGGCGTCCAGCATGCCGGTCATGGTCGCCGGGGTGACGTCGGCGTAGTCGGCCAGTTGCCGCGCGGTGGCCTGCCCCGCCTCAGCCAGACCGTCCAGCGCGCGCAGCTGAGTTCCGGACAGTTCACCACCGGCGGCCTGCTCACGGCCGCGCTTGCGCCGAAACGCCGCGAACAGCTCCGCGACCGCCTGCTCCACCTGTTCGACCTGGTCCTTCTCCGCACCCATCTGCGGATCCTAACAGTCTGGGCCCTGATGATGTGGACATATATTCTATGGAGCCATATTGTATGGGACCTAACTACTGAAGTGGGGTCCCCACGTGACTGAATCTCTTGCCCCTGCCGCCCCCTCGGGCGGCGCGCCCCAGCTCGGGCGCGGCGCCGTGGCGGCGGTGATGGCGGCGCTGATGCTCGGCCTGCTGCTGGGCGCACTTGACCAGATGATCGTCGCCGCGGTGATGCGGACCGTCGCCGACCAGCTGAACGGCCTGACCGTGCAGGCCTGGGCGACCACCGCCTACCTGATCACCGGAGTGGTCTCCACGCCGCTGTACGGGCGGCTGTCGGACATCTACGGCCGCAAACCGCTCTACCTGGCCTCGATCTCGCTGTTCCTGGTTGGCTCGCTGCTGTGCTCGGCGGCGCAGTCGATGTACGAGTTGGCCGCGTTCCGCGCCGTGCAGGGGCTCGGCGCCGGCGGGCTGATGGCGCTGGCGTTCGCGATCCTGGCCGACATGCTGCCGCCGGAGCGCCGTAGCCGGTACCAGGCCTGGTTCGGGGCGGTGTTCGGGATCTCCAGCGTGGCCGGACCGGTGCTCGGCGGGCTGTTCGCCGGGATGGACAGCTTCCTCGGCGTGGCGGGTTGGCGCTGGGCCTTCCTGGTGAACGTGCCGGTAGGGCTCGTCGCCCTCGTCCTGGTGGTCGAACTCTACCGGCTGCCGCACACCCGCACCGACCACCGCATCGACTACGGCGGCGCGGTGACGCTGCTGCTCGGACTGGTGCCACTGCTGGTCGTGGCCGAGCAAGGAGGCCACTGGGGCTGGGCCTCGTCGCGCACGCTCGTCCTGGCCACCGTGGGCGTCGCCGGGCTGGTCGGGTTCGTGCTGGTCGAACGGCGGATGGGCGATGAGGCCCTGCTGCCGCCGCGGCTGTTCGCCAGCCCGCTGTTCACGATGAGCAACGCCGTCAACGTCGTGGTCGGCATGGGCGTGTTCGGCGGGCTCAGCGTCCTGCCGCTCTACCTGCAGATCGTCAAGGGCCTGTCCCCGACGGCGGCGGGGTTGATGCTGCTGCCGCAGACCCTGGGAATCGTCGCGGCGGGCCGGCTGTGCGGCCCCTTCGTCACCCGTACGGGCCGCTACAAGGGCCTGCTGCTGCTCGGCCTGGCCGTCATGACCGCGTGCGCCTTCGCCTTCACCCGATTGTCGCCCGGCACGCCGCTGTGGTTCACCGCTCTCATCACGACCGTCATGGGCCTGGGCATCGGCCTGTGCTTCCAGGTCATGCTGATCGCCATCCAGGCGTCCGCACCCGCGGGTACCATGGGCGCCGCCAGCGCCTCCTACACCTTCTTCCGCCAGCTCGGCGGCGCCGCCGGAACCGCCGTCTACCTGTCGATCCTCTTCTCGCTGGCCGAGGAACGCATCGCCGCCGTCCTTCATCGGGCGGAGAACACCGCGGCCTTCCAGGCCGCGCTGCACACCCCCGCGGTGACCAAGGATCCCGGAGCGCAACGCCTGCTGGCCGGTCTGGACGGCAGAGCCGGCATCGACCTCAACGACACCTCCTACCTCGACCATCTCGACGCCCGCCTGGCCGGGCCCGTCCTGGACGGCATGGCCAGCGCGATGGACACCGTGTTCACGGTGGTCGGCTGCGTCATGGCCGTCGGCCTGGTCCTCGCGCTGTTCCTGAGGGAGAAGACCCGTGACTGAGGTGGAGATCTGGTCGGACATCATGTGCCCGTGGTGCTACATCGGCAAGAAGCGCCTGGAGCGGGCCCTCGCCGGCCTCGACGACATCCGCGTCACCTGGCGCAGCTTCGAGCTCCGTCCCAGCCAGCCGGCCATCCCCGGCGCCACCCTGGCCGAAATGATGGCGCAGCGCTTCGACCTGCACGGTCCCGACCTTGCGGCCGTCTTCCAACGCATCCGACAGCTGGGAACGGTCGAGGGCCTGGATCTCAACCCCGCCACTGCCCGCCCGGTCAACTCCTTCGACGCGCACCGCCTCATCCACCTGGCCGCCGACCACGGCCTGGCAGACAGCGTGGTCGAGCAGCTGTTCCAGGCCCATCTCGCCGACAACATCAACGTCGCCGACCCCGCGGTCCTTCGGCCCCTCGCCGCACGCGCCGGCCTGCCCGACGCGGCAGTCCGGTCCGTCCTGGACACCGACGCCTACGCCGCTGACGTCCGAGCCGATGAGGAACGCGCGATCCAGCTCGGCGTCCGTCAGGTACCCACCTTCGTCATCAACGGCGCACCCGCCATCGCCGGAGCCCCCGATGTCACCGAACTCCGCACCCTCCTGACGAGCAAGACGTCGCGATGACACGCCGCAGCCGACCTCCAGCCCTGCCGCCAGCAGCCGTCGCGTCCGCGAGTCGCCCCTGGAGCATCACGGCGACCGCTCGAACGCCTTCCTGGAGTTCTGACAGATGACCAGCCCTCTCCCGGCAAGGGCGCCCAGCCCGTGCAGGCCCACGCGCTCGCACCCACCTCCAGCCGGTCGTCCGGCCGCCGTTCGTCGACGACGGCCGCCGCCACGTGGTCGAGAACGTCGCCACCCACGGCTACCTCATCCACGAGTTCCTGTCCTCCCCGGCGTGCAACGACGTCACCCCCTGCCACGTGTTCGCCTGGACCGCGGACGTGACCCCTCCGGCCAACGAGTGGTACGTCGAGGATGCGCAGACGCGACGCTGCTCGGCGCCGGGCACGGCGATCGTGCCGGCCGGCCACCGCACGACCGGCCGAGCCTGGAGCCGAGCCGCCCTTGACGTAGCGACGTGTGGGGGGCCTCATGGGGTGCGCATGACGCTCTCCCGGTGACAAGGCGTGGCCAGGGTCAGGGGGAGGTGATCTGGGCGGCGATGGTGCCGTCATGGGTGGTCAGACCGCCGGGCGCCAGGCATTGCAGCGGGTTGACCAGGACGAAGGCCCAGACGAAGGCGGCACTGGCGCCGGTGAGTTCTCCGGCGGTGATGGTGCCGGTGCCGACCGTCTGCAGGATGCCGCCCGTGACGGTCAGGACGTAGGTCAGGGCGGCGGTGGAGGTCTGGCCGTTGTTCCAGGTGACGGTGAGCGGCCCGCCAGGTCCTGCGATGACGTCATTGCAGGCGGCACCGGGGATGGTGCCGCCGGTCAGGCTGAAGGAGCCGCTGGTCAGGGTGGGGTCGGTGGAGGTGCAGAAGGAGAAGGTGTCGATTTCGTCCGCGGCCACGTTCTGTGGGGTGAGGGTCAGGCCTGGGTTGTAGGTGGCGTGGCTGCTACCGGTGCAGGTGGTGGAGGAGGCCGCGTACGCGGCCGGGACGGGCATCAGCATGGCGGCCATCGCGGTCAGCAGGGCGAGCAGGACGACGGCTGGTAGCCGGAGTCGGCTGTGAGGGGGGCGGACGGTGGCGGACATCGGCATGAGGGGCTCCTGGCGGGCGGCTCGGGCAACGAGGCGGTGCCGGTGGTGAACGGCCGGGTCCGGGAACCCGGCAGTCCACCACGTGGATGTGTCAACGCGGATGTGTCAACGCGGATGTGTCAACGCGGATGTGTCAACGCGGATGTGTCAACGCGGAGAACAGGCGCGGGTGAGGCTCAGCAGCTGGTGGCGGTGTCGCCGGCGTCGGTGGCGCAGGTGTCGGAGCCGAGGCCGCCGTTGGCGGTGTCGCCGCTGACGCTGTCCTGCACGTCGATGTTGTCGTTGCCGAGGTTGCCGCTCATGGTGTCGGTGCCGTCGTGGTCGAGCAGGGTGTCGTTGCCGTTCTGGCCGTCGAGGTCGTCGTTTCCGGGGCCGCCGTAGATGTGGTCGGCACCGTTGTCGAACAGTCCCAGCAGCGCTTCGAGAAGGGTTTCGCCCTTGCTGTCGTCGTTGCCGGCTTCGCCGTAGATGGTGTCGTCGCCGTTGCCGCCGGCCAGGGTGTCGTCACCGTCGCCGCCGTACAGGGTGTCGTTGCTGTTGTCGCCCACGAGGGTGTCGGCGCCGGGCCCGCCGTAGAGGGTGTCGGTGCTGTTGCCGCCGGTGATGGTGTCGTTGCCGGCCAGACCGCAGATGATGTCGGCGCTGTTGCCGCCGTTCAACGTGTCGTTGCCGTTGGTGCCGGTGATCGTGCAGCCGAGCCCGTTGTTGACGGCGGTGTTCTCGGCGTCGCTGTCGTTACCGGCCGTGGGGTCGGCTTCGGCGGCGTCCACGGTGGCGGTGGCGGTCACCGTGCGGGTCGCGGCCGGCGACAGGGTGAGGGTGACGGTGGCGTTCGCGTTGGCGGCCAGATTGCCCAGGGTGCAGGACACGCTCGGGGCGGAGATGCTGCATGAGCCTTGCGAGCTGGTGGCCGACAGGATCCCGGCGGAGGCGCCGGACAGGGTGATCGAGGCGGTCACGCCGGTGGCGCCGGTGGGGCCGGTGTTGGTGACGGTGAGCGTGTCGGTGAAGGTGGTGCCCAGGCTGACCGGGTCGGCCGAGTCGGCCAGCGACGCCGCCAGGTCGGCGCCCGCGGGGCCCGCCGACCAGTCGGTGTAGATGGTGAAGCCGCTGCTGGGGACGTAGGCGGAGGCCTTGCCGGTGCCGTTGGGGTTCATCATCCACAGATCGTTGCCGCGGCCGTAAGCGATCTTGGTGCCGTCCGGGGCCCACAACGGGGTGAAGGAATCGTTGCTGTCGGTGGACAGGTCGGTCTGGCCGGTGCCGTTGGCGTTCATCACGTAGATCTGGCTGAGGCCGGTGGAGAAGTCGGAGCTGACGTAGGCGATCTTGCTGCTGTCGGGCGACCAGTTCGGGCTGCCGTTGAAAGTGGGGAAACCGACGCTGGTCAGCTGGGTGTTGCCGGTGCCGTTCGGGTTGATGGTGTAGATGTTGCCCGACGCGCTGTAGGCGATCTTGCTGCCGTCCGGCGACCAGGCGGGACCGGTGGCGCTGTTGCTGGTGCCCAGGTTGTTGGCGTTGGTGCCGTCGGCGTTCATCACCACCAGTCCGGCGGTGGAGGCGTAGACGATCTTGCTGCCGTCGCCGGAGAAGCTCATGCGGTCGTCGTAGGAGTTGGAACCGGTGGTGAGCTGGGTGACGCCGGTGCCGTCGGCGTTCATGGAGTAGATCTCCTGCCCGCTGTCGTAGCGGTGGAAGACGACGGTCGATCCGTCAGGTGAGGCGGTGGCGTAGGAGTCGTCGTGCGAGGTGCTGGTGAGCTGGGTGACGCCGGTCCCGTCGGGGTTGACGGAGTAGATGTCGCGGTTACCGGAGGCGTTGCTGGTGTAGTAGATCTTGCTGTTGCTGCCCGGGAACGAGGCGTGCGCCGGGGTCGTGCCGACGGTCAGGCCCGTCATCGCGAGCGTCAGGCTCGCGGTCAGCGCGGTCAGGCGGCGGCCCAGACCGCGGCGCGGGGCGGGGCGGGGTGTGGGGGCGGGCGGTGAAGCCGGTAAGGCGTTGTGCGACATGCGGTTCCTCTCCTGGTTGCTCCGGACCGCCTGCCCCCACGGCCCGTTTCCGGGCATGGCGAAGCCGGGTGGCAGGCGGATGAGACCGGCTCGCGCCCGCTCGGTCAGGGCGCGGCTCGGCATGCCTGAGCCCCGGCCCCGCACAGGGCTGGCCAGAGCCGGGTGACGCAGGTGCTGAGTTCCCCTGAACACCGGCCCGGCGCAGCCAGCGGCGCGATCGGTCAATGATCAGGACTTGGCGCGCCGGGGTGTACGGCGTGGCACGCCCGGTTCAGCCCGCCCGGTGGGGCGGTGAGGATACGCGCATCCGCTCTCCTTACGGTCTGCCAAGCAACGATGCGGGAGGGGGTGCGTACCCACCAGAGGCAGTGTCCGTCTGGCACGAGACGCTGGCAATGGGTCTGCAGATGGTCTTTTCCCGCAGACGTGACCAGTTCCGGACACTGCCATCCTGCTGGCCGCCGGACCCGCGCACACCGGTCCATTCGCAAGGCGTACGGGATGCGTTGGTGCTGGTGACCTCGCCCGGCGCCCCCTCGCGGCGCGGCCCCTGACGGATGGGTGGTCATCCTCAACGGGCCGGCCTTCCCTCGCTGCCACGCGCCGGCCCGGCAGCCCTTGACGGCCCTGGTCAAGGTCGCGGGAATCCGCCGGGCGGTCGAGGAGTCCTTCAAGCCGCCAAGGGTCAGGCCGGCCTGGGCCACCACCAGACGCGCGGCTGGACGGCGACATCCTGCGCCGGCCGGACGGGCGGCGTCGCCATCAGGCAATCGCACGACACTGCCACTACCAGCGCAGACCTCATCCATGATCATGATGTGTCGCCGAAGTGCCAGACGCGGGGGCCCGAGGCTCACAGGACAAGCTCAGCAAGGTTCGGCGTGTTGCCCGGCGGGCGCGCATGCACGGGGTGAGCCGGACCGTGTTGTCTTGGTCACGTTCGGTCGCGATGCTGGTGACATGAGCAGTCGAGGCAGGGGCAACTGGGTGGTGTCGCCGGTCGCGCTCGCGGTGGTGCCGGTCGCGCTCGGGCTGATGGGGAACCTGGCGACCGGCACCGTCGAGGTGAAGGTCTGGTGGTGGGCCCCGGCCACCTGGGTGCTGACCGGTGTGCTGGTCGTGGTCGCCGTCGCGGCGCAGGTCGTGCAGTCGCGCGCCGTGCCGCCGAGCCGGGAGGTGGTGATGCGCAGCGCCGTCGCGGAGTTGCGACGGAGGGTGCGGGAGCAGTGGGAGCACGAGGCGGTGGTGCGGGGCGTCCGTCAGCCGGTGCCGTTGCGGGTGCGGTGGTCCTCGACCGGCCGGCCGGTCGCGGGGGCGCGCCAGGTGGTGCTGGACGAACCGGAGAGCGCGTGGCAGGACATGCCGCTGGAAGGCGACGTCACGCAGATCGTGGAGAAGTTCCGCGGGCTGCCTCATCGGCAGTTGGTGGTGCTCGGAGAGGGAGGTGCGGGCAAGAGCGTCCTGGCGGTGCTGCTCACGCTCGGACTGATCGAGCGGTCGGCGGAGGATGACCCGGTCCCGGTGCTCCTGCCGGCTACTTCCTGGGATCCGCGGGAGGAGTCGGTACGACGGTTCGCGGCCCGGCGGCTGGCAGAGGACTACCCCATGCCGCCCGGCTTGCCGCAGGGCCGCAACCTGGCGGACCTGCTGATGAGCGAAGGCCGGTTGCTGCCGGTGCTGGACGGCCTGGACGAGCTCCCGGCCGAGTCGCAGGAGCGGGCGCTGCGGAAACTGGACGAGTTCGCCGCGACGGGACGGCCGCTGGTGGTCACCTGCCGCCCCCGCGAGTTCCAGCGAGCCGTGGACGCCGGCCGCCGGGTCATCTCCCGGGCCGCCGTCGTGGAGATCATGCCGGTCGGGGTGGAACAGGTGATCGCGTTCCTGTCCCACCCCGAGCCGTTCCGGCATCGCTGGGAACCGGTCTTCACCCACCTGCGTGACGCCCCCGACGGACAGCTCGCGGGGGTGTTGTCCACGGCCTTGACGGTGTCGCTGGCCCGTACGGCCTACACGTCCCCGGCCACCGACCCCACGGCCCTGACCCGTCTCGGCAGCCGGGACGCCGTCACCGCGGCGCTCATGGACACGTTCGTGACCAGTGTCCACGACCCCGACCGGCCGGTGCCGCCCGACGGGCGACCCCCGCGCCGCCACACCTCCGCCGCCGCCAGACGCTGGCTCGGGTCGCTCGCCCTGCATCTGCGGCTCGTGGGCAGGACGGAACTGGTGTGGTGGCAGTTGTCGCCCGACCTCTACACCTTCAACGCGGAGGTGATCAGGGTACGGGCCGTGACGGTCGTCGCCGCCATCGTGGGCGCGGGAGTCACGGTGGTGGCCGGCGCGGCGCCGGGGGGTGCGGCGGCGTTCAGCGTGGCGGCCCCCCTGGCCGCCGCCGGGGCAGGCCTGTTGCGGCCGCTCTGGCCGCACGCCTACCCGGTTCACGCGCCCACCTCCTACTCGCCGGTCCGCCGATCCTGGGTCATGGCGCTGCGAGCCGGCTTCGGCGTCGCGCCGGGGCTGCTGACCGGGGTCATCATCGGCGAGCCGCTGGTGGGGACGGCCGGTGCGCTGGTCGTCGGGCTGATCACCCTGGTCATGCCGTTCCTGCCGTCGCGGACCGGGCCGCGTGGCACCACCCCACGTGCCACGCTGATCGCCAACCACCGCGCCACCGCCGTCGCCGCCGCCCAGCACGGCGGCACCGCCGCACTGGTCTTCGCCGCCTGCGCCGCGGTTCCGGCCCCGGCAGTGATCTCCTGGACGGCCCCTAGCAGCGCCACTGCCAGCGCCACAGTGACCGCCGCCGTCGCCGCCGCAGCCGTTTACGGCTGGTTCGCGGCCTGCGGCGCGGGACTGTGGACCTGGATCGACTACAAGATCACCCATGTTCGTCTCGCCGCCAAGGGGCGGCTCCCGTGGAGGCTGTGGGCTTTCCTCGAGGACCAGCATCAGCGCCAAACACTGCGCCAGTCAGGAACCGCCTGGCAGTTCCGGCACGCCCTGCTGCAACACCACCTCGCCGCCACCCCGTACGCCGAGCACCTGTACACCTGCGCCCGCCAAGGCGACGCGGACGCTCTCGGTCTCCTCGCCGACCGGCTGGTCGAGGAGGACCGGCTCGAGGACGCCGTCGCCATGCTCGGCGCATGGGCCGACCACCGTGTCTCGGGCACGGCCGCGTCCGCCGGCCTCAAACTGGCCCGCTTGCTGGCCGAGCACGGCCGCGTCGAGGAACTGCGCGCCCGGGCCGAGGCGGGCGACGCGCACGCCTGGTCGATCTTGGCCTACCAGCTGGAACGGCAGGGCCGGATCGAGGAGGCCGTCAGTGTGCTCCGTCCGCACGCGGCCCGGGGCGCGGCTCCACAACTGGCTCGGCTCCTCGCCCGCCAGGACGGCGCTCAGGAGGCCATCGACCTCCTTCTCGCCCATCCGGAGCAGGACCCTCACTGGGCCGGCACGCTGGCCGAGCTGCTGGCTCGGCAGAGCCGGACCGAAGAGTTGCGCGCCCGCGCCGACCGGGGCGATCGCGCGGCCGGCGACCGGCTGGCCCGGCTGCTCGCCGAACAGGGGCGCGTGGAAGAGCTGCGAACGCGTGCCACGGCGGGCGATCCCGACGCCGCCGTCCGTCTCGCGCGGCAGAGCCCTGTGGGGGAGGCCTTCACCCTGCTGCGTCCGCACGCCGACCGGGGCGACCGCGCGGCCGGCGACCGGCTGGCCCGGCTGCTCGCCGAACAGGGGCGCGTGGAAGAGCTGCGAACGCGTGCCACGGCGGGCGACCCGCACGCCGCTCACCACCTCGCCCGGCTGCTCGCCCGGCAGGGACAGTCGGAGGACGCGGTCACTCTGCTCCTGCCATACGCAGTCCCGGCGGAGCGATCCGTCGAGACGCACGCCGTCCTGCCGTTGCTCAGCTGTCTTCTGACGAGGGTAGGACGGGAGGAAGAGGCCCTCACCATGCTCGTCGCCCACGCTCACCTGGGCGACCCCGTCGCCGTCAGGCTGCTGGCCGACCGTGATCCCCGCCCCGAGGAAGCCTGATCGGCAGGGCCGCACGTGGCGTCCTGGGTGGCGCCGGGTTCGGCGAAGGGCATCACCGAAGCGCACGCCCCGCAGGTCGTCGCGCTGCCCCCCAGCAGCGGACACCGTGGCCGGGCCGTGCCATCCCCTCGCCATCACAGTCGAGTACATCCGCGCCTGTACGCCCTTCGCGACAGCACTGCGAAGAGGCTCTCGCCGCCCGCAGAGGGCGACGCGGACCCAGAGTGGGCAGTCCGCGCGCTACGGGATCAGCGGGTCTTCGCCGCCCACTGATCCGATGGCGGCATCATGCGATGCGATTCACGCTGGATGCTCACTCAAGCAAGCCGCGACGCCCGCCGGGCGACCCTGAGAAGGTGCCGACAGCTCACTTTCACCGCTGTCAGCCTCCGCTGCCGGAGGCGCAAGCACTGCTTGCAGCGCTCCTTGGTCACGGGGCAGCCGGCGCGCACCCGAGGGATGGTCCCCCCTCCATCCCGACAGGGCCCAGAAAGGGCACGTGCGGGCCACGGGCGCGAGAGACGGTCGCCCGCACGTCGTCGAGGTCTTCGATCCGGCCTCGGGGCGGCGCAGGCTCACGCCGGAGGAGTTCGACCTCGGGTTCACCGGGGTCGTGCTGGCCTTCGAGCCGGGGCCGGACCTCAGCGTCCAGGGGCCCGAGCGGCGTCCGTGGCGGGCGAACCTGCTGCGCGCCCTGCTCGTCCGCCACCGCACGGGCCGACACGGAGTTCACCGGCGGGGTGGTCGGACAGCTCTTCGCGCTGCCGTACGGGTACTTCACCCTGCGCGGGACGAGCGACCTGGTCATGAGCACGCAGAGCGCGGCCAGCCTGAGGGCCATGCCGTCCGGCCAGGTGCTGTCGGCGCTCCTCGACGGCCCGCCGGCCGTGGTGCTCGTGATCCTCGTGCTGGCGAGCGACCCCGTGCTCGGCGGGTGCCTGGCCGCGATGGCGGCCGTCCAGGTCGTCCTGCTGATCCTGACCCGCAGGCGGATCGCCGACCTCACCGGGCGCGGGCTGACCGCCGCCGCCACGACCCAGGGCCGGCTCATCGAGTCCATGGGGGGGCTCGACGGCGGGCCGAGCCTGGGAACGATGCTCGCGCTCAACGCGCTCGCCGTCTCCGCGCTCACCCCGCTGACCTCACTGCTGACCGGCCTCCAGGAGCTCCAGGAGGCCGGAGCCCACGTCGAGCGGCTCGCCGACATCGTCGAGGCCGAGCCGGAACGCACCGGCGGCGCGCGGCCACCGCTGCGCGGACAGGTGCCGCTGAGCGGCGTCGGGTTCCGCTTCGACCCGCGTTCCCCCTGGACGCTCAGGGACGTCACGCTCAGGATCGATCCAGGACAGAAGGTCGCGCTGGTGGGCAGCTCGGGCTCGGGCAAGAGCACGCTGGGCAGGATCCTGCTCGGCCGGTACGAGCCGGTCGAGGGCGAGATCCGCTACGACGGGGCCCCGGCGCGCGACCTGGACCCCGGCTGGCTGCGCAGCCGGTTCGGCGTGGTCACCCAGGACCCGCACCTGTTCACCGGACCATCAGGGAGAGCATCGCCCTGGTGCGGGCCCTGCTGCCCGAGCCGCGGATCCTGCTGCTGGACGAGGCCGCCAGCCACCTGGACACCGTGGCCGAAACGGCCATCGAGCACAACCTCGCGGCCCTGCCGCTGACCCGCGTCGTGATCGCCCACCGGCTGAGCACCCTGCGCGACGCCGACCAGATCCTCGTCATCGAGGTGGGCCGGGTGGCCGAGCGGGGAACCCACGACGAGCTGATGCGATCCGGCGGACGGTAAGCGGCCCTGTCCGACCTGACCCGCCCCCGGCTCACCGCTTCGCGGACCGATCCACGCTTCGCCGGATGACGCCCGGCGCCTCCACCCCGCCAGGCGTCGGCCAGGCTCTTCATCAGCGAGGCGAGCATCAAGGCCGCAACCACGCCGGGCCGCGCGCCGTCCCGGCCCGGGACAAGCCGCTTCCGTGGGAGGGCGCGCAATGGATCACGCCCGGCTCCTGGCCGTCAGGGGCAGTTGGTGGAGAACGGCACCCGCCCCAGCCGGCCTGCGATCTCGCCAGCCAGACGTCCGGCCGCCACCTGCGCCAGCAGCGGCGAGAACTCCTCACGTACCCCACCGGCCACCGGCAGCACCGTTCCGGCGGCCGCCGCGAGCTCGGTGTCGTCGGCCTCGCCGACGGCGATCACGGTACGGCCGAGCGCGCGGGCGCGCCGTGCCACGGCCAGCGCCAGCTGCCTGGTACGGCTCGGCGTCGCGAACACCAGCGTCGGCAGGTCCCGTGGGCGGGCCAGGACTTCCACGTGCTCCCATTCCTCAAACTGCTGCGCGGCGGCGAACACTCCGGCCGCCTCAACGAGCTTGGCGGCGGCGAAATGGGCGCTGCCGTAGCCGGGACCGCTGCCCAGCGCCAGGACCACCGAGGTCCCGGCGACCTGCTCGGCGACCTGCTCGGCGACCAGGGCGCAGCTGTGCCCTAGGAGGTCGGTGGTGGCCGCCACGGCGTCGGCCACCGTTGCGAGCTCGGCGCCGATGGCGTCGGCTCCGTGGTCCCCGAGGTGGCCGCGAGCCCGTCCGATCTCGATCGCGACCAGGTACAGGGGCAGGAGACTGGCCTGGAAGGTACGGATTCCCGGGCACGGCAGCAACCCGGCCAACGGCAGCACCAGCGCCCGCTGGGCGGCCCGGGTCACGGCGCTCCCTTCGGTCGAGGTGACGGCCAGCGTCCGAGCGCCGTTCCTGGTGGCGCAGGCCAGCGCGTCGACGACCTGGGCGTTGCCGCCCGAGGCGGAGACGCCCACGACCAGCGTGTGCACTCCGGCTCGGCGCTCCCAGGGGGTGCCGTACTCCAGCAGGCGCAGCGGGCTGACCGGTTCGCATGCCACCCCGCCGAAGGTGTGGAAGGCCATCTCGGTGGCTAGCGCCGCGTGCAGGGAGTCGCCGTTGCCGGTCACGACCACCCGGGTCAGGCCGTCCCACCCGAAGGTGTTCTCCCGTTGCCGTACGGCCTTCGCGACCGCGGGGTAGCAGGCGCGCAGGTCCTCACTCAGCGCGGCGACCTGGCGGGGGATCTCCGCCAGCGTGTAGGGAGAGGTATCGGTCATGTCCCGCCTTCCTCTTTTGCCGGCCGACACTGCGCTCGGCGTCGCCTTCAGTCGTAGGGTGGCGCGATCACATCTGGGCGGAGCGCACGATGCCCACGTAGGCCGCGACCTTGTCCTTGTCGATCACGCCGCCCCAGCCTCCGCTCTCCAGGCAGGTGCCGACGAATGCCCCGTCCGCACCCTCGACTGACCCTAGGAGGCGGGCGGCGTTGCCGTGATGGGTGTGCCCAGCCAGGATGATCGGCAGCCCGGGGCAGGACGCCCGGACGGCGGCGACCATGCCCATCGTGGCGTCGTCGTCGCGGTGACAGAGCGAGACCGCGTCCGCGCCGGCCTGCCGTGCCGTCGCGGCGACCTCGGCGACCGTCTTACCGCCGCCGAACCAGGAGAAGTGCATCGACTCGACTTCGGCGACCAGCGCGATGTCCTGGGCGCTGATCTTGCTGCGGTACTCCGCCACCGCGAGCGGGTCGCCCTGCACCAGGCCGCCCGCGGTCATCGTCGCCCCGACCAGCGTGCCGATTCGGGTGAAGTGGCCGCCGGCGACCTGCGTCACCGCCAGGGAGGCCTGGACGGCGTTGCGCATCAGCTGGGCCCCGACCTTGAACCCGGGCCCGGCGGCTGCCGCGACGGCGCGGGTGATGAGGGCCATGGCCGCGATCCGCGCAGGGTCGCAGTCCGTTCCGGCAGCGTACACCCGGTCCACGGTCTGGATCAGGCATCCGTCCGCGCCGCCGTCCACGAGCGCCCGCGCGCAGGCGACGGCCCGCTCCACGATCGGTTCGACACCGCCCCCGTCATGGTGGGGAGTTCCGGGCAGCGGCGGCAGATGGATCATGCCCAGGATCAGCTTGCCGCTTCCCAGCCACGATGCTCCGCCCGCGCCCGCCATGGCCACCTCTTCCGCCCTGGACCGCCCGCGGGGGCGGTCGACGTCAAGATCTCAGGCCCTTCCCACCATGACACCGTTCCCGCCCTTCGCCCACCCCCCAAGTGCGAGGAACTCCTGCGCATCGCCGGCCCGCTCATCCCGGCCGCCTACTCGACGTCGGCCAGCTGGACCGTGTGACTGCCACCGACACCCGCGGGAACCTGCTGCGGATCTCCGCCGCCCGGCCCGGCCGTGCCTCCGAGACCACCACCGCCCGCCACCACAACCTCGTGCAGAAGCTACGGCAGGCGGACCCGGGCGCCCTGGCCGACCTCGGCTTCGTCGGGCTCTACGACGACCCCGACGACCCGATCATCATCACCGGCCTTGCGCAGACCGGGGAAGCCGCGCAGCGAGTTGGCGACGGTGGCGCCCGCGCGAGGCGGCTCACGTCGCACCTGATGGCCCGCTTGAGCCGCCAGCTCGGCGAAGTGCAAGACGACGGCCTTGGCACCTGCTGCGGCTTCGTCGATCAGGGCATCCTAAGCGGCGCGGGGCCGGCGGCATCGAGGAGCCCGATCACGATCTCGAGGGCGGTAGCCGACCGCGTGTCCTGACCAGCCGCTACACGCTCCAGGAGCTCGCGCGCATGTGC
Source organism: Nonomuraea sp. NPDC048881 (assembly GCF_040649795.1). NCBI lineage: Bacteria > Bacillati > Actinomycetota > Actinomycetes > Streptosporangiales > Streptosporangiaceae > Nonomuraea > Nonomuraea sp. NPDC048881. Next base: position 130,762 of record NZ_JBEZGC010000023.1, read on the forward strand.
CCGGTAGACAGCTTCGGTGCTCACACAGCGCCCGGCGGCACCGCTGTGTCGATCGGCTGTGCACCAGAATGAGACTGGCCGGCAGTGGGTCACGGTGTCAGGACGACACGCCGGAAGACCTCGCCGGCATCCATCCGCCGGTGGGCCTCTGCTGCGGCTTCGAGCGGGAGGACGGCGTGGACGACGGCGCTGAGGTCGCCCCGCGCCGCGGCTTCGAACTGGTCGGTGCGTACCCGGGCCAGGTCAGCTCGCGGCACCGTGTCCAGACTGAAGGTCGCGACCGACACCGACTGCCGGAACCGGCTCAGCAGGGCCGATCCAAAGTCCGCCGGGGGAGGCCCGGCGACGAGCCCGATCAGCACTAGACGACCCTTGGGTGCGAGCCGCACGAGGAACGAGGGCAGCGCCGGCCCGGCGACGATGTCGACGATCACATCGAAGCCATCCGGCGCGAGACCGCGTGCACTGTTCCCCTCACGGTCGAGCACGTGTGTCGCGCCGTGCTCCATCAGCCGCTCGCCCCGCCCGGCTGACGACGTGGTCACCGCGACTGCCCGTGCGCCGGCTCGGGCTGCGATCTCGACGCCTGCGATGAAGCCGGCCTGTCGCCGATGGCGGTTCCGTTGGTCCACGATCCTGTCTTCCCTGCGCAGGATGCCCGGCTCGACCGGGTGTTTCGGCCGCTTGATGATCATGCTCGGGCAGCGCGCGTTGCGCGATCCTGGCGCGCAGGTCGAGTCCGGGGGCCGACCACCCGGCTGACCAGCCGGGCGGCCCACGGGCCGCATCAGCCTGGACACGCCGACGACGTGAGTCCGTCTGTCGTCTACAGAATCGACGACGATCGAGGGAACAGGGCCTGAACGGCGGCGCGGACAGAGCCGCTCGCCTGCTCGGGTGTCGAGGTGTCGAACTTCCCATCGAGGTGAAGGAAGGCGAGGCCATGGGCCAGCGCCCAGACCGCGTCCGCCAACGGCTCGGGTTCACGGTCGGGAAAGACGCTGCGTACCAGGTTGTGCAGGTAGCCGGAGATGGCGGTGATCGCGGCGGCGCGCTCCTGGCTGGACGGATCGCACGGCTCGGCGAACATGACCTTGAACATCGCGGGCCGTTCGATGGCGAAGCGAACGTAGGCGACCGCGATGTCGGCGAGGTCGTCGGGACTCTTGGGTGCCGGATGGACTGCGGCCAGGTGCTCGGTGAGCTCGCGGTAGCCCTGTGCGGCCACCGCGGAGACGAGCGCGTCGCGGTCGGCGAAGTGACGGTAGGGGGCCGTCGGCGACACGCCCGCCCGTCGTGCCACCGCCCGCAGCGAAAGCCCTGCGGCGCCGTCCTCTTCCAGGAGTTCCCGGGCGGCACGCAGGCAGGCGGCGCGCAGATCGCCGTGGTGGTACGGGCTGCCGGGCTGCGACACGGGACACTCCGTTCGATGTATGCGCTGCACACAATCGTACCGTGGCGAGGTCAGCGGACGCCGAGGGTCTTCAGGAGACCGTCGGCGCCGTGGCGGCGGCCGCGCGGCCGCGGGCCGGGTTGCGGGACCAGACGCTGGCGTTGAGCCCGTACGGCGAGCCGTTGGCGCGCGCGCGATCGCCTCCTCGTCGTCGCGGACGGGGTAGATCGCGACGACCGCTCCGAAGGTCTCGTGCGCGTACAGCGTCATGTCCGGGGTGACGTCGATGAGGATGGGGGTTCGTAGAACAGCGGCTCCAGGTCGGGCCGCGGCCGGCCCCCGGCCAGGACGGTCGCGCCATTGGCGACGGCGTCCTCGACGTGCGCGGTGACGGTGGCCAGTTGTGCCAGGGTGGTGAGGCTGCCCACGTCGACGCTGTAGTCGTAGGAGGCGCCCAGCGTGAGCCGCTTCGCGCGGGCGACGAACGCGGTGACGAACGCGGTGACGAACGCGGTGACGAACGCGGCGAGGAACCGGTCGCGGATCGACCCGGCGACATACAGTCGCTCGGTGGAGACGCAGAGCTGCCCGGCAGAGGGGAAGCAGGGGGCGATGGCGCCGTCGGCGGCTCGCTCGAGGGCGGTGTCGTCGAGGACGAGCATGGCGTTCTTGCCGCCGAGCTCCAGGGAGGCACCGATGAGCCGTTCGGCCGCGCCGTGCTCCATGACCCACTGGCCCACGGCGTAGTTCTGCTCGATCCTGGGTCGGGTGCTTCGCCTCCGGCGCGCGGTCGTAGACGGGGAACACCCCGGCCGCGCCCGCGCCGACGACGAGCTCGCGGAACAGGCGGTCGTAAGTCTTGTCGTCGCCGAAGACCCAGCCGGCGCCGTGGATGCAGAACACCACCGGCAGCGGCCCGCTGACCCCTTTCGGCCGGATGACCCGGGTGCGGACCGTGCCCCACCGGCCGGCGTCCACCTCGACCCACTCCTCGTCCACGTCCGTGCGGGGCACGCTGGGGCGTTCTGCAGGCCGAGCAGGATGTCGCGACCCTGCTCCGGAGGGACCTCGTAAATCCGGGGGCGGGCCGGTCGCCTCGGCCAGCTCCTTGGCGGCGGGCTCATCGCCGCGCCGCCGCCTGCACCAAGACCGAGGTACAGCGTGATCGCGGTGATGTTCACTCCGTGCCACGAGCACAGGCATGCTCTGCCGTGGGCTTGACGGGCTGCGCCTGGTGGGCGCCCCAAGACACTTCGCGACGGCGGCGACTTGTCTACCCGGAGTGACGAATCTTGAGTCCTGGCCCCGGGGCGAGTGTTGACGCGCCGAGATGCAGTCCGCCGGCCGGGCACGCCGGGGGCTTACTCGTTGACCAGAAGGATCTTGCCGACGTGTTGGGAGCCGGCCATGAGCTGGTGGGCCTGGGCCGCCTCGGACATGGGCAGGAGCTGGTCGATGATCGGCCGGACCGCCCCGGTTTCGATCATGGGCCAGACGTGCTCGCGCAACGCCGCGACGATCCCGGCTTTCTGTTCGCCCGACCGCGAGCGCAAGGTGGTGCCGAACACCGACTTGCGCCTGAAGACCAGCTCGACGAGGTTGAGCTTGCCCTCGAAGCCGCCCTGCATGCCGATGATGACGAGCCGCCCGTCGAGGTCGAGTGAGCGCACGTTGCGCTCCAGGTAGTCGCCGCCAATGACGTCCAGGATGACGTCGTAGGGGCCGAAGTCGGCGAAGTCGTCGGTGCGGTAGTCGATCGTCACGTCGGCGCCGAGCTCCCGCACCCGTGCGGTCTTGGCGGCGCCGCTGACGGTGGTGACGACGCGCGCTCCCAGCGCCTTGGCGATCTGGATCGCCATCGTGCCGACGCCGCCGGCTCCGCCGTGCATGAGGAAGGTCTCGCCCTCGGCCAGGCGTGCGGTCATGACCACGTTCGACCACACGGTGGCAGCCGCCTCCGGCAGCGCCGCGGCCTCGACCAGCCCGACCCCCTCGGGCACGGGCAGCAGCTGCCCGGCGGGGACGGCCACCTTCTGCGCGTAACCGCCGCCGGTCAGCAGTGCGCACACCTCCTGGCCCACCTGCCAGCCGCCCACCCCCTCGCCCAGGGCACTGATCCGGCCCGACACCTCCAGCCCCGGGTACGGCGAGGCACCCTCGGGCACGATGTAGAGCCCCAGCCGCTGGGCGACGTCGGCGCCGTTCAACGCGGTGGCGGCCACATCGATGAGTACCTCACCGGCAGCGGGGACCGGGTCGTCGACCTCGGTCCACTCCAGCACCTCCGGGCCGCCGGGCTCCCTGATCGTGATCGCCTTCATGGTGTCGTCTCCTGTCGGTGAAAGGCTCGCCTGCGGCACTCCAGGCGCACAAGGCACGAATGTTTACACTGCTTATATTACGTGAAAGTTTGCACTGCAAACATCGTGAACGGGCCGTCCGGCGCGCCGGCAGTGGTCGAAGCCAGTCCGCGGAGCGGACAGGGTGTGCTCAGGCCCTGATGACCGTGGAATCGGTCGTGCGAGGTCGATGAGGCTCTGTGGAGGCATCGCTCCAGGGAGAGCGGTGCTACGCGTTCTCCATGATGGGGTTGCGTCCGAAGGTGTGTCCGGCGAATGCATCGCGAGATGCCGCCCCTAGGGATGCTTCACGTGGTGGTGGAGCATGAGCCGGCTGCCGGTGGTGCCGGTAACCGTGAACAGCCGTTCGAGTTCCTCCGCCGAGGGCGCATGGAACGGTGTAGTCCTTGCCGGCAGAAGTGTTGTAGGCGTTGATCGGGCGGAGCGGTTCAGGGGGAGGGATTGGTTTAGTCGGTAGTGTGCCTTTTTGTGCCGTTTACCCTAATTCATCCTATTGTCGTGGTGCCGTTGCGCCGTCTTCTGCCGCCGGTGGCGCTGGCCGCCGGGGCGATGGCCCCCGACCTTCCCTACTTCGTCCCCTACGGGATCGTCGACATGATCCCGCTCGGGCCGTGGTGGCCGCTACTGGATGCTGGATACACCCACAGTGTTCAGGCGAGCGCACTGGTCGCCGACGTGGTGCTGGCGCTGGCGCTGGCGGGAGTGATCACGGTGTGTGCCGCCCCGGCGCGCGCTCTGCTACCCCAGGCAGTGATCCGGCGAGTGGGGCGTCGCAGCCGGCCGCGGGCAGCACACTGGGCGTGGTGGCCATTGGCCGCCGCCGTCGGGATCGCCACCCATCTCGTCTGGGACCGCCTGGTGGATCAGTGGCTCGGGGCTCTCGGGGACTCGATCGTCATGGAGGACGAGGGGGTCCATCTGGTGGGTTCGCTGATCACGCTTGCGGCCCTGGGCTGGGCCTGCTGGTGGCTGTGGCGCAGGCCGCTGAGCGAGCCGGTGCCCCAGCCGGGCCCACGGGTACGACTGGGGCTGCTGGCGGCGATGGGGCTCCTGGCGGCCGTGCTGGTCACGATGCTGGGCGCCGGGCTGGTGCTTCGATCGCTGGTGACGCTGACGATCGACGCGGTCGTGCTGGTACTGCTGGCCTACGCCGCCTTCCATCGCCTGGTCCCGTCTCGGACAGCACGCTGATCCGTCGGGCCCGGCTAAGGGTCTCGCTCGGCGGCGAGCTGGCCAGGAACTCCGACCTCGCCCGCGACGAGCTGTCCCGTTACGTGCGCGGCCTGCCCGTCGCTCCTGCTTCGGCGGTGCCACGCCGTGCGGGGGAGGGAACGACGGCTCTGAGCGCGGGCCACGCCAGCAGCGCCAAGGCCGCAGCGAGTGCCGCCACGGCCAGCATGGCGCCCGGCAGCCCGGTCGCCTGCGCCCAGTGCCCCACATACACCGGCCCGGCGAGGTAGCCGAGATAGGCCAAGGTGGACACGACCGAGGTGGCGGCACCGCGGGCCGCGGCGGGGACGTTGGCGGTGGCCAGGGCGAGCACGGTCGGGAAGAGCACGGCGGTGCCGACGGCGGCCAGGGCCAGCCCGAGCAGAGCCAGGGGGAGAGACGCGGTGAGGGCGAGCAGGGACGTCCCCGCCGCGGAGATCACCGCGCCGGCGGTGAGGACGATCCAGGCGCGCCGGGTCTTCACCGCGCTGATCGCGAAGCGGGTGAGCGAGACGGCAAGTGCGAAGACCGCGGGTCCGGCGCCGACCAGCGCAAGTCCGGCGTGCACGGTATCGGCGAGGTAGACGGCGCTCCAGCTCTGATGAGCGTTCTCGACGGCGAATCCGAGCGCACCGAGTCCGCCCGCGACAAGCAGGAGCGGCAGATGAGCGCGCAGACCCGGTCGGCCGTGCGCGGTCGAGGTACGGTCATGATCGTGACGGCCGAAATCGGCCTGCGTGCGATCGTCGGTGACGATGGCGGTGCTCACAGCGCCGGCGGCGACCAGGACCAGCAAGTACGGCACGACCACGGGCAGACCGGCGGCGTTCAGCAGGCCGGTGACGAGGCTCGTCGCGACCACGGCCAAGGAGAAGAAGCCGTGCGCCCTGGTGATGACCGGACGGCCATTGGCACGTTCGACGGAGCCGGCCGCCGCGTTGATCGTCACGTCCGCAGCGCCGGACGACGCGCCAAGAACCGCCAGTCCCACGGATAAGGCAAGCAGGTCGCGAGCGGTGACGGCCACGGCGATGCCGGCGATGCCGAGCGACGTGAGCATGATCGCCGTGACGCGATGCCCCCACCGGTCTACGGCCCTGCCCGCAAGGGGCATTGCGGGCAGGGCGCCGACGGCGATGAACAGCAGCGCCGTGCCGAGTTGGCCATCGGTCAGCCCGGCCTGGTCGCGAATGGCGGGCACGGACGCACCCCACACGCCCCAGAACGCGCCGAAGACAGCGAATCCCGCGTACGGCACCCAGGCTCGGAGGTGACCGTGATCGGTGCATGCTCGTGTATCGATACACATGCAGTGTAACGATACACAAGATAGGGTGAGGCATGGCCAAAGACCCTTCTCAGCCCCGGCCGACCATGGCGGAGGTGGCCCGCGCGGCGAAGGTCTCGGTGATGACCGTCTCCTACACCTACGCCCAGCCTGATCGCGTCTCCGAACGCACCCGGGCCAGGGTCCGCGAAGCGGCTGCCCGCTTGGGATACCCCGGCCCTCATCCGGGGGCCCGCTCCCTGCGCCGGGGACGGGCCGGCAACCTCGGGGTGGTGCTTGGCGAGCACCTCACCTACGCCTTCGAGGACCCCCAGGCCACCCGGTTCCTGGCCGGCGTCGCCGAGGTCTGCGCCGGTCACGGCCTGGGGCTCACGATCGTGCCCATCACCGGGGCGCCGTCCGACACCGACCGGGTCGCCGAGGCCGCGGTGGACGGTTTCGTCGTCTGGACGACCAGCGACGACGACCCCGTGCTGTCAGCGGTGGCCGCCACCGCTCTCCCCGCCGTCGTGCACGGCGGACCACACCACCGGAACCTGCCGATCGTGGCCATCGACGACCGTGCCGCAGCCCGCGCCGTCGCCACCGAGGCCCTCGCCGGCGCCCGGCGTCCGATGGTGCTCAGTTTCCCGCTCGATCGCGCCAGGACGCCGGGGGTCCACAACGGGCTGGATCCGGCCGAGGCGACTTTCCGCGTGACCCGCGAGCGCCTGTGCGGAGTCCGTGACGCCTGGGAGGCGGTCGACGGCCGCTGGTCGCAGGTGCGGGTCGCGGTGTGCGCACGCAACAGCGCGCGCGAGGCCGAATCCCTGGCCACGGCGTTCCTGAAGGGGGCGGACGCGCCGGACGCTGTCATGGCCATGAGCGATGAGCTCGCCCTGGGCCTGATGCGAGCGGCCGCCCGTGCCGGTCTCGCCATTCCCGGCGACCTCGCCGTCACCGGCTGGGACGGCACCGACGCGGCCGCCGCCGCCGGGCTGACGACCGTCGCGCAGGACCTGCGCGCCCAGGGAGCCCGCTGCGCGCAGCTGGTCCTGGGCAAGGAAACGGCAGCTGAGACCGGTCCGATCGAATGGCGCCTGGTCCTGCGCGACTCCACCCGGCGATGACCACGGTCAAGCGCGCCTCCGAGCAGGATCCTGCCTGATCGGGTCCGGCTTCCTCGGGGGGCTGCATGGCGCCCGCCGACTTCGTCCTGGCGTTCGCCGGGACGCGCGCCCAGCACCTGCTGCTCCACCCAGAGGTCTGACACGCCGACGAGGAGTCTTGGGACAAGGTGTACGGCGCGTTGCCCCATGCCCCCATCCGAACATCGCCGACCTGGCCACGAAGCTCTACAAGGTTGACGAGGACAAGATCTTCGAGGCCGGTCCTGGGATGATCATTTAGGGGATCGCGTGGCAGGCAGAACCGTCCTCAAGCTCGAAGAGCTCGGTCAGTACGCCGCGCAGCGCCGGTCGGCCGTCGTCACGCGGCCAGGCCGCGCGCTCCTAGGAATCTACTTTGTAAAGGGGGTGGGTATAGACGCCCCTGTCGGGCTCTGTTATACAACAGTCCACATCAGAACGGGCTTCGCCCGTACTCATCACCAGAAACCCGAGGGCAGGGTGGAACGGCGTGCTGTCTGGAGTACCTACGGGTGGCGGCCACTGCACGGCAGGCCCGCCGCCGGCATGCAAGCGGCATATCAAGAGCTTCCGGCTGATGCTCCACATTTGATCACTAACGTGATCATCGACTTCGCCATCGACTGGGACAACCGCGCCATGACCTGTCCCGACGGGGCCACCAGCTTGCCCTGGGTCAACGAGGTCGACCAGGGCGGCACTCCGGCGGTCCGCGTGCGCTTTCAATGCGTGACTGCAAGGACTGTCCCAGCCGCGACCTGTGCACCCGCGGGGCAAAAGGCTGGCGCATCACCCTGCGCCCACGGGAGGAGCACGAAGCCTTGCAACGCGCGCGGGTCAGGCAGAGCACGGACGAGTGGCAGCAGCGCTACGCCCACAGGCAAGGTGTCGAGGGCACCATCGCTCAGGGCGTCAAAGGCTTCGGCCTGCGGTGGTCCCGCTACCGCGGGACCGCCAAGACCCATCTCCAGCATTTACTCATCGCCGCGGCGATGAATCTGACCAGACTTGATGCCTGGCTCACCGGAACGCCGCTGGCCCCGACCCGCACCTCGCGCTTCGCCGCCCTGCGTTCGGTGGCGTGAGCGGGTGTCTCAACCCCGGCAATCTTGGTTAGAGCGCAAAAGACCAGCATGCGAACGGCCCCGCCGTGTCAGTAGCAGCGCATGTCCGTCCAGCTGTCGTCGTACATGCCGTCCAGGTCAATGATCACTGAGTTTGTGGCGGAGGTGCCATCCACGGGGGTGCCGGGCTCGTCGAACAGCGTGAAGGCCACCACCTCGTAGTCGCCGAGGTCCCCGTCGGGGTCTTCGATCTTCGCCTGCCGGTAGTGGTTCAGCACCTCCTGGACGGGCCGCTCGGTGGAAAGCTCGAAGCGGATGGTGTACCAGCAGTCGCCGGAGTCGCCGCTCACCTCGACTTGCGGGTCGAAGTACCCGGAGTCTGTTCCGGATGGCAGCGGATACTCCTGGATGCGGTCCACCATGCGCGCCAGCCGGTGGTCATTGATCCACACCGGCGCCATGGCGATCGCCGCGAGCAGCAGGAGCGGCACTAATAGCAAGGCCAGGCAGCCGCTTCGGCGAGCCATTTGTGAATGTCTGGACTTCTGTGGTGGTGCGGGTGCGGGCGGGTCCCGGGGGATCGACATGGATCACATGATCGCGTACCTGTTCTCCCCTCGCATGAGGGTACCGCCCTGCTGGGGACGGACTCTGAGGGATTAGAGACACTCTCTGATGAGCCCTGCTTGCCCGGCGTGCACCTCCCAACGCAGGACACGCCCGTGATCACAAACGTGACCACGGGGCTGCTTCTGTTTGGCCTACTTCGCCGACGGTGGCCCTCTGGGTGAGCGGGGTCCGATCCCGGGTCTGCGGCGGCTGTTCAACACGGTGATGTGGCGGTTTCGTACCGGCAGCCCCTGGCGTGACCTGCTGGAGGAGTACGGCCCATGGTCCACCGCCTACGACCGGTTCCGTACCTGGGCGCGGGACGGCGTGTTCGAGCGGCTGATGCGAGCCGTGATCAGCGAGGCCGCAGCCCGGGGACAGGCCGACCTGGACCTGGTCAGCGTCGACTCCACCACCGCCCGCGCCCACCATCATGCCGCCGGGATGGTCGTGGACGGTGAGCTGGGCGCAGCCCTGGAAGAAGCCGTCGATCAGGAAAGGGGGCTACGCCAAGGGGGCAAAACGCCGCCGACGGCAACCCCAGCAACGAAGAGAGCAGGGACAACGACGCCGGGGACGACGGGACGACGGGAGGAACGAGCGGCGACGACTGCGACGCCGCTACCGGTTCCGGCCGAAGGCCGCCAAGCTGGGCCGCTCCCGGGGCGGGTTGACCAGCAAGGTGCATCTGGCGGCCGATGGTCGATGCCGTCCGCTGTCCTTCGTCCTGGCCGCCGGCCAGGCCGGAGACAGCCCGCAGTTCCGCGCCGTTCTGGAGCGCATCAAGGTCCGGCCACCGATCGGCCGTCCGAGCCCACTCGAACCGGACGCGGAACCCGGCCAGCGTCTCGGCGGCCGTCTCCGCCGGGGTGGAGTGGACCCACACCTGGTCCGGATCGGGATCGACGGCGGGCTCGCCGAGCCGGACACGACGCGCGATCGGGCGATCGTTGTGCCCACGTGCGTCGCGACAATCGTAGTGATAGGCGGTCATGCCGTACTGAACGGCCAGGAGGCGGGCCACGGTCGACTTTCCGGCCCATTGGCCACCGCCGATCCACAACGCGCGGTGCAACGTGCCGAAAGGATCCCAGACGTCGTGCTCCGCGCGGACGTCATGGGTGGTCATCTGGCGTCCTTCCGGGGCGAGGTACGACGGTCGCCGGGCGCCGGGCGCCGGGCGTGCTCTCAGGGGGCCGGCGATCGCGCGCCCGGCGTCATGGACGCGTCAGGTCAGGGGTTTCCAGAAGTCGCAGCCGTGCTCACGGCCGAGGTCCACCTCGCCGATCCCGCCGGGGCCGGGGGCGAGCGACAACACCTGGCCCCCGGACGGGTCGTAGGGCGACCAGCGGGTCGCCCGGTCGCCGTTGGGGTCGCCGGTGTGGGCGAAGCGGGTCCAGTAGCCGATCATATCGTCGGAGAGCCGCCGCTGCTCCGGTGACAGGTCATGGCCGGCGTACGCGCGCGAGAACAGGTACTGGAGCTCCCCCGCGTGGTAGGCGCCTGTCGGATAGCGCTGCGGGGGAGCCTCCTTGAACCACGGCGCCGTCCGGTCCGAGAATTCGTAGGCGTAGGTGGGCACGTGCCGGCCGAGCAGCTTGTTCGTCTCGACCGCGGGGCAGGCCCAGGCCCAGTCGGTGAGCGTGCTCGCCATCGCCCAGCTCGTCGAGCCCTTGTAGTCGCTCAGCGGGTAGCGGCGGATCACCTCGGCGGTCTGCCTGCCGTCCAGGCCCAGGAACGTGCCGAGCACCCCAGGGTAGTCCTTGGCGGCGACCGGGCCGCCCGCCTCGGCGTCGAAGCCGACCTGGAAGGTGACGTGCTCGTCCCGGGTGATGCCGTGCATGACCGGCACCTTCGCGAACTCGCCGGACCTGAGCAGGCGTACCGGATCCTGCGGAAGCACTCCGGCGCCGTAGGCCGGCGCGAGCCCGCGCGGACCGACGGCCTTCAGCAGCACGGACACCGGCTTGGACCGCAGGCAGACAGCCGCTGTGCGAAGGTCGGCGCAGCCGGCCGCGGCGGCGATCTCGACGGCCTGCCGCTCCGCCTGCGCCCGCGGCTTGGGACGCCAGGTCTCCGCGTCCGGTCCGGCCGTGCTCGGGGCCCACGGCCAGCGCAGGGTGCACGGCCCGCTCTGCATGATGACGCGCTGGAACAGCCCTCGCGATCCCGGGGCGGTCAGGTGGACGCAGCTCGACATCCCGCCGGCGGACTCCCCGAAGAGGGTGACGTTGTGCGGATCGCCGCCGAACGCCGCCGCGTTCGCCCGCACCCAGCGCAGCACCGCCTGCTGGTCCTCGATGCCGAAGTTGCCGGACCCGTGCCGGGCCGGACCGCCGTTCAGCGCGGGGTGCGCCAGGAATCCGAGCGCGTTGAGCCGGTAGTTGAAGGTCACCACGATGACGTCGCCCTTGGCGGCCAGCCGTTCGGCGCCGTAGATCGCTCCGGAGCCGCCCAGGAAGCCGCCGCCGTGGATCCACACCATGACGGGCAGCTTTCCGGTGGTGCGCCTCGGCGTGGTGACGTTGAGGTACAGGCAGTCCTCGGCGGTGCTCGGCTTGTCGCCGATGAAGTCCATGACCTGGGCGCACGCGGGGCCGGGACGGGTCGCGGCGCGCACCCCCCTCCACCCGGCGGCGGGTCGCGGCGATCCCCATCTCAGCGCCCCCACAGGCGGCGCCGCGTACGGGATGCCCTGAAAGAGCCGGTACTTCGCGTGCAGCGCGCCCCGGACGAGGCCCGTCTCGATGCGGACCACCGCCGGATCCGCACCGGCCCGGCCGTGGTCCGCGGCCGTCGCCGGTGGAGCTGTGGCGAGCGCGGTGACCAGGCAGGCGAGCACGGTCATGGGCGCCCGAAGGACGTTTCTCATGAAATTCCTCAAGGTGGGTGGGATGGGGGGAGTCCCGGCTCAGGAGGCCGGAGAGCCGATCACGCCGACGGGGCCGCGCCGTACGGCGGCCCGGGGTGAGACGAGCGTGACCGGCACCACGATGAGCACGATCACGCCGATCAACGCCGGGAGCACTTCGCCGCCTATGGCGTCGTTCCCGTCGCCACGGCCGGGGCCGTCCCGGTGGCAAGGCTCGTGCGGCGGGCGCCGCGCAGGAGGCTGATGCTGACGGCGAGGGTCCACACGCTCCAGAGGGCGCCCATGCTGGCGGTGGTGCCCCAGCCCTGCGCGCTGTAGAAGTCGGCGGCGTCGTCGCCGAAGTACACCGCGGGCAGGAAGGCGAGGTTGATCGCGGCGAGGACGTGGGCCGAGCGCGCCACCCAGCGCGGGAGCAGGCCGAGCCGGGACACCGCGATCCCCAGAGCGATCAGGAAGAGGCCCATGAGGAGCCTGGAGACGGCGCCCTGCATGAGGTACTGGGCGCCGGCGAAGGGTCCTTCGGTGGTGGTGTCGATGTCGTGGCCCACCGTGATCGCCGCGCCCACCTCCATGGACTGCGGGACGAACACCATGGCCACCCACAGCAGGCCGGCGCTCTGGACGATGCCGGCGACCCAGCGGTAGGACGGGCCGACGTGGCGGATGAGCTCGCTGAGCCCGAGGAAGTAGACGACGTAGACCGTGCAGCCGGTGATGCCGAGCAGGCTGCGGGTCAGGACGTCCCAGTCGGGCGGGGTCTCGTAGATGAAGTACAGCGGGACCTGGAGGATGATCAGGAGGCTTGCGGCCAGGCCGAACAGGCCGGTGTACCTGCGGATGGCGGTCTCGGACACGACGGGGCCCTCCTCGCGAGAGGCGTCATAAACAAAACTGGGATCTCGTTAACTCACCCTCAAAGTAGCCGCGCGACCCCAGCTAATACAACCCCAGTTTTCTTAGATGCTCATTTGGGCGGTTAAAGGAAACCATGGTTGCGTTAGACTGGCTTCTGGGAGGACGGCAACCACGCGAGCAAAGGAGCCTGTCTTGTCCGAGGACCGCCCGGCACCGGGGACGATGCGACCGCGCGGGCGTACCGAACGGGTGCGCGCCGCCGTCCTGGCCGCCACCCGCGCCGAACTGGAGGCCCATGGGTACGCGGAACTGAGCATGGAACGCGTGGCCGAGATCGCGGGCGTCGCCAAGAGCACGGTGTACCGGCGCTGGCGCGACCCGGTGGGCCTGCTGGTCGAGCTCATCGCAGACCTGACCGTCTCCGAGGTGCCGCTCCTGGACACCGGGTCGCTGGAGGTGGACCTGCGCGGGCTCGCGGTGGGCATCCACCGCTTCTACAGCGACCCGGTCTGGCGCCCGGCGATGCTCGGGCTGATCAGCGCGGCCGTGCTGGACCCGCGGGCGGCGCAGGCCCTGCACGACTTCTTCGAGACCCGCAACGACATGGCCGCCCAATCGGTGCGGCACGCCATCGAACGCGGCGACCTCCCGCCCGACACCGACCCGGTCCAGGTGATCCGATCGGTCGGCGCGCCGTTCTACTACCGGATGCTCGTCAGCCACGAACCCATCGACGAGACCGTCGCCGAACAGGCCGCCGCAGCCGCCATCGCCGCCGCGAAGGCCGGAGCGCATCCGATCCGACCGTCCCAGGAGGCCTGACGGGCGGTGCCGGGACTTCGCCGCAATCAGCCGACCCGCGAGATCCGCGGCCATGGCTGCCATGCCTGTGCCTGGCCGTCGTGCGCGAGGCCCTGGTGCAGCTGGTGGGCGAGGGCATCGCGGTGCGGCTGCCCAACCGCGGCTTCGCCGTCCCCGACTTCTCCGACCGGCGGTGGCAACAGATCGCGGAGAAGGCCCATGATCTCGACGTCCCCGGACGCCTGATCACGCCCCGGCAACACCAGCCATGCAGTGGCACGTGGTGGTGAGCCCGCCCGCGCTGGAGGTGGGGTAGTAGGAGTCACCGCTGCTGAGGACGGCAGACCACCCCACCCCGTACAGCACCCGGCCGAGGCCGGTCAGCCTGCCGCCGGGCTCTGGTCGCCGCCATGGCGAACCGTCCCGAGGGGGATGCAGTTGTCCGGGGTTCCGGTCCGTACCCCCTCGCACAGCTGAGCCCGCGACAGGTCGGCCTTCTCCGGTACCAGCTGCCAGGCGCGAGTCCAGTACGGAGTGTCCGCCATCAGATCGCCGAACTGCTTCGAAACGCCGGTGCCGTACTCGGGGGAGCGCATGTCCTCTTCGGTGAAGTAGTTGGTCCCGTCGTCCATGCCACCACAGCTGACCTGGCTGTCGGCGTCCTGGGCGGCCTTGCAGCCGTCGTACCGGACCACCCAGTACGCCTGGGGGTGCGGGGCCTTGAGGGGGCGTCCCGGAGTGCTGGTGACCTTCAACACGAGCTGGATGTATGTCAGGCCCTGCGGCGCCGGGGACTGCGGAGCCTCGGGACTGAGCTGGGCGTCCACGATCTGAACCGAGTGCGGATAGGGCCCCTTCTTCACAGCCAGCACCGGACCACGTCCCTCGAACGAGGAACCCGACGGGGAGGGCGACGGACTCACCGTGGCAGACGTCCCGGGGGTGACCGCCAGGTCCGGGGCAGACCGGTCCGGTTGCGCCCACCCTCCGCACGCAGCCAGAAGACCACTGCAGGCCAGGGCGAAACCGCCTCGCGCCCACCGGACCAGACGTATGCGTCCACCGTTCCTCATAGATCCTCCTGTTGGTTGCAACGGGGTCGCGCTCCCAGCCACCCCCTTCTGATCTTGGGCACACAGTAGCGAAGGCGGTTCTTCGGACTTACTGCTACGTTCCTGAAAGCGGCCGTACATCCCTGCCTGCCTACCTGGGGAGATGATGATCTCAGAGGCGTTTCATGCCGAAACTGCTGTACGCGCATCCGCCGGCGGACGCCGAAGAAGAGCGGCAGATCCGCGAACTGCTCCACGCCACACGAGGCGGTCTACGCCTTCTTCCTGCCATGGTCTCGGCGTGGTCTGCCCGAACGGCTCGCCGGACGCCTACGCGGCCGGCTGCGCCTCCTGACCGGACACGGCGAGTTGCCCACGGCCGGGTGCATCGATTCCCAGACGGTCAAGGCGGCCGAGACCGTCGGCGCGGCAGCCTGCGGGTACGACGCAGGCAAGAAGATCAAGGGCTGAAACGGCATATCGCGGTCGACACGCTCGCGCTGCTGTTGTGCGTGATCGTCACCGCCGCGTCGGTCCAAGACCGTGACGGCGCCCACCCGCTGCTGGCCCGGCTTCGGGAGAAGTTCTCCACCATTGCGCTGGTCTGGGGCGGATGGCGGCTACGCCCGCCGGGCGCCTGCTCACCGGGGCGCGCGACGTGCTCCACCTGACCGTCACGATCGTCAAGCGCTCCGACGACGTCCGCGGCTTCGTCGTGCTGCCGCGCAGGTGGGTGGCAGCACGAACCTTCACCTGGCTGACCCGCTACCGCCGACTGGTGCGGATCTACGAGCGCAGCGCCGAGCACCACGAAGCCCAGATCTGATGGGCCACGGTGCACCGGGTGACCCGCCCCCTGAGCCGCGACTGGCAGGCCAGCCCCCCCGGCCGCTGGGCCGACCCGCCGCCGCTTCCGGATCTGTCAAGCCCCGGCCCGCGTGGCAAGGTCCTGAACTTCTGGCCGGCCAGCCCTGGCGGGCCTGGAAAAGGGGATGATGCCGGGCGAACCGCTATGCTCCCGTGGCCCCATCGATGCGCTCTCGGATCAGATCGGCGTGCCCGGTGTGCTGCGCGTACTCCTCCAGGAGGTGGATGTAGATCCAGCGGAGGCTGACCTTGCCGGTCGGCGCCCGGGGGTCGTCGGCCAGCTCCTCCAGGTCGATGTCCGCAACCGCGGCGTCGCAGGCAGCCGTCTCCGCGAGGAAGGCGGCATAGTCGGCCTCGGCGTCGGCGTCGGCCACCAGGTCGAAGTCGCCGTCTTCGTACTCCTCCGTGATGTACAGCTCGGGCAGGTTCTCGTGCAGGAACTTCTCCCGGAACCACCAGCGCTCGACTTCCGTCATGTGTCGCAGGAGGCCGAGCAGCGTCAGGTTGGACGGCTCCACGGCGGCGGTCTTCAATTGCGCGGAGGTGAGGCCGGCGCATTTGCGTAGCAGGAACAGCCGGCGGAGCTTCAACCAGTTATCCAGCATCTCGCGTTCGCCACAGGCCATGTCCGTCCGAGGTCCCCGCTCTACGTCGGGTGCTGTCCACGTCATGTCACCATCATGACGACCTGCGCAACCGCTTTCGCCGGGTACGCGCGTATTCTGCCCGCCGCCGGGCGTATCGCTCGAAGACGGGGCTCGACCGGGGCATCCCTGTCTACTCCGTATGCTGTACGGTACGTTGTACGACTTGAGGAGGAGCAGCATGTACCAGCCGAGCGCCGAGGAACTGAAGAACATCGACGATTGGTTCGC
>NZ_JBEZGC010000024.1:0-97840 GCF_040649795.1 Nonomuraea sp. NPDC048881
CATCGATCATCAGGGGGGCATGCGCTCGCTTGACTCAGACAAGACATGAACGCCGTAGCCGGGCACAAACGCCATCGGTCGCTACGTGGAGCGCAATGGGGGCGGACCCAGATGGGCCACTCACCCGCCAATAGGTAGACACTAACCCAAGAAACGGACAAACGCAAACCAAACACCCTAAAACGGGCAAAGATCTACCCCTGAACCGTAAACCCCGGGCAAGCGACCCCAACATGGGCAAAAGCCCAGGTCACTGTCGCGGGGTGTCCGTATGTAAACCCCGGGCAACGCGCGGGCATTCCCGGCCCCCGCGAACGCCATGACCTGGGCATGAGCCGCGCGGCGGTCACGGCATCCGGTAGTCGGCCGCCACCCCCACCAGCGAGATCAGGCCCGCGGCGAACTCCATCGCCTCGGCGTGCCCCTCCTCGAACGGCGGCTGGAAGCCCACGCCCTCCCACGTCCGCGCGGTCGGGTTCCACAGGTCGGCGCCGACCTCGAAGTCCCAGCCGTAGACGCCGTGGTCGTACCAGAGCTCGTCGGCGGAGTTGCCGGCCGCCGAGTAGAGCACGTCGGTCACCGGCCCGGTCTGCTGGGGCCAGATGACCGTGCCGCGCTCGGCGGCGATGGCCTGCTCGATCGTGCGGGCCGAGCGCATGAAGTACGCCTCCTCCTGGGCGCTCGGCCTGGGCAGCGCCACGCGACCGTCGAGCTTGTACGCCCCGGGCGGCCACATGAAGTAACCGCCGTAGCTGTGCACGTTCATGGCGAACCGGATGTTGCGGTACGTCTCGGCCAGCCACATCACGTTGCGGCTCTCCGGCTCCGAGTGCTCGGCCGGACCGGCGTACGTGCCGCTCTGGCAGTTGGCCGAGGCGCCGAAGTAGCCGTCCGACAGGGAGCCGACGGCGTAGTTGCGGTTGACGTCCACGCCCCAGGTGTTGCGCTGCGCCGGGTCGGACTGCGCGGCCGGGCAGTGGTTGGTCATGTTCTTCCGCTGGCCGTTGAAGTCGTAGAAGCTGTAGTTCGCGCCGTCGGGGTTGACGGTGGGGACGATGAAGATGTCGGTGCGCTGCAGCAGCCTGCGGGTGGCGGCGTCGTGGGCGTAGTTGCGCAGCAGCCGCTCGGCGGCCTCGACGGTGACCAGCGGCGCCACCCATTCCCTGGCGTGCTCCTGGGCGTAGGCCAGCACGCCGGTGCGCGAGCCGTCACGGTGGACGCCGACGCGCAGCGCCAGCACCCGCATGGGCTTGCGGGAGACGTCGGCGGGCGCCTTGAGGGAGTCGGTGAGCCGGGTCGCGGCGGCCGCGGCCATGACGCCGGCGCCGGGGTCGGTGCGGTAGGCGGCGGCCTTCAGCCCGGTGCCCGGCGCGGCGTTGATCGCGGCGACGACCTGGGCGGCGGTGCTGACCGGCGTGCCGGAGCCGTCGGTGGCCAGGCTCACCGTGACCTGCTTGCGGGCCACGCTCACCTGGAGCGGCCGGTCCGGCGCGCCCGGCGCGGCCAGCTCGACGGACAGGTCGTTGCCGCCCTCGGAGCCGTAGGCGTCGGAGGTGACCACGATCGCGGCGCCGGGCGGCGTGCCGATCAGCGCCTGGGCGTGGCGGCGGTAGCCGTTGGTGAGGTTGGGCAGCGGGATGACGTCGGTGAGCGACGGGTACCGCCGGTGCAGCGCCTGGATGCGCTCGTTGAGCTGGGCGGGCGGCATGTACTGGGTGACGAAGTCCTTCTGGTAGCCCGGCGCCCGGTGGTCGGGGCGGTCCCCGTCGGGCCATTCCCGGACGCGGGCCTCGGCCGTGCCGCCGGTCGCCGAGGTGACCGTGACGCGCTGCGGCTCGGCCGGCACCGGGGCGGGCGTGCTGAACTGGTGGCCCAGGTAGGCGCCGGCGTCGACGTACGGGACCATCGCGACCTGGCCGGTGGCGCCGCCGCGGCCCGTCCAGGTGGCGGTGAGGGCCGCCGTCTCGCCCGCGCTGCTGCTGGCCTCGACCGACAGGAAGTACCCGTCGCGGGACTTGTACCAGACGGCCCGTTCGATGACGATCTGGTCCTGCGCGGCGGTGGCGGACGGCGCCTGCCGGGCGGCGGGCGGCGTGCCGGACGCCAGGCCCACGCCGATCGCCCGCAGCTCGGCGAGCTTGCCGGCCGTGAGCACGGCGTCCACCTGGACGCTGCCGTCGGCCTGCGGACGGACCCGCTCGGTCAGGTCGGCGCCGGAGGCGACCAGCCGCTCCATCGCGGCCCTGTCGGGCACGGAGAGCGTGACCAGCGACGCCGGCTCGGGATCGCCCGGCCCCGCCACCGCCGGCAGCGACGACGGCCCGGAGGCGAGGAACGTCGAGACGACGATCATCAGGATGACTGCGGACGCCCTCAAGCCACGCATCGGCTCCTCCAGGATCACCGGTATCCCGATCATTGAAAGCCGACTTGACCCAACCGGCAAGACCCAGTTTCACCCTTCTGTGGAGGCGGCGACGTCCCGAATCGCCGTGACGACCAGATCGGGCTGCCGATACTGCACGTAGTGCTCGGAGGTGGCGGCTACCACCACCCGTCCGCGCGTGGACCTGGCGGCCACCCGCCGGGCCTGGTCGAGGGCGCTGCGCGGCCCGCCGGACGGGATGACGACCACGACCGGCGGCCCGTCCGGCCCCTCCGCCGTCCCGGCGACCTCCCGCGCGCTGTCCGGCAAGGCCCACGCCTCGGCCCTGGCCGCGGCCATGCTGCCCGGCCCGTAGACGACGGGGGCGGCGGCGCGCGCCGCCGGGGTGGCGTCGCCGGGCACCAGGAGATCCCCGGCCAGCCGGAGCAGGCCGATCCTGGCCAGCGCCTGGTTGGCGGTGAGCTGGGCGGCCAGCAGCGGCCGGGACACCCGCATGGCCGCCACCGCCTCCTCGTCGGTGGCGTCGATCAGCACCAGGCCCGCCGTCACGTCCGGATACCGGGCGGCGAACAGGCGGACGATCTGGCCGCCGTAGGAGTGCCCGGCCAGGACGTACGGGCCGGGCTCGCCCGCGGCGGCGAGCAGCGCGCGCAGCTCCCCCGCCGCGCGGCCCGCCGTTCGCGGCCCGGGGCCCTCCTCGCTCCAGGCGTAGCCGGCCCGGTCGTAGGAGCACACGCGCAGCCCGGCCGACAGCCGCCGCTGGACCACCTCCCAGCTCGCGCTCGACTCGACCAGGCCCGCCTCCAGCACCACCACCGGGCCGCCGGCCCCCGTGCAGCGCAGGTGCAGGCGGTGGCCGCCGACGTTCACCAGGCGGCCCAGGGGCGGGTGGCGCGTGGCGTCGCCGCGCCGGGCGGCGGTCTCGTAGCCGAGCCCCGCGCAGGTGGCCACCAGCAGCAGCCCCGCGCACCAGGCGGCCAGCCGCCGCGCTCTTCTCATGCCACCGAATCTAGGGAGCCGGCCGCCGGGTTTCCTCGTCCTGGCGGGCGAACGCGGGCTGGGAGCGGGGTCCCGGAGGGCCGTCCTTCAGCGGGAGGAGGCCGCGCGGCAGGCCAGCTGGAGGGCCAGGCGTTGCCGCGGGTCGGCGAGGTCGGCCTGGAGCAGGGTCTCGATGCGGCGCACGTTCCTGCTGACGGCGTTGCGGTGCAGGTGCAGCTCCTCGGCGGCGCGGGCGGGCGAGCCGTTGTGGTCGAGGTAGGCGCGCAGGATGGCCAGGAGGTGGGCGGCCCGCTCGCCGCCGAGGTCGAGGATCGGTTGCAGCAGCTCCCTGACGGCGTGCTGGGCGGCGTCGGAGGCGTACCACTCCTCCAGCATCCGGTCGAGGCCGGCCAGGTCGTAGGTGGCCAGCGGCAGGGTGCTGCGGCGCAGGGCCGTACGCGCCTCGGAGGCGGAGGTGCGCAGGCCGACCAGGCCCTGGTTGGCGGTGCTGACCCCGCAGCGCAGCTCGGCGCCCGCCGGGCGGACCCGTTCGAGCAGGCGGGCGGCGTCGCGCACGGCCTCGCGCAGGCCCGCCCTGCCCTGGTCGCGCCGCTGGCTGCGGACCACGATCAGCGCGTCGCCGGCGAGCGCGGCGTTCCAGGCGGCGCCGCCCAGCTCGCGGGCCGCGCGCACGGCCCGCGAGGCGGCGGTCTCCAGCAGGGCGTAGCGTTCCTGGCCGCCTTCGGCAGGGCCGTCGGCGGCGGCGTCCGGGGTCTTCGCGGGGTCCTTCGCGGGTTCCAGGCGCAGGACGACGTGCCAGTCGTCGATCGGCAGGCCGAGGGCCCTGGCGCGGGGGGCCAGCTCCTGCGCCTGGTTCTCGGGGGCGACCAGCAGCTCGGTGAGGAGCTGGGCGCGGGACCGTCCGGGCAGCTCGTCGGACGGGCCCGCGGCGGCGGCCAGGGCGGCGACCCTCAGCACGATCCCGGCGGCCCGGTCGAAGTGCGTCCCGGCGGGCCCGCCGGCCTGGGCGGTGAACGCGCCGCCGTCGGCCCGGACGGGACGGCCGAGAGCCGCGCCGGCCGCCTCGGCGATGCGCTCGGGGACGCCGCCCGCCCCCGCCACGGCCTCCGCGGCGCGCGCCGTACGGACCAGCGCCTCGGCGGCGTCGCCCGCGATGGCCCGGTCGACGGCCACCACCAGCTCCGCCAGGTCGCCGCCGGCGGCCGCCAGCAGCGCGACCCCGCCGCGCTCGGCCAGCGCGGCGGCGCTCCGGTCGACCGCGGCCTCCAGGACCTCCAGGGCCTGCCCGGCCTCCGCGGTGAGCACGAGCGCCACGGCGCCGGCCGCGGCGGCGTCGCGCAGCGCGACGTCGAGCCGGTAGCCGGCCGCCTGCCGCGAGGCCGCGCCGGTCAGGACCAGCACCGACCCCGGCGGCTGGCCCGCGATCCCGCCCAGGTCCTCCACCAGGCGCACGCCGGAGGCCGCCGCCGGTGCCTCCGGCCCGGCCAGCGGACGCAGCTCTTCCAGCAGGAACATGCCATCAGTGTGCCATCGGCACACGAAGCCCGGCAAAAAGGTGCGGCTGGAACATCCGCCCTCGACCTGCGGCTTCGTAACCTCGACAGCATGGACATCGACACCGGGCTGCTGCCCGCCTTCGCCCGCGGCTGCGCCGTGCTGGGCTCGGGCGGCGGCGGTCCCGTGACCATCGCCCGCGCCGCGGCGCTGCAGGCGCTGGAGGACCACGGGCCGGTACGCGTCGTGCAGCCCGCCGAGCTGGACCCCGAGCTGCTGATCATGCCCGTGGGCACCGCGGGCTCCTCGGCCGTCATGTCCGAGCGCGTCGGCGGCACCGACGAGCCCGTCTACCTGCGCGACAAGATCGAGGAGCTGTACGGCGCGCCCGTCGGCGCGGTGCTGGCCAGCGAGATCGGCGGCGCGAACGGCTGCCTGGCGGTGGCCTGGGCGGCCCGCGTCGGCCTGCCGCTGGTGGACGCCGACGGGATGAGCCGCGCCTTCCCCCGCATGGACCAGACGGTGATGCAGCTGCGCGGCATCGCGCCCACCCCGGCCGTGCTGTGCGACGAGCGCGGCCGGACCGTCGTCGTCGACCGGGTGACCGGCGGCTGGCTGGAACGGCTGGTACGGGCGTCGCTGGAGGCGTTCGGCGGCCAGGTCGCGACCAGCGAGTACATCATGCGCGGCGACCAGGTGGCCGGCGCCACCGCGCTCGGCTCCGTCACCCGGGCCGTGCGCCTCGGGACGCGGCTGCCCGACCCGCTGGTCACCGGCAAGGTCGCCGAGACGGCCGGGTCGATCCTGGTCGAAGGGCTCGGGTACGACCAGGGGCGGCTGGTGCGCGTCCAGGCGGGCAGCGAGTTCCTGGCCGTCGTCGAGGACGGCGTGCCGCTGGCCGTGGTGCCCGACGTGATCGCGATGCTGGACACGCGTACGGGCGAGGTCGTGCAGGCCGAGCAGGTCCGGTACGGGCTGCGGGTCAGCGTGGTGCGCGTCCCCTGCGACCCGGTCTGGCACACCCCCGAGGGGCTGCGGCTGGCCGGGCCCGCCGCGTTCGGTCTCACCGGACTTCCCACCCCTCCCCCACCCCAGGCGCCCCCCGCCGCCGCGACGCCGGAAACCCCGGCGGACACGGCCTTCAGCCCCTCCCCCACCGGGTCCACCGGGCCTACCGGGTCTTCCGGGCCCGCCGGACGGGAGGTGGGCGCGTGAGGGCCGGGGTGGACGTCGGGCCGACCAACACCGACGCGGCCGTCGTCGCCGACGACGGCCAGGTGCTGGCCACCGTCAAGATCGCGTCGATCCCCGGCGACCCGGTGGCCGGCGTGCGCGCCGCGCTGGCCCGCCTGCCGATGGACGGCGAGCCGGCCCAGGTCGCCGTCGGCCTGCGTGGCGCCGCGACCGCCGTGACCAGGCGGTCCGGGCTGCGCAAGGTGGCCGTGCTGCGCATCGCGGGCGTGTCGGCGACCGCGGTGCGCCCGCTGTCCGGCTGGCCGCCCGACCTGCGTGCCGCGGTGAACGCCGGCACCGCCGTCGTGGACGGCGGCGGCGGCCTCGACCGCGAGGACCGCACGCCCCTCGACCGCGACGCCGTGGCCCGCTTCGCCGCGGGCGTGGCCGGCACCGCGCAGGCCGTCGCCGTCGCGGGCCTGTTCTCGCCCCTGGACGGCGAGCAGGAGCGCGAGGCGGCCGAGATCGTCCGGGCGGAGCTGGGCGAGGGCGTGCCGATCGCGCTGTCGGCCGACCTCGGCTCGCTCGGCCTGCTGGAACGCGAGAACGCGACCGTGCTGGACGCCGCCCTGTCGGGGTTCGCGGGCGCGGTCTCCGGCGGGCTGGCCACCGCGCTGGCGGGCCTGTGCCCGGGGGCGGCGGTGTTCGTGACCCGCGGCGACGGCACGCTGATGAGCCTGGAGCACCTGGCCCGCCATCCCGGGCTCAGCCTGGGCAGCGGCCCGGCGAGCGTGCTGCGCGGCGCCGGCGCGCTGACCGGGCTCGGTGACGCGGTGGTCGCCGACGTGGGCGCCACCCGCGTCCGGGTCGGCGTGCTGGCCGGCGGCTATCCGGAGGAGGCCGTGGGCGGCGCGGACATCGGCGGCGTGCCCGTCGGGCTGCGCATCCCCGGGCTGATCAGGGTGCCGCGGCCGGTCGACCCGACCGAGCTCGCCGAGGCCGTGGACCGGCTGCAGCCGGGCGCCGGGCTGCTGCCGCTCGTGGTCGTGGGCGGCGGTGAGCACGCCGTGCCGGAGGGGCTGCATCCCGAGCACGGGCCGGCGGCCGGCGCCATCGGCGCGGCGGTCAGCCCGGTCGGCGGCCAGTACGAGCGCATCGTCCGCCTGCCGGACCGCTCGGCGCTGGCGGCGGCGCTCGAACCGGTCGCGGAGGAGGCCAGGGCGGCGGCCGTGCGCGCCGGGGCCGATCCGCGGCGGGTGCGGGTCATCGGCGTGGAGGAGATCCCGCTCGCCTACCTGCCCGGCCCGTTCGTCCGGCTGCGCGCCCGCGCCGCCGGGCCGCCCTCGCTCCTGTGACCGCCCGCCCTTTGACCGGCTCTCTGACCCGCCCTGTGACCAACCCTGTGACCAGCCCTGTGACCGCCTGCTCGTGAGCCTCCGCTCGTGAGCCCCCGCCACGCCCCCCCGACGCGAAGGAAGACCACCATGACCGACTCCGACTACCCACTGGAGCGGGTGCCGCAGGCCGCCCGCTACTCCTGGTTCAACGTGGCCGTGCAGCGGTTCGGCCAGCTCTCCGACCTGACGCAGTTCCTGCTGGGCGCCACGCTCGGCGCCGGGCTGTCGTTCTGGGGGGCGTTCTGGGCGTTCACGCTCGGCTCGGTGATCCTGGAGGTGGTGTGCATCTTCGTCGGCATCGCCGGGATGCGCGAGGGCCTGTCCACCTCCATGCTGGCCCGCTGGACCGGCTTCGGCCGGTACGGCTCCACGATCATCGGCGTGATCATCGCCCTGAGCCTGTTCGGCTGGTTCGGCGTGCAGACCGCGGTGTTCGCCTCGGGGCTGCACTCGATCATGTCCTGGCTGCCGCTCTGGGCGTGGGCCATGATCGCCGGCATCGGCGTGACGCTGCTGGTCATCCGCGGGTTCAAGGCGATGGGGATGACGGCGTTCATCACCGTGCCGGCGTTCCTCGGCCTGGCCGGCTGGGCGATGTGGGTGGAAATTTCGCGACATGACCTGGGGTCGCTGGTGGCCTCGCCGCCGTTCGGCGAGCCGATCAGCATCGCGACCGGCGCCACCATCGTGGCCGGCTCCTACATCATCGGCGCGGTGACCACGCCCGACATGACCCGGTTCAACCGCAACACCGGCGACGTCGTCAAGCAGACCCTCGTCGGCATCTCCCTCGGCGAGTACGTGCTCGGCCTGGCCGGCGTGCTGCTGGCCTACGCGGTCAAGTCCTCGGACGTGATCGCGATCATCACGGCCTCCTCCGGCGTGATCGGCGTCATCGTCCTCATCTCGGCCACCGTGAAGATCAACAACTGGAACCTGTACTCCGCCGCGCTCGGCCTGCTCAACGCCGTGGAGTCCACGGTCGGGGTGCGGCTGAACCGGGTCGCCGTCACCATCGGCATCGGGGTCCTGGGCAGCGTGCTGGCGGCCGCCGGGATCCTGGAGCGCTTCACCGACTTCCTGCTGATCCTCGGCGTCATCACGCCCCCCGTCGCCGGGATCATGGTCGCCGAGTACTTCGTGGTGCGTCGCTGGCGCCCGGTGCTGGACGCCTCGCGCGCCACCGGCACGCTGCCCGAGACCGAGCCGACGTGGGTGCCCGCCACGCTGGTCATCTGGGCCGCCGCCGCGCTGGTCGGCTGGCTCAGCGACCACTACCAGTGGATCGGCATCCCCGCCCTGAACTCCCTGATCCTCGCGGGCCTGGGCTACGTCGTCGCGGGCCGGCTCGGCCTGGTCCGCGGCACCCGCGAGGTCCCCGTCGAGCGGCCCGCGCTCACCGTCTGAGAATCGCGCGGCCCCGCGCTCACCGTCCGAGAGCCGAGCGGCCCGCGCTCACCGTCCGAGGGTCGCGCGGCCCGCGCTCACCGTCCGAGAAGAGAGTCCTCCTTCATGCGAATCGGCATCGACGTGGGCGGCACCAACACCGACGCCGCCCTCATCGGCGACGACGGCCAGGTGCTGGCCACTGTCAAGTCCCCCACCACCGCGGACGTCACGGGCGGCGTCGCCGCGGCCCTGGCCGGCCTGGGCGCCACCCGGGTGTCCGCGGTGATGATCGGCACCACCCACTTCGTGAACGCCCTGGTGGAGGCCGCCCGGCTGGAGCCGGTCGCGGCCGTCCGGCTCGGCCTGCCCGCCACCGCCGCGCTGCCGCCGCTGGTGGACTGGCCCGACCGCCTGCGCCAGGCGGTCGAGGGCGCGGTCTACCTGTGCCACGGCGGCTGCGAGTACGACGGCGCCCCCATCTCCCCCCTCGACCCGGACGAGCTGCGCGGCGTCGCCGCCGACATCAGGCGGCGCGGTCTGCGCACAGTCGCGATCTCCTCGGTGTTCTCCCCGGTCAGCGACGCCCACGAGCGCGAGGCCGCGCAGATCCTGGCCGCCGAGCTGGGCCCCGAGGTGCACCTGTCGCTGTCCTGCGAGATCGGCCGGGTCGGCCTGCTGGCCAGGGAGAACGCCACGATCGTGAACGCCGCCCTGCGCCCGCTGGCCGGCCGGACCGTGGCCGCCTTCGGCGAGGCGCTGCGGGTGGCCGGGATCGACGCGCCGCTGTTCCTGTCCCAGAACGACGGCACCCTCATGGACGTGGACCAGGCCCGCCGCTACCCGGTGGCCACGTTCGCGTCGGGGCCGACGAACTCGATGCGCGGCGCCGCGTACCTGTCGGGGCTGACCGACTGCGCGGTGGTTGACATCGGCGGCACCACGTCCGACGTGGGCATCCTGGTCGGCGGGTTCCCGCGCGAGGCCGCCGGCGAGGCGCTGGTCGCCGAGGTGCGCACCAACTTCCGCATCCCCGACGTGCTGTCGATCGGCATCGGCGGCGGCTCGCTGGTCGCCGAGGACGGCACCACCGGCCCGCGCAGCGTCGGCTACCGGCTGACCGAGGAGGCGCTGGTGTTCGGCGGCGGCACGCTGACCGCCACCGACCTGGCCGTGGCCGCCGGGCTGGCCGACATCGGCGACCGCGACAGGGTCGCGCACGTCGACCCGCAGCGCCCGCTCAAGCTCATCGCCGAGCGCGTCTCGGAGGCGGTCGACCGCATGCGCACCTCGTCCGCGCCGCTGCCCGTCGTGCTGGTCGGCGGCGGCAGCGTGCTCATCCAGGAGCTGCCCGGCTTCGACGACGTGCGCCGCCCGGCGCACTTCGAGGTGGCCAACGCGGTCGGCGCGGCCATCGCCCAGGTCGGCGGCGAGGTGGACCGGGTCTTCTCCGGCCCCCGCGAGCGCATCCTGGAGGAGGCCAAGAGCGAGGCGATCATCCGCGCCGAGCGCGGCGGCGCCCGCGCGGGCAGCGTGCGGATCGTGGACGTGGAGGAGCTGCCGCTCGCCTACCTGCCCGGCGACGCCACCCGGATCAGGGTGAAGGCCGTCGGCGACCTGGACCTGGAGAAGATCGATGCGTGAGATCGGAATCGACCGGCTGGACGACATGGCGCGCGGCGCCGGGATCCTCGGCACCGGCGGCGGCGGCGACCCGTACGTGGGCAAGCTGCTGGCCCGCGAGGCCATCCGCCGGCACGGCCCCGTGCCGCTGGTGGCCATCGACGAGGTGCCCGCGGACGCGACCGTCGTGGCGGTCTCGGGCATGGGGGCGCCGACCGTGCTGCTGGAGAAGCTGCCGGCGGGCACCGAGGAGCTGACCGCGCTGCGCGCCCTGGAGGCGGTGCTCGGCCGTCCGGCCACGCACATCGTGCCCATCGAGGTTGGCGGCGTGAACTCGATGATCCCGATCGCCGCCGCCGCGCAGGCGGGCCTGCCGATCGTGGACGGCGACGCGATGGGCCGCGCCTTCCCCGAGGCGCAGATGGTGCTGCCGACGCTGATCGGCGTGCCGAACACGCCGATGGCCCTGGCCGACGACAAGGGCAACACGCTGGTGCTGGAGACGGTGTCCAACGTGTGGGCCGAGCGCCTGGCCAGGGCGGCGTGCGTGCAGATGGGCTGCCAGGTCTCCTGCGCCGACACCGTCATGCGCGGCGACCAGCTGCGCGACGGTCTGGTGCCGGCCACGCTGACGCTGGCCGAGGACCTGGGCCGGGCCGTGCGGCTGGCCCGCGCCGGGCACGCCGACCCGGTGGCGGCGGCCCTGGACGTGCTGGGCGGCCTGAAGCTGTTCACCGGCAAGGTCGTGGACGTCGAGCGCCGCACCACCGGCGGCTTCGCCCGCGGCCAGGCCCGTCTGGAGGGCACCGGCACGCTGGAGCTCAGCTTCCAGAACGAGCACCTGCTGGCCCGCCGGGACGGCGAGATCGTGGCCACCACGCCCGACCTGATCTGCGTGCTGGACACCGACTCGGGCGAGCCGGTCACCACCGAGGCCATGCGCTACGGCCTGCGCGTCACGGTCATCGCCGTGCCCTGCGACCCGCGCTGGACCTCGCCGGGCGGCCTGGAACTGGCCGGGCCGCGGTACTTCGGCTACGACTGCGACTACCGGCCGCCGGCCACGACCCCGGCGTAGACCCAGCGGCCGTCCAGCCGGACGAACCTGCTGTGCTCGTCGAGCACGCCCGGCACCCGCCGGTTGACGAAGTGGGCGCGGAACCGCACGGTGCCCTCGGTGTGGACGGGGCTGCCGCCGGTGCTCTCCAGCACCTCCAGCTCCGTCCACGCGACCTTCCTGTCGAGGTCGAGGCGGGCCGGGCGGTCGGCGGGATGCCAGGTGGCCATGAGATAGGCCTCGTCGCCCACGGCGAACGCGCTGAACCTGGACCGCATGAGCGACTCCGCGGTGGGGGCCGACCCCTCACCGCGGTGGTATCTCCCGCAGCAGTCCGCGTAGGACGCGGGCAGACCGCAGGGGCATGGACGAGGAGGCATGCCCCCCATTGTGCCGCCCCCGCGCCGCCTCGCGCTCCGCCCGGTGCGGGCGTGGGGTCAGCCTCGCGCTCCGCCCGGCACGGGCGTGCGGGTCAGAGGCGGGCGGCCAGCTCGGTCAGGGTGGCGCCGAGCGGGGCGTCGAGCAGAAGGTCGGCGTCGGCGTCGGCGCCGGTCGGGCCCTGGTTGACGATGGCGACGGGCAGCCCGAGCTCGGCGGCCCTGGTGACGAAGCGCAGCCCCGACCTGATCGCCAGCGAGGACCCCAGCACGAGCAGCGAGCGCGCCCCGCCCACGAGCGCGAAGCACTCCGCCACCCGATCCCTCGGCACGTTCTCGCCGAAGAAGATCACGTCGGGCTTGAGCAGACCGCCGCAGGAGACGCAGTCGACCACCTGGAACCCGGCGACCTGGGCGTCGGTGAGGGCGGCGTCGCCGTCGGGGTTGACGCGGCCCTCGGCGGCCCAGCGCGGGTTGGCCGCGCTGAGGCGGCGCTCAAGCTCGGCACGCGGGGTGCGTTCGCGGCACGACAGGCACACGACGCGGTCGAGGCCGCCGTGCAGCTCGATCACCCGGCGCGCCCCGGCGGCCTGGTGGAGCCCGTCGACGTTCTGGGTGACGATGCCGGCCAGCAGGCCGCGCCGCTCCAGCTCGGCCACCGCGCGATGGCCGGCGTTGGGGGCGGCCCGGCCGATCTGCCGCCAGCCGACGTGGCTGCGCGCCCAGTAGCGCCGGCGCGCCTCGGCGCTGCCGGTGAAGCGCTGGTACGTCATCGGCTCGGCACGCCGGGACCGCCCGGTCGGGCCCCGATAGTCGGGAATGCCGGACTCGGTGGACAGCCCGGCCCCGCTGAGCACCACGACGCCGCCACCGGCCACCAGCTCGGCCAGCGACGCCATCGCCGGTGCCGCCACGGGCGCCGTCACGGGTGCCGTCACGGGTGCTGTCGCAGTCTCTTGCACACCATCCATAATGCCCGGTCAGAGATAGTTGCTGAGCTCGATCAGGTTCCCGTCGGGGTCCCGCAGGTAGACGCTCCTGATGGGGCCGAGCGCTCCGGTCCGCTCCACCGGGCCCTCCTCGATCCCGACGCCGTGCTGGGCCAGCTCGTCCATG
Source organism: Nonomuraea sp. NPDC048881 (assembly GCF_040649795.1). Taxonomy (NCBI): domain Bacteria; kingdom Bacillati; phylum Actinomycetota; class Actinomycetes; order Streptosporangiales; family Streptosporangiaceae; genus Nonomuraea; species Nonomuraea sp. NPDC048881. The sequence continues at coordinate 13,009 of NZ_JBEZGC010000024.1, forward strand.
ACCGTCTCGACGGGGTCGGCGGTGATCAGGCACAGGTCGGCGCTGCCGGGCACGGGCCGGGCCGCCTTCGGCTCGAACTCGCGTCCCGCCTCGTGCAGGTTGATCTTGCTCTGCCCGAACGCCAGCGCCCGCCGCCCCTGGCCGAACGTCACCGCCTCCATCCCCAGCACCGCGGTGTAGAAGCGCACCGCGGCCTCGACGTCGGCGACGGTCAGCACCAGGTGGTCCAGGCGGTCGATCCTCATGTGGTCCCTCGCTCCTCGATCGGTTCTCCGTCCCATAGTCTGCGCATCTCGGGACACGTACGCAGCAACTCCCCCAGCAGCCCACGTCCCAAGCCCTGCCTGTAGGCCCTGCGGCATGGCGGCCAGATCCTCCTCGAAGGCGGCAAATGCCGAGCAGAGCGCGCACGGGCGCCTCCTTGCCCGCCGACGGCCCCGGTGACGGCGGTGAACGTATCCCCCGCCGGAGCGCCGGGTCCACGTCGTGCGCTCCATCAACCTCGGCCCCGCAGGCGCCTGATCGCCTGGTCCCACAGCGCAGCGCCGACCACTGCCCCAGCCGCGGGCCGACGGTCTCCGATACTCGTTTCACTTCATCTGAACACTTCGCCCCTGGGCCCTGCCGTTCAAGAAGAACGGAGGAAGCCGATGTCGGTGAGTTCGATCCGCGCCACCTCTGGCTGTTGCATGAGCCACGCCAGCACCTCCGGCGTCGATTCCGTGATGAACCCGTACGCCTTCGGCTCTCGGGCGCGCAATTGGAGTTCCTCGTAACGGAGGCCGATGAGCTCCAGCGGTTGTGCATCCTCGGGCCTGAGAGATTGCACCCATGCTTGAAACTGTGCGGCTAATCCCTGCGTACAAGGCCCGGATGGGAGCCTGTATTCGCAGTTGTTGACGTCCCAGGAAATTGGCTTCTGCCCGGATGCGCCCGGAGAGAGGAGAACCGCTTCAATATCAAGCGGTTGCGGTATGGGCGGGGTGGTTGGAAGGCTCTTTTCGAGGAGCGGCTGCTTCAACTTCACCACTGCCTGCAGCAGGACCCCGGTACGGCTCAGCCTGGACAGGGTGCGCTTGAGGTCAGCTCGACTCAGAAGAGTCTCATCCCTGTCATCGGCAAACCGTTGCAGTGCTCCGCTGAGCCGTATGCCGGCTATCGAGGGTATTCCAAAGAGCCCGCCTTGCCGCAAGCGGATGGCGTCATGCTGCGGATGACTCTCGCCGCGCCGCAGGCGTCGCGAGTCGAGCACGACCTCGATGTCTCCATCCTCTCCGACGCCTTCAGATATGGTGTGGCCATCCTTGGCCAGCTGATCGAATTCGACACGAATGTCGGAGTTTGCCACACCGAACGCGTTCAGCAGGACGTATCGGATCCGCTCGTTCCCGATACCGCTGTCCCACTCCTGTCTTGGCGCCAGAGAACGCCAACCCAACCATGCTGCGCAAGCTCCAACGACCAACACCGAAATCGGTATCAGTATGCGGCGTTTCAAATCTGCCGTCCATCCTTGAGGTGAGTCGGACTATGTAGAGCAGGCCGGCCTTGGGCCCGAGGCAGTACATACAGGTTCTTGCCGACCGGCGCTTTGTTGGTCCAATCGATTGTCCAGTTCGCGGAGGTAGACCTGGCTCCGTAGGGAGTTCAGTGCAGCAGACATGGTCTACCTGCATCAAGATCGTCAGGCAACGTCCTACGAGTCACGATCGAATCTCGAACGGATCTTCATTACACAGAGCTTGCCAGAAATCGCAATGAGCAACATAAGTGGTGGTTGAACTTCTCGAATCCAATTGGCCACCGACTTAGGTCTCGTGGCCTTGGCCCGCCCTGGCCCTCTGTGCACCACTACAGTGCGGCCAACCAGATACCGAACCGGACCTCAGCGCCCTCATTCTTCTCGATGTGCGTGAGCTCGCAGTGCAGGTTGCCGCGGCGAAGCCGGCGGCCATGTCCCGCAGACCATGGAGGAGGGCTGGTGCGCGACGAGCACGCCGGTACGCCCGGACGGCAGGCGCCGCATGCGGTCCTGGACGTGCCGGTCGGTGGCGGGACGAGCTAGCTGGACGCCTCGATCGGTTCTCCGTCCCATAGTCTGCGCATCTCGGGGCACGTACGCAGCAACTCCCCCAGCGGCCCGCGGCCCGCGACGCGGCCCCGGTCGAGGACGACCACCTGGTCGGCGCGTTCGAGCGCGGCCCGGCGGGAGGAGACCACCAGCAGCGTGGCGGGGCCGTGCCGGGCGACGCGCTCCCACAGCAGGTTCTCGGTCCCGACGTCCAGGGCGGACGACACGTCGTCCACGACGAGCAGGTCCGGGGCGCGGACCAGGGCGCGGGCGGCGGTGGCGCGCTGCACCTGGCCGCCGGACAGACGCACGCCCCGGGGGCCGACGACGGTCTCCAGGCCGTCCGGCATGGCGGCCAGGTCGTCCTCGAAGGCGGCCAGTTCCAGGGCGCGGGCCAGGTCGGCGTCGCCCGCGGGCAGGCCGAGGAGCAGGTTCTCGCGCAGGGTCTCCGAGAACAGGCGCGGGATCTGGCTCGCGTACGCCGCCCGTCCCGGCACCAGGAACGCGCCCGGGTCGGGCACCGGGCGGCCGTTCCAGGTGATCGTCCCCGTGTCGAGGGGCAACAGGCCGAGTACGGCGCGCACGAGCGTGGTCTTGCCCGCGCCGACGGCCCCGGTGACGACGGTGAACGTGCCGCGCCGGAGCGTCAGATCCACGTCGTGCACCCCGCGCCCACCGGGGTGCACGACGCTCAACCCACGTACCTCCAGCACCTCCAGCGTCGTCGGCGCGGTCGGCGGCCCCTCTCCGCCCGAGGGCGGCTCCATGAGCGGTGCGGGGAGGCGGGGGGCGCGCCTCAGGGGCGACCTTCCCGAAGGCGGGGGCGAGGTGGGACGGAGGTGCGGGCTCGGGGGCGGTCCTTCCGGGCCTGCGGTGGGACGGAGGTGGAGGGGGTGGTCGCGGGTCAGGTCGGGGGTGTCCTGGTGGGGGGCGAGCAGGGCGGTCAGGCGTTCGGCGGAGACGTCCGCCCTGGGCAGGCGGTACAGGATGGAGCCGATGGTCCGGGGCAGCGCGGTGAGCCAGCCGACGTAGCTGGTGAACAGCGCGAGGTCGCCCACGGTGAACTCGCCGCGCCGCATCGCCCCGGCGGCCAGCAGCAGCACGACGCCGACGCCCAGCTCGACCGTGGTGCCCGTGGCGGCCTCCAGCAGGTCGGTGGCCAGGCGGCTGCCTACGGCGGCGTCCCGGCGGCGGGCGTTGAGCGTGCGCAGGCGGTCCAGCGCCGCCCGCTCGGCCCCGGCCGTCTTCAGCGTGAGCACGCCGCCGAACAGTTCGCCGACGAAGGCCGTCACGCCCGCGCCCAGTTCCCTGGCCCGCTGGTGCCGCCGTCTGATCACCCGTCCCATGAGCCTGCTCAGCACGCCGATCGCGAGCATCGGCACGACCAGCGTCACGGTGACCACGGGGTCGATCGAGACCATGACCGCCAGCGCCACCCCGCCGAACAGCACGCCTCCGGCCAGAGGGACGGACTCGTCGGCGAGCTCGACCAGCTCGGCCACGTCGTCGCGCAGCCGGGCCAGCGACTCGCCCGGGGAGCGCGGCAGCCGGGCGGCGACCGGGCCGCGCGCGGTCAGCACCGAGCCCAGGACGTTGGCGCGCAGCAGCGTGGCCGCCGCGTCCCACCAGTAGGAGCCGTAGGACCAGGCGAACACCAGGACGATCCCGCGGACCAGCTCGACACCCGCGAACGCCGCGCACAGCCACAACGACTGCCGCAACGTCGCCGGGCTGTGCCCGCTGATCTGGTCGAAGAGCTGCCGCAGCACGAGGCCGCCGCCGAGCGGCAGCACGTGGACCGGCAGCCACAGCAGGATCTGCAGCGCGTACAGGCGCACGTCGAAGCCGATCAGCCGGCCCGCCACCGCCAGGGCCCGGCGCGCGCTCACCGGCTCGTCCCGGCGGGGTCCGGGAGCCGGCCGAGCCTGAGCCCGGCGCGCGTTCACCGGCTCACCCCCGCGGCGTCCAGGAGCCGGCCGAACCTGCTGCCGGGCTCGGCGGCCAGGTCGGCGCGGCGGCCGTACTCGACGAGCTTGCCGCGTTCCAGCACGGCGATCTTGTCCACGTGCGCCAGCGAGGAGAGCCGGTGCGCGATGAGCACGCCGGTCCGCCCGTCCAGCAGCCGCCGTACGCCGTCCTCGACGTGCCGTTCGGTGGCCGGGTCGAGCCTGCTGGACGCCTCGTCCAGGATCACCAGGCCGGGGTCGGCCAGGAAGGCCCGCGCGAAGGCGAGCAACTGGGCCTCCCCCGCCGACAGGCCGCCCGGCTCGCCGTCGAGCCCGCCGGGCAGCGCGGCCGGCCAGCCGCCCAGCCCCACCCCGGCCAGCACCTCCAGCAGGCGGGCGTCGTCGTGGCGGGGGTCGGTCAGGGCGCCGAACAGCGTGAGGTTGTCGCGGACGCTGCCGTCGAACAGCCGTACGTCCTGGGTGACCACGCCGACCCGGCGGCGCAGCGACTCCGGGTCGCACTCGCGCAGGTCGAGGCCGCCGATCTCGACCGTGCCGCCGGTCGGGTCGTACAGGCGCAGCAGCAGCTTGGCGAGGGTCGTCTTGCCGCTGCCGGTGCGTCCGACCAGGCCCAGGCGTTCGCCGGGGGCCAGGGTGAGGGTGATGCCCGACAGCGCGGTCTCGCCGTCGTCGGGGTAGGCGAAGCTCACGTCGTCCAGCCGCAGGCCGAGCGCGCCCGAGGCGGGCAGCGACCGGGGCACGGCGCGGACGGGCAGCGCGGGCCGCTCGGCCAGCAGGGAGCCGATGCGGGCGAACCCGGCCAGCGCCCCCTGGAACTGCCTGAGCTGGTCGATCAGCCGCTCGAACGGCGTGCGGATCATCAGGGTGTACTGGAAGAGCAGCACGGCGGTGCCGACCGTCAGCGCCCCGGCGTCCAGCAGCCAGGCGGCCAGGGCGAGCATCAGCGCGGTCCCGGCCGCGAACGCCACGTTCGTGGCCGCGAGCAGGCCGCCCGCGATGCGCGAGCCGTGCCACTCGGCGCGGAACCAGGCCCCGGCGACCTGGTGGAAGCGGCCGAGCGCGTGCCCGCCCGCGCCGTTGGCCCGCAGGTCCTCGGCTCCGGCCAGCCGCTCTTCGAGGTGGCCGTAGAGCGCGGCGCTCGCCTCCCGCGACCGGGTCGCCGACGGCACGGCGAGCCGCTGCGCGCCCGTCATGGCGAGCCCGGCCAGCAGGCAGTAGGCCAGCAGCGCCGCGCCCAGCCGCCAGTCGACGGTGAACACGACGGCGAGCACGCCGGCCAGCAGCAGCAGCCCGGCCACGACATCCAGGACGAAGGCGACGACGAAATCGGCCACGGCCGCCACGTCGCCGTCGACGCGTTCGATCAGCTCGCCGGGCGAGTGGCGGGCGTGGAAGGCCAGGTCGAGGCCGAGCACGTGCCCGGCCAGGTGTTCGCGCAGGCGGTTGGTGCCGTCCCAGGCCAGGCGGCCGGCGAGCCAGGCGGCGGCCATGCGGGCGGCCTGACCGGCGGCGGCCAGGGCGAGGTAGCCGAGCGCGATCACGATCAGGTGGCGCAGCCCGGCGCCGCCGGCGGCGTCGTCGACGAAGCGGCGGGTGACGTGGGGCGCGGCCAGCGGCAGCGCGGTGGCCGCGGCGGTGGCGGCGCCCAGCGCGAGCGCGGCGCGCGGGCCGGGCCGCAGGTGGCGCAGGGCCCGCCGGGCGGGTCTAGCTACATGCGGACGTGTCCTGGTGAGCGGGGATCTCAAGAAGCGTCATGCCCTCTGAATAGGTGGGTGTCCTGTGCTGGGAGGTCATGAACGCTGTCCTCATCGATCCGCTCCTTCGTCCGGCGATCGGTGCCGCCGGGAAGTACAACAGCCGCCCGCGCCGCGCCGCAACCGGTTTTGGCCGCCTACGGGATCTATACGCCGCCTATACAGCCGCTGCTCACGCTGAGCACCGAACGGCCTTACACCCCCCGCGGAGGTTGGACGGTGTTGAAGAAACCCAGGCGGCTGACTCCCTTACCGCCGCTCGTCGTCCTGTTGCTGACATCCACGGCCCTCGTGCCGCTTCCCGCGCGGGCCGCCCCGCCCGCGCCCGCCAAGGCGCAGGCGACGGTCGCCTGCCCGGACGAGATGCCCACCGAGATCTCCGCCCGGCTGGCCGCCGCGGTCTGCGGCAAGCGGATCAGGGCGGTCTCGCTGACCACCGAGACCGACGAGTTCTTCGTCAACCCGGCCGGCACGGTCACCCAGGAGCACCGCTACCGCCCGGTCCGGGTCAAGCGGGGCGAGGCGTGGGTGCCCGCCGACCCGACGCTCGCGGCGAGCCAGGACGGCACGGTCGCGCCGAAGGCCGCAGCGGTCTCCTACAGCTTCTCCGGCGGCGGCGACGGCCCGCTGGTCACCGCCGCCGAGCGGGGCACCCGCCTCACGCTCGGCACGCCGCTCGGCGCCCTGCCCGAGCCGGTGCTGGACGGCGCCACCGCCACCTACCCCGACGTGCTGCCTGGCGTGGACCTGGTGCTGACCGCGGACGTGGACGGCTTCGCCGAGAAGCTCGTCGTCAAGACCCGGCAGGCCGCGGCGAACCCGGCGCTGAAGGAGCTGACGTTCGCCACGTCGGTGAAGAAGGGCGAGGTCAGGACCGACAAGCACGGCAACGTCTCGATCCTCGACGCCAAGGGCGAGCCGGTGTTCGGCTCGGCGGCGCCGGAGATGTGGGACGCCGCCACCGAGTCGGCCATGACCCGCAACCCGGCCACCCCGGCGCTGGCCGCCCAGCCGGGCCGGCGGGCCAGGATGGGCGTGCGGCTGTCGGGCCGCGAGCTGCGCGTCACCCCCGACGCCGCGCTGCTGGCCGACCCCGCCACGGTCTACCCGGTGACGATCGACCCGAGCTTCACCTCGGCCAAGTCCGGCTGGACGTACGTGGACTCGGCCTATCCCACCAGCGCGTACTGGAACTCGGCGAACGACGCGACGGCCGGCACCAGCAACGGCGGCGGCTACAAGCGGCGCTCGTTCTTCAACATGGGCCTGTCGGGCCTGGCCGGCAAGCACATCACGGCGGCCACGTTCAACATCAAGGAGACGTGGGCCTGGTCCTGCTCGGCGCGGAACGTCGAGCTGCACAGGACCGCGGCCGTCGGCTCGGGCACGACGTGGAACAACCAGCCCGCCTCGAACCTGAACATCGGCGCCAAGAACGTCGCCTACGGCTGGTCGTCGGCCGGTCCGGGCGGCGCGTCGAGCTGCCCGGCGGCCTGGGTCGGCTGGGACGTCACCAGCGCGGTGCAGAGCGTGGTGAGCGCGAACGGCACGTCGGTCACCTTCATGGTCAAGGCCGGCAGCGAGACCGACAACTACTACTGGAAGCGCTTCGCCAACAACCCCAACATCGCGATCACCTACAACTCGCTGCCGGGCACGCCGTCGGCCCTGGCCGTCGCGCCCTGCTCGGTGTGCGCCAGCCCGGCCGTGGTGGGCGCGGCGCAGCCGACGCTGTCGGCCAAGGTGAGCGACGCCGACGGGCAGGCGCAGCGGGCCGACTTCGAGATCTGGACGGCCGACCACGCGACCAAGGTGACCGGTGGCTCGGCCGCGAACGTGGCGAACGGCGCCACCGCCTCCTGGAAGGCCGGCACGGCCCTGGCGAGCACGTCGTACGCCTGGCGGGTGCGCTCGCACGACGGCACCGACTACGGCCCCTGGTCGGCGTGGTTCGCCTTCACGGTGGACGCCGCCCCGCCGCCCGCCCCCGAGGTGTCCTCGAACGACTACCCGGAGGACGCCTGGGCCAAGGGCGCCGGTCAGGCCGGCCAGTTCACCGTCACGCCGGCCTCGGCCGACGCGTCCTCGGTGTTGTGGTCGTTCGACGGCGGCGCCCAGCAGTCCGCCGCCAATTCCGGCGCGCCGCACACGGTGAGCTGGACGCCGCCCGCCGACGGCCCGCACACGCTCAAGGCGTGGGTCAAGGACAAGGCGGGCAATCTGTCGGAGGCGACGACGTACGCGTTCAACGCGGGCGGCTCGGCGGTCACCTCGCCCAAGGACGGGCAGTCCACCGCCCGCCGGACGGTCCTGTCGGCCACCGGCAGCGCGGGGCTGAGCGCGGTCACCTTCTCCTACCGGCGCGGCGAGGCCGACTCCTGGCACCAGGTGCCCGCGGCCGACGTGCGCAGGAAGTCCGACGGCTCGGCGGTCGCCTGGCCGGTGGCGATGAGCGCGGGCGCCTCGCCCGAGCTGGTCTGGGACACCACGCACACGCTGGCCGAGGACGGCTCGATCGAGATCAGGGCCGAGTTCGTCACCTCCTCGGGCACGGCCGCCTCCCAGCCGGTGGACCTGGTCGTGGACCGGGACGGCGAGGGCGCCTCCACCCAGCCGGTCGGCCCCGGCTCGGTCAACACGCTGACCGGCGACTTCAGGATGGCCGCCACGGACGCCAACGTGTACGGCATCGGCCTGATGCGCTCGTTCTCCTCGCGTGACCCGCGCAAGGGCTCGGCGCTGCCGGGCGTGGCGGCGATCTTCGGCACCGAGTGGACGCCGACCGGGCTCGCCCAGTCGGGTCAGGGCACGTTCGCCCAGCTCCGGGCCACCTCCGCCACCTCGGTCGAGCTGAGCGGCGAGGGCTCGGCGGTGGCCTTCACCAAGAACGCCGACGGCTCGTACGAGCCGCAACAGGACGCGGCGAGCCTGAAGCTGACCTTCGACGCCGCGGCCGACCGCTACACCCTGTCGGACACGAACTCGGCCGAGCGCACGGTGTTCGCGAAGGTGGACGCCGCCGCGCCGATCTACCTGGTGCGGGCGGTCTACCCGGCCAGCGGCAAGGGCAGCACGGCGTTCGTGTGGCAGTCGGTGACCGGCTCGGACGGCAAGGCGCTGGCCCGGCCGGTCAAGATCATCGCGCCGTCGTACACGCAGGCCGACTGCGACGTGGACACGCTGGCGAGCCTGCCGCAGGGCTGCCGCCTGATCAAGCTGGACTATGCCACGACCACGACCGCGGGCGCGCAGCTCGGCGACGTGGCCGGGCAGGTCAAGGCGATCAGCCTGTGGGAGGGCGGCGCGAGCGCGCCGCTGGGCCTGTCGGAGTACCGCTACGACGACCTGGGCCGTCTGCGCGAGCAGTGGAACCCGGCCACCCCCGACATCAGGACGCGCTACGACTACGACCTCGGCGGCCGGGTGAACCGCTACACCCCGCCCGGCGAGCTGCCGTGGACGTTCGGCTACGGCAAGGCGGGCAACGCCGACACCGCCGCGGACGGCATGCTGCTCGCCGTCTCCCGCCCGACGCTGCGGCCCGGCACCCCGAGCGAGACGAACGGCACCGCGGTCACGTCGGTGGTCTACGACGTGCCGATCAGCGGGACGGGGGCGCCGTACGGGATGAGCGAGACCGCCACGGCCGCCTGGGGGCAGAGCGACTCCCCGGTGGACGCGACCGCCATCTTCCCGGCCGACCAGGTGCCGGCCAACCACACCGGGCGCGGCGGCCTGGCCGCCTCCGACTACGGCCGGGCCACGATCACCTACCTGAACGCCTCCGGGCAGACGGTCAACCGGGTGGAGCCCGGCGGCGCGGTCTCCACCAGCCAGTACGACGCGCAGGGCAACACGGTGTTGTCGCTGTCGGCCGGGAACAGGGCGCTCGCCCTGGCCCAGACGCCGGACGCGGGCGCCGAGCTGACCCGGCTCGGGCTGCTCAACGCCTCGCCCGCCGACCGGGCGCGGCTGCTGGCCGAGGAGTCCGCCTACAGCTCCGACGGGCAGCGGATGGTCTCCGAGCTGGGCCCGCTGCACCTGGTCACGCTGAACGGCACGCAGGTCGCGGCCAGGAAGCACACGGTCAACACCTTCGACGAGGGCCGGCCGGCCGACGCCAAGGTGTCGAACCTGGCCACGACGGTGGCGGTGGGCGCGTACGTGCCCGGCGCGACCTCGGACGCCGACGTGCGGACGAGCCGGACATACTACGACTGGAACACCGGCAAGAGCGTCAGGACGGTGGAGGACCCCGGCGGCCTGGCGATCACCAAGACGACCGCGTACGACTCCGACGGCCGGGTGGTCGCCACCACGATGCCGAAGTCGTCGGGCGACGACGCGGGCACCACGACCAGCGAGTACTACACGGCCGACGGCGCCGGCGCGTGCGGCGGCAAGGCCGAGTGGGCCGGGCAGCTGTGCCGCACGAAGTCCAAGACGGGCGTCGGCGACAGCGGCACCCGTCCGGCCGAGCTGGTCACCAAGGTGTACGCCTACGAGCCCGGCGGCCGCGTGTCGTCGGTGACCGAGACGGCCAACGGGGTGACCAGGACCACGACGACCACGTACAACCCGGCGGGCGACATCGTGAAGACCGTCGTGTCCGGCGGGGCCGGGACGGCGGTGCCCGAGGTGAGCACCACCTACGACGCGGCCGGGCGCGGGGTCAGGACCACGGCCTCCAACGGCACCTCGATCACCCGCGAGTACGACGCGCTGGGCCGCCAGACGTCCTACACCGACGCCGACGGCGGCGTGACCAGGGTCGAGTACGACGCCCTCGACCGCATCACCAGGAAGACCGACGGCGCGCCCTCGACGGTCACCTACGCCTACGACGACGTGCGCGGCGCGCTGTCCACCATGACCGACTCGGTGGCCGGGACGTTCACCGCCACGTACACCGTCGACGGCTCGATCAGCCACGAGAGCCTGCCAGGCGGCCTGTCCTACGACCTGGCCCGGGACCCGTCCGGCGCGCCGGTCTCGCGGGTCTACCGGACGGCGGCGGGGACGCGGCTGCTGGACGACTCGGTGACCTGGTCGATCCACGGCCAGCAGGTGAGCCACAACGGGCTGTCCGCCCAGAGGATCGGCTACGACAGGCTGGGCCGGATCGCCTCGGTGGACGACACCGTGAGCGGCCTGTGCTCGCGCCGGGCCTACGGCTACGACGCCAACTCCAACAGGACGGGGCTGACCACGAGCGCCTGCGACGGCTCGGGGGCGGTCACCGAGAACCACGCCTACGACGGCGGCGACCGGCTGGCCGACGCCGGCTACGAGTACGACGCCTACGGCCGCACCACGGCCACGCCGGCCGGGCTGAAGGCGGAGTACTACACCACCGATCTGGTCCGGCAGATGACGTCGGGGGCGGTGCGGCAGTCGTACACGCTGGATCCGGAGCTGCGCCGCAACACCACCACGCTGGAGCAGCTGTCCGGCGGCACGTGGAGCGCGGCCGGCAAGCGGGTCGAGCACTTCGACGCCGACGACGACACGCCCGCCTGGGTCGTGGAGGGCGGCGCGGTCACCAGGAACGTGCACTCCATCTCCGGCGGCCTGGCCGCGGTCACCTCGGCGACCGGCGACGTGCGGCTGCAGCTGACGAACCTGCACGACGACATCAACGTGGTCTACGCCGACGGCGTGCCGCTGGCGCTGGACTTCGACGAGTTCGGCAACCCGCGCGCCGGTCAGCCCGCGATGCGCTACGGCTGGCACGGCGCGGCCGAGCGGGCCGCCGACACCCCCGACGGCACGATCCTCATGGGCGTGCGGCTCTACCAGCCCAAACTGGGACGGTTCCTGCAGACCGACCCGGTGGAGGGCGGCAGCGCCAACGCCTACGACTACGCCAACCAGTCGCCGACCTCCAACGCCGACCTGGACGGCAAGAAGTGGTACTGGTGCACCAACTTCTGGCACTTCGCCTTCAACCACTGCGGCGTCAGCTACGCCTACTACCACGGCAGCTGGCGTTACGTGCAGTGGAAGAAGACGCCGGCCGGCTGGTGGGTGCGCGGCGTGTACTACGACTACTGCACCAAGTCGCCCGACAAGCCGCTCGGCTACGACTTCCGCCAGGCGTGCATGATGCACGACTACGGGTACGCCCTGCGCAATATGGGGTATATCCATAGCAAGTACCAGGTGGACTACATCTTCTATTACGTCCTGTACTGGGGCGTCTGCTCCCACTACTTCTTCAAGGGGACATGTCGCCGCATCGCGTACGCGTACTTCCTTTCGGTGGTCGCCTTCGGCCACCCGTGACCTAGGATGAGCCACCGGCGGGAGCTACCACGAAAGGCTCCCGCCGGTGCCTTTTTCTCCCGGTCGGCGCAGGGTTGACGGGAGTCGGACGTTGATGCACATTGAAGCAGCTTTGATCTTCCTTGTGCACCAACGTCCTTGCGGGGAGCGCGATGGAGTTCGCCGTACTTGGGCCGCTTCACGTCTCGGATGACCAAGGGCCGCTGCCGCTCGGCGTCGGCAAGCAGCGCACCCTGCTGGCCGAGCTCCTGTGCCGGGCCGGCCGCCCGGTCTCCCCCGCCACGCTCGTCGAGGCCCTGTGGGAGCAGCGCCCGCCGCGCACCGCCGCCGACAACCTGCGCCTGTACGTGCACCAGCTCCGCCGGACGCTCGGCCAGGACCGCATCACCCGCACCGACGCCGGTTTCGTCCTGGCCGTGCACCCCGGCGAGCTGGACGCCGAACGCTTCGAGACCCTGGCCGGCCGGGGCGGCGACGCGCTGTCCGGCGGCGACCACGAACAGGCCGCCACGCTGCTGCGGCAGGCGCTGGCGTTGTGGCGCGGGCCCGCCTACGCGGGGCTGAACCTCACCGCCGGGCTGCGCGACCACGCCCGCCGCCTGGAGGAGGAGCGCCTGGCGGCCCTGGAGCACCGGATCGAGGCCGACCTGGCCCGCGGCCTGCACGCCGTGCTGATCGCGGAGCTGACCGAGCTGGTCGCCGAGCACCCGCTGCGCGAACGCCCGCGCCGCCAGCTCATGCTCGCCCTGGCCCGGTCGGGACGGCAGGCCGAGGCGCTGGCCAGCTACCGCGAGGCCCGCCGGGTGTTCGCCGCCGAGCTGGGCCTCGACCCCGGCGCCGAGCTCAACCGCCTGCACCAGGCCATCCTCACCGGCACCCTCGACCCGACCCCCGGCGGCGCGGCCGGCGCCGCCGGGGGCGCCGGCGGGCCCGCGGCGCGCTCCCCCGCCCAGCTCCCGACCGACATCTCCGACTTCACCGGACGCGGCGAGCAGCTCGCCCAGCTCACCGCCCTGCTCGGCGACGAACCGCCGCAGGGCCCCGGCCAGGTGCGGGTGTGCGTGATCGCGGGCATGGGCGGCGTCGGCAAGACCACGCTGGCCGTGCACGCCGCGCACCGCATCGCCCGCCACTACCCCGACGGCCAGCTGCACACGAACCTGCACGGCGCCGAGGCCAGCCCCGCCGACCCCGGACAGGTGCTGGCCGCCTTCCTCACCGCGCTCGGCGTGCCGCGCTCCACGCTGCCCGAGAGCGTGGACGAGCGGGCCGCGCTGTTCCGCAGCAGCCTGGCCGAGCGGCGCATGCTGATCGTGCTCGACAACGCCGCCTCCGAGCAGCAGGTGCGCCCGCTGCTGCCGGGCACGTCCGGCTGCGCCGTCATCATCACCAGCAGGGCCAGGCTGAGCGGCCTGTCCGGCGCGGCCCTGATCGAGCTGTCGGTGCTGCACCTGCGGCAGGGCGTGCGTCTGCTGGCCAGGATCGCCGGCGCCGGGCGGGTGGAGGCCGAGCCGGAGGCGGCGGCGGAGATCGTCCGGCTCTCCGACGGGATCCCGCTGGCCGTGCGGGTGGCCGGGGCCCGGCTGGTGGCCCGGCCGCACTGGCCGCTGACCCGGCTGGCCGGGCAGCTCAAGGACGAGCGGCGGCGGCTCGACCAGTTCGCGACCGGCGACCTGGCGGTCCGGGCGAGCCTGGCGCTCAGCTACGTGGGGCTGGAACCGGCCGCGCGGCGGGCCTTCCGGCTGCTCGGCACGCTGGAGGCGCCCGACTTCGCCGGATGGGTGGCGGGCGCGCTGCTGGACCTGCCCGTGCCGGTGGGCGAGGAGCTGGTGGAGTCGCTGGTGGACACCCAGCTCGTGCTGATCAGCGGCGTCGATCCGGCCGGGCAGCCGCGCTACCGCTTCCACGACCTGGTCCGCCTGTACGCCCGCGAACGTGCCGAGCTGGAGGACCGGCCCGAGGCGGTCGCGGCGGCGCTCGGCCGGGCCTTCGGCGGCTGGCTGGCGCTGGCCGAGCAGGCGACCGAACGCGTCCAGGGCAGCTCCTCGGCCATCATCCACGGCTCGGCCCCGCGCTGGAGCTCGCCCGACGGCACGCCGCTGGAGATCCGGCAGGACCCGATGGCCTGGTTCGACACCGAGCGCACCGCGCTGGTCGCGGCGATCCGCCAGGCGTGCGCGCTCGGCCTGGCCGAGGTCGCCTGGGACACCGCCTGCTGCGCCGAGCGCTACTTCGACGTGAGCGGCCTGTTCGACGACTGGCGGGCGCTGCACGAGCGGGTGCTGGCCGCCTGCCTGGCCGCCGGCGACCGGCTGGGCGAGGCGGTGATCCGGCGCGGCCTCATGCACGCCACCACCTGGACCGAGACCGGCGGCGCCATGGCCGCCCAGTACGACGGCGCCGAACGCCTGATCGCCATGTTCACCGAACTGGACGAGCGGCGCGGCCTGTCCGACGCGTACGTGCTGCGCGCCTGGGGCGAGGCTGCCCGGGGCGACATGGCGCAGGGCCTGCGCTCGGGCCGCATCGCGCTGGAGCTGGCCGAGCGCAGCGGCCACCAGGGCGGCGAGGCCAGGGCGCACGTGTGCATGGCCGTCGCCTACGGCACCAGGGACATCAGGATGGCCATCGTCCACCTGCTGCGCGGCCTCGACCTGGCCACCAAGCTCGGCAACCCCCGCTTCGAGGCCACGACCCTGCAGTTCCTCGGCCTGGCCCACGCCCACGCCAAGGAGTTCGAGGCCGGGCTGGAGTACATGGTGCGGGCGCTGGCCATCTACCGGCAGATCCGCGACCCGCTGCTGGAGACGATGGGCCTGGTCGCCCTGGCCAAGCTGTACGCCGGCCACCACGACCCGCGGGCCAGGGCGGTCGCCGAGGCGGCCGAGCTGCTGAGCCGCTCCCACCGGCTGGCCCACCACCGGGCCGACGCGCTGTGGGTGCTGGGCGGGGTGGACCTGGCCGAGGGCCGGGTGAAGGAGGCCGTCGCGCACCTGGAGGAGTCGGTGCGGCTGTGGCGCGCGCGGGGCTGGCAGGAGTTCCTGGCGGGGGCGCTGGACAGCCTGGCCGAGGCGTACACGGCGGCGGGCGACCCGGCGGCGGCGGCCGCGGCCCGGCGGGAGGCTCGCTCGCTTGCCGGTTCTCCTCAGGCGGGTTGAGTATCCGAGCGCTCGTGTCCCCGTCCCCGCCGCGGGCATGCTGGCCGTCAGGACCAGTGTGAGGAGAGAGATGCCGCGTTCCGCCCTGCTGTGGGCCGTGATCCTGATCGCCGGAGGCGTCGCCGCCGTGGCCGTGTGCGTGCTCACCGCGCCCGCGGTCGCGCCCGGCGCGCCGAAGGACGTCCTGGACTCCCCGGCGCTTCTGCCGGCCTTCGCCGCGCTGGCGGTCCTGGCCGGGCTGGCCGCGTGGGCCGTCCCGCATCCGTTGTGGGGGGCCGTCGCCGCCGCGCCGTTCTTCGTGCACTTCGCCGCCGGGGTGGTGAGCGAGCTGCGCGGGGGCGGGCAGGGGTTGTGGCCGGTCGGGCTGATGCTCCTGATCGGCCTGACGTTGCTGCCCCTGGCCGCCTCGCTCGTCACGTCGCTGATCGCCAGATCCCGCTGAGCCCCACGGCGACCGTACTGCGTACGGTACGATCGCCTACCCGCTCCGCATTTGATGTGACAAGAAGGGATTCCGTGGCCACCAGCGCCAAGTCCGACGCCGTACGCACCCGATCCGCCGATCACACCGCCGCCGACAGCCACGACGTCATCCAGGTACGCGGCGCCCGCGAGAACAACCTCACCGGCGTCGACCTCGACCTGCCCAAGCGCCGCCTCACCGTGTTCACCGGCGTGTCCGGCTCGGGGAAGTCCTCGCTCGTCTTCGACACGATCGCCGCGGAGTCCCGGCGGCTGATCGACGAGACGTACACCACGTTCGTCCAGAACTTCATGCCGAGCCTGGCCCGTCCCGACGTGGACTCGCTGCGGAACCTCAGCGCGGCGATCATCGTGGACCAGGAGCGGATGGGCGCCAACGCCCGCTCGACCGTGGGCACCGCCACCGACACCTACACGATGCTCCGGATCCTGTTCAGCCGGCTGGGCTCCCCCCAGGTGGGGCCGCCGTTCGCGTTCAGCTTCAACCGCGCCGAGGGCATGTGCCCCGAGTGCGAGGGGCTCGGCAAGGTCGCCGGCGTCGACGTCGACGAGCTGGTGGACCGGGACAAGACGCTGAACGAGGGCGCCATCAAGGTCCCCGGGTACGCGGTGGACACCTGGTACTGGCAGATCATGGTCGGCTCGGGCCTGTACGACCCCGACACCAAGCTGCGCGACTTCACCCCCGAGCAGTGGGCGGACCTGCTCGACAAGCCCGCCACGAAGATCAAGTACGGCACCAGCAACTTCACCTACGAAGGGCTGGTCACCAAGGTCAAGCGCCAGTACCTGGCCAAGGACCGCGAGTCGATGCAGCCGCAGGCGCGCGCCTTCGCCGACCGGGCGCTCAAGCTGACCGGCTGCACCGCCTGCGGCGGCTCGCGCCTGAACGAGGCCGCCCGGTCCTCCCGCATCGACGGCCGCAACATCGCCGACTGCTCGGCCATGCAGATCAACGACCTGGCCGAGTTCGTCAAGGGCATCGGGGACCCGAGCGTCGGCCCGGTGCTCCAGGGGCTGCGCGACACGCTGGACTCCCTGGTCGAGATCGGCCTCGGCTACCTCAGCCTCGACCGCGAGTCCGGCACTCTGTCGGGCGGCGAGGCCCAGCGGGTGAAGATGGTGCGGCACCTCACCTCCAGCCTGACCGACGTCACCTACGTCTTCGACGAGCCGACGGCCGGGCTGCACCCGCACGACATCCAGCGGATGAACAACCTGCTGTTGCAGCTGCGCGACAAGGGCAACACCGTGCTCGTGGTCGAGCACAAGCCCGAGGTGATCGAGATCGCCGACCACATCGTGGACCTCGGTCCCGGCGCGGGCACCGGCGGCGGCCGCATCTGCTACGCCGGCGACCTCGACGGGCTGCCCGGCTCGGGCACCCTGACCGGCCGCTACCTCGGCCACCGGGCCGCGCTGCGCGCCTCCGTCCGCCCGGCGAAGGGACATCTGGAGGTGCGCGGCGCCACGCTGCACAACCTGCGCGGCGTCGACGTGGACATCCCGCTCGGGGTGCTCACCGTCGTCACGGGCGTGGCGGGCTCGGGCAAGAGCTCCCTCATCCACGGGTACGTGTCGGGCCGCGAGGGCGTGGTGGTCGCCGACCAGTCGCCGATCCGCGGGTCGCGGCGCAGCAACCCGGCCACGTACACGGGCGTGCTCGACCCCATCCGCACGGCGTTCGCCAAGGCCAACGGGGTCAAGCCGGCCCTGTTCAGCGCGAACTCCGAGGGCGCCTGCCCGGCCTGCAAGGGCATCGGCCTGATCTACACCGAGCTGGCGATGATGGCCGACGTGGCCTCGGTGTGCGAGGCGTGCGAGGGGCGCCGGTTCACGCCGGAGGTCCTGACGTACCGGCTGCGCGGCAAGAACATCAGCGAGGTGCTGGAGATGCCGGTGGCCGAGGCGCGCGCGTTCTTCCCGAGCGGCCAGGCCAGGACGATCCTCGACCGCCTCGACTCGGTCGGCCTGGGCTACCTCGGGCTCGGCCAGCCGCTCACCACGCTGTCGGGCGGCGAGCGCCAGCGGCTCAAGCTGGCCATCCACATGGCCAAGAACGGCACCACGTACGTGCTGGACGAGCCCACCACCGGCCTGCACCTGGCCGACGTGGACCAGCTCCTGGCCCTGCTCGACCGGCTGGTGGACGACGGCAACACGGTCATCGTCATCGAGCACCACCAGGCGGTGATGGCCCACGCCGACTGGATCATCGACCTGGGTCCCGGGGCGGGCCACGACGGCGGCCGGGTGGTGTTCACCGGCACCCCGGCCGAGCTGGTGGCCAAGGGCGACTCGCTCACCGCCGTGCACCTGCGCGACTACGTGGGACAGGCGTGATACGACGCCCCCTGGGCCACCGGGCTCAGGGGGCCCGCCCGCCGGACCGGGCGACGCCCACGGGCCTCAGACGGCCAGGCGGGCGAGGATGCGGGCGAACTCCGGCGGCGGGGCCACCACCAGCCTCGTCTGCCCCTGCTGCAACACGATGTCGGCCTTGATCAGCGTCAGCCGTCCCTGGTGCCACCAGTAGACCTGCGCGCTCAGCCCGCCGGTGCGGGCCGCGTGCACCCGCAGGCGTTCGATGGCGCGCACCACCCCGATGCCGTCCACCGGGCGCACCAGCACCGTGTACGGGTCCGGCAGCACCACCAGCACCCCGTCGGCGGGCACCGTGAGGTGGTCGCCGAGCCAGCGCAGGTGCGTGGCGGCCGACGGGTGGGCGCCGGTCAGCCGGGTCACCGGCGTGCCGCCCAGCTCGATGCGCTCGACCCGCAGCCGCTCGGCCCGCCGGACGTTCGCCACGGCCAGGTCGAGCGCCTGAGCCGTCGGGACGGGCCAGCAGCCGGCCTCCTCGGGCCGCACCAGCCGGGAGCCGACGGTCAGCAGCTCCACCAGGTCGGCGTTGAGGTGCCGCCCCACCACCCGGGTCAGGTCGGGGACCTCGTCCACCGCCTCGACCCGGGTGCGCAGCAGGGGCGCGGCCTGGTCGAGGTCGCAGGCGTCGTAACGCTCGTCGGCGGTGGCCAGGGCGTGCGCGAGGTGCTCGGAGACCAGCACCGGCCAGTCCTCCCTGGCCCGGCGCCCGGCCTCGCGGCGCAGCCCGGTCAGCCTCACCACCAGCTCCGCGACACCGTCGCCGCGCAGGGTCAGCGACGCGCCGTCGCGGGCGAACTCGCACACGAACCCCAGGGACTCCGCGACGAGGCCGAGCAGGGAGTCGAGGTCGACGTCCTCGATCGGCCGGCGGGAGGGCTCCCGGTCACGCCTGAAGAAGCTCACACACCGTCCCCTCTGTCGGATTCGTCCCTTTAGGTGTCTTCCTACCTTGCCTGCTCGCCGTCGCGGAACGGACCAGCCAGGGAGCACGATTCGGTATCGATAACCCCAAGCTCCCCCAGCCACACGCTCATCTGTGGTGACCCGTGCCCCACCGGAAGCCCGGCCACCACGGGCACCCCGAGCGGCGCGAGCCGGTCGGCCAGCACCGGGTACGGATCGCCGCAGTCCACCCACGACCCGAGCGCGATCCCCCGCACGCCGTCGAACGCCCCGGCCTGCAGCAGTTGCGTCAGCATCCGGTCGATCCGGTACGGCTCCTCCCCGATGTCCTCCAGAAGCACCAGCTTGCCGTCGAACGAGGGCTGGTACCGGGTGCCGCACATCGAGGCCAGCAGCGACAGGTTGCCCCCGGTGAGCACGCCCTCGGCCCGTCCGGGCACCAGCACCCGGTCGCCCCGCACGGTCGCGCTCTCCCCGGCCAGCGCCGCCCACAGGCTCTCCCACGAACGCGGCTCGGGGCCCTGCTCGGCGGCGATCGTGTCGCAGGCCGTCATCGGCCCGTGCAGCGTGGGCACGCCCAGCTCGATCGCGAAGGCGTTGTGCAGGGCCGTGATGTCGCTCGACCCGACCAGCACCTTGGGCCCGGCCGCGCGCATGGCGTCCCAGTCGAGCAGGCCGAGCAGCCGGGCCGCGCCGTAGCCGCCCCGGCCGCAGAACACCACCGACACGGCCGGGTCGCACCAGGCGGCCTGGAGGTCGGCGGCGCGGGCGGCGTCCTGGCCGGCCAGGTAGTCGAGATCCTGGCGGTCGAGCGCGTGCGCCCCCGCCACCACCTTCAGCCCGAGGGCCTCCAACCGCTCGACGCCGCGCTGGAACAGCACGGGTGAGGGCGGCCCCGACGGCATGACGATCGCGACGGTGTCACCTTGCTGCATCGGTCAACTCCTGCACGCCTGGGAGCGCCGGGGCCCGGGTAAGCACCGAAACGCTGATTGGCTCGTTCACCTGCCAAACGGTGTCACACTTGTGGTCCAGTATGCGACTTCCGCCCCACATCCTCGTGGTCAACGGCATCAAGGTCCGCAGGCCCGTCTTCCTGCTCGGCGCCCCGCACTCCGGCGCGGACCTGCTGGCCCGCGCCCTCAAACGCTCCCCCGGCTTCCACGTCACGACGGGCCGCGCGAGCGTGGCGCACGTCGTGTACGCCTTCGCCCGCAAACCGTCCATCGGCCGCACGTCGGGCGCGGTGCGCGTGCTGCGCGACGCGCTGGCCGAGTCCTGGCAGGTCTCCCCGCGCTCGTGCGGGCAGTGCGCCGAGCCGTGCCGGGAGGCGGGCGGCGTGACCGGCAGCGGGCCGTGCGTGGAGCCCGGCGAGGTGACGCGGTTCGGCGACGGCAGCCCCGACCTGCTCTACAGCGCGCCCGTGCTGCTGCAGGCGTTCCCCGACGCCCGGTTCGTCCAGCTCATCAGGGACGGCAGGGACGCCGTCGCCGGCATGCTCGCCGACCCGGCGTGCCTGGCCTGGTTCAAGCCCGCGATGCTCTCCGACAGCACCGAGTTCCCCAACGCCTTCCTCGGCGTCAACAAGGACGAGCACCTCGACCGGTGGAAGGGCATGCCCGCGGCGGGCAAGGCGGCGCTGCGCTGGCGCAGCGCCGTGCGGCTGAGCGCCGAGCTGCGCCGGGAGCTGCCCGAGCGGCAGCTGCTCACCATCCGCTACGAGGACCTGGCGCTCAAACCCGCCGACACGCTCGCCGCGCTCACCGAGTTCCTGGAGACGCGGGTGTCCAAGATCGCGCTGTACGGCTCGCGCGTCCCCGAAGTCGGCGCCTGGCGGGCCCGGCTGCGGCCGGCCGACCTGGAGCTGGTGGAGAAGGTCGCCCGGCAGGAGCTCACCCGGCTGGGCTATCTCCCGAGCTGAACTGGGTGCGGTAGAGCTCGGCGTAGTGGCCGCCGCGCGCCAGCAGCTCCTCGTGCCGGCCCCGCTCGGCCACGCGCCCGTCGTGCACGACCAGGATCTCGTCGGCCTCCCTGATCGTGGACAGCCGGTGGGCGATGACCAGCGACGTACGGCCGTGCAGGGCCGTCTTGAGCGCGAGCTGCACGGCCGCCTCGGACTCGGAGTCGAGGTGCGCGGTCGCCTCGTCGAGCACGACCACGCGCGGCGCCTTCAGCAGCAGCCTGGCCAGCGCGAGCCGCTGCTTCTCGCCGCCGGACAGCCGGTAGCCGCGGTCGCCGACGACGGTGTCGAGCCCGTCGGGCAGCCCCTCGACCAGGTCGCCGATCTGCGCGGCCCGCAGCGCGTCGCGGATCTCCTCCTCGCTCGCGCCGGGCCTGGCGTAGCGGAGGTTGGCCCCGATCGTGTCGTGGAACAGGTGGGCGTCCTGCATGACGACGCCGACGGTGTCGCGCAGCGAGTCCAGCGTGGCCTCGCGCACGTCGAGCCCGTTGATCCGGACGGCCCCCTCGTTGACGTCGTAGAGCCGGGAGACCAAGGAGGTGATGGTGGTCTTGCCCGCGCCGGAGTGGCCGACCAGCGCGATCATCTCGCCGGGCCGGGCGGTGAAGGAGACGCCCTTCAGCACCTCCTGCGACGGGCCGCCGGAGTCCTGGCGGGCCACCGACTCCAGGGAGGCCAGCGAGACCTCCTCGGCCGCCGGGTAGCGGAAGCGCACGTCGTCGAACTCGATGGTGACCGGGCCCTTCGGCACCGGACGCGCGCCGGGCCGCTGCGCGACCATCGGCTTGAGGTCGAGGATCTCGAAGACGCGGTCGAAGCTGACCAGCGCCGTCATCACGTCGACGTGCACGTTGGACAGGGACGTCAGCGGGCCGTACAGGCGCATCAGCAGGGCGGTCAGGGCCACCAGCGTGCCCAGCTCGAAGGCGCCGCCGACGGCGAGCACGCCGCCGATGCCGTAGACCAGCGCGGTGGCCAGGGCCGCGACCAGGCCGAGCGCGACCCGGAAGACCGTGCCGTACATGCCGACGGTCACGCCGACGTCGCGGACGCGCCCGGCCCGGGCGGCGTAGGTGGCCGCGTCGTCCTCGGGCCGGCCGTAGAGCTTGGCGACCATCGCGCCGGCCACGTTGAAGCGCTCGGTGGTGACCGAGCTCATCTCGGCGTCGAGCTGCATCTGCTCGCGGGTCAGCGCGGACATGCGCCGGCCGACGTACTTGGCGGGCACGATGAAGATCGGCAGCAGCACCAGCGCGACCAGCGTGAC
Organism: Nonomuraea sp. NPDC048881; assembly: GCF_040649795.1. Lineage (NCBI taxonomy): Bacteria > Bacillati > Actinomycetota > Actinomycetes > Streptosporangiales > Streptosporangiaceae > Nonomuraea > Nonomuraea sp. NPDC048881. The sequence continues at coordinate 35,239 of NZ_JBEZGC010000024.1, forward strand.
CTGCCACGACAGCGCCAGCATCGCGCCCAGCACCAGGACCAGGCTGACCACGTTGGACACCACGGACGACAGCGTGCTGGTCAGCGCCCGCTGGGCGCCGATCACGTCGCTGTTGAGCCGGCTGACCAGCGCGCCGGTCTGCGCCCGCATGAAGAAGGCCACCGGCATGCGCTGTACGTGGTCGAAGACCTCGGTGCGCAGGTCGTAGATGAGCCCCTCGCCGATGCGCGCGGAGAACCAGCGCTGCGCCAGCGTCAGCGCGGCGTCGAGGACGGCGAGCGCGGCGATGGCCACGGCCAGGCCGATCACCACGTCGGTGCGGCCGGTCAGGATGCCGTCGTCGATGATCGCCTTCATCAGCAGCGGGTTGGCCACCACGATCACCGCCCCGGCCACCACGAGCAGCAGGAACGCCGCGATCTTCCTGAGGTGCGGGCGCGCGTGCCTGCCGATGCGCCGGACCGTGCCCGGCGCGATGCGCTGCTTGGTCACCGAGCCGTCGCGGCGCAGTGACATCCAGACCTGAGGGCCGAAGCCCCCTCCCATCATCGCCATACGGGGGATCCCTCCTCCTCCCCCGGAGTCAGCGTCGCGAGGACCTCCGGCGATTCCGCGATCCGCTCACGGCGAACCGGAGCCCCGCCTCCGGCCGGCCGTCCTAACGCGGGCCGAACAGGGCTTTGATGCGCTTGGCCTGCTCCCTGCCCTCGGCCGCACTCTGCTCCTCCAGGGTGCGCGCCCGCGCCCCCTGGAGGAGGCGCTTCGTCGCCACCGCCGCGTCCCGGTTCGTCGACAGCAGCTCCGCGATCTTGTTCTGTACGGTCTTGTCCAGGTCGCCCCCGGCGACCACCTGCTCCGCGAGGCCGATGCGCATGGCCTCCTCGGCGTACACGTTCCTGGCGGTCAGGCAGATGTCGATCGCCTTGGCCAGTCCGACCAGCTCGACCAGCGGTTTGGTCCCCGTCAGATCCGGGACCAGGCCCAGTGCGGGCTCTTTCATGCAGAAGGTGACGTCGTCGGCCACGATGCGCAGGTCACAGGCGAGCGCGAGCTGGAACCCCGCGCCGATCGCGTGCCCCTGCACGGCGGCGATGGAGACGATCTCCGGGCGGCGCAGCCACAGGAAACCGTCCTGTGCCTGACGTATGCGCTGCTCGAAGGTCTCGCCGTCGGTTGCGGCGGCCGAGCTGAACGAGCCCTGTCCGGGCACTCCCTCCGGTGTGAACATCCGCAGGTCGATTCCTGCCGAGAAGGACGGTCCCTCACCTTTCACGACGACGACGCGCACCTGTTCGGGAAGGCTCTCCCCGATGCGAGCCAACGCCGACCATGTCGCGAACGTCTGGGCGTTGCGCTTTTCCGGCCGGTCCAGCGTGATCGTCGCTATCTCACCGTCCACCTCATGGCGAAGCCCGATCTCCGCCAGCCTTTCGGCAGAGACGTCCTCCGCGTTCCCCCCGCGCTGTGGTGCCTGTGCTTCCGCCATCGCCTGCTCCCTGTGTCCGGTCGCGCACGGGGTGCGCCACCAAGGCTGACCGTCGCGCCCGAGCTTACAGAATATGATTCTGGCTCGGGCGCGACAGCGGCTGACTAGGGACGGGCGGCTGCGGTCGCACGTTCCGAGACAGCCGTCAGCGCTTGGTCTTGCCTCGAGTCGCCCCGCCGCGCCCGCGCAGAGTCACACCGGACTCGCTAAGGATGCGGTGGATGAACCCGTAAGACCGACCGGTCGAAGCGGCCAGGGCGCGGATGCTCTCGCCCTGTGCGTAGCGCTTCTTGAGATCGCCGGCCAGTTTTTCCCGGTCGGCCCCGGTGACCCGGGTGCCCTTCTTCAGTGTCTCGGCCACGAGTACCTCCTGTAGTGCCGGACTTCCGCAGCGTTACTCCGCCATGATCAGTCATTTCAGCGGGATCGGCTACCTACTCCACGGGAAAAGATCCGTACCCACTCAAATTAAGATCAGGCAAGTGCCACAAGATCGGAAAATTCGTCGCTCCACGCGTCTTCAGTTCCGTCAGGCAGCAAGATCACCCTATCCGGTGACAAGGCGTCAACGGCACCCTCGTCATGGGTGACGAGGACGATTGCTCCTGAATACGACCTCAGAGCGTTGAGAACCTGCTCGCGGCTGACCGGATCGAGGTTGTTCGTGGGCTCGTCGAGCAGCAGGACGTTGGCGCTCGACAGCACCAGGATCGCCAGCGCGAGCCGGGTCTTCTCGCCGCCGGACAGGACACCGGCGGGCTTGTCGACGTCGTCGCCGGAGAACAGGAACGAGCCGAGGACCTTGCGCAGCTCGGTGTCGGTGAACTCGCCGCCCGCCGAGCGCATGTTCTCCAGGAGCGTGCGGGAGGGGTCGAGGGTCTCGTGCTCCTGGGCGTAGTAGCCGACCTTCAGGCCGTGGCCGGGCCGCAGCTCGCCGGTGTCGGGGGACTCGATGCCGCCGAGTATGCGCAGCAGCGTGGTCTTGCCGGCGCCGTTGAGGCCGAGGATGACGACCCTGTGACCTCGGTCGATGGCCACGTTGACGTCGGTGAACACCTCCAGGGAGCCGTAGGACTTCGACAGGCCCTCGGCCATGAGCGGCGTGCGGCCGCACGGCAGCGGCTCGGGGAAGCGCAGACGGGCGACCTTGTCGCTCTGGCGCTCCTCCTCGGTGCCGGCCAGCAGGCGGTGGGCGCGGCGCATCATGTCCTGGGCCGCCTTGGCCTTGGTGGCCTTGGCGCGCATCTTGTCGGCCTGGGCCAGCAGCGCGCCCGCCTGCTTCTCGGCGTTGGCGCGCTCGCGCTTCCTGCGCTTCTCGTCGGTCTCGCGCTGGGCCAGGTAGGCCTTCCAGCCGACGTTGTAGTGGTCGATCACCGAACGGTTGGCGTCGAGGTGGAGGACCTTGTTGACCGTGGCTTCAAGAAGGCCGACGTCGTGACTGATGATCACCAAGCCACCTTGATGAGAGCGCAAAAAATCACGAAGCCACCCGATTGAGTCCGCATCTAGGTGGTTTGTCGGCTCGTCGAGAAGGAGAGTTTCCGCTCCGCTGAAAAGAATTCGCGCCAATTCCACGCGGCGCCGCTGACCGCCGGAAAGCGTTTGCAACGTCTGGCCGAGGACCCGGTCGGGCAGGCCGAGGCTGGAGGCGATGGAGGCGGCCTCAGACTCGGCCGCGTAGCCGCCGAGCACGTGCATCTGGTCTTCGAGCCTGCCGTACCGCTTGACGGCCTTCTCGCGGGTGCGCTCGTCGGCGGAGGACATGCCGATCTCGGCCTCGCGCAGCTTGCGCAGGACCTCGTCGAGGCCGCGCGCGGACAGGATGCGGTCGCGGGCCAGCACCTGCAGGTCGCCCGTACGGGGGTCCTGGGGCAGGTAGCCGATGCTGCCGGAGGAGGTGACCGAGCCCGCGGCGGGCAGCGCCTCCCCCGCGAGCACCTTGGTCAGGGTGGTCTTGCCCGCGCCGTTGCGGCCGACCAGACCTATCTTGTCGCCGGGGTTGACCCGGAAGGAGGCGTTCTCGATGAGCAGGCGCGCGCCCGCGCGCAGCTCGATGTCACTGGCGATGATCATATTGGCGGACACTCCCGAGCTAGGAAACGAGGATTGGGCGTGCGACCGCCGGTCAATCGGGAGTATGCATACAGATCAGTGTAGGGCCCCCGTGCCAGGCGCTACCTCTGCTTATAGGGGCTCCAGGTGCCCTCCGGTACGCGTGGGACAGGGGTCGTCAGGCCGGCAGCGCGGTCGCGGCGCCGGCGGCCATCCCGTCGAGCATGAGGTGCAGGTACTTCTCCGGACGGGCGGCCACGGGGGCCGGCAGCCCGTCCGGGTGGCAGGTGAAGACGTTGAGCAGGCTGACGACGTCCTCCCAGGTCACGTCAGGACGCATGCCGCCCTCGGCCTGGGCCCGGCGGACGAGCCCCTGGAGCAGCCCCAGCCAGCGTTCCTTGCTCTCGGCGAACTCCGCCGTGCCCGCGATGGCCTCCTCCGGCAGGTGGGCCAGCGCGGCGGCCAGCGCGACGCGGCCGGGGGCGGCGGCCCACTGCACGAAGCCGCGCAGCGCGCTCCAGGCGTCCCGCTCGCCGTCGACGGCGTGCTCCAGGGCCTCGGCCAGCGACTGGACGTAATGCTCGCCCAGCGCGGAGATGAGCGCGTCGCGGTCGGGGAAGCGGCGGTAGAGGGTGCCCACGCCGACGCCGGCCTGCCGCGCGATGAGCTCCATGGGCGCGTTGACGCCGCGCTCGGCCATCACCCGGGCGGCCGCGTCGAGGATCTTGACCAGGTTCCTTCTGGCGTCCGCGCGCACGTCCCGACCTCCTAAGTGGACGAATTGTTTCCGCTTAGTGTACCGTCCAGGCAAGCGGACGAAGAGATTCCACTTAGGAGGCCATCATGATCGTGATCACCGGCGCGACCGGGTCCATCGGCCGGGCCCTGGTCGCCCAGCTCGCCGGCCAGGACGTGCTCGCGGTGTCGCGGACGCCCGCCGACCTGGGCGTGCCGCACGCCGTCGGCGACTTCACCCGGCCGGAGACGATCGGCCGGCTGCTGTCCCCCGGCGACCGGCTGTTCCTCAACAGCTCGCCGTTCCCCGGGTTCGCCGAGCGGCTCAACGAGGTCGTCGACCTGGCCGCCGAGGCGGGCGTGGCGCAGATCGTCGAGGTCTCGGTACGCGACGCAGCCCCCGGCGCCGCGCTCAGCGCCGGGCCCCACGGCGAGGTCGACGAGCACCTGCGGGCCTCCGGCGTGCCGCACGCCGTGCTGCAGCCGACCGGGTTCATGCAGAACCTGCTCGGCGAGGTGCGCGGCGACCGCTTCCACGGCTCCTGGGGCGCCGGCGGGATGAACTACATCGACGCCAGGGACATCGCCGCGGTGGCCGCCGCCCTGCTGACCCGGCCGGTGGGCGCGTCGGGCTCGTACCTGCTGACCGGGCCCGAGTCGCCCACCCACGAGGAGATCGCGGCGACGATGACCCGCGTGCTGGGGCGTCCCGTGTCCTACGTGGACCTGCCGGTGCCCGAGATGGCCGCGCGGCTGGCCGGGCAGGGGATCCCTGAGCCGTTCGCCACCGAGCTGGCCACCACGCAGGCGACGCTGAGCCGGACCGGCTGGGCGGAGATCACCACGACCGTCGAGGACGTCACCGGCCGCCCGCCCCGCACCCTGGCCGCCTTCGTCGCCGACCACGCCGACGCCTTCCTCCCGGCGTCCTGACCACCTCAACGAACCCTCAGGGCTCAGGACGGGTCGACCACCCGGATCCGGACGGCCCGGAACCGGGCGGGCGCGTCGCGCAGGACCGCGAGCCTCGGGTCGGGCACCACCAGGAACGGCTCGCTCTCCAGCGCGAACACCGGCGCGAGCCGCCGGTCGCCGCGCAGCGCGTCGACCGCCCGCCGGTCGCCGCCGAGCACCACCGCCTCCAGCTCGCCGAGCCGCGGCACGAGCACCCGCGCCGCCGTCTCCGCCGCGCTGTCGAAGGCCTGGGCCGCCTGTTTCTGCCGCCTCCTGGCGAAGCGCTGCTGCGACCACCCGCCGGCCGCCGTACGTCCCTGCACCAGCCGGGAGCCGACCTTGGAGTCCAGCAGCTCGGCGCCGTGGAACACGCCGGCCGCGTACCCGCCGAGCCGGACCAGCAGCACGCCCACCCGCCGCGCGGCCTGCGCGTGCGCGACCAGCCTGGTCACGTGCGGCGGGCCGGGGGTCATGGGCGGGAACGGCACGTGCAGCTCGGCCAGCGCGCCGTCGGCGGCGGTCAGGCGGACCACGCGGTCGTCGCCGGCGGCCTCGAAGGGGCCGTGGCGGCCGGCGAACCCGTCGATCCAGGGGTGCACGCGCTCGGGCGGCACCGTGACCCAGCGGCCGCCGCCTCTGGCCGGACGCGCGCTCATGCGGGAAGGGTAACCGAACGACATTCCCTTCACGAGAAGGGGGGAACTATAGCGGAAATGTCGGTGAACTTCGTTTCGGGGGGCTTCTGCCGAAACCCTGCCGGTCGGATCATCTGAACGTGTCCTCCCTGCTCACCAGCCCTGTAGTGGATCTCGACAACGGGGCCGTCATCGCGCAGCCCGCCGTCGTCGACCCGGCGGGCGTTCTCCGGGCGGCTCCGCTGCCCATGGTGCTGCCACTGCCCCTGCACGTGGTGCTCTCGGGCGCCGGGGCGCTGGCGCCGCTCCACGAGGCCCTGCGGCGGGCGGGCAGGCATCCTCGTGAGGCGATCCTGATGCTCACCGGAACGTGCCAGGAGCAGGACCGCCGCCTGCTGAAGGTCAGCCTCGACGGGCTGCGCACGATCGGCTACCTGCTGGGCTTCGCCGACGTCGGCGCGGGCGGCCCGGCGCTGGACGTCGTCACCGACTCCGCGCCGTACCTGCTGGCACTGGACGAGGAGCTGGTGACCAGGTTGCCCGGCGACCACCGGGCGGCGGCGGTGGCGCGCGCGGTGGTGACGCTGGCCCGCGGGATCGGCGCGCACGTGCTGGCCCCTGGCGTCGAGCGCGAGGGGCAGGTGGCGGTGGCCCGCGGCCTGGGCGTGCGCCTGGCCCACGGCCCGCTGCTGGCGCCCGGCCCCGACGGCAAGATCCGGGTGCCGCTCCCGGTGGCCGACGAGTCGCCGGACACGCTGATGCTCGGCCCTCGCGTGCAGGAGCTGCTGGTCCCGGCGGTGACGCTGCCGGCCGGGGCCAAGGCGGAGGAGGTCGTGGCGGCGTTCGGACACGAGCCCACGATCACCAGCGTGATCCTGGTGGACGAGTACCAGCGCCCCAAGGGCAGCCTCGACCGCAGCCGCTTCCTGCTGTCCTTCGCCGCCCGGTACGGGCACGCCCTGCACGGCGCCAAGCCCGCCCAGCGCCTGGCCGACCCGCCGCGCACGGTCCCGAGGACGACCCCCGCCATCGCAGCCATGCAGGCCGCCGGCCGGGACGCGGCCCGCATCTACGACGACCTGGTGGTCACCGACGAGCTCAACCGCTGCCTGGGCATCGTCCGGGTGTCGGACCTGATCCGCCAGATCGCCGCCATGCGGACCTGAGACCCGGCTAGACCCAGCCCTGGGCCTTGGCCCGCCGCACGGCCTCGATGCGGTTGCGCGCGTGCGTCTTCTGGATGGCCGAGGACAGGTAGTTGCGCACCGTGCCCTCCGACAGGTGCAGGCGGCGGGCGATGTCCCCGATCGTGGAGCCGTCGGCGGCGGCGGCCAGCACGTCGCGCTCGCGCGCCGACAGCGGGTTGGGCCCCGCGCTAAGCGCCGCCGCGGCCAGCCCCGGGTCGATGACCCGCTCCCCCGCCTGCACCCGGCGGATGGCCGCCGCGAGATCCTTGGCCGGGCTGTCCTTGACCAGGAACGCCACCGCCCCCGCCTCCATCGCGGTGCGCAGGTAGCCGGGCCGCCCGAACGTGGTCAGGATCATCACCCGGCAGCCCGGCACCCGGGCGGCGATCTCGGCGGCGGCGGTCAGGCCGTCCTTGCCGGGCATCTCGATGTCGAGCAGCGCGATGTCGGGGGTCGCGGCGACCGCGACGGCGACGGCCTCGTTCCCGTCGGCCGCCTCGCCGACCACCTCGATGTCGGGCTCCAGGCCGAGCAGCGAGGCCAGCGCGCCGCGGATCATGCCCTGGTCCTCGGCCAGCATCACCCGGATCACGCGGCCGTCCCCACTCTGACCGGCACCAGCACCCGCAGCCGGAACCCGCCCTTGGGCGCGCCGCCGGCCTCCATGGTGCCGCCCGCGCCCGTCACCCGTTCGCGCAGGCCGCTGAGCCCGCTGCCGGTGCCCTGCGGCTCGCCGCCGCGTCCGTCGTCCATGATCTCCAGGGTGGCGTGTTCGCCGTCGCACGTCACCTGGATCTCGCAACGGGCGGCCCGCGCGTGCCGTACGACGTTGGTGACGCCCTCGCGCACCGCCCAGCCGAACAGCCCGTCGAGCAGGTCGGGCAGCGGCGTGCCGGACACCCGCACCTCGGCCCGCACGCCCGCCGCCCGCAGCACCGATCGGGCGCCGTCGATCTCCTCCGACAGGCTGCGCTGCCGGTAGCCGGTGACCGCCTCGCGCACCTCCACCAGCGCCTGCCTGGCCACGGACTCGATGTCGGCGATCTCCTGCCGCACCTGCGGCGACTCCTCGGCCAGCCGCCCGGCCAGCTCGCTCTTGAGCACGATCAGCGACAGGCTGTGGCCCAGCAGGTCGTGCAGGTCGCGGGCGATGCGCAGGCGCTCCTCCGTGGCCGCCAGCCTGGCCACCTCGCCCTGCGCCTCGTGCAGCCTCAGTGTCAGCACCCGGCTGTTGCGAATGCTGATGAACAACACGCCCAGCGTGACGACCTGCAGCCCCAGGACGACGACGCCGGCGAACTCGTCGCCGGTCAGCACCCCGGCCGCCACCACCACCGCCAGGTTCACGCCCACCCCGGCCAGCGCCCAGGCGGGCGGGAGGGTGAACCCGTAGAGCACGACCGTGTAGACCGGCAGCGTGAGCCAGGCGCCGCCGAAGGCGAACGCGCTGACCACCGCGATCACCGCGGTCACACCGAGCAGGGGGAAGGTGGCGCGCGAGCGCTCGTGGAAGCTCTTGGCGCTGATCACCGTGCCGGCGAAGCAGCCGATGAACGCGACCAGCGCCACGGCCCCCCAGATCGCCCGGGCGCCCGTGACGCCGCCCGCGACGATCTCGGCGATCGGGAAGACGAGATAGACCATGCCGACGGACATCCCGAGCAGCCGCCGCCTGGGCGACGGCCGCCCGTCACCGAAGTGCAGCTTGTCGGCGAAACTCATGCCCGAACAGTAGCCCGGCGGTACAGGTAGGCGGCAGCCCCGCCCAGGACGACCGCCCATCCGCCGACCACCAGCACGTCGGTCAGCGCGACGCCGTTCCCGGCGACGATGCTCCAGCCGAGGCTCGCGTAGTGGTAGGAGGGCATGATGTCGGCCACGGTCCGCATGGTGTCGCCGAACACCTCGGGCGGGAACCACAGGCCGCCCGCGATGGCCAGGACGAACATGCAGATCATCGCGGCCGGCTGCGCGGCGTCGGCCGTCAGCAGCGACCCGATCGCCAGGCCCAGCGCGATGAACGGGATCGTCCCCAGCCACATGGCCAGCAGCAGCGGCACCCACCGGCCGACCGGCATCGACACGCCCTGCTGAACGACCCCGACGACGGCCACCAGCAGCAGCGAGGGCAGCACGAGCAGCATGGCGGTGCCGAGCTTGGTGGCGATGATCATCCAGTTGGGCAGCGGGGTGATCTGGAGCTGGCGCAGCCAGCCGGACTGCCGTTCGGTCGCCCACGGCACCGCCGAGCTCATCATCGACGAGGCCAGCGCCCCGTAGGCGGCCATGGAGACCATCAGCACGACGCTGTAGCTCACCCCGGCGCCGTCGGTCTGCTTGCCGTAGATGTTGGCGTTGATCAGGTACAGCACGACCGGGAAGATGACCACGAAGATGATGTAGCGCCGGTTGCGCAGCATGCGCATCGCCTCGGTCTTGGCGTAGAACAGCATCAGGACTCCCTGGTGAGCGCGAGGAAGGCGTCTTCGAGGTCGGCGCCGGTGAGCTGGAGGCCCCGGACGTCGAGCTCGGTGCCCCGGAACAGGGCGGCCACGGTCGCGTCGGGGTCGGAGGTGTGCAGCGTGGCGGTGCCGGCGGCGACCTCGACGGCGGTGACGCCGGGCAGCCGGTCGAGCCCGGCCGCGGGCTGGTCGCCCAGCGTGAAGCGGACGACCTGCCCGCCCACGCCGGCCTTGATCTCGGCGGCGGTGCCGTCGGCGGCCAGCCGGCCGCGGGCGATGACGATCACCCGGTCGGAGTGCTCGTCGGCCTCCTCCAGGTAGTGGGTGGCGAACAGCACGGTCCTGCCGCCGGCGGCGTAGTCGTGCATGCTGGCCCAGAACCGCAGCCTGGACTCCACGTCCATGGCCGCGGTCGGCTCGTCGAGCAGCAGGATCTTCGGCGCGCCCGCGATGGCCAGGGCGAATCTGACGCGCTGCGTCTGGCCGCCGGACAGCTTGTTCGCGCGCCGCTTGACCAGGTCCGACAGGTCGGCCAGCTTCAGGATCTCGGCCAGCGGCAGCGGGTCGGGGTAGAGCCGGCGGACGAGGTCGATGAGCTCCTTGACCGACAGCTCGGGGATGAGGGCGCCGTTCTGGAGCATCGCGCCCAGCTCGCCGGAGCGCACCGCGTGGTCGGGCGTGCGGCCGTGGATGGTGATCGTGCCGCTGGTGGGACGGAGCAGGCCGAGCAGCATGTTGATCGAGGTGGACTTGCCCGCGCCGTTGGGCCCGAGCAGGGCCACGGTCTTGCCCGGCTCGATGGCGAGCGAGAGGTCGTCGACGGCAAGCACGTCCCCGTAGCGCTTGCTGACCTGGTCGAACACGATGGCGTTCATGTCAGCAAACGCTACGGGCGCGGCGTTTCCCCCGTTAGTGTGATCCTTCCGGGGTTGACGGTGACATTTGTCAGAGGCGGCAGGCGTAGATGTCGGTGACCAGGATGGCCCGCGCGCCGATGTCCCAGAGCTGGTCCATCACCTGCTGGTGGCCCTTGCGCCGGACCATGGCCCGGACGGCGACCCAGCCCTCGCGGTGGAGCGGCGAGACCGTGGGCCCCTCCATGCCGGGCGTGAGGGCGATGGCCTCCTCGATGCGCTCGGCGCGGATGTCGTAGTCCATCATGACGAAGTCGCGGGCGTGCACGACGCCCTGCAGGCGGCGGACGAGCTGGCCCATGCCCGGCGTCTCCGGCGCGCTCTGCCGCTTGATCAGCACGCCCTCCGAGCGCATGATCGGCTCGCCGAACACCTCCAGGCCGACGTTGCGCAGCGTGGTGCCGGTCTCCACGACGTCGGCGACCGCGTCGGCCACGCCGAGCCGGATCGCGGTCTCGACGGCGCCGTCAAGCTTGATCACGCGGGCGTCGACGCCCTGGTCGGACAGGTACTTGTCGAGCAGCCCCGCGTAGGAGGTGGCGATGCGCTGCCCGTCGAGGTCTTTGACCGACGACATCGTGCCCGCCTTGGCGGCCAGGCGGAAGGTGGAGCCGCCGAAGCCGAGCGGCATGATCTCCTCGACCGGCGCGCCGGAGTCGATCAGCATGTCGCGGCCGGTGATGCCGAGGTCGAGGGTGCCCTCCCCGACGTAGACGGCGATGTCGCGGGGACGCAGGAAGAACAGCTCGCAGCCGTTGTCCTCGTCGACGACGACGAGCTCCTTGCTGTCCCTGCGGGACCGGTAGCCGGCCTCCTTGAGCATGTTCTGGGCGGCTTCGCTGAGCGCGCCCTTGTTCGGTACGGCCAGACGCAGCATGTTCGGGTCTTCTTCCTCACTCATGGTCGATGGGACGCCGGGGCGGGCGCGAGGCGCCCTAGAGATGCTTGTACACCTCGTCGAGCCCGATGCCCTTGGCGATCATGAGCACCTGCACGTGGTAGAGGAGCTGGGAGATCTCCTCCGCCGCCCTGTCGTTCGACTCGTGCTCGGCGGCCATCCAGCTCTCGGCGGCCTCCTCGACGACCTTCTTGCCGATGGCATGCACGCCGGCGTCGAGCGCGGCCACGGTGCCCGAGCCCGCGGGCCTGGTACGCGCCTTGTCTGACAGCTCGGCGAACAGCTCTTCGAAGGTCTTCATGGTCTCTCTCGTCGGTCGGTTGGCGTGCCTGACAAGCCTAGTCTGCGCGCGACGGTGACGCCGCCCGGAGTCCGCCACGCGAGACGTCCGCTTCCTGCCCGTCGTCCGGGCGCCGCTTGATCTCCGGAGGGCCGTTCTAGGCTGGTGGTCATGGACATCGCGACCGTGGGCAAGCTCTGGGACGCCGACCCGGGCTGGCTCAACACCCCTTCGTACGGCCTTCCGCCCCGCCCGGCCTTCGAGGAATTGCAGGCCGTGCTCACCGAGTGGCGGCACGGCAGCGGCGACTGGGCGCCCTGGGACGCCTCGGTCGGCCGGGCCCGCACGGCCTTCGCCCACCTGGTCGGCGCCGAGCCGGCCGACGTGACGGTCGGCTCGACGGTGTCGCAGATCATGTCCACGGTGGCGACCGCGCTGCCGCCGGGGGCGCGGGTGCTGGTGCCGGAGATCGAGTTCACCAGCAACCTGTTCCCGTGGGCGGTGGCGGCCGAGGTCGAGACCGTGCCCGCCGAGCGTCTGGCCGACGCCGTCACGGGCCGGACCGACGCCGTCGCCTTCAGCCTCGTGCAGTCGGCGACCGGCTACGTGACGCCGCTGCACGACGTCGTCGCCGCCGCCCGCGCCCACGACGCGCTGGTCATCGCCGACGGCTCCCAGGCGTGCGGGTGGTTGCCGGTGTCGGTGGCCGACGGGATCGACGTGCTGGCGTGCGCGGCTTACAAGTGGCTCATGGCGCCGCGCGGGGCCGCGTTCGGCTACCTGTCGCCCCGGGTGCGCTCCCTGATGCGGCCGCTGGCGGCCAACTGGTACGCCGGCGACGATCCGGGCGGCTCCTACTACGGGCCGCCGCTGCGGCTGGCCTCCGACGCCCGCGCCTTCGACCTGTCGCCGGCCTGGTTCTGCTACGTCGGCGCGGCGCCCGCGCTCGAACTGCTCAACGAGATCGGCGCCCAGCGCGTCCACGAGCACGACGTCGAGCTGGCCAACCGGTTCAGGGCCGGGCTGGGGCTGGAACCGTCCGACTCGGCGATCGTGTCGGTGGAGGCGCCGGGCGAGCGGCTGGCGGCGGCCGGCATCCGCGCCGCGGTGCGCGCCGGCCGGGTCCGCGCGGGCTTCCACGTCTACAACACCGTCGACGACGTCGACCGCGCTCTTGACGTCCTGACCTCGTAGCACGTCCTGACCTCGTAGCACGTCCGGGAACGACGAAGCCCGCCGCCCCTCCCCTGCGGGAGGTGCGACGGGCGGTCGGTCGTTCAGTCGGCGTCAGCGCTCGAAGCGGCGGCCGCCGTTGTTGCGGCGGAACCCGGCGTTGCCGCGCTCCTCGGAACGGAAGCCGCCGCCGGAGCGGAAGCCGTCGCGGGGGGCGCGCTCGTCGGAGCGGGCGGGCCGGTCACGGTCGCCCGAGAACGGGCGGCCACGGTCGGCGCCGAAGCGGCCGCGGTCGTCGGAGCGGAAACCGCCGCCGCCGCCGCGCTGGCCGTCACGGTACCCGCCGCCACGGGGCGCCTCGGACCGGTAGCCGCGGTCGTCCTGGCGGAACGCCGGGCGGTCGTCGGAACGGAAACCACCACGGTCGTCCTGACGGGCAGGACGGTCGTCAGAGCGGAAACCACCGCGGTCGTCCTGACGGGCGGGACGGTCGTCGGAACGGAAACCGCCGCGCGGCCGGTCGCCACGCCTGCGGTCGTCGCCGAACGTGCGCGGCTCGGCCGGACGCTGTCCGCCGCCGAACGGCCGCTCGCCCTCGGCGTGCCGGCGCGGACGACGGTCCTCACCGGACTCCTCGTGACGGCGCGGACGACGGTCGTCGCCGCCGGCGAAGGTGCCGTCCTCGTGCCGGCGCGGACGGCGCTCGCCGTCGAACTCGCGGCGCGGACGACGCCCGCCCCGGCGCTCGGCGCCGCCGTGACCGCCCTCACGGCGCGGGCGCAGCGGCTTGCGGACGTCGGGCTCCCACACGGGGATGGCCTCGCCGCTCGGCGTCCGGGCCCCGGCCACCTCGGCCAGCCGGGGGTGCCCCGGGGTGGCCTTGAGCCGGAACGGGTGGATGCCGGCGCGCCTGGTCAGGGCGTCGGTCGAGCGGCGCTCGTTGGGCAGCACCAGGGTGACGACGGTGCCCTTCTCGCCCGCGCGGGCGGTACGGCCGCCGCGGTGCAGGTAGCTCTTGTGGTCCTGCGGCGGGTCGACGTGCAGCACCAGGCTGATGTTGTCGACGTGGATGCCGCGGGCCGCGACGTCGGTGCAGACCAGCACGTTGATCGAGCCCTCGCGGAACTCGGCCAGGATGCGGGTGCGCTGGTTCTGGCGCTTGCCGCCGTGCAGGCCGCCGGCCTTGATGCCGACCCGGGCGAGCTGCTTGCACAGCCGGTCGACGCCGTGCTGGGTGCGGACGAAGATGATCGTACGGCCCTCGCGGTTGGCGATCTCGGCCGTGACGTCGAACTTGTCGTCCCGCGTGACCTGCATCACGTGGTGCTCCATGGTGTCGACCGGCGAGGTCGCCGGGGCCACGGAGTGGGTGATCGGGTCCTTGAGGAAGCGGCGCACCAGCTTGTCGACGTCGCCGTCGAGGGTGGCCGAGAACAGCAGGCGCTGCCCGTCGGTCGGGGTCTGGGCCAGCAGCTCGGTGACGACGGGGAAGAAGCCGAGGTCGCACATGTGGTCGGCCTCGTCGAGGACGGAGACCTCGACCTGCGCCAGCGAGCACTCGCCCTGCCGGATCAGGTCGCCCAGGCGGCCCGGGGTGGCGATCACGATGTCGACGCCGCGGCGCAGTGCCTCGATCTGCTTGCCCATGGACATGCCGCCCACGACGACCTTCATCCGCAGCCCGAGGCCGCGGCCGAGCGGTTCGAGCGCGTCGTGCACCTGAAGGGCCAGCTCACGGGTGGGCACAAGGATCATCGCGCGCGGGTGGCCGGCGGCGGGCCGCACCCCCGCGATGCGAGCCATGGTCGGCAAACCGAAGGCCAGGGTCTTGCCCGAGCCGGTCTGGCCACGGCCCAGGACGTCATGACCGGCGAGCACGTCGGGGATCGTCGCACTCTGGATGGGGAACGGGCTGTCGATGCCCTGCTTGGCCAGACCGCTGATGAGCGGCTTGGGAAGGCCGAGCAGTTCGAACTCCGACGGGCCCGTCTCGGGGGCGGTCTCGTCGAACGCGGGCATGACAGAGTCAAGCATGGTCACGAAATTCGTGCCTTTCAGTCGAAGTGGCGCGTCACTTCTGCGAAAGGACGAGCCGGGACATACGGCCTGATGCCGTACAAGTTGCAGTACGCCCGCCATCGAGGCGGGACTTCACAGGGGGGATACACCGGGGCACCGGCCGCAGGCGGCGCGATGACGCGAGATGAGGCGTCTGGTGTATACCTGGTGCCAACGCCGGGGATGGTATCGGCTATTCCCTGGCTGGGTACGGACCTTCCGAAACCCCTCCTTGGCACACTGAAACGGCTGACGCCCAACGCCAGCCGTTACAGCTAGAAAGATCAGACGTTGAAGCCTAGCATACGGAGCTGCTCACGCCCCTCGTCAGTGATTTTGTCCGGGCCCCACGGCGGCAGCCAGACCCAGTTGATCTTCACGTCGGAGACCATGCCCTCCAGGGCGGAGTGGGCCTGGTCCTCGATGACGTCGGTCAGCGGGCAGGCCGCGCTGGTCAGCGTCATGTCGATGGTGGCCACGGGCTGACCGGCGTCGGACGGGTCGAGGTTGAGCCCGTAGATCAGCCCCAGGTCGACGACGTTGATGCCGAGCTCGGGGTCGACGACGTCTTTGAGCGCCTCCATGACCTCATCGACGGTGGTGTCACCGTCGAAGCCGGTCGGAGTCTCCACAGGCTTGCTCATTGGGCACTCCTCACCACAGCGTCCTTGTAGGCCATCCACGACAGCAGCGCGCACTTGACGCGCGCCGGGAACTTGGCCACGCCCGCGAACGCCACCGCGTCCCCGAGCACCTCCTCGTCGGCCTCGACCTGCCCCCGGCCCTGCATGAGCCGGGTGAACTCGTCGACCACCGACAGCGACTCCTCGACCGTCGAGCCGGTGGCCAGCTCGTGCAGCACGGAGGCGGCCGCCTGGCTGATCGAGCAGCCCTGGCCGTCGTAGGAGACGTCTTCGATCTTACCGGCGTCGCCCACCCTGACCCGCAGCGTGATCTCGTCGCCGCACGTCGGGTTCACGTGGTGAACCTCGGCGTCGTACGGCTCGCGCAGCCCCCGCCCCTGCGGGTGCTTGTAGTGTTCCAGGATCAGCTCCTGGTACATCGACTCGCCGATCATGGCTATGCGAACACCTTCTGAACGTGATGGAGGCCGCGCACCAGGGCGTCGATCTCGCCCGTGGTGTTGTACAGGTAGAACGACGCCCGCGTGGTCGCCGGTATTCCGAACCGCAGGTGCAGCGGGCGCGCGCAGTGGTGCCCGACGCGGACGGCGACCCCGAACTGGTCGTCCAGGATCTGCCCCACATCGTGGGGGTGTATGCCTTCCAGCGTGAACGACAGCGTGCTGCCGCGCTGGTCGAGGGAGTCGGGCCCGATCAGCCGCAGCGACGGCACCTCGCGCAGGGCGTCGAGGGCGTAGGCCGTCAGCGAGCGCTCGTGCGCCTCGATGGCGTCCATGCCGACCGCGGTGAGGTAGTCGACCGCCGCGCCGAGGCCGATGGCCTCGACGATGGGCGGCGTGCCGGCCTCGAACTTGTGCGGGATCGGCGCGTACGTCGAGCGGTCCATCCAGACCGCCTCGATCATCTCGCCGCCGCCCAGGAACGGCGGCATGGCCTCCAGCAGCTCGGTACGGCCCCACAACACGCCGATGCCCGAAGGGCCGACCATCTTGTGACCGGTGAAGGCCACGAAGTCGGCGCCCAGCGCGGCCATGTCCACCGGGTGGTGCGGCACGGACTGCGAGGCGTCGAGCATGATCAGCGCGCCGACCTCGTGCGCCCTCGCGGCCACCGCGGTGACCGGGTTGACCGTGCCGAGCACGTTCGACTGGTGGGCGATCGAGACGATCTTCGTGCGCTCGGTGACGACGGCCGGGTCGAAGTCGAGCCGCCCGTCGTCGGTGACGCCGAACCACTTCAGCGTGGCGCCGGTGCGCTGCGCGAGCATCTGCCACGGCACGATGTTGGAGTGGTGCTCCATCTCGGAGATGACGATCTCGTCGCCGGGACCGAGGGCGAAGCGGGGGTCGGTGCCCGCGGGGTTGCCGAAGGAGTAGGCCACGAGGTTGAGGGCCTCGGAGGCGTTCTTGGTGAAGATCACCTCATCGCGCGAGCCCGCCCCGACGAACGCCGCCACCTTGTCGCGCGCGCTCTCGTACGCCTCGGTCGACTCCGCGCCGAGCACGTGCATGGCCCGTCCGACGTTGCTGTAGTGCAGCGCCAGGTGGTCGCGCATGGTGTCGATGACCTGGTTGGGCTTCTGCGAGGAGTTGCCCGAGTCGAGGTAGACGAGCGGGCGCCCGTCGGGCAGCTCGCGGGAGAAGACCGGGAAGTCCTTCCTGATCTTCTCCACGTCCAAGCTGGTGGAAGTCATGCAGATGCCTTCGTGTACTGCTCGTAGCCCTCGGCCTCGAGCTTGTCGGCCAGCTCCGGCCCGCCCTCCTCGACGATCCGGCCGCCGGCGAAGACGTGCACGAAGTCGGGCTTCACGTAGCGCAGGATGCGGGTGTAGTGGGTGATCAGCAGCACGCCGGTCTCACCCGTGGAGCGGAAGCGGTTGATGCCCTCGGAGACCACCCGCAGCGCGTCGACGTCGAGGCCGGAGTCGGTCTCGTCGAGCACGGCGATCTTCGGCTTGAGCAGCTCCAGCTGGAGGATCTCGTGGCGCTTCTTCTCACCGCCGGAGAAGCCCTCGTTGAGGTTGCGCTGGGCGAAGGCGGCGTCGATGGACAGCGCGTCCATGCCGGCCTTGAGGTCCTTGGCGAACTCGCGCAGCTTGGGCGCCTCGCCGCGGACCGAGGTGACGGCCGAGCGCAGGAAGTTCGACACCGACACGCCGGGGACCTCGACCGGGTACTGCATGGCGAGGAACAGGCCGGCGCGGGCCCGCTCGTCGACCGACAGCTCCAGCAGGTCGACGCCGTCGAGCAGCACCTGGCCGCCGGTGATCGTGTACTTGGGGTGACCGGCGATCGCGTAGGCGAGGGTGGACTTGCCCGAGCCGTTGGGGCCCATGATGGCGTGCGTCTCGCCGGACTTCACCGTCAGGTTGACGCCGCGCAGGATTTCCTTGTCCTCGACGGCGACCTTGAGGTCACGGATCTCTAGGGTGGACACGTTTATGACTCCTTCGAGAGCGAGACGAGGACGTCGTCGCCGTCGATCTTGACTGTGTAGACGTTCACGGGCTTGGTGGCGGGCGGGCCGGTGGGCTTGCCGGAGCGCACGTCGAAGCACGAGCCGTGCAGCCAGCACTCCAGCGTGCCGTCGTAGACCTCGCCCTCGCTGAGCTTCACCTCGGCGTGCGAGCAGACGTCGTGCAGGGCGAAGACGTCGGCGCCCTTGCGCACCAGCGCCACCGGGGTCTCCCCGACCTCGACGCCGATGACGCCGCCGTCGGGGATGTCGGCGACCTGGCAGACCTTCTCGAAACTCATCGCGCGAGCTCCGCCTCCACCGCGGCCAGCACGCGGTCGCGGATCTCCTCGATCTGGATCTTCTCGATGAGCTGGCCGAGGAAGCCCCTGATGACCAGGCGGCGGGCCTCGTCGTAGGGGATGCCGCGGGCCTGGAGGTAGAAGATGTGCTCGTCGTCGAGGCGGCCCGAGGCCGAGGCGTGCCCGGCTCCGGCGACCTCGCCGGTGAGGATCTCCAGGTTGGGTACCGAGTCGGCGCGGGCGCCGTCGGTGAGGATGAGGTTGCGGTTGAGCTCGTAGGTGTCGGTGCCCTCGGCCTCGACCCTGATGATCACGTCGCCGATCCAGACGGCGTGCGCGTCCTGCCCCTGCAGCGCGCCGCGGTAGTCGACGTTGCTCTTGCAGTTGGGCTGGGAGTGGTCGACCAGGAGGCGGTGCTCCAGGTGCTGGCCGGCGTCGACGAAGTAGACGCCGGACATGTCGGCGTCGCCGCCGGGCGCGGTGTAGGCCACGCTGGGCGAGAGCCGGACCAGGTCGCCGCCGAGGGTCACCACGAAGCTGCGGAAGGTCGCGTCCTTGGCGAGCTGGGCGTGGTGGTGGGAGACGTGCACGGCGTCGTCGTCCCAGTCCTGGAGGCTGACGACCTTGAGGTTGGCGCCGTCGCCGACGACGAACTCGATGTTGTCGGCGTAGACGGCGCTGCCCTTGTGGTCGAGCACGACCACGGCCTCGGCCATCGGCTCCACCTTGACCACGATGTGGCCGTAGGCGGCGCCGTCGCCCTCACCGGTCAGGGTGAGCACGGTCGGCTTCGACGTGACGGCCTCGCGCGGCACCGTGATCACGGTCGCCTTCTCGAAGCTGTTCCACGCCTGCGCGCTGACCCGGTCGGTGGGCGTGAACGCCTTGCCGACGCGGGCGTCGTCGCGCCCGACCGTCTCGACGACGACCTCGGGCGCGGCCTCGACGTCGAGGCGCACGTGACCCACGGGGTCGGCCTTGCCGTTGTGCAGGCCCTTCAGGCGGGACAGCGGCGTGAAGCGCCACGACTCCTCGCGCCCGGTCGGGACCTCGAAGTCGCCCAGGTCGTAGGACGCCTTCTCGTGCAGGGTCGACAGGGGCTTCTCGTTCAGGCCCATCAGCCGACGGCTCCTTCCATCTGCAGCTCGATCAGCCGGTTGAGTTCGAGCGCGTATTCCATGGGCAGCTCGCGGGCGATCGGCTCGACGAAGCCGCGCACGATCATCGCCATGGCCTCGTCCTCGCCGAGCCCGCGGCTCATGAGGTAGAAGAGCTGGTCCTCGCTGACCTTGGAGACCGTGGCCTCGTGGCCCATCGAGACGTCGTCCTCGCGCACGTCGACGTACGGGTAGGTGTCGGAGCGGCTGATCTGGTCGACCAGGAGCGCGTCGCACTTGACGGTGCTGGCGCTGCCGTGGGCGCCCTCCTCGATCTGCACGAGACCGCGGTAGGAGGTGCGGCCGCCGCCGCGCGCCACCGACTTGGAGATGACGCTGGAGCTGGTGTTGGGCGCCAGGTGCACCATCTTGGAGCCGGCGTCCTGGTGCTGGCCCTCGCCGGCGAAGGCGACGCTCAGCGTCTCGCCCTTGGCGTGCTCGCCCATCAGGTAGACGGCCGGGTACTTCATCGTGACCTTGGAGCCGATGTTGCCGTCGATCCACTCCATGGTCGCGCCCTCGTAGGCGACGGCGCGCTTGGTGACCAGGTTGTAGACGTTGTTCGACCAGTTCTGGATGGTCGTGTAACGGCAGCGGGCGTTCTTCTTCACGATGATCTCGACGACCGCGCTGTGCAGCGAGTCGGAGGAGTAGATCGGCGCGGTGCAGCCCTCGACGTAGTGGACGTAGGAGTTCTCGTCCACGACGATCAGGGTCCGCTCGAACTGGCCCATGTTCTCGGTGTTGATCCGGAAGTAGGCCTGCAGCGGGATCTCGACCTCGACGTTCGGCGGCACGTAGATGAACGAGCCACCGGACCACACGGCGGTGTTGAGCGCGGCGAACTTGTTGTCGCCGACCGGGATCACCGAGCCGAAGTACTCCTTGAAGAGCTCCTCGTGCTCCTTCAGGCCCGTGTCGGTGTCGACGAAGATGACGCCCTTCTCCTCAAGGTCCTCACGGATCTTGTGGTAGACGACCTCCGACTCGTACTGGGCCGCGACGCCGGCGATGAGGCGCTGCTTCTCCGCCTCGGGGATGCCGAGCTTGTCGTAGGTGTTCTTGATGTCGGCGGGCAGCTCGTCCCAGGAAGCGGCCTGCTTCTCGGTCGAGCGCACGAAGTACTTGATGTTGTCGAAGTCGATGCCGGTGAGGTCGGAGCCCCAGGTGGGCAGCGGCTTCTTGGCGAACAGGCGGAGGCCCTTCAGGCGAAGGTCGAGCATCCACTCCGGCTCGTTCTTGAGCGCGGAGATGTTGCGGACGACCTCCTCGGACAGGCCACGCTTGGCCGCCGCGCCCGCGGCATCCGGGTCGGCCCAGCCGAACTTGTAATTCCCGAGGCCTTCCAGCTCCGGGCGGTCGGTGACAGTCACCTTCCGGTCTCCTTGCTCTTGTCTCTGTGTGCGGATTCAGCCAGCGACTTGGGGCTCACGTGGGTCGTGCAGACCCCGTCGCCGTGCGCGATCGTGGCCAGGCGCTGCACCGGGGTGCCGAGCAGTTGCGCGAACGCCTCCGTCTCGGCCTCGCAGAGCTGCGGGAACTCCGCGGCCGCGTGAGCCACCGGGCAGTGGTGCTGGCAGAGCTGGTCGCCGCCCGACTTGGCCTTGCTGGCCGAGGCGGCGTACCCCTCTGCCGACAGCGCCTGCGCCAGCACCTGTACGCGCTGGTCCGCCGGCACCGTCCGCATGACCGGCTCCAGCCGCGTCAGCAGGCTCGACACCTGCGAGCGGGCGAAGTCGGTCACGGCTTCTCGTCCCATGCGCTCGGCCAGGAAGCGGAGTGCGCTCCCGGCGAGGTCGTCATAGGCGTGCTCGAAAGCACTGCGCCCCGCGTCGGTGATGGCGAACAGCTTGGCGGGCCGTCCGCGCCCGCGCTGACCGCGCGGCCTGACCGTGCGAGGCTCTATCATTCCCTCGGCCAGCAACGCGTCGAGGTGCCTGCGCACCGCGGCGGGCGTCAGCCCCAGCCGCTCGCCGAGCGAGGCGGCCGTCACGGGACCATGCTCAAGAATCAGCCTGGCGACACGCGCGCGGGTGCCGCGCTCGCTACCGGGCTCGATCGTGGGCATGTTTTTCACAACATCAGTGTGCCGTAATTCCTTCCCGCTGCACAAACGAATCGGAGCAGGCCACCAATGCAATTGCTCACGCAGGTAAGGCTTACCTAACCTTTCGGCGTCCCAGGATCGCGAACGCGAGCGTGGAGCAGATGATGAGGCCGAGCATCACGCAGGCCATCGGCACGGCCGTGCCCTCGCCCGCCAGGCCGACCAGCGGGGCCGCCAGCGCGCCCAGCGCGAACTGCAACACGCCGAGCAGCGCCGAGGCGCTGCCGGCGATCTGGGCGGGCTGCCCGGCCAGCGCGAGCGCGCCGGTGCCGGGCAGGACGAGCCCCTGACCCAGCATGATGACGAACAGGCCCGCCACGATGCCGGCCAGGCCGAGCCCGGTGAGCGCGGCGGCCAGCAGCAACCCGGCGCCCACCAGGCCGGTGACCAGCCCGATGACGACCAGGCGGGCGGGCTCCACGCGGCCCGACAGGCGGCCGCCGAGCTGGGCCATCGCGGTCAGGCCGAGCGCGTTGAGCCCGAAGATGAGCGAGTACTGCTGCGGGGTGGCGCCGTACACCTGCTGGAGCACGAACGGCGAGCCGGAGATGTAGCCGAACATCGCCGCGAAGGCCAGCCCGGCGGTGAGCGCGCAGCCCATGAACGCGCGGTCGCGCAGAAGCTGCCAGAAGGTGCGCACGGTGTGCCCCAGCCCGCCGCTCTCGCGCCGGTCGGCGGGCAGCGTCTCGCGCACCCCCGGCAGCACGGCCAGCAGCAGCACGAGCCCCGCGACGCTGAGCGCCACGAACACGCCGCGCCAGGAGGTGAAGGCGAGCAGCTGGGCCCCGGCGATGGGGGCGAGGATCGGCGCCAGGCCGCTGACCAGCATGAGCGTGGCGAAGATGCGGGCGATGGCGGCGCCGTCGTACAGGTCGCGGACGACCGCGCGCACGATGACCAGCGCCGCCCCGCCCAGAATGCCCTGCAGCAGCCGCAGGACGATCAGCACGGGCACCGACGGCGCGAACGCGCACAGCAGCGAGGCCACCATGAACCCCGACACGCCCACGATCAGCGGGACGCGCCGCCCGCGCACGTCGCTGACGGGGCCGGCGACGACCTGGCCGACGGAGACGCCGATCAGACAGGCGGTGAGGGTGAGCTGGACCTGCGCGGGAGCGCTGAGCATCTCCTCGGTGATGGCGGGCAGGGCGGGCAGGTACATGTCGATGGACAGCGGGCCGATCGCCGACAGCGCGCCCAGGATGACCAGCAGCAGCCCCCGCCTCCCGCCCTTGGTCTCGCCCTTGCTCCCAATGGCGGCGGACGCGGCTTCTGCCACGGACATGCGTGAACCCCTTCCCCTCGCAGGCCGATGACCCACGAGGGCCGAGGGATCCAACCGGGATTCGGTCCTCCTAATTCCCGGTTATCAGATATTTCATGACGTTTCGTTGAGCTGGATGACTCCGAACGCCGCGCCCTGCGGGTCGATGAGCTGCGCGAACCTGCCGGGCGGCGCCTCGGTCACGCCGGTGAGCACGTCGGCGCCCGCGTCGGCGGCGGCGTGCAGGGCCGCGTCGAGGTCGGCGACCGCGAAGTAGGTCAGCCAGAACGACGGCAGCTCCGCCGGGGCCTCGTCGGGCATCGGGATCATCCCCGCGACGGCCGCCTCCCCCGCCACCCACTCGGTGTAGGCCATGCCGCCCAGGTCGGACGTGCGGGACGTCCAGCCGAAGACCGCCGAGTAGAAGCGCTCGGCGGCCGGCGCGTCCCGGGTGCACAGCTCGTTCCAGCAGAACGCGCCGGGCTCGTTGACCAGCTCCGCCCCCGCGTGGGCGGCCGCCTGCCAGGCGCCGGCGTAGGAGCCGTCGGGGGCCCGCAGGGCGACCATGGTGCCCTCGTCGAAGACCGCCATGGGCTCCGCCACGACCGTGCCGCCGGCGTCCCTGACCCGGCCGGCCAGCGCGGCGGCGTCGTCGGTGGCGACGTAGGTGTTCCAGAGCGAGGCGGAGCCGCCGTCGCGGACGGGGCCGATCCCGGCGACCTTGCTGCCCTCGTGGACGAACATCCCGTAGCCGCCGGCCGCCGGGTCGTCGACCATGTCGGCCCGCCAGCCGAACAGATCCCCGTAGAACCGGACCGAGCCTGGGACGTCGGTGCTGGCCAGGTCCACCCAGCACGGAACTCCTGGGTCGTATGCACTGCGTCGCGACATGTGGAGCTCATCGCCGTCCTTCCCCCGGTTCTCACGTCTTTCCGGGGAACGGTCCGGTCAAGAGCCGTCCATTTCCGGGCAGGGCCGCCCGGCGGGCGTTCGCCGGGCGCGTACCTGGAGGCCGGACCGCCCGGCGCAGTCCCTAAACTCGTGGCCATGGATTCCCCAGCCGTCGAGATCGTCGACCTGGTCAAACGCTACGGCGGCCGGACCGCCCTCGACGGCCTCACCCTGCGGGCCGGCCGTGGCGCGGTCACCGCCGTCCTCGGGCCCAACGGCGCGGGCAAGACGTCCACGGTCGAGATCTGCGAGGGGTTCCGCAAGGCCGACTCCGGCACGGTTCGGGTGCTCGGCCTGTCGCCCACGCTGCCCGAGCTGCGGCCGCGCGTCGGGGTGATGCTCCAGGCGGGCGGCGTGCCGCCGGCGATGCGCTGCGCCGAGTGGCTGCGCCTGGTCGCGCGCTTCTACGCCCGTCCGCACGATCCCGGCGCGCTGCTGACCCGGCTCGGGCTGGCCGAGCACGCGCGCACCCCCTACCGGCGGCTGTCGGGCGGGCAGCAGCAGCGGCTGTCGCTGGCCGCGGCCGTGATCGGCAGGCCGGAGCTGGTGTTCCTCGACGAGCCGACCGCCGGGCTCGACCCGCAGGCCCGGCACGCCTGCTGGGACCTGGTCGGCGAGCTGCGCGGCGCCGGGGTGTCGGTGGTGCTGACCACCCACCACATGGAGGAGGCCGAGCGGCTGGCCGACCACGTCGTGATCATCGACAGGGGGCGCGTGGTGGCCGAGGGCAGCCCGGCCTCGCTGACCGGGGCCGAGCGGCAGCTCAGGTTCAGGGCCAGGCCGGGGCTCACGCTGGAGGAGCTGCTCAACGCGCTCCCGGTGGGCAGCGCGGCCAAGGAGTCGCCGGCCGGCCACTACATCATCGAGGGCCAGGTGGGGCCCGAGCTGCTGGCCACCGTCACGGCCTGGTGCGCGGCGGAGGGCGTCACGGCCGACGACCTGCGCATCGAGCGCCGTACCCTCGAAGACGTCTTCCTCGAACTGACCGGCAGGGAGCTGCGATGACCCCCGTGCTCGACCTCTCGCCCGCGCCGGGCGCCGCGCCGTTCCCGCGCATGGTGCTCGCGCAGGCCGGCTCGGAGGTCCGCACGATGCTGCGCAACGGCGAGCAGCTCCTGCTCACCCTGATCATCCCGGTGCTGCTGCTGGTCGGCTTCTCGCTGGCGCCGCTGGTCGACGTCGGGGGCGGCCGGCGGGTCGACTTCCTCGTGCCGGGCGTGCTGGCCCTGGCCGTCATGTCCACGGCCTTCACCGGGCAGGCCATCGGCACCGGCTTCGAGCGCCGCTACGGCGTGCTCAAGCGGCTGGGCGCGACCCCGCTGTCCAGGGCCGGGCTCATGCTGGCCAAGACGGCCGCGGTGGTGGCCGTGGAGGTCATCCAGGCGGCCGTGATCGTGGCCGTGGGGCTGGCGCTGGGCTGGCGGCCCCACGGGTCGTTCCTGGCCGCCGCGGTGCTGGTCGTGCTGGGCACGGCGGCCTTCAGCGGCCTCGGCCTGCTCATGGCGGGCACGCTGCGGGCCGAGGCGACGCTGGCCGCGGCCAACCTGGTCTACCTGGTGCTGCTGGGGGCGGGCGGGGTGATCTTCCCGCTGTCGAAGTTCCCCGAGGGCGCGCGGCCGGTGCTGGAGCTGCTGCCGATCTCGGCGCTGACCGGCGGCCTGCGCGCGGTGCTCGCCCAGGGGGCGGCGCTGCCGCTGGGGCCGGTGCTCGTCCTGGCCGGCTGGGCCGTGCTGACCCTGGCGCTGGTCTCGCGGCTGTTCCGCTGGGAGTGAGGCGGCTGTTCCGCTGGGGATGAGGCTGATCCGCTGGGGGTGAAGCTGTTCCGCTGGGGGTGAGGGGGCGCGCCACCCCGCGTGCGGAGATGTCGTCCGAGGTCAGTACGCTCTGGACGACCGCCCCACCTTCCGCGCGAGGAGTTCCGTGACCGACTTCGCCCTCGACGATCCCTTCGATCGCCGCCCGGCGCTGCCCCGGCCTGGCCGCCTGCTGCGCCAGGCCGCGGACTCGATCCCGCCCTCGTCGCTGGTCCTGCTGTCCATCGTCTCGGTGCAGCTCGGCGCCGCGTTCGCCAAGAACCTGTTCGCCGTCCTGCCGCCGAGCGCCGTGGTGTTCCTGCGCATCGCGGCGGGCGGCCTGATCATGGCCGCGGTGGCCAGGCCGAAGCTGCGGGGGCTGGGGTGGCGCGACTGGGCGGTCGGGGCCGGGTTCGGCCTGACGCTCGCGCTGATGAACCTGTCGTACTACGAGGCCCTGTCGCGGCTGCCGATGGGCGTCGCGGTGGCGATCGAGTTCCTCGGCCCGCTGGGCGTGGCCGTGGCCGCCTCCCGGCGCAGGCTCGACCTGGCCTGGATCGGCCTGGCCGGCCTCGGCGTGGCGCTGCTGGCGCCCTGGGGGCGGCAGGCGTCGGCGGCCTGGTGGCTCGGCATCGGGTTCGCCCTGGTGGCGGGCGCGTGCTGGGCGGCCTACATCCTGCTGTCCGCGGCGGCCGGACGGCGTTTCCCCGGCACCACCGGGCTGTCGTTCGCGATGATCGTCTCGACCCTGGTGATCGCGCCGGTGGGCGTCACGACCGGCGGCGCCGACCTGTTGCAGCCGTCGCTGCTGCTGATCGGGCTGGGCGTGGGGCTGCTGTCGTCGGTGATCCCGTACTCGCTGGAGCTCCACGCGCTGCGGCGCATGCCCAAGCACGTGTTCGGCATTCTGATGAGCCTGGAGCCGGCCGTGGCGGCGCTGGCTGGCGTGCTGGTGCTGGGCGAGGTCCTGCACGTGCAGCAGTGGGCGGCGATCGTGTGCGTCGTGGCCGCCAGCCTCGGCTCGACCAGGATGACCGGGCGCTGATGACCGGGCGGCAGGGAGTACCGAGGAGGTGCCGCCGCGCGCCCGCGGGGATGGGGATCTCTCGGGCGCGCGGCGGAGGGCTCGGCTTGAGGTGGGCGGGTCGCCGAGCCCGGTGAAGGTCAGCGGACGCGGGCGTCCGCGTGACCGGGCTTGTGAGGCTCTCAGGAAGATCAGTTCGTGAAAGCTTTCACCAACACATTACCCCAAAACGGACAAACCCTCTTAATTCGGACGGTAAAGAAACGCGGCAGGCGTCAGTGCTCGGCCCAGATCCCCCGGACGTGGCCGATGTGCTCGCCCATCAGGTGGCCGACCGCCTTGCCGTCACCGCTCTTGAGCGCGTCGAGCATGGCCAGGTGCTCCCTGGCGGAGTCGGTCAGCGAGCCGCGCTCGGCCAGCTGCGACAGACCGTAGAGCCGGGCCCGGTTGCGCAGGTCGCGGACCACCTCCACCAGGTGGACGTTGCCCGCCAGAGCCAGCAGCTCCAGGTGGAAGCGCAGGTCGGCGTCGATGTAGGCGAGCAGGTCGGCCCGGTCGGCGGCCGAGACGATCTCCTCGGCGATCGGGCGCAGCCGTTCGAACTCCTCGGCGCGGGCGCTGTCGGCCAGCCGCGAGACGGTGGGCACCTCGATCAGCTCACGGATCTGGGTCAGCTCGTCGAGGTCGCGGTCGGACAGCTCGGTCACCCGGAAGCCCTTGTTGCGCACGGCCTCGACCAGGCCCTCCTTGGCCAGGTCGAGCATGGCCTCGCGGACCGGCGTGGCCGAGACGCCGAACTGCGCGGCGAGCACGGGCGCGGAGTAGACCACCCCTGGCCGCATCTCCCCGGTGATCAGCGCGGCCCGCAGCGCGTGCGCGACCTGCTCGCGCAGACTCTGCCGCTCCCCCACCATCGGCAGGTCGAGCCGGTCCTCGGCAGCCATCCGCCTTCCCTCCTACTTCCACGCCTCGTACGCGGCCGCGGCGACCACCAGGTCCTGCCACGCCATGCCCGTGCTCTTGAACACCCGCGGGCCGGGACCGGCCACCACCCTCCCGGCGATCAGCTCGGCGAGGTTCCCGGCGAGATGACCAGAGGTGATCGTACCGTGGCGGATCGGGATGATCACGTCGCCGGCTTCCTCCAGGGCGGCCGATCTGGCCTCGACGACCACGGTGGCGCGGGCGACGAGGTCGCCGTCGAGCTCGCGGACGCCGGGCTCGTGCGACCCGACCGCGACCACGGTGACGCCGTCCCGGGCGAGCTTACCGGGGAACAGCGGCTGCGCGGCCGTGGTGCAGCAGGCGACGAGGTCGGCGGCCCGGATCGCGTCGGCCACCGCGCCGGGCACCGCCGCGGCTTCGGCGGTGAGGGCTTCGGCGGTGAGGGCTTCGGCGGTGGGGGCTTCGGCGGTGGGGGCTTCGGCGGTCGCGGCTTCGGCGGTGGGAGCTCCGGCGGTGGGAGCTCCGGCGGTCAGGGATTCGGCGGTCAGGCCCAGGGCGCGGCAGCGGGCGGCCAGGGCGGCGGCGCGGGCGGGGTCGCGGCCCACGACCGTGACGTGCTCGACGGGCCGCACCTCGCGCAGGGCCAGGACGTGCCCGTACGCCTGCGGCCCGCTGCCGAACACCACCAGGCGGCGCGCGTCCGGCTCGGCCAGGTGGGCGACGGCCAGGGCGGAGACGGCGGGCGTGCGCAGGGACGTGAGGGCGATGCCGTCCAGGGCGGCGAGCGGGGCCAGGGTCGGGCCGTCCAGCAGCAGGTACGTCCCCTGGATGCGGGGCAGCCCGCGCCCGGGGTTGTCGGGCGTGACGGTGACGGCCTTGACCCCGGCGTAGCGGCCGGCGGCGGCGGGCATGAGCAGGAGTTGCCCGGCCGGCAGGTCCACGGTGGGCCGCCGGGGCGTCAGCTCGGGGTCGAGCCCGTCGCGCAGGGCCTGTTCGAGGACGGCCACCGCGCGGCCGACCGGCACCAGCCGCTCCAGCACGGGCCCGTCGATGTAGGGAAGAGCGCTCATCGCAGCGTGAACCCCGTTCCGATCGGGTCGTCGGGATCGAGCTCGAAGACGTGCCGGCCGGTGCGGTAGGCCATGCCCTCGATCTCCGGCACGATCCCCTCGGCCGTCACCGCGGCCACCCGCGCCCGGAAGACGGACCCGACGACGCTCTCGTGCACCAGGGTGCCGCGCAGGCCCGCGTCGTGCAGCAGCGCCATCCTGGCGGCGGTGCCCGACCCGCACGGCGACCGGTCCACCTCGCCGTCGGCGAAGACGGTGACGTTGCGCTGCCGGAGACTCCCATCAGCCCCCGGCGACCCGCCGCCGGGCAACCCGCCATCCGGCAGCTCGCCACCCGGCGACCTGCCGTCCGACACGGCGTCGCCCGGTAGGTCGTCGTAGAAGATGACGCCGTAGACGCCGGACAGGCGGTCGTCGCGTGGGTGGCGGGTGGCGGGGTGGCCGGCCAGGGCGGCCTTGATGCGGCGGGCGTGCCCGACGAGGGCGGTCAGGTGGCGGGGCTCGACGGACAGCCCCAACGCCCCCGCCGAAATAGACGCATAAATCGCCCCGCCGTACGAAATATCAACCTTCGTTCCAGCGACGGCCACGTCCCGCGCGATCACGTACGACGGGACGCTCACGAACGTCACCCCCGCCACCCGCCCGCCCGAGCACCGCACCCGCGCCCTGACCCGCCCCGACGGCACGTCCACCACCACGTCGGTCTCCCCGTCGGGGTCGGCCTCGACCAGCCCCTCCTGCACCGCGTAGGCCCCCAGGGCGATCGTGCCGTGCCCGCAGGCGGTGGAGAAGCCGTCCTTGTGCCAGAAGAGCGCGCCGAGATGCGCCCCGGCGTCGTCGGGCGGGACGAGGAAGCAGCCGTACATGTCGGCGTGCCCGCGCGGCTCGTGGCACAGCAGCCGCCTGACGTGGTCGGCGTGGGCGGGCGCGTTCTCCCGCCGGGTGAGCACGTCCGCCCCGGGGATGCCGGGGACGCCTCCGGTGACGATCCGGAACGGCTCACCGCCCGTGTGGTAGTCGACAGTTGTGATCACAGTTCGAAGCCCCTCCGGACCGGGTCGGGAAAGCCGCCAAGGAGTAACATGTCACATTGTCACGTTCCGGAGAAGCCCCTGACGGGACCGTCCCACCGGGCCCGTACCATCGTTGACGTGAAGGAATCCACCAGCCGCCCCAACGTCCTGGCCCGCGCCCTGCGCTCGTTCTGGGCGCCGACCGCGCGCTCGATGCGCGGCTGGGCGCTGGCCTCCGTGGTGGCCAACGCGGGCATCGCGGTGACCGGCGCGGGCGTGCGGGTGACCGGTTCCGGGCTCGGCTGCCCGACCTGGCCGAGGTGCACGCCCGACAGCTTCGTGCCCGTCGCCCATCCCGAGATGTCGATGCTCACGATGCTCATCGAGTTCGGCAACCGGCTGCTGACGTTCCTGGTGTTGGCGGTGGGCGCGGCGTGCGTCGTCGCGGCGCTGCGCCTGGTCCCGCGCAGGCGGGCGCTGGTGCGTCTGGCGCTGCTGCAGCCGGCGGGCGTGCTGGCCCAGGCCCTGTGGGGCGGGCTGGTGGTCAGGACCGCGCTC
Organism: Nonomuraea sp. NPDC048881; assembly: GCF_040649795.1. NCBI lineage: Bacteria > Bacillati > Actinomycetota > Actinomycetes > Streptosporangiales > Streptosporangiaceae > Nonomuraea > Nonomuraea sp. NPDC048881. The sequence continues at coordinate 65,361 of NZ_JBEZGC010000024.1, forward strand.
AGCCCGTTCACGGTCGGCATGCACTTCCTGATCTCCATGGCGCTGATCGCCGCCTGCTGGATGCTCTACGCCCGCGCCGGCGAGGGCGACGGCCCGGCCTCCGGGATCGCCCACCGCGACGTCCGGCGGCTCGGCCACGCGCTGCTCGCCGCCACGGCGGTGCTGCTGGTGGCGGGCGTGGTGGTCAGCGGCACGGGCCCGCACTCGGGCGACGTCATCGCCTCCCGCTTCGGCTTCGACATCGAGACCGTGGCCCGGCTGCACGCCGACATCGTCTACGTCGTCGTCGGCCTGACGTTCGCGCTGCTGTTCGCGCTGCGCGTGACCGGCGCGCCCCGGGCCGCCAGGCGGGCCGCGCTCGGGCTGTTCGTCGTGGAGCTGGGCCAGGGCGTGATCGGCTACACCCAGTACTTCCTGGCCGTGCCGGCCGCGCTGGTGCTGCTGCACGTGCTCGGCGCCTCACTGGTGTGGATCGCCGCGCTGCGGGTGGTCACCTCGCTGCGCGCCAGAGGCCCGCTGGAGGCCCCGGCCGCCGCCGCTCACGCGGAAGCGCCCGCTCCCGTCTGACCGTTGTGCGATGGTATGGGGTGTGCTGCGACTCCCTAGGCTCTCGCGCAGGCTGCTGCGCCGTACGTACCAGGGGCTGGTGCTGGTCAGCGTGCTCGCGCTGGCGCCCATGACCTGGGCCTGGCTCGACAGCTCGCCGCACCGCGTGGTGGCCGACAGCGGCGGCTGGCTGGGCCGGGTGCCGCCCGCGCAGGCCGCGCTGGTGCTCGGCGCCGGGCTGTGGCGCACCCAGCCCACGCCGATGCTGGCCCGCCGGCTCGACGTGGCCGCCGAGCTCTACCGGGCGGGCAAGGTGCGGGCGCTGCTGCTGTCGGGCGACAACAGCCGCAAGGAGTACGACGAGCCCACCGCCATGCGCGACTACCTGCTGCGCAGGGGCGTGCCGGCCGACGTGATCGTGCTCGACTACGCCGGGTTCGACACCTGGGACTCGTGCGTACGGGCCCGCCGGGTGTTCGGCGCCGAGCGGATCACCGTCGTCACCCAGGTCTTCCACCTGCCGAGGGCCGTCGCGCTGTGCCGGACGGCCGGGCTGGAGACGTTCGGCGTGGGCGACGACTCCACCCGCCAGTGGGCGGCCACCACGTACGTCTACGCCACCCGGGAGCTGCTGGCCACCGGCAAGGCCGTCGTGGACGCGCTGCTGCTGCACTCCGACCCGGTCTTCCCCGGGCCGCGCGAGGTCTCGCTGACCCGGATCCTGGCTCAGCGGGGCGCGCCGGGCGCGTAGCCGGGCGGCGGGGTGCCCCTGGCCATCCGGCGGGCGTGCACCGGCGGCACCGGGAAGTCGGCGCGGGCGGTGCTCATGCACTCCAGCAGGGCCCGCTGCTCCTCGTGGAAGGCCTGCTCGTCGACGATGTGGCGGGCCGCCCGCTCGTGCAGCAGGCCCAGCTCGGTGGCGGCGAGCTGGTAGTCGCGCATGGCGCGCACCCCCCGCTTGCCGCCGTAGGCCCTGGCCCACTGCCTGGCCTGGCGGCGCCTGGCGAACGTGGACAACATGTAGATGTCGGCCGGCCCGACCAGCCTGGTCGGCTCGTACGGCGGCAGGTAGGTCTGGATGAGCGCGACGATGCGCCGCCGGTCCCTGAACACCACGCCGATCAGCACGACGAGCACCACCAGCAGCGCCAGGTAGGCCACCACGAGCCCGGGGAAGCCGCCGTAGGAGGCCAGGCCGTTCCACAGGCCGTGCAGGATCATCGCCCCCGACCAGCCGGCCAGCACCAGGAACACCCGCTCGGGCCCCCGGCGCTGGGCCGCGTAGGCGACGGCCACCCCGATCATCGAGCTGAACAGCGGATGGGCGAACGGCGACAGGATGCCGCGCAGCACCACGGTGACCGCCAGGCTGCTGACGCCGTTGCCGTTGAGCGCCGACAGGTAGTAGCTGACGTTCTCGCTCATGGCGAAGCCGAGGCCGACCATGCTGGCGTAGATGATGCCGTCGGTGGGGCCGTCGAGCTCGGCCCGGCGGAACTTCAGCAGGCCGAGCAGCACCAGGCCCTTCATCGTCTCCTCGACCACCGGCGCGCCGAAGGTGGCCGCCAGGTTGCGGGCGCTGGTCGGCGAGAGCTTGGCGGTGTCGATGAAGTAGTGGAGGTTGAGCGAGTTGATCGCGCCGGCGACCAGCACGGCGATGCCCGCGCCCCAGGCGAAGGCGAAGATCAGGTTGCTGCGCGGCTCCGGCTCCATGCGGTCGAGCGCCAGCACGGCGGCCAGCAGTAGCGGCACCGGAGCCAGGGCGAGCCCGAGCGCGATGAAGAACTGCACCGGCTCACCGTTGATCACGTCGAAGGAGAACGAGACCAGGGCGCAGATGCCGGTGAGGACCAGCCCGGTGATCAACGCGAACGACGGGCGGTCCTTCAACACCCAGCGTGGATCACGGGTCGCCATACCGTGACTTTAACGGATCGAAGGGCCGGGGTCCGTGCCGACCGCCCGCGCGGGACAGCCACTCCTCACCGTCCGGACACGCGCGTCGCGGGCATCGCGCACGGCGGTCAGGACGGTCACGGCGCTCAGGCCAGCAGCGGGTCGATCGCGACGGCGAGGAAGAGCAGCGCGAGGTAGGCGTTGGACCAGTGGAAGAAGCGCATGGGGCGCAGGTCGACGCCGCTCTTGCCGGCGTTGAGCCGGGCCAGCAGGCGGTGGACCTCCCACAGGCAGACCACGCCGAGCACGACCGCGACGACCGGGTAGAACAGCGTGGTGCCGGCCACCGGCCACAGGGCCAGCGAGCACAGCACGGTCGCCCAGGTGTAGGCCACGGACTCCAGGATCACCCGCCGCTCGGTGGCCACCACCGGCAGCATCGGCACCTTGGCCGCCGCGTAGTCCTCCTTGTAGCGCATGGCGAGGGTCCAGGTGTGGGGCGGCGTCCAGAAGAACACGACGCCGAACAGCACCAGGGGCGCCCAGTCGAGCCGCTCGGTGATGCCCGCCCAGCCGATCATGACCGGCATGCAGCCCGCGATGCCGCCCCAGACGATGTTCTGGGCCGTGCGGCGCTTGAGCACCATCGAGTAGACGATGACGTAGAACAGGATCGCGCCGGTGGACAGCACCGCGGCCAGCCAGTTGGTGGTGAGCCACAGGCCAACAGTGGACAAAATCCCCAGGACGATCCCGAAGATCAGCGCGCCGCGCGGCGACACCTGGTGCCTGGCCAGCGGCCGGCGGCGGGTGCGCCGCATCTTCTGGTCGATGTCGCGGTCGACGTAGCAGTTGAGCGCGTTGGCGCTGCCCGCCGACAGGGTGCCGAAGACCATGACGGCGATCGACTTCCACAGCGGCGGCAGGCCGCCGGCCGCCAGGAACATCACCGGCAGGGTCGTGATCAGCAGCAGCTCGATGATCCGCGGCTTGGTGAGCGCGACGTAGGCCTTCACGACCATGCCGAACGTGCGCGGCGCCCCGGGCTCGGTCGAGGGGGTCGTGGCCTGCCTGTTGGTCAGCACCGTCAAGGCGCTTCCAGCCTGTGCGGAGTCAACGCGTAACCTCTGATTAGAGCGGATCGATGAGTGGCGCCGTGGCGCCTCTGCGAACAAACAAACTGTAGTCGCAGGGGCGGACGGTCCGGCCAATGGGGGGCTTGCGCCATTCATGGACACGCGAGGGTGGAATGGGAATCGATCGCCAGCTCCACTCGGTTAGGGTCCCGTGTGGGCGGGATAGCCAACAGGTACTGCCAAATGACAACTAGATTCCGGAGATCGAGCACTTGAGCACCGAACTCGTGCCAGCCCTTGAATGGACCGACCTCGACAAGAAGGCCGTCGACGTCGTCCGGGCCCTGGCGATGGACGCAGTGGAGAAGGCGGGCTCGGGTCACCCCGGCACCGCCATGAGCCTGGCCCCCGCCGCATACCTGCTGTTCCAGCGCGTGATGCGCCACGATCCCAGCGACCCCAACTGGGCGGGCCGCGACCGGTTCGTGCTGTCGTGCGGCCACACCAGCCTGACGCTCTACATCCAGCTCTACCTGTCGGGCTACGGCCTGACGCTCGACGACCTGCGGCGGCTGCGCCAGTGGGACAGCCTGACCCCGGGCCACCCCGAGCACGGCCACACCGCCGGCGTGGAGACCACCACCGGCCCGCTCGGCCAGGGCCTGGGCAACGCGGTCGGCATGGCGATGGCGGCCCGCCGCGAGCGCGGCCTGTTCGACCCCGACGCCGAGCGCGGCTCCTCGCCGTTCGACCACCACATCTGGTGCTTCGTCAGCGACGGCGACATCGAGGAGGGCATCAGCCACGAGGCCAGCGCCCTGGCCGGCCACCAGAAGCTCGGCAACCTCGTCGTCCTGTACGACGACAACCACATCTCCATCGAGGACGACACCCTCATCGCCAAGTCCGAGGACGTCGTCAAGCGTTACGAGGCCTACGGCTGGCACACCGAGAGCGTCGACTGGACCGCCGGCGGCGAGTACGAGGAGGACGTCCAGGCGCTGTACGAGGCGCTGGAGGCGGCCAAGGCCGAGACCGACCGGCCCTCCTTCATCCGGCTGCGCACGATCATCGGCTGGCCGGCGCCGAACAAGAAGAACACCGGCAAGATCCATGGCGCGGCCCTGGGCGAGGCGGAGATCGCCGCGACCAAGGAGATCCTGGGCATGGACCCGGCCAAGAGCTTCGACGTGCCGGCCGAGGTGCTGCAGCACGCCCGCGAGGTGGTCGCCCGCGGCCGTACCGAGCGTGCCGAGTGGGACAAGGGCTATGCCGAATGGCGCCTGGCCAACCCCGAGCGGGCCAAGGAGTTCGACCGCATCTCCCACCGCGAGCTGCCCGCCGGCTGGGCCACGGCCCTGCCCGAGTTCGAGACCGGCTCCTCGATGGCCACCCGCAAGGCCAGCGGCGAGGTGCTGGGCGCGCTGGCGCCGGTGCTGCCCGAGCTGTGGGGCGGCTCGGCCGACCTGGCCGAGTCGAACCTGACCACGATGAAGGGCGAGCCGTCCTTCATCCCCGAGGAGTACCAGACCAAGGACTTCCCCGGTAACCGCTACGGCCGCACGCTGCACTTCGGCATCCGCGAGCACGCCATGGGCGCGATACTCAACGGCATCGCCCTGCACGGCGGCACCCGCCCCTACGGCGGCACGTTCCTGGTCTTCTCCGACTACATGCGCCCCTCGGTGCGCCTGGCGGCGCTGATGAAGCTGCCGGTCACCTACGTCTGGACGCACGACTCCATCGGCCTGGGCGAGGACGGCCCCACCCACCAGCCGATCGAGCACCTGTGGGCGCTGCGCGCCATCCCCGGCCTCGACGTCGTCCGCCCGGCCGACGCCAACGAGACCGCGCACGCGTGGAAGACGATCCTGGAGCACACCGACCGTCCCGCCGCCCTGGCTCTCACCAGGCAGAACGTGCCGGTCTACGAAGGCACGAGCGCCGACGGCGTGGCCCGCGGCGGCTACGTGCTGCGCGAGGCGTCCGACGGCCAGCCGCACGTGATCATCATCGCCACCGGCAGCGAGGTCGAGGTGGCCGTGCAGGGCCGCGAGTTGCTGGAGGCTCAGGGCATCCCGGCACGAGTGGTGTCGATGCCGTGTGTCGAGTGGTTCAACGGGCAGGACTCCGCGTACCGGCAGACCGTCCTGCCGAGCTCGATCAGGGCTCGGGTCGCGGTCGAGGCCGGCGTCGCGCTCGGCTGGCACCAGTTCGTCGGCGAGTGCGGCGAAGTGGTCAGCCTGGAGCACTTCGGCGCCTCGGCGCCGTACAAGACGCTGTACGAGCAGTTCGGGCTCACGGCCGAGCGCGTGGCGGCCGCGGCCAAGGCGAGCCTCGCCAAGCTGGGTCAGGACAAGGGCGAGACGACGGGAAACTGAGAAGAAGATGAGCGAGAACCTCAACAAGCTGTCCGGCCAGGGCGTTTCCATCTGGCTCGACGACATCAGCCGCGAACGGCTGCGCACGGGCAACCTCGACCAGCTGATCCGCGAGAAGAACGTCGTCGGGGTCACCTCCAACCCGACGATCTTCGCCGGCGCGCTCAGCAAGGGCGACGCCTACAACGCCCAGCTCCACGACCTGGCCGTCCGCGGCGTCACCGTGGAGGAGGCCGTCCGCGCCATCACCACGTACGACATCCGCTGGGCCGCCGACGTGCTGCGCCCGGTCTACGACGCCACCGGCGGCGTGGACGGCCGCGTCTCGCTGGAGGTCGACCCGCGGCTGGCCCGCGAGAGCGAGAAGACCGTGGCCGAGGCCAGGGCGCTGTGGTGGATGGTCGACCGGCCCAACCTGTTCATCAAGATCCCGGCCACCCTTGAGGGCCTGCCCGCGATCACGCAGGCGCTGTCGGAGGGCATCAGCGTCAACGTCACGCTGATCTTCTCCCTGGAGCGCTACCGCGCGGTCATGGACGCCTGGCTGGCCGGCCTGGAGGCCGCGCAGGCCAAGGGCCTGGACCTGGCCACGATCGAGTCGGTGGCCTCGTTCTTCGTCAGCCGCGTCGACACCGAGATCGACAAGCGGCTCGACAAGCTCGGCAAGCCGGAGCTGAAGGGCAAGGCCGGCATCGCCAACGCGCGCCTGGCCTACGCCGCCTACGAGGAGGTCGTCAGCTCCGAGCGCTGGCAGCGCCTGCGCGCCGCGGGTGCCCGTCCGCAGCGCCCGCTGTGGGCCTCGACCGGGGTGAAGAACCCCGACTACTCCGACACCATGTACGTCGACCAGCTCGTCGCCCCCGGCACCGTCAACACGATGCCGGAGAAGACCCTCGACGCCACCGCCGACCACGCCCAGGTCACCGGCGACACCGTGCGCCCCTTCTACGAGCAGGCCTGGAACACCATGGCCGCGCTCAAGGAGGCCGGCATCGACTACGACGACGTCGTGCGGGTGCTGGAGGAGGAGGGCGTCGAGAAGTTCGAGGCGTCCTGGAACGAGCTGCTGGAGAGCGTCACCAAGAATCTGGTGCCATGATCGAGGTGTCCTACCGCGAGGAGGGGGTGGCCGCGGCCGCCTCCTCCGTCGCGGGGCGCCTCGTCGCCGACGGCGTGCCCGCGCGGCTGGCCGGCGGCGACCCCACGCTGTGGGGTGAGGACGCCGAGGCGGTGGCGGCGGTCCGGCTCGGCTGGCTGACGCTGCCGCGCACCTCCCGCGAGCTCCTTCCCGAGCTGGGCAAGCTCGTGGAGCGGGCGCGCGCCGAGGGCCTGACGAACGTGGTGCTGGCCGGGATGGGCGGCTCGTCGCTGGCTCCCGAGGTGATCTGCCAGACCGCCGACGTGCCGCTGACCGTGCTCGACACGACCGACCCCGCGCAGGTCCGGCGGGCGCTGACCGACCTGCTGGAATCCACGGTCGTGGTGGTGGCCAGCAAGAGCGGCTCGACCGTCGAGACCGACTGCCACCTGCGCATCTACGAACAGATCTTCACCGAGGCGGGCATCTCGCCCGCCGACCGGATCGTGGTCGTCACCGACCACGGTTCGCCGCTGGAGCAGCGGGCCGTCGACGGCGGCTACCACCTGGTGCTGGCCGTCCCCGACGTGGGCGGCCGCTATTCGGCGCTGTCGGCGTTCGGGCTGGTGCCGAGCGCGCTGGCCGGGGCCGACGTCGAGCGGCTGCTGGACGACGCCGAGGAGGTGCTGCCGCTGCTGTCCCTGGACACCGGCAACCCCGGCCTCGACCTGGGCGCGGCCCTCGGCGGCGCGGCGCTGGCCGGGCGCGACAAGCTCGTGCTGGAGGACCAGCTCTCGGGCATCAACGGGCTGCCCGACTGGATCGAGCAGCTCGTCGCCGAGTCCACCGGCAAGCAGGGCCGGGGCATCCTGCCGATCGTCAACGCCGACCCCAACCACACCAGCGACGAGCTGGTCGTCGCGATCGAGTCCGACAACGGCGCCGTACGCGTCGACGGGCCGCTCGGCGGCCAGTTCCTGGTCTGGGAGTACGCGACCGCCGTGGCCGGGCTGCTGCTGGAGATCGACCCGTTCGACCAGCCGAACGTGGCCGAGTCCAAGGAGAACACCGCGGCCCTGCTGGCCCTGCCCGACCTGCCGCTGGGCGCGCCCGCGCTGGTCGACGGGCCCGTCGAGGTCTACGGCGCGGTCCGCTCCCACGACCTGCCCGGCGTGCTGGCCGAGCTGCTGAAGGCCATCCCGCACGACGGCTACCTGGCCGTGATGGCCTACCTCGACCGGCTGGCCGCCTTCGACGCGCCGGTGCCCGAGGGGGCCGACTTCGAGCAGATGACCGACGCGTGGATGATGGCCGACGCGGCCACGCTGCGCGCCCTGCTCGCCATCCGCACCAACCGGCCGGTGACGTTCGGGTGGGGGCCGCGTTTCCTGCACTCGACCGGCCAATACCACAAGGGCGGGCCGCAGAACGGCGTGTTCCTGCAGATCACGGGTGCGGTGGCCGACGACGTCGCCGTCCCCGGGCAGCCGTACACGCTGGGGCGGCTCCAGCTCGCGCAGGCGCTGGGCGACCTGGCCGCGCTGGAGACCCGCGGACGGCCCGCCGTACGCCTGCACTTGACGGACCGCGCGACGGGTGTCGCGCATTTGCTCGCAGCCGCACAGGAGGTTTGAGATGACTGACGAAGCATCTCCTGAGGAGGAGGTCGTCGCGGTGGCGGCGGCCGTGGCGAACACCGCCACGACATTGGAGGTCGCCGAGGCCAACCCCTTGCGCGACCCGCGTGACAAGCGGCTGCCGCGGGTGGCGGGGCCGTGCGTGCTGGTGCTGTTCGGCGTGACGGGCGACCTGGCCAAGCGCAAGCTGCTGCCGGCCATTTACGACCTGGGCAACCGCGGCCTGCTGCCGCCCGGTTTCTCGCTGGTCGGTTTCGCCAGGCGTGACTGGAAGGACCAGGACTTCGCGCAGTTGACGCACGACGCGGTCAAGGCGCACGCGCGTACGCCGTTCCGCGAGGAGGTCTGGAAGCAGATCCTCGAAGGCATCCATTTCGTGCCGGGCGAGTTCTCCGACGACGGTGCCTTCGACGCGCTGGCGATGGCGTTGGCGGAGATCGACCAGACCCGCGGCACGGGCGGCAACTACGCTTTCTACCTGTCCGTCCCGCCCAAGTTCTTCCCCGTGGTGGTCGAGCAGCTCAAGCGCACCGGGCTGTCCGACGCGCCCGAGGGGTCGTGGCGGCGGGTGGTCATCGAGAAGCCGTTCGGCCACGACCTGAAGTCGGCCCACGAGCTGAACGAGATCACCACGTCGGCGTTCCCGGAGAGCTCGATCTTCCGGATCGACCACTACCTGGGCAAGGAGACGGTCCAGAACATCCTGGCGCTGCGCTTCGCCAACAACCTGTACGAGCCCATCTGGAACCGCAGCTTCGTCGACCACGTGCAGATCACCATGGCCGAGGACATCGGCATCGGCGGGCGCGCCGGCTACTACGACGGCATCGGCGCCGCCCGCGACGTGATCCAGAACCACCTGCTCCAGCTGCTCGCGCTGGTCGCCATGGAGGACCCGACCTCCTTCGACGCCTCGGCGCTGCGCCGGGAGAAGGAGAAGGTGCTCAAGGCGGTGCGGCTGCCGTCCAACCTGGGGCTCAACACCGCGCGCGGCCAGTACGCGGCCGGGTGGCAGGGCGGCGAGAAGGTCGTCGGCTACCTCCAGGAGGAGGGCATCTCCGCCGAGTCGACCACCGAGACGTACGCGGCCATCAAGCTGGAGATCGCCAACCGGCGGTGGGCCGGGGTGCCGTTCTACCTGCGTACCGGCAAGCGGCTGGGCCGCCGGGTCACCGAGGTGGCCGTGGTGTTCCAGCGGGCGCCGCACCTGCCCTTCAGCAAGACCGACACCGAGATCCTGGGCCAGAACGCCCTGGTCATCCGCGTCCAGCCGGACGAGGGCATCACCGTGCGGTTCGGGTCGAAGGTCCCGGGCACCGCCATGGAGGTGCGAGACGTGTCCATGGACTTCGCCTACGGCGAGTCGTTCCTGGAGTCCTCGCCCGAGGCGTACGAGCGGCTGCTGCTCGACGTCATGATCGGCGACCCGCCGCTCTTCCCGCACCAGCGCGAGGTCGAGCTGTCCTGGACGATCCTCGACCCGATCGAGGACTTCTGGGCCACGCAGGGACAGCCCGAGGGATACGAGTCGGGCTCGTGGGGCCCGGAGTCGGCCGACGCGATGATGGCGCGCGACGGCCGCGTGTGGAGGAGACTCTAGTGACGACGTTCATGCTGTCGGACACGACGGCCGGCAAGATCTCGGCGCAGCTCATGCTGCTGCGCCACCAGATGGGCGCGCCGGCCATCGGCATGGTGCTGACCCTCGTGGTGGTCTCCGAGGAGCGCCACCAGTACGACGCGCTGCGCGCCGCCACCGAGGCGGCCCGCGAGCACCCCTCGCGCATCATCGTGGTGATCAAGCGGGAGGAGGCCGAGCCCAACCGGCTCGACGCCGAGCTGCGCATCGGCGAGAACACGCCGGGCGAGGTCGTGGTGCTGCGCCTGTACGGCGAGCTGACCCAGCACGCCGACTCCGTCGTCAGCCCCCTGCTGCTGCCCGACACCCCCGTGGTGGCCTGGTGGCCGGGCGCGGCCCCCGACGTGCCGTCCAAGGACGCGATCGGCGCCCTGGCCCAGCGGCGCATCACCGACGCCAAGGGCTTCGAGAACGGCGGCGCCCGGTCGCTGGTCACCCGCGCCAAGGGGTACGCCCCCGGCGACACCGACCTGGCCTGGGCCCGGCTGACGCCGTGGCGCAGCCTGCTGGCCGCCGCGTTCGACCAGCCGGTGGGCAAGGTGCGCAAGGGCGTGGTGGAGGCCAGCGCCGGGCACCCGAGCGCGCCGCTGCTGGCGGCCTGGCTGTCGGAGCGGCTGGGGGCGCCGGTCAAGGTGGGCGAGTCGGCCGGTCCGGGCCTGACCGCCGTACGGCTGCAGACCGGCGACGGCGAGCTGTCGGTCATGCGTTCCGACGCGCGGCTGGCCACGCTGTCGCGTCCCGGCCAGCCCGACCGGAACGTGGCCCTGGCCAGGCGGCACACCTCCGAGCTGATGGCCGAGGAGCTGCGCCGGCTGGACAGCGACGAGGTCTACGAGGCCGCCGTCAAGCGCTTCGCCCGTACGTACAAGGGCTGACCCCCCTCCACTTGAGAAAGAAGTGTCGTGAGCGTTCCCAACGTTGTCGTGCACCGCGACGCCGACGTCCTGGCCAAGGCCGTGGCGGCGCGCATCATCACGCGCCTGGTCGACGTGCAGTCGGCCAAGGGGTCGGCCTCGATCGTGCTGACCGGCGGCACGGTCGGCATCGCCACGCTGGCCGCCATCGCCGCCACGCCCGCCCGTGACGCCGTCGACTGGCGGCGCCTGGACGTCTGGTGGGGCGACGAACGTTTCGTGCCCACCGGCGACAAGGAACGCAACGAGACCGGCGCCCGCCAGGCGCTGCTCGACCACGTGGACCTGGACCCCGGCCGGATCCACGTCATGCGCGGCCCCGACTCCGGCATGACGGCCGAGGAGTCGGCCGAGGCGTACGCCGCCGAGCTGCGCGCCGCGGCCCGCCCCGAGGACCACGGCCCGGTGCCGGCCTTCGACGTCATGCTGCTCGGCATGGGCCCCGACGCGCACGTGGCCTCGCTGTTCCCCGGCATGCCCGCCCTGTACGACACGCGCCCGGTCGTCTCCGTGCACGGCTCCCCCAAGCCGCCCCCCACCCGCATCTCCCTGACGCTGCCCGCCATCCAGGCGGCGCGCGAGGTGTGGGTGGTGGCGGCCGGCGAGGAGAAGTCGGGCGCGGTACGCCTGGCCCTGTCGGACTCGGGGCACGTCCAGGTGCCGGCGGCCGGCGCCCGCGGCCGGGCCGGCACCCTGTTCCTGCTCGACCGCGCCGCCGCCGCCAAGATCCCCCCAGAACTGGGCCGCCTGGCGTCCCCCTGACCTCGAACGCCGGTCGCGGGCGCACGACGTTCCCGGTCGTCAGAGGTCGGCGGTCAGGGTGTCGATCTCCTTGAGGAGGGTCTGCTTGCGGTCGGCGGCCAGGTAGGAGGCGTTGACGGCGTTGCGGGCCAGTTGGGCCAGCTCGGTGGCGCCCAGGCCGAGCACGTGGGCGGCGGCGCGGTACTCCCCCGCCAGCGTGGTGGCGAACATGGGCGGGTCGTCGCTGTTGAGCGTGACGTACAGGCCCTCCTCCAGCATCCGGGGCAGCGGGTGGGCGGCGAGCTCGGGCACCTGACCGGTGCAGACGTTGGAGGTGGGGCAGACGTCCAGGGGGAGCTGGGTCTCGCGCAGGTGGGCGACCAGGCGGGGGTCGGACAGGCAGTTGATGCCGTGGCCGATGCGCTCGGCGCCGTAGCCCTCGATGACCTCCCACATCGTCTCGGGGCCGCTCATCTCGCCGCCGTGCGGGACGCTGTGCAGGCCGGCGGCGCGTGCGGCGGTGAAGGCGTCGCGGTAGGCGTCGCGGTATTTGGGACGGTCCTGTTCGATGCCTCCGATGCCGAAACCTACCAATGCGGCGGGAGGTTCGCGCAGAGCGTGGTCGACGGTGATCCGGGCGGCCTCCTCGCCGTACTCGCCGGGGATGTCGAAGATGTAGGCCATCTCCACGCCGTGGTCGGTCAGGGCGCGGCGGGCGGCCAGGTCGAGGGCCTCGGTCACCTCGCGCATGGGCATGCCGACCACGTGATGGGCGTACGGGGTGACCTGCAGCTCGGCGTACCGGCCGCCCTGTCCGGCGAGGTCCCTGGCCAGGCCGAGGACGAGGGTGGCGACGTCCTCGGGCTCGCGGACCAGGCTGTTGACGGCCTGGTACACGCGGGCGAAGTGGGGGAAGTCGAGGAAGGTGTAGAAGCGGCGCAGTTCCTCCTCGGAGGTCGGGACCTCACTGCCGGGATGCCGCCGGGACAGCTCCAGCACGGTGTCGACCGAGGCCGATCCGACCAGATGTACGTGCAGCTCCACCTTGGGCAGCGCGTCGATGAAGGCGTCGATGGTCATGGCGAAGACCATAAGCCTGAGATTTCCTTCTGAAACAGGGAATCGGGCGAAATTTCACCTTAAGATGTCAGGATTCGGGCTGCGGGGTAGGCTCCGGGGTTGTGAGGGATCCTGAGGCCTATGACCGCGGCTTCGCGCGGCTGAGCTCGCACACCGTCCAACCCCTGCTCGCCGCCGTGACCCGAGGTGCCGACGTGACCCCATACTCGGAAGGCCGGGTGGAGCGGCGTCCTGAGGTCGGTGTTCCAGAGGGGCGTCGGGAGCGGATTCTTGACGTCGGCTGTGGCACCGGCGTGGTCACGGCGGCCGCGCTCGCGGCCGGCGCCGAGGTCACCGCCGTGGACGCCGACCCCGCCATGCTGGAGCTGGTCGCCCGCCGCCACCCCGCCGCCACCGTCCGCCGGGCCACCCTGCCCGTCCTGCCGTTCGAGGACGCCTCCTTCGACGCCGTGGCGGGCAACTTCGTCGTCAACCACGTCGCCGACGTCCCGGCGACGCTCGCGGAGCTGCGCCGGGTGCTGCGTCCCGGCGGCGCCGCCGCGCTGACCTGGTGGAAGTCCGACGAGATGACGGCCACGAACGTCTTCGCCGAGGCCCTGGCGGCGGCGGGGGTGCCGTACGAACCCCCGGTCCGCCCCTTCGCCGCCGTGGACCGGCCGGAACGCTTCGCCGGGCTGCTGGAGGAGGCGGGCTTCACGGCCGTGGACGTGCGGACGCTGCGCTGGCGGCACCGGGTGGACGTCGCCGCCTGGTGGAGCGGCGTGGTCGAGGCGGGCGGCCCGCGTTTCGAGACGATCGCCCGGCAGCCGCCGGAGACCTACGCCCGCGTCCGGGCCTGCTACGACCGCCTGGCCGCCCCGTACGCCGGCACGGGCTTCCCCGTCTGCGCCTATCTGGCCCGCGGCCTGCGCTGACCGGGCGCAGCGCCGGCGGCAGCCGCACGCCGCCGGCCGACTCCTCGCCGAAGGGCGGCCCGGTGAAGATCGTGGCTACCACACCAGACTCGGACAACCGCGCGGGAGCGACGTCCGCGTCGAGCTCGCCCGCGCCCTCCGGCCCGCTCGACCAGGGCACGCACGCCGACCGCCGTGTGGAAGCGTCGAGGACAGCCCCCATGAGCGGCGAGTGCTTGCGCTTTCGACGGCACGCCCTTCAGCGGTGGGCGATCTCCTCGAACCGTACGCCCGTGAGCTGGGCGGACACCTCCCACAGCCGCCGCGCGACCTCCTCGGACCTGGCCGTCTCCGAGGGCGTGAGCAGCTTCAGCCGGGGGCCGACGAACTCGCCGCCGGTGATGTCCGGCGAGGTGGCGGCGTACAGCGAGGGGGCGGCGCCGGCGTCGGCCGACTGGAGGAACAAGTGCAGGAGGGGCTGCAGGGGCCCCAGCTTGACGAAGCGGGTCGCGGTGGCACCTGGGTGGGTGGCCACGCTGATCAGGCCCGCACCGGCGCTGCTGGCCCGCCGCTGGAGCTCCAGGGTGAAGAGCAGGTTGGCGAGCTTGGACCGTCCGTACGCGCTCATCCGGCCGTAGCCGCGTTCCAGGGCGAGGTCGTCGAAGTCGAGCCTGCCCATGGAGTGCGCGTCGCTGGAGACGGTGACCACGCGGGCGTGCGGAGCGGCCAGGAGCCGTGGCAGGAGCAGCCCGGTGAGCGCGAAGTGGCCGAGGTGGTTGGTGCCGAACTGCAGCTCCCAGCCCTCCTTGGTCAGCTGCCGGGGGATCAGGCCGATCCCGGCGTTGTTGATCAGCAGGTCCACCTTGTCCACTGTGTCGGCGAAGCGCCGGATCGAGGACTGGTCGGCCAGGTCGAGTGCGCCGTACGCGACGTCGGCCCCCGGCACGGCCCGCCGGATCTCCGCCACGGCGGCCTCGCCCCTGTCCGCCGAGCGGGCGGCCACGATGACGCGGGCTCCGTGCCGGGCCAGCTCGCGGGCGGTGGGCAGGCCGATGCCGCTGTTGGCGCCGGTCACGACGGCCGTGGTGCCGGTGAGGTCCGGGATGTCGGCGGGCGTCCAGGCGGCCATCGCCCCTCCTTGCAGGTGTACGAACGCGTTTCGTGCACCTTAGTCCAGTCGGCGGCGGGCTTGGCGCTCCTCGCGGCGCGTGACCTCCAGACGTTGCCGGACCTCCTCCAGCCGCTTGCGGGCCTTGGCGAGCTTGCGTTCCAGCCGGGCGACCTTCTCGGCGCGCTCGTCGTGGTCGCGGGTGACCGACTCCAGCGCCTCGGCCCACTCCCGGTGGGCCGCCTCGGCCTCCGCGCGCTCCTTCGCCTTCCTGGCCTCCTTCGCCTCCTTGGCCTCTCGGGCCTGCCTCGCCTCGGCCTCCGCCCGCGCCTCGGCCGCCGCGTCCTTCCCGGCCCGCCCCCGCCCACGCGCCCCGGGCCGGGGCTCGCTGGAGGCGGCGGTGGCGGACGCCGCGGTGGAAGCGGCGGGGGCGGGGGCGGGCGCGGGGGCGGGGGCGAAGCCGCTGTAGCTGAGCGGTTTGGCCAGGCGACCGGCCCGCACCTGGTCGGCGGCGCCGGCGTCCACGACGGCCGCGTCCAGCGTCTGGTCCACCTCCGAGGCGGCCGCCGCCGACAGGCCGCCGGCCTGCCTGGCCAGCCTCGCCACCTTGGCGGTCGCCTCGCCACGCGACCGTGTCAGCTCGGCCAGCGCCCCGGCGTCCTGCGCCTGCCAGGCCGCGCGCAGCCGCTCCCCCACGCCGAGCAGTTCGGCCAGCTCGGCGGGGTGCTGCCGGGCCAGCCGGTTGACCGCCCAGGCCGAGACGGTGGGCTTGCGCAGCTTCGCGATGTCCCGCGAGAGCCGTACGTCGCCCGCCTCCTTCGCCGCGCGGACCTCGGCCGCGCGGGCGGCGGTGAACTCCGCCGGCGGGACTGCGTAGAGGCGGCCGGCCACCTCGTCAAGATCCACACAGGACAAATACCCCACACGGCGGGGTTTGTAGCGCATAGTGGAGGCAGCCCCAGTCGAACGGAGGCCCCCGGTGTTCGAACGCTTCACCGACCGTGCGCGCAGGGTCGTCGTGCTCGCCCAGGAGGAGGCGCGGCAGCTGAGCCACGACTACATCGGCACGGAACACATCCTGCTGGGCCTCATCCGCGAGGGCGAGGGGCTGGCCGCGCTGGTGCTCGACGGCTGCGGCGTGGAGCTGGAGCACGTACGGGCCTTCGTGGAGCGCGAGGTGGGCCGCGGGGCCAGCTCGCCGAGCGGGCACATTCCCTTCACCCCGCGCGCCAAGAAGGTGCTGGAGCTGTCCCTGCGCGAGGCCCTGCAACTGCGCCACAACTACATCGGCACCGAGCACATCCTGCTCGGGCTGATCAGGGAGGGTGAGGGGCTGGCCGCCCAGGCTCTGGCGGACGCCGGCGCCGACCTGGCCGACGTCCGGCAGCGCCTGCTCGACCGGGTGGGCCGTGGCACCAGGGAACGTCCGACGGAGGTGTACTTCGGCGGCGGCTCGGTGCTCGCCGAACGGCTCACCCGCATCGAGGAGAGCCTGGAACGCATCGAGCGCCACCTGGGCATCGGCCCTGCCGCCGCCGACCCTGCCGCCGCCGACCCCGAGTCCGGCGAGCCCGAGGAGGGCCTAGGCTGAGGCCCGCGCGCCGACCGGCAGCCGCGCCTCCACGACGCCCGGGTCCTCGGTCCGGCCGAGCGAGGCGCCCAGCGTGGTCAGCAGGCCGCGCATCCGCGCGTTGTCGGCCAGCAGGGTGGCCCTGACCTCTGCGTACCCGAGGTCGCGCGCCTGCCGCACCAGCATCCGGGCCAGCACGGCGCCCAGGCCACGCCCCTGCCAGCGGTCCTCGACCAGGAAGGCCATCTCGGCGATGCCGGGGTCGGGGGTGAACATGAGGTTCGCCATCGCCACGACCTGGCCGTCGTGCCCGGCGACCAGCGAGAAGCCCCTGCCGCGGTCGCAGAGCCGGTCGAACGCGCGCGGCGGGAGCGCGGGCATCGAGGTGAAGTAGCGGAACCTGCGGGCCTCGGGCGAGCACCTGTCGTGCAGGTCGCGCACGGCCTCGCGGTAGATCGTGGTGAGCGGCCGCACGGTGATCTCGGCGCCGTCGGCCAGTTTCAGTGCGCGTTCGGACGGGGTCTGCTCGGGCGCGGGCTGGGCGAGCCGGGCGAAGGAGGCCGCGCGGGCGGCCTCGGTCAGCGTGAACGGCAGCCCGGTGCGGCGCAGCCGGACCGCGCGCCGCCGCGCCACGGGCACGACGAGCAGGGTCGGGTCGGGGAGATCGCTCACCGGTTCACCATAGATCCACCGGGCGTCGTCCGCGCGCAGCAGCTCGGCCAGCAGCTCGGGCAGCCGCCAGGGCGTGGAACGCAGCCGGGAGGCCAGCAGCAGCGCCCTGGTCGGCTCGTCGGTCAGCTCGTGGGCGGTGGCGGGCACCACCTGGACGCGCCGGCCGCCGGCGGCCTCCAGCGCCTCGCGCACGGCCTCAGGGCTCGCCGGGATGTCGGCCACGAACTCGTCGACCGTGCCGTCGGCGTCGGACTGGACGCTCAGGCCGAGGATGTTGCCGCCCCTGGCGGCCAGGGCCGAGGCCAGCGAGGCCAGCCGTCCGGGTCGCTCGTCCACCGTGGTCCGGATGCGCAAGAATCCCATGGGAGGAGCATGCCTGGGACGTGTTACATGCCCGCTAACGACGGGTTTCATCACGAATTTCGTCGTGAGATGCGCCACCTAATCCCGATATAGCAGGATATGGGGCCATGAATGCGCGAGTTCCCTTGTCGTCCGGATTCGTCAACGGTGACGTGTCCTTCTGGTACCGCTCGTCCGGGGTGCCGGAGCCCGGTCCGCGGCTCGACGGCGACCTGCAGGCCGACGTGGCGATCGTCGGGGCCGGCTACACGGGGCTGTGGACCGCGTACTACCTCAAGAAGGCCCGCCCTTCGCTCCGGGTGGTGCTGCTGGAGCAGGAGTTCGCCGGGTTCGGCGCCTCGGGGCGCAACGGCGGCTGGCTGACCGGCGACCTGGCCGGCTCCCACGAACGGTACGGCTCGGATGCCCGCCGGCTGCAGCGCGAGATGTACGCCTCCATCGACGAGGTCATCGCGGTCTGCGAGAACGAGTCGATCGACTGCGACATCGTCAAGGGCGGCGTGGTGAACGTGGCCCGCACCCCCGCCCAGGCCGACCGGCTGCGCGCCTCGGTGGCCGCCGCCCGCGCCTGGGGCATCGAGGAGGCGGACCTGCGGCTGGCCGACCCCTCGGAGCACGTCCGCGTGGCGGGCGCCCTGGCGGCCTCCTGGAGCCCCCACTGCGCCCGTATCCAGCCCGCCAAGCTGGCCCAGGGGCTGGCCAGGGCCGTACGCGACCTCGGCGTCCCGGTCTACGAGCGCACCCCGGTCACCGAGATCGCCCCCGGCCGGGCGGTGACCCCGTACGGGACGGTCACGGCGGCGTACGTCATCCGCGCCACCGAGGGCTTCACCGCCCGCCTGAACGGCCTGCGCCGCCAGTGGCTGCCCATGAACAGCTCCATGATCGTCACCGAGCCGCTCCCCGCCTCCTTCTGGGACGAGGTCGGCTGGCGTGGCGCCGAACTGCTCGGCGACCTCGCGCACTACTACATGTACGCCCAGCGCACCGCCGACGACCGCATCGCCTTCGGCGGCCGGGGCCGTCCCTACCTGTACGGCTCCCGCATCGACGCCCGCGGCCGCACCCACGAGTGGACGGTCGAGGCCCTGTGGCGGCTCCTGGTCGACTTCTTCCCCGCGGCCCGCTCCTCCTCGGTCGCGCACGCCTGGTCGGGCGTGCTGGGCGTGCCGCGCGACTGGTGCTCGACCGTGCACGTGGACCGCGCGACCGGCCTGGGCTGGGCCGGCGGCTACACCGGGCACGGCGTGACCACGACGAACCTCGCCGGGCGCACCCTGCGTGATCTCATACTCGGGGAGGAGACGGAGCTGACGTCCCTGCCGTGGGTGGGGCGCAAGGTGCGCTCCTGGGAGCCCGAGCCGCTGCGCTGGATGGGGGTGCACGCGATGTACCGCCTGTACCGGGTGGCCGATCATCGGGAGCGTTCCATGCCCCGCACGTCGGCCCTGGCCCGCTTCGCCGACCTGATCACCGGCCACTGACCCCGCACTGAGAACCGCACTGAGAAAGGGAGAACCTCCTTGAACATCCTCTTCCGTGGTGGCAGCGCCTTCATCGGCGGCGCCGTGCGGCGCGACGCCGTGCTGGTGCGGGACGGGGTGATCGCCGCCGTCGGCCCGGAGAGCGAGCTGTCCCGCAGCGCCCCCGGCCACGACACCGTCGACCTGGACGGCGGCCTGCTCACCCCCGGCTTCATCGACGCGCACATGCACCCGGTACAAGCCGGACTCGAAAGAGCGAAGTGCGACTTGTCAGAGATCTTCGGCCTAGACACCTACATAGCCAAGATCTCCGACTACGCCACGAAAAATCCAGAAAAAGAGTGGATCGACGGCGGAGGCTGGGACATGTCAGCCTTCCCCAACGGCCTCCCCCACCGCTCCCAGCTCGACTTCCTCGACCGGCCCGCCTACCTGATCCAGCGTGACCACCACGCCGCCTGGGTCAACTCCCGCGCCCTCGACCTGGCCGGCATCACCCGGGACACCCCCGACCCCGCCGACGGCAGGATCGAGCGCGACGCCGACGGCACCCCGTCGGGCGTCCTGCACGAGGGCGCGATGGACCTCGTCGGCCTGCTGGCCCCCCGGCCCACCGCCGAGGACCAGGCCCGGGCCCTGGCCGAGGCCGAGCAGCACCTGTTCTCGCTGGGCGTCACCGGCTGGCAGGACGCCATCGTCGGCTCGTACGCCGGCTCGGACGACCAGCTTCCCACCTACCTCGACGCCGCCCGCGCGGGCCGGCTGCGCGCCCGCGTGGTGGGCGCGCTGTGGTGGGACAGGACGCGCGGCGAGGACCAGATCGAGGACCTGGTCCGCAGGCGGGCCGCCGCCGAAGGGCTGGACCGGTTCGCCGCCACCTCGGTCAAGATCATGCAGGACGGCATCACGGAGAACTTCACCGCCGCGACGCTGGAGCCGTACTGCCGGTGCGGCGGCACGGGCCTGTCCTACGTCGATCCCGGCAAGCTCAAGCGGTACGTCGCCGAGCTGGACCGGCTGGGCTTCCAGGTGCACTTCCACGCCATCGGCGAACGCGCCGTGCGCGAGGCGCTGGACAGCTTCGAGGGCACCGACCCGGCCAACCGCCACCACATCGCCCACCTGCAGATCATCGAGCCGTCCGACGTGCCGCGCTTCGCCGCGCTGGGCGTCACGGCCAACCTGCAGCCCCTGTGGGCCACCCACCACGCCCAGATGGACGAGCTGACGCTGCCGTTCCTGGGTGAGCCGCGCTCGTCGTGGCAGTACCCCTTCAAGGATCTCCAGGCGCACGGCACCCGGTTCTGCGCGGGCAGCGACTGGCCGGTCTCCGACGCCGACCCGATCCAGGGCATGCACGTGGCGGTGAACCGTACCGAACCGGGCGGATCGGTGCACGCGGGCTACCCGACGGCGCAGACGCCGTTCCTGCCCGGCCAGCGCCTCGACCTGGCCACGGCGTTGAGCGCGTACACCGAGGGGTCGGCCTGGATCAACCGTTCGCCGGCGGGCGTGATCGCGCCCGGCCGCCCGGCCGACCTGGTGGTGCTCGACCGCGACCCCTTCGAGCTGCCCCCGGCCGACATCTGGACGACGCGGGTGCGCATGACGTTCGTCGACGGCGTGGCGGTGCACGGCCGATGACGCGCGAAGGGCCCCGGTGACCAGCACCAGGGCCCTTCCGCCGGCTCGCCTACCAGGGGGACTTGTTGTTGCGCAGGCGCTCCAGTGCCTCCTCGAGGATCGCCTTGCCGTCCTTGTCGCTCCGGCGCTCCTTCACGTAGGCCAGGTGCGTCTTGTACGGCTCGTTCTTGGGCGGGGCAGGCGGGGCCTCCTCGTCCTGTCCGGCGGGGAGGCCGCAACGTGGGCAATCCCACGTCTCGGGGACCGCCGCGTCGCTGGCGAAACTGGGGCGCGTCTCGTGCATGTTGGCGCACCAGAACGAGACCCGCACTCTCGGAGCTGCCTCGCCGCGCTCGGCCTCCCCCATAGGGCCGGCGCCGACTCGGCTGCCACGGATCGCGTTGCCACTACCCACGGATGAACTCCTCGCTCGATCGCCCCGCGTCGTGACACGGGGGGAGAATCACTGTCACGCGTTAATCAGTTGTCTCAAGGCCGCATGAGCAGGCCGAGAGCGATGATGCAGACGAACCAGACGGTGCCCGTGATGACGGTCAGCCGGTCGAGGTTGCGCTCCACCACCGAGGAACCACCGAAGTTCGACGAGAAACCGCCGCCGAACATGTCAGACAGGCCGCCACCCTTGCCCTTGTGGAGCAGGACGAGCAGGATCATGAGACCGCTCGCCAGGATGAGGGCGATGGAGATTCCGATTTCCACGGTATGCCTGTTCCTTCAGTGCTCTGTTACGCGTGACGATTCAAACTTGCCTCTTGAGGGTACGGCCTGGTGTCAAGTCGCACCCTCAGAACGACTCAGTTAGCCAGGCAATTCGGAGAATCGGCAGATCTTGGCGAACTCCCCGGCATCGATGCTGGCACCGCCCACGAGCGCGCCGTCGACATCGGGTTGAGCCATGATCCCCACGATATTGCCGGACTTGACCGAGCCACCGTAAAGGATACGGACCGCGGAGGCCACTTCGGGGTCGTAGAGCTCCGCGAGTCTCACCCGCAACGCTCCGCAGACCTCCTGGGCGTCCTCCGGGGTGGCCACCTCGCCCGTGCCGATCGCCCACACGGGCTCGTAGGCCACCACTATCGATTTTGCCTGCTCGGCGCTGATTTTGCGCAGGGCGCCGTCGAGTTGACCGAGACTGTGCGCGATGTGGCCGCCCTCTTGGCGCACCGCCAGCCCCTCGCCGACGCACAGGATGGGCGTGAGCGAGTGCCGGTAGGCCGCCTGCACCTTGGCGTTGACGAGATCGTCGTCCTCGCCGTGGTACTGGCGGCGCTCGGAGTGGCCGATGACCACGTACGTGCAGCCGAGCTTGGCCAGCATGACGCCCGACACCTCGCCGGTGTAGGCGCCGCCGTCGTACTGGGACAGGTCCTGGGCCCCGTAGACGATGCGCAGCTTGTCGCCGTCGACCAGCGTCTGGACGCTGCGCAGGTCGGTGAAGGGCGGCAGGACGGCCACCTCGGCCTTGTCGAAGTCCTTGTCGCTGAGCGCGAACGCCAGCTTCTGGACCAGGGCGATGGCCTCAAGGTGATTGAGGTTCATCTTCCAGTTGCCGGCGATGAGCGGCTTGCGCTGCTGGGCCACCTCAGTCCTCCAGAGCCGCGAGTCCGGGAAGGGTCTTGCCCTCAAGGTATTCCAGGCTGGCCCCGCCGCCGGTGGAGATGTGCGAGAAACCGTCCTCGGGCAGGTCGAGCCTGCGCACGGCCGCCGCGGAGTCGCCGCCGCCGACCACCGTGAAGGCGTCGGAGCCGATGAGCGCCTCGGCCACCGCCCTGGTGCCGCCGGAGAACGCGTCGAACTCGAACACGCCCATGGGGCCGTTCCAGAAGACGGTCTTGGCGTCGGCCAGCTTGCTCGCGAACAGCTCGCGCGTCTTGGGGCCGATGTCGAGCCCCTCGCGGTCGGCCGGGATCGCGGTGGCCTCGACCACCTCGTGCTCGGCGTCGGCCGCGAAGGTGACGGCCGCCACCACGTCGACCGGCAGCACGAGGTCGACGCCCCGCTTGCCGGCCTCGGCGAGGAAGCCGCGCACCTGGTCGAGCTGGTCCTCCTGGAGCAGCGACCGGCCCACCTCGTGGCCCTGGGCCTTGAGGAAGGTGTAGGCCATGCCGCCGCCGATCAGCAGCCGGTCGACCTTGGTGAGCAGGTTGGCGATGACGCCCAGCTTGTCGGAGACCTTGGCCCCGCCCAGGACGACCACGTAGGGACGCTCGGTGTCCTCGGTCAGCCTGCGCAGTACCTCGACCTCGGCCACGACCAGCCCGCCGGCCGCGTGCGGCAGCAGCTTGGGCACGTCGTAGACGCTGGCGTGCTTGCGGTGCACCGCGCCGAAGCCGTCGCCGACGTAGAGCTCGGCCAGGGCGGCCAGCTTCTCGGCGAACGCGCCGCGGACGGCGTCGTCCTTGGACTCCTCGCCCGGCTCGTAGCGCAGGTTCTCCAGCAGGGCGACCTGGCCCTCCTGGAGGGCCTCGACCGTCTGCCGGGCGCTGTCGCCGACCACGTCGGCGGCGAAGGCGACGTCCTGGCCGAGCAGCTCGCCCAGGCGGGCGGCCACCGGCCCGAGCGAGTACTCGGGATTGACCTTGCCCTTGGGCCTGCCCAGATGGGCGCAGACGACGACCTTGGCGCCGCGCCCGGCCAGCGCCTGGATCGTCGGCACCGACGCGCGGATGCGGCCGTCGTCGGTGATCTTCTCCCCGTCGAGCGGGACGTTGAGGTCGGCGCGCACGAGCACGCGCCGCCCCTTGACGTCGAGATCGTCGAGCGTGCGCATGCTCATGCTCCTGTTCCCGCAGCGGCCTCGGTCACGCTCACAGGTCGCGGCCGACCAGCTCGATCAGGTCGGCGAGGCGGTTGGAGTAGCCCCACTCGTTGTCGTACCAGCCGACGACCTTGACCTGGTTGCCGATGACCTTGGTGAGGCCGGCGTCGAAGATGCAGGAGTGGGGGTCGGTGACGATGTCGGAGGAGACGATCTCGTCCTCGGTGTAGCTGAGGATGCCCTTGAGCGGGCCCTCGGCGGCGGCCTTGACCGCGGCGTTGACCTCCTCGGCGGTGACCTCGCGGCTGACGTCGACGGTGAGGTCGGTGGCCGAGCCGGTGGGGATCGGCACGCGCATGGCGAAGCCGTCGAGCTTGCCCTTGAGCTCGGGCAGCACCAGGCCGATGGCCTTGGCGGCGCCGGTGGAGGTGGGCACCACGTTGAGGGCGGCGGCGCGGGCGCGGCGCAGGTCCTTGTGCGGGCCGTCCTGCAGGTTCTGGTCCTGCGTGTAGGCGTGGATGGTGGTCATCAGACCCTTCTCGATGGTGAAGGTGTCGTGGAGGACCTTGGCCATCGGGGCCAGGCAGTTGGTGGTGCAGGACGCGTTGGAAATGATCGTGTGGCTGGCCGGGTCGTAGACGCCCTCGTTGACGCCCATCACGATGGTGACGTCCTCGTTCTTGGCCGGCGCGGAGATGATGACCTTCTTGGCGCCGTTGTCGGCGTGCACCTTGGCCTTGGAGGCGTCGGTGAACAGGCCGGTGGACTCCACCACGACGTCGACGCCGAGGTCGCCCCAGGGCAGCTTGGCCGGGTCGCGCTCCGCGAACGCCTTGATCGCCTTGCCGTCGACGGTGATCTCGTCGCTGGAGGCCTTCACCTCGTACGGCAGACGGCCCAGGATGCTGTCGTACTTCAGCAGGTGGGCGAGCGTCGCGTTGTCGGTCAGGTCGTTGACCGCGACGATCTCGATGTCCTTGCCGCTGGCGGCGACCGCGCGCCAGAAGTTGCGACCGATGCGGCCGAAGCCGTTGACGCCTACGCGGATGCTCACGGAAACCGATCTCCTCGAACAGATGGCGGTTGAATCTCAACCACGAACACTATCGGACCCAAATTGGTTTAGACCACTGCAGGTACCGCCCTGCGTATCCCCGTTCAGGGGGCGCAATTTGCGAGCTTCGAGTAAAGTGCCCGACTCGTCGGAGTAAATTCGTGCATTCTCTGGGGGCTGAGATGTCACATAAGCGGTCCGGCCTGCTTCCTGGACTGATCGCGGGGCTGGTCGCCGCGCTGGTCTGCGCGGCGGCCCTGGGGCTCGCGGTGCTGTTCCAGGACCGGCTGCCGAAGGCCGTGGCCACACTGGGCAACGGCCACGCCCTGTCGGTGACGCTGTCGCTCCTGATCGCGCTGCTGGTCGCCCTGGCCGTGGGCGCGGCCCGCCCGCGCAACCGGGCGCTGCCGGTGGTGGCCGCCCTGTACGCGGCGGCGGCCGTCGCCGGCGGCCAGATCTCGGGCGTGTCCATCATCCTCGGCGCCGCGCGGCACACCTCCGCGACCGGCACGCCCTTCTCCCCGCAGATCGGCGACATCACGGTGGCCAACGCCGGCGAGGGGCTTCCCCGCGCCCTGGCGGTCTACCGCGAGCCGCTCGCGCAGACGTGGCAGATGTGGCTGTACATCGCCGTCGCCGCCGTGGCCGCGCTCCTGCTGGTCACGCTGCGCGTCTTCCGCGTACGCCGCGCCGACCGGGCCGCCCTGGCCGCCCAGGAGGCGGCGGAGGAGGCCGGGCAGGAGTACCGGGCGCCCTTCGAGCCCGCGCAACCGCCCGCCCAGTCGTCCGCACAGGTGCTCGCGCAGTCGCCCGGGCAGCAGGCCGCGCCCGCGGACCTGTTCACGCCGCGCAAGCCCGCCAGGGATTGACGGACGCCCACTGAGCAGCCGCCGGGCGGCCCACAGCGCGCTTCGTCACGGCGAGCGGCCCGTGAGCCCTCACGACCGGCCATGACGGGCCTGCAGGGACGTCGGCGCGTGCGGGCCACCGCGCGGAGCCGTACGGGATGGGGGTCTCCCGGACGGATCCGCGGGCGCCCGCACGGCGGCGAGCCCGCTACGGCGCCAGCATGTCGACGGTGAGGTTGGCCTCGGTGTTCGGGATGCCCAGGTCGGAGGCGCGCTTGTCGGCCATCGCCAGCAGCCGCCTGATGCGCCCGGCGATGGCGTCCTTGGTCAGCGGCGGGTCGGCGATCTGGCCCAGTTCCTCCAGCGACGCCTGCTTGTGCTCCACCCGCAGCCGCCCGGCCACCACCAGGTGGTCCGGCGCCTCCTCGCCGAGGATCTCCAGCGCGCGCTGCACCCGCGCGCCCGCCGCGACGGCCGCCCGCGCCGAACGCCGCAGGTTGGCGTCGTCGAAGTTGGCCAGCCGGTTGGCGGTGGCCCGCACTTCGCGGCGCATCCGGCGCTCCTCCCAGGCCAGCACGCTGTCGTGCGCGCCGAGGCGGGTGAGCAGCGCGCTGATCGCGTCGCCGTCGCGGACCACGACGCGGTCGACGCCGCGCACCTCCCGGGCCTTGGCGTGGATCTTCAGCCGCCGGGCCGAGCCGACCAGCGCGAGCGCGGCCTCCGGCCCCGGGCAGGTGACCTCCAGGGACATCGACCGCCCCGGCTCGGTCAGCGAGCCGTGCGCCAGGAAGGCGCCCCGCCAGGCCGCCTCGGCGTCGCAGGCCGCACCGGCCACGACCTGCCGGGGCAGGCCGCGCACCGGGCGCCCGTGGTTGTCGATCAGGCCCGTCTGGCGGGCCAGCGCCTCACCGTCGCGGTAGACGCGCACCACGTAGCGCGAGCCCTTGCGCAGCCCGGCCGGCGCGAGCACGAGCACCTCGGCCTTGTGGCCGAACACCTCGCCGATGTCCTTGATCAGCCGCCGCGCGGTGGCGTTGGTGTCGAGCTCGGCCTCGATCACGATGCGGCCGCCCACCAGGTGCAGGCCGCTGGCGAACCGCAGCAGCGTGGACACCTCCGCCTTGCGGCAGCACGGTTTCAGCACCGGCAGGCGGCTCAGTTCGTCCTTCACCACACCTGTCATCGCCATAAGCGTTAGTCCTTCCCCCATTCAGACCGGCTCCCGCCAGTCTCTCGCACCTTCGCGCCACGCCGACCAGGATCAACGCTTCTGGAGGAAAATCTCGTCCAGGACGGAGGCAAGACGTCGTGGGTCATGCCGGGGCGAGCCGTCGGCGGCGGCCACGTCGGCCAGGACGAGCCGGGCGCCGAGCGCCGCCGCGGCCTTGTCCAGGGCGTCGAGGTCGTCGACCACGCCGGTGTCGGCCAGCACGACGTCGAAGGCCAGGTCGGGGGCGTGCTGGCGGAGCACCTCCAGGTGCTGCTGGGGGGAGAAGTCGTCGGTCTCGCCCGGCTGGGGGGCCAGGTTGAGGGTGACGAGCCGCTTGGCCTTGCTGTCGTGCAGCGCGCGGGCCAGCTCGGGCACCTTCAGGTGCGGCAGCACGCTGGTGAACCACGAGCCCGGCCCGAACACCAGCCAGTCGGCCTCGTGCACCGCGGCGACCGCCTCAGGACGCGCCGGCGGGTCTTCCGGCACCAGGGAGATGGCCTGCACCCGGCCCGGCGTGAGCGCGCAGGCGACCTGGCCGCGCACGGTCGAGGTGACGCCGTCGAGCTCGACCTCGGCCACGATGTCGAGCGGCACCGAGGCCATCGGCAGCACCCTGCCGTGCGCGCCGAGCAGCCGGCCCACCCAGTCGAGGCCGGCCACCGAGTCGCCGAGCAGCTCCCACAGCGCCACGATCAGCAGGTTGCCGACGGCGTGCCCGTGGAGCTCGCCCTCGCTGCGGAAGCGGTGCTGGACGACCTCGCTCCAGGTGATGCCCCACTCGTCGTCGCCGCACAGCGCGGCCAGCGCCATGCGCAGGTCGCCGGGCGGCAGCACGCCGAGTTCGCGGCGCAGCCGGCCGCTGGAGCCGCCGTCGTCGGCCACGGTCACCACCGCGGTCAGCCGGTCGGTCACGACCCGTAAGGCCGACAGCGAGGCGTAGAGCCCGTGGCCGCCGCCGAGGGCCACCACGCGGGGGCCGTTCAGCGGATGGGGCAGCCCCGCCTCCATACGTTCATGGGTCACTCCCGCCCCACATCCCGGTGACTGACCTGGACCTCCATGCCACGGTCACGCAGGCGGGCGGCGACCTGCTCGGCCATGGCCACGCTGCGGTGCTTGCCGCCCGTGCAGCCCACGGCCAGGGTCGCGTAGCTCTTGCCCTCGCGGGCGTAGCCGGTGGCGACGACCTGCAGGACCTCCTCGTAGGCGTCGAGGAACTCCTTGGCGCCCGGCTGGCCGAGCACGTAGTCGCTGACCGGCGCGTCGAGGCCGTTCATCGGCCGCAGCTCGGGCACCCAGTGGGGGTTGGGCAGGAAACGGCAGTCGACGACGAGGTCGGCGTCGACCGGCAGGCCGTACTTGAACCCGAACGAGACGACGTTGAGCCGCAGCCCCGGACGGTCATCGCCGCCGAAGTAGGCGACGATCTTGTTGCGCAGGTCGTGCACGTTGTGGGACGAGGTGTCGATCACCAGGTCGGCGTTGGCCCGCACCTCGCGCAGGATGCCGCGCTCGCGGGTGATGCCGTCGACCAGGCGGCCCTCGCCCTGCAGCGGGTGGGGCCGGCGGACGTTCTCGAACCTGCGCACCAGCTCCTCGTCGCTGGCCTCGAGGAAGACGACCCGCACGCGCACGCCGCGGCCCTCCAGCTCCTCGATGGCCGCGTTGAGGTCGGTGGTGAAGGCCAGGCTGCGCACGTCGACGACCGCGGCCACCTTGTCGGCGGCCAGCTTGACCTTGCCCGCCTCCTCCGCCATCGCGAACAGCAGCCCCGGCGGCAGGTTGTCGATGACGAACCAGCCCAGGTCTTCCAGCGCCTTGGCGGCCGTGCTGCGCCCCGCCCCGGACATGCCGGTGACGATGACGAACGCCGGCTCGGTGCTCATGGCCTCACTCCGTTCGCCGACACCCTGCGCTCCCTCGCGGGTGTTCACGATGTATCTCCCTTCAGCGTCGACACGATGACCTCGGCGAGGGCCGGCCCGATGCCGGGAACCTCGCAGATCTCGGTCGCGCTGGCCTCGCGTAGCTTCTTGACGGAGCCGAAGTGCTTGAGCAACGCCTGCCTGCGCGCCGGCCCGAGGCCGGGCACGCCGTCGAGCGCGCTCTCCTTCACTGACTTGGACCTCTTGGAACGATGGTAGGTGATGGCGAACCTGTGTGCTTCGTCGCGGACGCGTTGCAGCAGGTAGAGACCCTCACTTGAACGAGGCATGATCACTGGCTGGTCGTCGCCGGGCAACCACACCTCCTCCAGCCGCTTGGCCAGGCCGCACACCGCGACGTCGTCGATGCCGAGCTCGTCGAGCGCCCGCTGCGCGGCGGCCGCCTGGGGGCCCGCGCCGTCGACGACGACCAGGTTGGGCGGGTAGGCGAACTTGCGCGGTTTGCCGGTCTCGGGGTCGATGGGCCCGTGGCCGTCGTCGTCCTCGGCGGCCAGCTCGCCGGTGGCCGAACGTTCCTCCAGGTAACGCCGGAACCGCCGCATGATCACCTCGTGGATCGAGGCGACGTCGCCCTCCTTGGTCTTGATCGCGAAGCGCCGGTACTCGCTCTTGCGCGCCAGACCGTCCTCGAAGACCACCATGGACGCCACGACGTTCTCGCCCTGCAGATGGGAGACGTCGTAGCACTCGACGCGCAGCGGCGCCTGGTCGAGGTCGAGCGCGTCGGCGATCTCCTGCAACGCCTTGCTGCGCGTGGTCAGGTCGCCGGCGCGGCGGATCTTGTGCTGGGCCAGCGACTCCTTGGCGTTGCGCTCGACGGTCTCCATCAGCGCCTTCTTGTCGCCGCGCTGCGGGACGCGCACCTCGACCCGGGCCCTGCGCTGCTCGGTCAGCAGCTCGGCGACCGCCTCGGCGTCGGGCGGCAGCGCGGGCACGAGCACCTCGCGCGGCATCGACTCGGGGCCGGCCTCACCGTACATCTGCAGCAGGAACTGCTCGACCAGCTCGCCGGGCGAGGTCTCCTCGACCTTGTCGACCACCCAGCCCCGCTGACCGCGGATGCGGCCCCCGCGCACGTAGAACACCTGGACGGCGGCCTCCAGCGGATCCTCGGCCAGCGCGATCACGTCGGCGTCGGTGGCCTCGCCGAGCACCACGGCCTGCTTCTCCAGCGCGCGCTGCAGCGCCTGGATGTCGTCGCGCAGCCGGGCCGCCCGCTCGTACTCCTGCTCGGCGGCGGCCTCGCGCATGTCCTTCTCAAGGCGCTTGATGAAGCGGGTGGTGTTGCCCGCCATGAAGTCGCAGAAGTCTTCGGCCAGCTCGCGGTGCTCCTGCGGGGTCACCCGGCCCACGCACGGCGCCGAGCACTTGTCGATGTAGCCCAGCAGGCACGGACGGCCGATCTGCCCGGCCCGCTTGAACACCCCGGCGCTGCACGTGCGCACCGGGAAGACGCGCAGCAGCAGGTCGACGGTCTCGCGGATGGCCCAGGCGTGCGAGTAGGGGCCGAAGTAGCGGGTGCCCTTGCGCTTGGCGCCCCGCATGACCTGGACGCGCGGGAAATCCTCCCCCATCGTCACCGCGAGGTAGGGGTAGGACTTGTCGTCGCGGTACTTGACGTTGAAGCGCGGGTCGAACTCCTTGATCCAGGAGTATTCGAGCTGCAGCGCCTCGACCTCGGTGCCCACGACGGTCCAGTCGACGTCGGCGGCCGTGGTGAGCATCGACTGGGTGCGCGGGTGCAGCGCGGAGAAGTCGGCGAAGTAGGAGTTGAGCCGCTGCCGCAGGCTCTTGGCCTTGCCGACGTAGATCACCCGGCCGTGCGCGTCCCTGAACCGGTAGACCCCCGGCGACTCGGGGATCGAACCTGGTCTGGGCCGGAAACTCAAGGGGCTGCCCGCTGCTCTCGCCACGGTCAAAGACTAGTAGGCGCCACCGACAAGGTGACCCGCCGAGCCTTCGGACGGCACGACGGGGCTCACCGCGTTCTCGGGTCAGGCCATGGATCACGCCCGCGGTCAGGCCAGGGTGATCTGGTCGCCCTCCACCTTGATCGGCTGGGCGGCCAGCGGCTTGTCGGCCGGGCCGTTGGTGACCGAGCCGTCGGCGATGTTGAACTTGCTGCCGTGGCACGGGCACACGATCGCGCCGTCCGCGACGCTGCCCACGGGGCAACCCTTGTGCGTGCAGATCGCGCTGAAGGCCTTGAATTCACCCGCCGTCGGCTGCGTCACCACGATCTTCTGGTCCTTGAAGATCGTGCCGCCGCCGACGGGGATGTCGGCGGTCTTGGCCAGCGCGCCGCCGGCCTGCGGGGCACTCGACTGCGGGGCGCTGGACTGCGATGCGCCCGGCTGCGCCGCGCTCGACTGGCCGCCCGCGTCGGGGGCGGTGGCCGCCGGGGTCTCGGTGCTTCCGCCGCAGGCGCTGATCGCCAGGGCCAGCCCGCCCGCGCCCACGCCCGCTATCACTGCCCGACGGCTTCGAAGGTCATCTCCCATGCGTTCCACCCAACCGGAGGCAGGTGAGAAATTCATGAGACGGGGATTAGGCGAGTCTGATCTTGTCGCCATCCACGGTGATCTTCTTCTCGGCGAGCGGCGCGCCGGCGGGGCCGTCGGCCACCGAACCGTCCTCGATCTTGAACTTGCTGCCGTGGCAGGGGCAGTTGATGGTGCCGTTCGAGACGCTGGCGACCGTGCATCCCGCATGGGTGCAGATCGCCGCGAACGCCTTGAACTCCCCCTCGATCGGCTGCGTCACCACGACCTTCTGGTCCTTGAAGACCGCACCGCCGCCGACCTGGATGTCGCCGGTGTCGGCCAGCGCCTTGGCCTTCTTCTTCACCTTCTTCTTGGGCTCCGACGACGGCTCCCCGGCGGCCGTTTCCTCGGTGGCCGGCGCCTCGTTCGCCGCCGTCGTCGGCGAACCGTAGCTCGCGCACGCCGTCAGAACCGCCGCGAGCCCGGCGCCTCCGGCGCCGAGCATGACCGTCCGGCGCGTCGTTTCTGTCATGGTGCGTCCTCCCAGGTCTCGGTCTCACATGCAGGTACGGCCGGCGCCCCCGCACCGGTTCAGCCTGCACGCCCCCAATCCCGGAAACCACGCACAATTACCCAGAACAAGCCTTCCCCGGCCCGCCCCCTCAGACCGTCCCTGAGCCCACGCTCTCCGAGCGCGTCCTCAGCCCCATCCCGAGACAGGCCCTCAGACCGTGTCCTGAGCCCCGGCCTCAGACCCCGGCCTCAGACCCCGGCCTCAGACCACGACGATGCCGTCGCCCTCCACCTTGACCTGGTAGACCGTCAGCGGCGCGGTCGCGGGCCCCTTGGTGGCCTGGCCGCTGTCGGCGGCGAACTCGCTGCCGTGGCACGCACACGTGATGACGTTGTCCTTGGGCGTGCCCACCGTGCATCCCTTGTGCGTGCAGACCGCGCTGAACGCCTTGTAGACGCCCTTCGTGGGCTGCGTGATCACGATCCGCCACTCCTGCACGATCGTGCCGCCGCCGACGGGCACGTCCGCCGTCTTGGCGAGCACCTTGCCCTTGATCCCCGACGCGGGTTGCGCCTTGGCGTCCCCCGCCCCGCACCCGGCCAGCGCCAGCCCGCACGCGGCCACCCCAGCCACGCCGAGCATCTCGCGCCGCCCGATGCCGCCACCGTTTTCGGGCATGGCTTCGCCCTGATTCGTCACCGTCATGAATTAGCCGACCCTTCGCGTCTCCGCCGACCCCCAGCAGGTCAAGCCGTTACCCGTGCTTCAACTTTATTGGCCCCACCCCTCGGTCCGCCCATCGGGTGACCGATACGGTCACCGTCGCGGCAACGATCGGTCGGCGCACGGTCGGCGCACGGTCGGCGCACGGTCGGCGCACGGTCGGCGCACGGTCGGCGCACGGTCGGCGCACGGTCGGCGCACGGTCGGCGCACGGTCGGC